>CANLOE010000138.1 GCA_947492745.1 uncultured Cyclobacteriaceae bacterium | reverse complement strand
CCATAATGGAAATCACATCAAACCACCATTATATGAAATGTTTCAATGCGACATTAAAAATGTAAATCTGTATTACTGCTACTTCTTCTTGAACATAAGTCGGTTTGTCGGTTTCCTTATTCCTAGAAATCGTATTCGGATTATTTCAGAAATTTACCAATGATGCTACAGGGTGTGGCAGCACCATCATATGGAATGACAGCGCATTAGTGGGGCGAGATAAGCAGGGCAGTATGCGAAATATACTCGAATTGCGCATTAGTTCGCTGTTGAGCCTATTTTAACCCCTATCATGCGTTGGAACTTCGTAACGAGGGTTTACATATCCATAGATCAGGGAGTTTTATTGGATTTGGCATAGCACCGCTATGGTAATTCAAAAAATACGTCTATTTCACAGGTTTAAAGAAACAAGAGGGTAATGCATGGTCCGAGTTTTAAGAGCTACATTTGTACAGTATATACATGAAAAGATACACACTTCAAAACGGTCTCTAAGAATGAGCTGAGAATAAAATAGTTAAAAAACGAATAGATAACAGTGAAAATTATGAAAGTAGATTATCGGTCTCTGTTGGAGGAGGTATATGAAGAAGTACGACAGGATGCCAATGAAGGTAAGGTCGCAGATTATATCCCCGAACTGGCCTGTGTAGGCCCGAATCATTTTGGTATGGCTTTGATGACCGCTTCGGGGGAGGAGTTCGGAGTGGGCGATTATGAACATAAAATATCGATACAGAGTATCTCTAAAGTGTTCACACTGGCCATGGCCTATGAGCTGTTTGGTAATGATATCTGGAAGCGTATGGATGTGGAACCTTCCGGCAATTCTTTTAATTCACTGGTACAACTGGAGACGGAAAAAGGGATTCCGAGGAACCCCTTTATCAATGCAGGTGCATTGGTGGTCACGGATATGTTAGTATCTCACTTTGGTGACCCTATTACTTTCTTGTTGGATTTTATAAGCAACACCTTAGATAATAGGCCCATCAATATCAATCTTGATGTGGCCAACTCCGAAATCAAGCATAGCGATCGAAACAAAGCCCTGGCCTATTTCATGAAATCTTTTGGTAATATCAACAATGATATAGAACGATTGATAGAAGTCTATTCACACCAGTGTGCCATAGAACTGAGCTGTGCGGAACTGGCCGCTTCTTTCTTGGCTCTGGCCAATCAAGGGTACTCCATACATTCCCAAAAACGGATACTGAGCAAAAGTGCCACCAAGCGTGTCAATGCCCTGATGCAGACTTGTGGTTGTTATGACGAAGCTGGTGAGTTTGCCTTTGAGATAGGCTTGCCGGGTAAGAGTGGAGTGGGAGGGGGAATAGTGGCCATACTTCCCAACCAGTTCAGTGTTGCCGTGTGGAGCCCTAGGCTCAACCCTAAAGGAAATTCTGCAAGAGGCATGAAAGCTCTTGAAATATTGACCACTAAACTAGGGCATTCCTTGTACTGAGCCTAGACTTTATGTCTGAGGATAGCGGGAGATATTTTGCTGTTAATAGGTTATGTGTTGCTTGATATGATTTGATTTAATTGACTGATTTTTAATGTATTATAATGTTTTATATTGTAAATTCATTTAACTACGTAGCTACTACTTAGATATAGTGTCCTCTTATTGCTTATATGTATTGTTCAATTCCGGTACCGTTCTATTACACAGGCTTATTGGAACTCCGCTACGGGAACAGAAATATCAAAGAACCTATCGAGTTATCATTTCGATAATACCATAGGAAGCGGACATTCCGGGCTGACTACTATTTGATTCGAACCGGAATTATTGTTTTATCTTTTGTTATGAAAGAATGCTTGTAATAGTACAGGTCAATAGGTGAGGATATCCGTTCAACCCGAATCATGATTCGGGTTGAACGATTAGCATGAGATTGTCCGATGTAAGCAGCCTCCTTAAACTGTGTGCCTTTTACTTTCTTTTTTTTATGTTTTTCTTTTCTTGTACAGTTTTATGGGGTTTTCTGTAAAGGATGCCGTTATTTTTGTTGGTTTTGTCTTGTTTACCCTTCAAAATAAGCTAAAACAAAATTTAGACTTATATACTTAGAGACTGTTTTAAAATTATATTTAAAATTTGTTATCACTTATTTTGGATAGGACCGAGCGTAAGGAAAGGGCTCGGGGAACCCTTTCAGCGCAGGGGCCGGTCTGCCGCGCAGGAGTACGCGCCCGGCCGGCTTGAGGCGAAACGGACCAAAGGGTAGATGCAAAGATGTCCTCTACCCTTTTGGCAATGAAAAGATGTTTTTCAGCAAGAATGTATATGGATAGGGTCAAAATGAAGCAACATGGATAATCCTATAGCTAAGCGTATAAGTCCAATGGATGATATCGACAAATTGTTAAAATAGTTGGTATATCTATGTATATAAGTCTACAAACTTATACAAACTTAGCTTTCAAATATCGTCTATCTTCCGGTTCATTATGCTCCACTCTGCGTTGACAATCCTCGGGATAGTGTTGCTATCCCTGCGGTTCTTGCCTTGATCGAAACTAAAATGACCCGCGAAATCTTATACGACATGTGAAACCCAAATTTGTATTATACAAACTTAGCTTTTAAATATCGCCTATCTTCCTGTTCATTTTGCTTCACTCTGCGTTGACAATCCTCGGGATAGCGCTGCTATCCATGCGGTTCCCGCCTTGATTGAAACAAAATGACCCGCGGAATCTTATACGACATTTGAAACCCAAATTTGTATTAAATGTAATTTTCGAAACAATCTCTGGACAAAAGAATTTTCAGGTATAGTACAGATGCTTATCTTTATTTCCTATTTAACGATGGACTGTCTAGTGCTCAATCTGAAATATCTATCAATAGTGGAATCAACCTATTCTGACCATGCAACATATTCTGAACAATAGTGCACCCTTGCTCATTCTTGTGTTTCTATCCATAGTTTTTCTCCAAAGTGGTATCGATAAGGCAATGGACTGGAAAGGGAATGTCTCTTGGCTCAAAGAGCATTTTAAAAATACCTTTTTAAAAAACTTTGTTCCTATGGCAGTATTCAAAATCATGATTGTAGAGCTATTGGCAGGAAGTCTAAGCTTGGCAGGTACCTTACAGCTGGCCTTTACCGGTACAAAAACCTTGGGCCTGTATGGTGCAATAGTTTCTGCGGTAGCACTGCTGATGTTGATTTTCGGTCAGCGAATAGCCAAAGATTATGAAGGGGCAAAAACGATAGCAATATATTTTGTGACCACAATATTCGGTGTATGGTTGCTCACGTAGGGTATTGCCTACTATTGATGGTGGCACTGACCAACACTGAGGAGTCAAAGCGTCTCGAACCTGAAGAAGGGATATCATGAACATACTTTAAAAAGGAACCAAAATAGGGCCTGTCTTTGCATCCATTTTCATGATTCGCATGTATTTTTTATAGGGAGGCATAAAACGCAACAAAATCAAGTGTTTGGGCAAGGCGGCTCACCGTACTGTTAAGAAGTAATGTCGAAATAGCTATCAGTGACCGATGTTGATTAATCTAAGCTTGGAATAGTAAAGTCATTGACAAGAATTCCGGCCGGACTCGATTCCCAAGATTCTACAGAAAACGCCAATAAAAACTTAACTCAATGGCAGTAATCAATGAAGCCGGACCCGCTTCCTAGGTGGACTTTGAACCCCTATCATGCGTTGGAACTTCGTAACGAGGGTTTAAATGTCAATAAATCAGGGAGTTTTATTGGATTTAGCGTAGCACCGCTATGGTGAATTCAAAAAACGTAGTGCAACGACCGGTTTGCAGCTATTTAGATCCGCAGTAGATTTTTCAATGCATGATCCGGGTTGAACATTATCGATGTCCATTGCTCATAAATTAATGTTAATTGATTGTAAAGTATGGATAGTTAATTTGTTTAATTCACGATATTATTAATTTAATAATATTTAAAATAGGTTAATTGATAATTTTGATGACTGTGGGGTATATGCTGTTTGGGTTTTATGAAAAATGACCTAAAACAAATCAAGTATGAAAATAAACTCTTGGCAATCTATCATTGTAACAATGGTATTGTACAACACTTCTTTTTTTTGTGAAAAAGAAGATATCTTTATCAGGGAGGCAACAGGCCTGAATACCCAAAATGCGAGAGTAATGCAGAATGCAAGTCGTATAGCAAGGCACGGTATGAGTTCCTCAACGTACCAATACTATTTCAACACTTAGCAAGGAAGGGATTTAGGCTGATTCAAGTAGAGGGTTATGCCGTGGGCACATCAGTATACTCCGCCATATGGGACAAGTCATCCAGGACCGGCATATGTTGCTAAACATGGTATGACCGGTGCACAGTACCAAACGGAGTTCAACAAATACAGCCAAAAAACTCATCTGCCTTGTCATAGACCTAAAGAACAGCTCATTCTTAGAGAAGGTGATCTGTATTGTTGAACAGCACGATAGGGTCAGGAAACAAGAACTTAGAGATAAAATCTACAATGACGAATAGGTTCTCTATTGGTCATTTTGGGTTTAAGGGGCGAATGATTTTGTGGTTAATCTATATGGCCGTAAAAAACCGAATCCCATACACATGAAATGATGCACTAGAAGGAGCATATAAGAAAAAATAAACGATACATAGCTCAAAACAGCCCTCAAGTATTGGGAAATAATCTTTATCTTCAAAATAAAAATCATGATCAGGTCCATTTTATTCACTTTATGGTTATGCTTCGGTCTTAGTATTTCTACTTTTGCACAGACCAAAGAGCCACTCCTACAGACCACCATACAGAGTGGTCACAATGGCCCCGTCAAAAGTATTCGTTACTCGCCGAATGGAAAATACATCGCCTCGGGTAGCCGCGATAAGTCGGTACGCCTATGGGAAGTGGCTACAGGTAGGGAAGTAAAGGTACTCGGTGCCCACCGATACACTGTGCGTGATCTGAGTTTCAGTCCCGATGGTCACTACATCGCCACAGGTGGCGATGACAAACGATTACTGATATGGGATATTGCCTCGGGAACTTTGGTGAAAGAACTGGAAGGACACCGCTCCAAAATAACGGCCCTGGCATTTAGCCCTGATGGAAAGTACCTGCTGAGTGCCGGTTATGATAGCCAAGCTTATCTGTGGTCCATGGACTCCCTCGCGCTTTTACAGGCCTTCAAAGTAGCCTCCGCTCGTGGTACTGGAGAGGGCGTAAGTGTATCTTTTTCCGGAGATGGCCGCTATTTTGCAGCGGGTCAGGACAACTACACGGCGGAAGTGTGGGCACTCGATAGCCTTAAGAAGATAGGAAGCTACCGTGTAGAAGACCGGGGCAGTTGTGGAGGATGCCCTACTCAGGTGCTGTTCGGAGAGCGGTCCGATAAGCTTTACACCGCAGCTCATGACAAAGGTTTCTACCTATGGGACATAGCGACACAAAAGATAGCTAAAACCTATGAAGCGCCGGGAGAGGATAGGGAGTACTGGTTTCTGGACAGGAGCAAGAACAAAGGCCTTTTGCTGACCGGAGACGATAGGCATATCAAACTTTATGGAGAAAGCTCGGGCAAGGTATTGAAAACGATATCCTCAGATTCCATTACCTGGACCAAAGCCACCTTCTCACCGGATGGGGAGCAGATAGCTGTCGGTACTGATGAGGGTACAGTACAGCTCTACGCCACTGATACGGGAAAAAAAACGGGCTTCTTGCAGGGCTTGGTACAGAATGAGGCCGATAATGGCTATGAGTACGATGTCAATTCCTATTGGGACCACTTTCTGGCAGAATACTTCAAGTTAAAGAGCAAGTTCACCCTCAGTCCCGATGGCCGTTACTTACTGGTCGGTAAGATAGGTAAGAAAGCCAGAATGATAACCCTGTCCACGGGCAGAGTGGTTCGTGAATTTATTGGCCATAAAAAAGCAGTCATCTGCTACGACTTCAGCCCCGATGGCAAATGGCTCCTGACCGGTAGTGCCGACCGGCAGGTCATCCTCTGGGATGTGGCCTCCGGTAAGGCGGTCAGGACATTCCGAGGACATGGGGGCATGGTCTTCGATGTGAAATTCGATACCAAGGGAAAGCGCTTTCTCTCGGGCAGCTGGGACGGCACCGCTCGTCTATGGGATATCGCCTCGGGAAAACAGCTCAAATACTTCGACCTGCCCAAGGCCTCACCTTATGCATTGGATTTTGTGCTGGACGACCTTTACTTTTTGGTATCGACTCTCGATGATAAACTGCAATTGTACGAACTGGATACCCGGACCGTAGCCAAGACCTATCAGGGGCATGTAGACAAGGTGCACAGTCTGGCTCTTCATCCTGATGGACAGACGTTCTTATCGGCAGGTTGGGACGGAAGTATTCGCCAGTGGGACCTGCGCGATGGCCTGATGGATTTCAAACTGGCCGCTGCCGATACCGATACTGCTGAAGGCAAGACTCTGGGACACCGTGACCGTAGCTATGCCGTTGTATATAGTCCTGATGCGGCCCTGATGGCCAGTGGAAGTGCGGACAGGACCATAAAGTTATGGGATACAGGAAGTCAAGGCCTGTTGGCGACCTTGAGCGGACACAAAAGCGCTGTTACCACGCTGGCTTTTACGCCCGATGGCCGCTACCTTTTATCAGCAAGTGTCGATGGCGAAATCAAGACCTGGAACCTACAGGACTATCGAGAAATCATGACCTATTACACCATCGGGGAAGACGACTGGCTGGCATTTACGCCCGATGGCTTTTTCGATGCCACTCCAGAGGCCAGAAAATACATCTTTTTCATACAGGGGCTGGACACCTATAGTATCGATCAGTTCTTTGAAGACTTCTATCACCCTGACCTTATGCTCGATCTGCTGGCGGGAAAAACGATGCTGAAAGGAGATAGGAGCCTACAGGATAAATTGGCCGAGTTTCCTCCACCGACTATTGAGATACTTTCTCCAAAAGTAGGAGATAGAAAGAAAGAAGGAACGCTCGATTTCTTGGTCAGGTTCAGGGACCAAGGTGGGGGGATAGACGAAATAAAGGTGCTGCATAATGGCAAGCGGCTACCTATTGAGCAAAAAGGACTCGACAGAAAAGTGAAGAAAGGCAATACCCTTATCCGTTCGTTCAAGGCAGACTTGGTTTCGGGAAGGAACGATTTCAGTATTTCCGCTTATAGTAAGGGTAGGATAGAATCACGCGCCATGCACCTGTCTTTTCCTGTTCCAGGTGTTCCCCGAAAAGGTAAGGCCTACGTATTGGCTATCGGCATCAACAAATATCAGAACAGTCGTCTTAACCTCAATTATGCCAAATCCGATGCACAGGCTTTTACCAAACTGTTCAAGAACAAGGCTAAGGCACTCTTCGAGGAAATCAAAGTCACCGAACTCTACAATGAGAAAGCTTCCAAGAAAGGGATATTCGAAGCACTGGACCGTATAGCCCTGAGTGCAGACCCTGAGGACCTGTTTTTATTCTACTATGCCGGGCACGGTAGTATGACAGGGCAGGAGTTTTACTTTATCCCACATGAAGTGACACGCCTCTACGAAGAGAAAGCCCTGAAAAAAGAGGCCTTGCATACCTTGGATATGTTGGAAACCTTTAAGAATATCAAAGCCCTCAAACAAGTGGTCATGATCGATGCCTGTCAGTCGGGCGGCTCTGTCCAGCTACTGGCGCAGCGTGGAGGTGTAGAAGAAAAAGCCATTGCACAACTCAGCAGGAGCGCGGGAGTGCATGTCATGGCCAGCGCAGGAAGTCAACAATTTGCTACAGAGTTCAAAGTGCTGGGGCATGGGGTGTTTACTTATGCCCTGCTCCGAGCACTGGAGGGACAGGCCGATGGAAACCCTGGCGATGGGCGCGTAACGATCTTCGAACTCAAATCTTTTCTGGACAATGAGGTGCCCGAGCTCAGCGACCGGCACAAAGGAGAGCCACAGTATCCCTATACTTTCTCTATAGGCAATGACTTTCCTTTGGTTCTCCCTGAAAAGGCCAAGTAAACTGATCGTGTTCAAAATAGCATCATGCTCAAACGGACATCATGTATATTTTATGAAAAGGAGCGAGAGAAGACCTGGCCTATCAAAATAAGTAATGTAGACCTTAAACCCAAAATGATCAATAGGATTTCGTAATGAGAGCATGAAGTACAATAAAACCAGCGGTTTAGGTGAGGAGGCTTAATCCCGGATCATGCATTGGAAAATCTACTGCGAATCTAAATAGCTGTAAACCTGTCGTTGTATTACGTTTTTTGATTCACCATAGCGGTGCCCTGCTAAATCCCACAAAACCCCCTGATGTATTGAGATTTAAAAGCTAAGTTTGTATTTAAACCCTCGTTATGAAGTTCCAGTACATGATCCGGGTTAAAATCATGGATGCTTCATATCCAATTGATAGCTAAAAAAAACATGAAATTCAGAAAAGCAAGACTTCAGGATGTAGAAGGGATACTCCAGCTACAGCACCTGTACCTATCGGTCAATATGGATGTACAAGAGAAAAAGGAAGGCTTTGTTACCACAGGTTTCACTGTCGAACAGGTGAGCGGTATTCTCAAAAACAATGGGCTTTTTATAGCCGAGGACAAAGGCCGTATCATTGCCTATCTCTTTGGAGGTAGTTGGCAGTTCTTCCACCAGTGGGAAATATTTCGATACATGTGCAGTCGCTTTCCTTCCCTAAGTTTCAACGGGCAGCCCATTACACTACAGAACAGTTTCCAGTATGGTCCTGTTTGCATCCATCGGGACTACCGAGGACAAGGTATTATCAACGAGCTCTTCGCACTTCTACGGCTCGAATTATTATCACGGTACCCATTGGCCCTGACCTTTATCAATGAGGCCAACCCTAGGTCGATGAGGGCGCACATCCATAAACTGGGCTGGACGGTCATTGACCGCTTCGAATTCAATGATAACCGATACACCACTTTGGCCTATGGCATGCATCAAGAAGTTTCCTTGGATAGCTAACAATGAACACTTATTACCGGGCGCTATTGGAAGGGAGCAAAAGCAACAGTCCAAAACAGTGTCCAACTTTGTTCTCATATTCTCGACTGTACAACCCAATAATGATCGTAGTATTCCATGATGGTTTTGTCAAAACGGAGATACGATTTTTTTTATTGCTGCTTTTCCGGGTATACGTGCTGATCTGAAGTCCTATTATACAAAATTGGGTTTCAACTGCCGTATAAGATTCCTCGGGTCATTTTTTTTCAATCAAGGTGAGAACCGCAGGGATAGCAACACTATCCCGAGGATCGTCAACGCGGGGTGAAGCAAAATGAACAGGAAGATAGGCGATATTTGAAAGCTAAGTTTGTATTGGATGTACTGTTCGGTTTTATCAATAAACACTTCATGGCGTAACAAGATCATGAAAAATCACATCTTGAGCAGAATTGATTATATTTACCATGGAAATTTTCATGGACATAAAGAGAGGGAAAACAACGGATGACCGATAAGATAACCTGCCCGAATTGTGGTAATCATTTTGATGTAGAGGCTGCCCTGTCGGGAGAGCTGAAGGCCCGCTTCCAGAAGGAATACGAGAAGAAAGTCGCTGAACAGGCAGAGCACTTCAATCACGAACGGCAGAAGTTAGAGGAAGAAAGGGAGCGTTTCAAAGCTGTCAAAGCTAGGGAGAATGAGCTGTTCAAAGAAAAACTGAACGAAAAACTGGGCGAAAAGTTGAAAGAGGAGCGGCTCAGGATACAGAAGACCACCACGGAATCTTTCGAACAGGAACTGAAAGCCCTCCAAGAAGAAAATGAACGCCGTAAGTCAGAGAACAAGGAGATGAAAGAGCGGGAGGTACTGCTTATGCGTAAGGAAGCGGCTCTTAAGGAACAACAGGAAGAAATCAAGCTACAGGCCGAAAAAGAAGTGCTGAGCCGGCAAAGTGAAATTGAGGAAAAGGCTCGCCTGAAAGAGCGGGAGAACTTCGAACTGGAGAAGATAAAACTGCTCAAACAGATAGAGGACAACAAAAAGCTGGCCGAAGAGATGAAACGCAAAGCCGAGCAGGGTTCCATGCAGCTACAGGGCGAAGTACAGGAGTTGGCACTGGAAGACCTATTGTCCAGGGCTTATCCCTTTGATACGATAGAAGAGGTACCCAAGGGGGTTCGTGGCGCGGATGTCATCCAGACCGTTCTCAATTCGGCACAAATATCTTGTGGGAAGATAGTGTATGAAAGTAAAAGGACCAAAAACTTCGGTGGAGACTGGATAGAGAAATTAAAGCAGGACCAGATTGTCTGCAAAGCGGATATCGCGGTTATCGTCACAGAGACCATGCCTACGGATATGGAGCGCTTCGGAGAGAAAAACGGTGTCTGGGTCTGTGGATTTCATGAAGCCAAGAGCCTCTCTTTTGTTCTTCGCGAAATGCTTATCCGTACCCAAGCGACCATGGTCGCTCAGGATAACAAGGGGGACAAAATGGAGCTGCTCTATAATTACCTCACCAGTGCCGAGTTCGTTCAGAACATCAAACGTATCGTAGAGAACTATGATAATATGATATTACAACTGAACAGTGAGAAAAAAGCAATGCACCGTATTTGGGCCACAAGAGAGAAACATATCTGGTCCGTACAGGAAAATATCTCGGCCCTGTTCGGCTCCATTAAGGGCATCGCCGGAAATGCCCTGGCAGCGTCCGATATACTGGAACTGCCCGATAGGGATATAGAAGGATAATTCATGCTCACATGGAAATGAAAAGGTACAGGTCAAAACAGTCTTTTCACCCACTACATAGATATAGGATGAGACCTACAAAAGAACGCTGTAAAGATGTTCGGTTGATGTAGTTGGTCTTTGCCGGACTTATATTGAGGCTCACATCATCATTGTCCTACTATAAAGAATGCCCTTCGGGGCCATCGAACCCCGTCATGATTCTATTTTTCCTGAGAATGGCATTTTTTATCCTGTAATGAAAATAAATTAGGCTCTTTTGTTTTGGGATAACGTTGATTTTGCAAATATGTTATTGTTTTGGGTGTCATTCGACCCCTGAATTCTACAGTTCGACTTCTCAGATTTGGTTATGTTGTCTTCTGTGGACTATTTGATTTTTATTAATTATCCACCATTAGACTTCAAATGTCCGATTGGCTCTAGTAGTACTGATTCGAGTGTAGAATAAGAGACTGTTTTGAAATTATATTTAAAATTTGTTATCACTTATTTTGGATAGGACCGAGCGTTAAAATAATGCCGCGTGAGCCATTGACAAAGATAGCCTGTCGCGCTAGCTAGCGGAAACTTCAACGAAATCAGGCACCAAAAGAAGTATATAAGAAAGAAAAAGGTACAGTTTAAAACAGTCTCTAAGTGCATTGATCTTGTAGGTCATTTGTTCTTGGCAAAAGAGATCTTGGCATTATGAAAATGGTTCTGGAGTATTTTCACCAAAAGGGCCGTCCTACCGTATAGGTTAGAAGTGACAGCACCAAAATGAGTACTTCTGATGCATGATAAGGTTAAATCAGCTCAAAGATTGGACTTATTCTACAACAAAGCTTGCGTAGCCAAAATACTGTGCTTGATATTTGAGATATTTTTTCCGTAGTATAATCGGAAGTGAGATATTTTCGAATTGAGATTGTTCGGTAAATTCCTTTAGTGGGCATTTGAGGTTGACCCAAAATCAAAAGAAAAATGATGAAAAAAACATTACTCTCCTGTATTTTATTTCTTTGTGGTACAGTACTGATGACTTATGGACAAGCTCCCATAAAAATCGGCAAAGAAGAAAATGTAGAACTGGAAACAGCACACCCCTACAGCACCTCTGCCCCAGGCATTGTCTTTGAAAAGGAGTTTTACTCTGAAGGTTCGGGTTATATCAAGATTCATTTCAATGATTTTGATTTGGCACCGGGTGATTTCCTACAGATTGCAGGTACAAACAGCAAAGAGTTTATCAATTATGTAGGAAAGGGACATCGTGCCGGAGACTCAGAGGCATTAGCACAGAAATCGTTCTGGTCACAATCTATTTTTGACGAGCGGGTTACCGTTCGTTTATATAGCAATGGCCCTTCGAAGAACTATGGGTTCTCTGTCGATAAGGTCGCTTATGGCTATGGGAAGGACGATGTCATTCAGTTCTCCATCTGTGGAGTAGATGATAAAGAACAGATTGCCTGTTATGAGGGGACGGAGATGTACGATAAGGCGAGGGCCGTATGCCGTTTGGTCATAGGAGGTTCTAATTTGTGTACGGGCTGGTTGATAGGTAATGAAGGGCATATAATGACCAACAATCATTGTATTGGTAGCGCAAGGGCTGCCTCCAGCGTTGAGTTTCAGTTCAACTATGAATATGAAGATTGTAATGGAAGGGTAAGTACACGCACAGATGTGGTGGCGACTACTTCCACTCTGATAAAAACCAACAGCCGTTTAGATTATACTTTGGTAAAATTACCTGTCAACCCTACCGCTGAATATGGTTTTTTGAGCCTTCGTTCCAGAAGAGTAGCGGCGGGTGAGCGTATTTATATACCTCAGCATCCCGGAGGGAGAAGAAAGCAGATAGCCGTAAAGGATGACCGCTCCAGAAGCGGATTCGCTACTGTTGTAGGTGATGGAAATAGGGTCACTTACCAGTCGGATACCGAAGGGGGCAGCTCAGGATCGCCTGTGCTGTCCTTTGCTGATAACTTGGTAGTGGCGCTGCACAATACGGGTGGTTGTAACAATGGAGGCAACCGAAACGACAATATCATTGCCGATATCGGTAGTCTGATGCCCGATGGTGGTGTGGACAATGATGGAGGAGGTACAGGGCCCTGTAATGGTACGCCCAATCCCACAGCGACCGTTTCCAAAACCGATGAGACCAGCGCCGGCGCCCGTGATGGATCGATTACCTTCACCTTCCCCGATGTGGCCGGTCGCAGCAGTATAGAGTTCAGTATCGACGATGGGCGTAGCTACCCTTTTAATACAGCGGACAATAGCGGTTCGTACACCGTTCGTAATGTAGCACCTGCTACCTATAGTCTTGCGGTGAGATGGGGAGACAATAGCTGTTCGCAGTCACTGGGCAGTGTCACGATAGCTCCCGGCGGTGGCGCTACCTGTACCGGTTGTATCGATTTCAATGATTATACACTGAGTTCTTATAGCTCCAGTGATAGAGGACAGGGAATCATCTCTAATGGGGGAGATACCCTCACCGTAGCTAATAACGGTTGGAAGTCCATTAACCTCAACTATACCGTTACTCGAAATACGGTCATCGAATTTGATTTCAGTAGCTCTTCGGAGGGTGAAATCCATGGTGTCGGGTTCGATACCGATGCCAATGCCAGTTCCGACCGTATCTTCAAAGTGTACGGCTCGCAGGCATGGGGTATTACCGATTTTGATAATTACAATGGAGGGACCAGGTCCTACCGGATTGAAGTTGGTGATTTCTATACGGGAGCTTTCAACCGTATGGTATTTGCCTGTGATGATGATGCTAATGGTGGAGGTTCTTCGGTCTTCAGTAATGTGAAGGTGTACGAACTCCGATCGGCACTCAGTATTGATTTTAGCAACTATGAACTGGGGTCTTATAGTACTAATGATGTGGGTACCGCTACGGTGATTGATGCAGGTGCCTCACTGAGCCTCATGGACAACACATGGAAATCTATTCCTATGGATTATAAAGTGACTCCGAATACCGTATTGGAGTTCGACTTTGTTAGCAAGACCGAAGGAGAAATAATGGGTATTGGATTTGATGACGATGAGGTTGCCGGTGCTGATCGTATCTTTAAACTACACGGTACACAGGACTGGGGTATTACCACCTATGATAACTATAATGAAGGGGTGACAAGCTATAAAATTCCCGTAGGCCAGTTCTACACGGGTGATTTCGACCGACTGGTATTTGCCAATGATGATGATGCCAACGCTGCGGGTGTGGCTGTCTTTGGTAATGTTAGGGTATATGAGGATAACAGCACCAAGGCTGCAGGAAGGTGGGAGAACCAGTATACTGTAGCCAATCGTGGTACTGGTTCATTGGATGATGAGGTAGTCCGAGGAGCGCTACGCTTGGAAGCTTACCCTAACCCCGTGCAGAGTACGCTTCACCTGAGAGGTATCGATCCGACCCAGTCTTATGAGATACTGAACAGTATCGGAAAACCCGTTATGTACGGTATCGGAGATCAATTGGATACCAAAACGCTAAAATCGGGCATCTATATCATTAAGACTGCCGATCAGCGCAGTATTCGATTTATGAAAAAATAATAGAGTAGAGCAGTATTCGAGCCTGTTCTGTAAATCACTTCAATAAAACTTCCAAATGCCCCGCAAGATACCTCTTGTGGGGCATTTTGTTTTTCAGAGACCGATCATGGTGTTGACCATCTATGGTGAAGAAAGTGTTATACAAACTTAGCTTTTAAATATCGCCTATCTTCCTGTTCATTTTGCTTCACTCTGCGTTGACAATCCTTATGATAGCGCTGCTATCAAGCGATTTGGATTAGAGCAAAATGATTCACGAATCTTATACAGATTAATATTTTTAATGTCGTATATATTGATTAATTTCCAAGATGGGAAAGAAAGTACACTTCGA
>CANLOE010000137.1 GCA_947492745.1 uncultured Cyclobacteriaceae bacterium | reverse complement strand
CTTGTTTTCTTCATTCTTTCTGTAAGTTAACCCTATTGAGCTTTTCTTACTGTCCAGTCAAATGTATACACTCCACTATGGAGCTTACCAAGTACTCGTAAAAAACTGCTTACTGAGCTAGAAGAAAAAGGCTACACTAATGCACAATTAGAAGACCTTAGAAAACTGGTTCATGGAGAAGACAGTGACTTGTATGATGTGTTGAGCTATGTGGCTTATCATAAGGATTTAGTACCTCGATTAGAGCGGGCCGAAAAAGCAAAAATCCAATTGGGCGACTACAATGCCAAGCAGCAAGAATTCTTGAATTTTGTATTGGAACAATATGTAAAAGAAGGCGTAGATGAACTGGACGACGCGAAGCTACCTGACTTACTAGAACTGAAGTACAAAGCGATAGCGGATGCGAAGCGTGAACTTGGAGAAATCAAAAGCATCCGTGAAACCTTCATTGGATTTCAGGAACACTTATATCTTTCACAGGCAATTTAGTGGGAATCTGAGACGTTGAAAGCCTCACAAAACGCTGCTTTCTGCCAAGAGCCTCACAACTTCCCCTCCAACCTCCTGGCATGCTCTCCTAGGTACTTGGTCGTGATCTTCGCATAGATCTGTGTGGTCTTGATCTCGGTATGCCCCAGGAGCTTGCTGACCACTTCCAGAGGTACATCATTGCTCAGGGTGATGGTGGTGGCAAAAGTGTGCCGTGCCACGTGGTGGGTGATGTGCTTGTGGATGCCTGTGATATCGGCAATGGTCTTGAGGTAAAGGTTCACCTTGACATTGCTGATCTTGGGCAGGATGTTGCCCGTGACCTTTCTTTCCTCATTGTCATATTTATCCATGATCTCCACAGCGGGTTTGAGCAAAGGGGTATACAGTGGCTCATTGGTCTTGCCCTGCTCCGTATCGAACCACCAAGCGCCTTCTTTGTCCTGCACGACATGGTGCCTTTTCAGGGACATGGCATGGGCGAACCGTAATCCCGTGTAGACGGAGAAAAGGAAAATGTCCCTGACCTTGATCAGGCTCTCGTTGCCGTGCAGGTCATGGGCCTTCATCTTTTGCAGTTCCACTTCGGTCAGAAAGTCCCGGTTGGTCTTTTCGCTTTTCAGTTCGAAATCCTCGTAGGGGCGGTTTTCCATCAGGCCTTCCTTGCGGGCGGTGCTGAGTACCTTTTTGAAGCGTGTGTGCTGCTTGTTGGCACTGTTCCTGCCCATCGGCTTACCGTACTGCTGGCTGGGCCTTGTCATCATGAATTCGTCGAACTCCCTGATGAAGGTATAGTCCACCTGCTCCAGCAGTACATCATAGTCCATGCTTCCGAGCAGTTTTTCATCATCCACCAAGCGCATATCGTCTACCTGTTTGCTCAGGAGGAATTTTCGGAGATGGCCCAAGGTGGTGTTATAAGAGCGGATGGTATCATGGGCAAACTCAGTGGTCTGTTGCAAGCTCTGATAATACTTTTCGTAATAGTCCAAGAGGTAATGCCTGGACTTACTGGCACCGGTGTACAGGTCTTTGATGATCTTGGCGGAGCTGGGCTTTCCTTTAAAGACCAGCTCGCGCTTGATGGCCAAGATCTCGTTTTCATAGTGGACCAGCTCCTCATTGAGGCGGGGCTTCCTTTTCACCCTTTGGCTTGCGGCATCCCATAGAGAACTTTCTATAACATGCTCAGTAGCAATTTCGGCCTTTTTACGGTTGACAATAATGCGGATATAGATCTTGCCCTGTTTCACATTGTCCCTAATTGGGTTCGGGACAAATCTGATCGAAAAGGATTCTTTCATAAATCGTTCATTTATTATGGATTATCCCGGTTTTACAACGGAGACATTTGGTCACGGGACTGAAATATAACTGAAACAATATACGGAAAAAACAGGGTAGGCATTGGAACGGGCTGAAACAAAAACCGCCTCTATGGTGAAATAGAAGCGGTTTGAAGTACTCTGAAAGAGTTAAAGTAGCCCGTAGGAGGGCCGAGCGTCAAGAAAATGTCCAGGGGACATTTTAAGCGACGGGGCCAGCCTGCCGCGCGAGCTTCCCCTGCGGGCGAAACGAAAAAAGGCTACCAAAATGGTAGCCTTCATGAGTGTAGCCCGTAGGGGAATCGAACCCCTGTTACCAGGATGAAAACCTGGCGTCCTAACCCCTAGACGAACGGGCCTTGCTTTAAAAGTGATGCAAATATAGAATCAGCAATTCAAAATGCAAATACCTGACCCGTATTTTTTTAAATATTTCGCACACTGTTATAATCATTACCAAATATTGGTTTTTAGGAGTCTAGAGTAGTATTTTTAGCCCTCAAATTATTATTGCTAAACTAACCTAAAATTCGATGACAAAAGTTGCAATCAACGGTTTTGGAAGGATCGGTAGACTGACTTTCAAAACATTGTTAGAAAAAGATGGCATTGAAGTCGTTGCCATCAACGACTTGACCGATAACGATACACTCGCCCACCTCTTGAAGTATGACTCCATTCACGGCAGATTCAATGGTACCGTCGAAGCCAGTGATGAGGCCTTGATTGTCAATGGACAGTCCATTAAAGCCTATGCCGAAAAAGATCCTGAAAAACTACCTTGGGCCGACTTAGGTGTTGATGTGGTCCTAGAATCAACAGGTAGATTTGTAGACCCTGACGGTGCCGGTAAACATATCGCCGCAGGTGCCAAAAAAGTGGTTATTTCTGCTCCCGCGAAGGGAGATATCACTACTGTGGTTTTGGGTGTCAATGAAGATGTATTGACAGGAGATGAAAAAATCCTTTCCAATGCTTCCTGTACTACAAACTGTCTCGCCCCCATGGCGAAAGTATTAGACGATACTTTTGGCATCGAATCCGGCTATATCACTACTATCCACGCCTACACTGCCGACCAGAGAATACAGGATGCACCACACAAAGATCTGAGAAGGGCCAGAGCCGCAGCGCTATCCATCGTTCCTACCTCTACCGGTGCTGCCAAAGCGGTAGGTCTCGTTTTACCTCAACTAAAAGGTAAGCTGGATGGTATCGCTGCAAGGGTACCTACTCCTACGGGTTCTTTGACTGACCTTGTCTGTGTCCTAAAGAAAGAAGCCACAGCCGAGGAAATCAACAAAGCGATGAAAGCTGCCAGTGAAGGCCCTATGAAAGGCATCATGGAGTATACTGTAGACCCTATTGTATCCGCTGACATCATCGGTAATCCACATTCCAATATCTTCGATTCACTTATGACCTCTGCCAATGGCAAATTGGTCAAAGTTGTAGGATGGTATGACAACGAAGCCGGTTATTCTCATCGTGCTGCTGACCTCATCGTCAAAATTGGTTAATTGAAAATATCCGTTTAACGGAAAAAGCTACATATCATTATAAAGAGGCTGTATTGAATACAGCCTCTTCTTTTTTACTCCAACTATAATTTCGTACTACTTCCATTTGTAGCCATTCAGAAACCCAAATTTGTATAATAGGTGCGGCAAGCCAAAGGCCTAACATTTTAGCATCTAAAATCGCTAAGAATAACAATAGTCTCACTATTACCAATAAAAGTATAAAATCACAAGGTATTCAATTGTTCTTCGGTGACATCGATATTATGATATACCTTCTGTATGCCAACATCGTCTTCCATAGCATAGACCAGTTTCATGGCATCTTTAAAAGCTGCATCATTCAGGTCGCTCCCTCCTTCCCTAGTGACCACTGTTGTCTCTTTGATCAACTTAGTGAAAAGCTTACCTCTTTTGGCATCCTGCGCTCCTTTCCTACGTTTTATATTTGACCACTCGCTATGTCCTGCCAGGTAATCGCTGTCCGGCATCACTTGAGGACTTTGACAACAGTCCTCCTTTTATACCAGAGATTGAGCAAAACCCCTAAAAGAACGACACTCATACCCACATAGGTCATTCTATCAAAAGTTTCTCCAAAAACAAAATAGCCGATACCCAAAGCGAAAATTATCCCTAGGTACTGTACACTGGCCACTTTGGAGATCTCATCTGCCTGATAGGCCATGGTCATGAAATATTGCGCAAACTGTGTGAGCACTCCCAATAGCAATAGGTATGCCCACTCGATTCCCTGTGGCTGTACCCAATGAAAAGCAACATAAGCGCCTGTCAGTGGTAGTGTGACCAAAGGGAAGTAGAATACGATGACCAAAGGATGCTCTGATGTATTGACCTTCTTGATAAAATTATAGGCTAAGCCAGAGAGCAATGCCCCACCGACACCCAAAGCAGCTTGATGCAATGTTATTCGTTCGTCAACACCCTGTATGATCAGTATTCCACAAAAGGCCATCCCAAAAAATAGCCACTGCCAAGGCGCCACATTTTCTTTGATAATAATTGTCCCCAGAATAGCGGTAAACACAGGGGCCAAGAACATAAAGGTAACTGCACTGGCCAAGGGCATGACCTGAAGGGTATAGAAGTACATGACCAAGGCGAGGGCACCACACAAGCCCCTCAACAATAGAAATTTTCTGTTTTCAGTCTTACCCAGCACAGGTATGGACTTTGACTTTAGTGTGACCCAACTGATCAATAAGGAAATCAAAGAACGAAAAAAAACCAACTCCACTGCGGGTATGTTCGGCAATAGCTTGACAGTTAGGTTCATAACAGCAAATAGAGAAATGGCTAAAGCCATAAGGAGTACGCCTCTGGACATCTAATGACAGGTTTAATATAAAAAAGGCAAATAACCCTCAAAAGTAGGAGAACGGAAAGCTATACAGGCAATTTAATCTGTGGGGACAACGTTCACAAGATCAGCAGATAGAGAGTGAAGGTAGCTTCCTGTTCGAATCTCGGAAATTTGTTTTTCTCCGAATACGCAAAGTATGGTCATTTGTAAAATACCGTATCAATGACTTGTAGCCCTGAAAAAGTGATAAGGGATATAGACCAAAGGAAGGACCTAAACAAGATAGTATCAGATATAATGGTTATTGTCTGATGGGCCATTAGAACAACTATAAGAGAGTATGATCTGTAAAATCCCTTTGTCACAAACCAGCTTCTTTTGTAGAACTGATATAAACTTTTTCTTTCGGCTGCAAATATCAGCTTATTTCATACTGATTTTGACTTTTCTATCGCGGCGTGACCTTTGCTTATGCCACTTAGAAAGAGCTTCATTAGGGCAAAAATCTTTACACTTTCGCTGTGTAACAAAAAGTCAAAATGGTGGATAGGTGCTTTGCTTACCTATACAACCAGTACAATGAACAACAAGCTGTATTTTGAAAAACAGAATGGTCATTATAAATTTATACGGTGGATAATCATTATGAACTTTTGGGTATTCCAGGTAATGCCAGTACAGCATCGATAAAACAGGCCTATAAAAAAATGGCCTTGAACTACCATCCCGATAAGAACAAGGATGACCCACGGGCAGAAGAACGTTTCAAAGCTATCAATGAAGCCTATCAGGTATTATCGGATTTTCATAAGAGGGAACAATATGATCGCTCTCTGGCCTATCGACATCAAAACGATATGGAATCCCAGACGTATGCGACATACCAAACAGCAGCAGGAACAGAACAGAATACAGGCTTTCGCGGCAGTCCAATAAAGAACCGCGCGCCCTATGGCACTTATGATTGGAGGTACGCACCTAAATATAGCTCCGCAAAGGTCTACAGAATCGACCGACAGTATTACAGGCAACAGGTCATCACTTTGGTCTGTGTACTGATATTTGCAGGGTTGATATGGGGAGCTGTACAGGTCAACATCTATTTGAAAAAGGAAAGACTGGCCCTGATCGAACAGCAACAGTCCAGCCGCTTGGAAACCGTAGAACACCTTTACTCCAAAACACAGTATATAGCCGCACTGGATACACTTAGTGCTATCATCAGGGATTATCCTTACGAAAGTCGGATACGCTCTCTAAAAGACAGTGTACTGACCGCCATCAACATAAAAGCGGACAGGTATTATTCAGGGTACCTATATGATAGTGCCGCTATGCTACTGGATATCCTCTATTCACACGAATCAAAGGAACACTTCAGTACCACCCAAAAATTGATCTACTGTCATAAATTTCTGGGAAATTATGAACAGGCCATCCATTACCTTCAAAAGCTCCAAAGGAGATTTCCGGAAAACATCAGTATCAATCTGGATATCGGATCACTATGGCTGGACCACCTTGACCATCCTCAAGAAGCCCTGAACTATTTTGACCGTGCCAGAAAGGTCTTCAGAAACTACCAAAAGAGAACCTACGGAGATGCTTATGAACTATTGCTATCAAAAGAAAATCTCAATGACACCTATTTTAACCTATTCAAACAAAGAGGAATAGCCAACATGAAACTGGGAAATTACGAACAGGCCGTTCACGATTTTGAATGGACACTGTTTATGAAGCCCGATCGTAATGAACTCTATTACCAACGTGCGACCTGTTACTTCGCTATGGGACTTAAGAAACTGGCATGCAAAGACTGGAATAGGGCGGCACAAAATGGTGATGCCGAGAGTAATTCAAAAAAAACAAGGTACTGTAACCTTAGCGATACCTAAGCACCTGCCGAATTAGGTCTCATGGAGATAGATGGGGAAATCTTGTTTTGAACCTGGATCATGCGTTGGAACTTCGTAACGAGGGTTTAAATGTCAATAAAACGTAGTGCAACGACCGGTTTGCAGCTATTTAGATCCGAAGTAGATTTTCCAATGCGTGATTCGGGTTAAACCCAAATTGATCAATAGGATTTTGTCATGAGGGCATAATTGCAATAAAATCAGCGGTTTAGGTGAGGAGGCTTTTGCATCATTAGGGTGACGAACCTGCATAGCGTAAAACAGCTGATTTTGAAGCAATTTATGCTTGTAATAGGAAGGCTATTGATTATTTTGGGTTAAAAGGATATTGATATTATTCTTGAAATATAAGCGGACTTTATCAAATAAAATCAATTTAATAAGTATATTGAAATGAGTTCGGAGTATGTACTACTTAGGTTGTATTACAGGTTAGCCTTATCTGTACATAGAACGCGGTAATATCATTTGATTCCAGTTTACGTGTCGATCAACACGTAGGAACCTCTTAATTGAAGGTAGAGTTTTCCTATTATGATATAGTACTGTACCTAAGCGATTTTCTGAAAACAATTTGAATAAGTGAAATTTAGAGATTTTTTTGAATTATATTTAAAATTGGTTGTTACTTGTTTTTGGGGTACAGTATCAGGCCGAACTGACAAGAACAGCGATGCTATTCAATACAATTATGCGTCAATGGAATCATCTAAGAAATGAATATAATCGAGAAAGCGAAAACTTGGTAGGAATAGCAATCATGGGAATTATACGTACCCACTGAAAATCAAAAACATACTATAAAGTACAGTAGACACATTTCAATACAGTCTCTTAGTTCTGATAACATATTGATTTTGGCCCTTCTTGTCTCTAGAGCCATAAGATATATTTTATCCTGAACTTGGGTTATATCATTGGTCGTGTAACTCGAATATCAACAAACCCCTGGCCATTTATTGAAAATGGTCTTGAGAATTTTTTAATGTTATCAATCATGGACTCAGGTAAAAACTATTGGGAATCGAGCAGGGACGAGCTGGTCTCTATAAGGAAAAGTTATTTGAACATCTTGACACATTTTCTCAGCAGCTCCAGTGTGGAAAGCAAATATGTGGTATGCATACTCAAATGGGGAGTACAACTCAATCTGACGAAAGAAGACATCAAGTACATCGAAAAAAACATGGAAGCGCTGCGCTTTGCCATCCCCACGGGGAAAGTAGAAAAGATGGAAGCTGTCTATCATCTGGTAAGAATGATTTACCTCGATCAGATAGTTGAAGATGTAGAACTGGAAGTAGCCACACTTTATGCCGAAAAACTAGGGTTCAAACCCTATATTGTCGGTGACCTTTTTAAAGCTATAGCCACAGCCCCTTTCGATGAAAAATCAAATAGTAAGGTTGAAGATGAAGTGAAAGAGTTTTTGGAACTCAATGGTATCGATTGATAAAAAACATTGGGGACAGTTATTCTCTCTAACATAGGAGGATGCGCCAATTATAAAAACATTTTTTTCGGTGATATAGGATAGCCCATCAATCCAAGCGATGAAGCCTTCTTTACAACGACGCATTTGAAAATAAGGAATAGGGACTGACATTTGGTTTTCAATAGAGTGTATAGAATTACACCTCTATGGTAATCTTCAAATCCAGTAAGCAATCTATCATTTCATCGTATATTTCCGTTTATCGAAGTAATAATAGTATCCCGATAGGTCAGAACATCCACAGCCTTGTCCTGAGGGATAAACATAAGTAATTTTGTATGGGTTTCGCTAGAGCTTATATTTTTATAAGTCAGTAAAAAACAAATAAAATCACATCATCTATTTCACTTAGATTGAAATTTTCATACAAGTTCTTTTTTTTGAGTTAGTTCGATTAAATTTAACAATCACAGACTCCTTAACTATAAACTATGAAGAAGATTTACTTAAGTTTTGCAATAGTTGCCGGCGCTTCTATTGTATTACTCTACTCATTACTATCCCCGAATAAAGTAGAGAAGAATCACACTCTCTCACAAGTCGAAGATGACGTTTACGACAAAGACATCACGATACTGAAGGAAAGGTATGCGCGGTTTGAGAAAATGTCGACCAGAGATGTAAAAGACATCCCTAAAAAAGACAGACCCGATCTGGCCGCTCGGCATGAAATGTTAAAGACTATGGACCCCAGTTTGGGATTTCCCCCTTCGGAAAGGCGGTTTCGCGCCTATAAAACGGCAATGAAGATGCTTCGCTCCAAGGGAAGAAAGGCTATAGACAATGTAGAATGGACTGAGAGAGGACCTGATAATATTGCCGGGAGGACAAGAGCCCTGATGTTCGACCCCAATGACCCCAATCATCAGAAAGTATGGGCAGGCGGTGTAACGGGAGGACTATGGTATAATGATAACATATCCGATCCTAGTACTACTTGGAAGAAAATCGATGACATGATGGCCAATCTGTCCATAGGCTCCATCACACACGACCCCAATGCCACAAGAACCTTTTATATGGGCACTGGAAACGCCATCACTTTTGGCGTGCGTGGTGCGGGACTCTGGAAGTCCACTGACGCTGGGGACAATTGGGAGCAGATTCCCAGCACGGACAATAGTGATTTCTTCTTTGTACAGAAAATAGTAGTCACAGAAAGTTCGACCGTACTCGCCGGTACTCGCGAAGGCCTGTTCCGCTCTACGAATGGCGGCGATAGTTGGGAGAAAGTCATGGAAGAAGCAATATCCGATATTGAACTGACGGGAGGTATTCTCTATGTCGGCACTTATAAGGGCAAAGCCATGAAATCGACCAATGACGGCATCGACTTTGACGATATCACACCCGCACTGAATGGGGAACGGGTTGAGTTGGGGACTACTCCCAGCAATCCTTCCCTCGTTTACGCTATTGCAGAAAAAGACTTAAATGTAGGATGGTTCAGAAAATCGGAAGATGGAGGAGCAAACTGGGTAGATGTCACTATCCCCAGAAACATTGGTTTTAACTGCCAAGAAGTAGTGGATGTAGATTTCACAAGAAATCAAGCATGGTACAATCTGATTCTTGCAATAGACCCCAATAATACCGACATGGTCATCGCGGGTGGCATTAATCTACATCGCTCCATGAACGGTGGCCAAGACTGGGAGAATATCTCCTTCTGGATAGATGGTGCCTGTGATAGTTATGTGCATGCCGATCAACATGCCATAGAATACAATCCTGCCAATGATAGACAAGTTATTTTCGGTACGGATGGAGGCGTGGCACTGACAGAGGACATCACTGCCATTGACCCTGTGATCAATCATAGGAACAGGGGCTACAACGTGACACAGTTTTATGCAGTCGCTACCACCAACGAATCTGCAAGCAACAACTTTCTGGCAGGGGCCCAAGACAACGGTACACAGAGGTTTGTCAGTGCGGGTCTCAACAGCACTACAGAGGCTAATGGTGGCGATGGAGCTTTTTGTTTCATCGACCAAGATGACCCTACCCTACAGATTGCCAGTTTTGTATTCAATACTTATGTCCTATCCACCAACGGAGGTCTGGCATTCTCGTATATTGGAGTCGGAGAGAGCGCCGGTCGCTTCACCAATCCAGCAGACTATGATGATAAAACCAATATTCTATATGCAGCCCATGATGTTGGCAAATATGTCAGTTATACCATAGGAGAGACGGGAAATGTCACCCATCAGATTGATTCCATTGGTTTGAACAAAAATATTGCCAGTAGCATAAAAGTATCGCCATATACCGACAATCGTATCTTTATTGCATCGGCGGCTCGCTCCATTTTCTCCTCAGAACAGGCCAGTGCATTGTATATGGTGGACAATGCCAATACAAAACCGGTAGAAAAACGTATCGACGGTGAAAAACTACCGAAAGGTTTTATCTCTTCGATTGACATCGGAAAAGATGATGATCACCTGCTGGTCACCTTATCCAACTATGGTATCGCTTCTGTCTGGGAAACTACGGATGGTGGTACTACATGGAACAATAAAGAAGGCAATCTTCCCGATATGCCCGTACGGTGGGGAATCTATAACCCCAAGAACCCCCGACAAGTACTATTGGCCACTGAAGTAGGGGTCTGGTCCACGGATAATATAGGCACCGGCAGTCCCGTTTGGGAACCGACCAATGCGGGCCTGGCCAATGTCCGCTGCGATATGCTCCAATATAGAGCTTCCGATGGGCTAGTAACTGTAGCGACCTTTGGTCGAGGAGTGTTCACTACGGACGTATTCTCACCCGATATATCCGCACAGTTTTCACAGGACCAAAACATCAGTTATATCGGGAAACCTATACAGTTCACCAACAGGAGTATCGGTAAAGTAGACCTAAGGGACTATCTCTGGAACTTCGGTGATGGTACTACCTCCACGGAACAGAACCCACTCCATACCTATACGGATGCAGGGACGTATACCGTTAGTTTGACCATCAATGGCAGTTCTGTAGAAGAAAAAACAGAAAGTGTTCATATTCTACCCAACAGGGGTGACACTTATCTTTCGGCCGATGGTGGTGACTTCGAGAGCAATACACTGGACTTTGCCACAGAACGGATTTCGGGTACGGAATTCAAACTGGGCAAGTCCTCCATTACGGGCAAAGAGGGAACTACCAGTGGTGAAAGGGCTTGGGTAAGTGGTATCACAGGGGATTATACCAATCTATCCTTTGCCTCCCTATACACTCCCGAATTCGATTTTTCAAAGAAAAGTAGCTATACGCTGTCCTTTAATATCAACCATAAAATAGAATCCGAAGGGCCGGATAAGGCCCGGGACGGTTGTATCGTGGAGTATTCTACGGACCAAGGCGAGACCTGGTTCAAAATAGGCAACCAAGTCGAAGACGGATGGTACAACCAGACTACTATTGTCAACAATGTCGTGTTCGAACCCGGCGAAGGGGTTTTCAGTGGGTCTTCCAATGGTTTTAAAAAGAAGACCAGAGACCTGACCTTCCTTCAGGGAAATGAAAAAGTTGCCCTACGCTTTTCCTTTAGGAGCGACGGAGGAACTATCGATGCGGGACTTGCCATTGATGATTTCGAAATCATCAGTACCATAGTCGATTTTCAATCGGATGTGACCACTACGGAGTGTCCCAGGGATACGGTTACATTCTCTGAAAATATCGTAGGCAACCTACTGGATACGTACGAATGGGATTTTGGCGAGGGGGCCATACCTGCTACAGCTACGACACCAGGGCCACATAAAGTGGTATACACCAAAGGTGGGACCAAGACCATATCACTGAACATCAACGGGGACTTCCCATTGAGTAAAACGGACTTTATAACTGTAGGAGAAGGACCTGATGAAGTGGCTACCATAAGTCAGGATATCAATACCTTCATACTTTCTACCGATGCGGTCGGTACCGGCTACCAATGGTTTAGAAATAACATAGCTATCACCCAAAATGGTACCGGTCCCACACTGGACCCCATAAGCTCGGGCGAGTATGTGTTGAGAATAGACCAAACAGACGGTTGTCCGCTCTACTCGGAACCCTTTACGACAGGTATAGTCGGGCTGGATAAAGCTACGTTCGAAAGTAGTTTCAGCATATATCCCAACCCCAGCAGAGACTTCATCGCTATCGAAAGCGATATCAGCTTCAAGAAACGCACACAGGTGATGGTCTATAACCTCTTGGGCGAAGTGGTTTTCAACAAGAGCTATCCTACACTGGGAAAAGGTCAAAAAATCGTTTTGGACTTGCAACAACACGCCAGAGGTACCTATCTAATAGATATCTTCACAGATGAATATAATCTCTTAAGAAAAATTCAAAAAATCGATTGACACTAAACGTTAGTGAGAAAATGAAGGCATCCGTAGTACAATATCAGCGATACTCTACGGATGCTTTTCTTCTTTACCCATACCGACATGATACCCACCATCACCTTTTGATATGAATATACCAGAGCAAGATTATTCCAATGGCCCATTCGATAAAACAGGTCTATACTTTTTCATAGCATTCGCTTTTATCACCTTGATGACCTCCTGTTCCTCATCACAAAAGAGTCAAGCGGCCCACACTGAGCCATCGGCGCAGGTGCAGGAAAAAAAAGACTATAAGACCCTGGCCGCTGAGAAGTATGAGAGCAATACCGAATTTATAGAAAGCCCTGACAATCATTACGTACTATGCCTGCATGAGGAAAAGGGAAGTCCCCGCTATCCACAAAATAACCTGAGTTTTTTCGTTTACGATCTCAAAACAAAAGATATCGTGTACGAGAGTAATCTAACGAATGGGAAGGTGAGCTGGTACCGCAAGGGAAAATTGGCCATACAACGTACGCCGGGTATCATGAGGGAAGACCAGACCATAGATGACTACATTTCCATCTACGATCTGGTTACCAAAGAAAAAGTCAGCAAAAGCCAACTGGAGAAAAAAACAAGTGACCGTGATTTTTGACTCAATAGTATTTCGTGATACAAAGTGCACTAAAATCAGCGGTTTAGGTGAGGAGACTTTTGTATCACTAAGATGACGAGCCTGCGCAGCGTAAAACCGCTGATTTTGAAGTGATCTATGCTCGCAATAGGAAGGCTATTGATTATTTTGGGTTAATACAACTGTTCTGAAATACACCTTTCATTGTCCCTCTATTTATGATCACTATAGCAAAACATCAGGAAAAATGGGTGCTGATTCCCACGATTTTGGCTTCCAGTATGGGTTTTATCGATGGTTCTGCGCTAAACGTAGCATTACCTGCGTTACAAAAGGAACTTGCGCTAAATGGGCCAATGTTATTATGGATCATCAATGCCTATGCTCTGCCTTTATCGGCCCTACTTCTGGTTGGCGGAGCTTTGGGAGATCATTATGGAAGAAAAAAGGTTTTTATGTTGGGCATTATCATTTTTGCCATTGCTTCTTTATGGTGTGGATTTGCGAACTCAGCAGCACTATTGATTGCCTCCAGAGCGCTTCAAGGGGTAGGCGGGGCACTGATGGTCCCAGGAAGCCTGTCCTTGATTTCCGCGCTGTTTCCCGAACAGAGGAGGGGCAGCGCTATCGGGTTATGGTCCATGTTCAGTGCAATGGCAACGATACTTGGACCAGCACTGGGTGGTGTACTGGCCGAAAATGGCTATTGGCGTGCCGTTTTTTTCATCAACATCCCCTTTGCACTGCTTTCCATAATTATCCTGTCTTTGAAAGTACCCGAAAGTAAGGCTTCGAACTCAAAAAAACTGGACCTTCCAGGGGCATTATGGGCTGTTTTAGCACTATCCGGAATAACTTTCGGATTTATCGAAGGTCCCGAAAGAGGTTGGGACACTATGCCTACGATAGTCGCTTTTGCAGTGGGGCTTTTGGGTATATTGCTCTTTATCCGAACAGAGCTCAATAGCAAACATCCCATGATGCCTTTTCGTCTGTTCACTTCCTCTACCTTCTCCGGAGCCAATGCCATGACCTTACTCGTCTACGGAGCTCTAGGTGGTTTCCTGTTCTTTTTCCCTTTGAACTTGATTCAGGTACAGGGTTATGCCGCAGATACGGCAGGGCTCACTATGTTACCCTTTGGTATACTGATTGCACTATTGTCCGGCTGGTCCGGGAAGTGGTCCGACCGTATCGGTATCAAAACACCCTTGGTATTGGGACCGACGATTACAGGTATAGGTTTTCTGCTATTCTACTTACCGGGTGTGGGTAGCGGGTTTACAGATTTCTGGACAAGTTATTTTCCTGCTATACTGCTCTTGGGCACAGGTATGGGCATTACGGTAGCTCCTTTGACCACAGCAGTGATGAAGGCGGCGGACAATGATTCTATTGGTATCGCCTCCGGCATCAACAATACCATAGCACGGTCCGCAGGTGTTCTGGCCATAGCGGTCATGGGGGCTTTCGGGCTAGTACAGTTCCGGACAACACTAATGGACTCAACAGCTCCCCTCTCCTTACCTCAGGAGAAGCAGGACTGGCTTATGCAACAAGCGGCGAACTTAGCAGAGACCTCACCTCCCCCATCAAGTAATACCGAAGAGAAAAAACAGATAGCAGAAGCAGTGAAAATCTCCTTTCTCCATGTTTTCAAAACACTAACACTGGCCGCTGCCGCTTTGTGCCTAATGAGTGCATTTATCGCCTATAGAAGCATCCGTTCGGAGACAGGGCTTATGCAAAACCCATAAAACTTAGTATCCGCTCAAAAACCGAACAACGCCCGGAACAGTCTTCGGGTGTCCTCACAGATTCTATCAATGCAGAGTCAAAGGGAATAATCAATGATATGTAATGATATATCTAGTACTCAATAAGTAATACAGATTTACATTTTTAATGTCGCATTGAAACATTTCATATAATGGTGGTTTGATGTGATTTCCATTATGG
>CANLOE010000136.1 GCA_947492745.1 uncultured Cyclobacteriaceae bacterium | reverse complement strand
AGAAAGGTAGAAAGGTAGAAAGGTAGAAAGGTAGAAAGGTAGAAAGGTAGAAAGGTAGAAAGGTAGAAAGGTAGAAAAGTAGATCCAATCTTTTCAGTAAATGGTAATCTAAAATGGTAGTTAGGATATTGAAGTCTTCACCGGATTTTAAGGGAGTGCATTACAATGAGGACAAGAAAAGTAAGAACCAAAGTGCCCTGCTCAAGTCAAAGAACTTTGAGGGGATGCTCTGTGAAGGGGATCCCAAAAGAATGGATTTTATCAGGTACATGACATTGGTCGGCTCGCTCAACGACAGGGTAAAGAACAAACAGTTCCATGCCACAGTGAGTACAAAGGGCAAATTGCATTCCCATGAACAGCTAACTGAGATCGGCCGGAAATATCTTAAGATGATGGGCTATGGTGATAATCCCTACCTGATATATGCGCACTATGATACCGACAACAATCATGTACACTTGGTATCAACGAGAGTGGATAAAAGCGGGAATAAAGTAGACGACCGCTTTGAGAATATCAGGTCACAAAAGGTCATGGCCAAGATCATGCAGCAAGATCATTCACGCGATGCCTCTGCCGACTTAAAGAAGGCATTGAGCTATCGCTTTTCCACGATTCCACAATTTCTGTTGATTATGGAAGATATGGGCTATTCCGGAAAGGAAGTGGAAGGGAGGATACTGCTTTTCAAATACGGAACGCAGCAGGAAGCAATAGACATGCCAAGGGTCGATGCTATTATTGAAAAGCATGAACCTCACAGCGAACGTATCAAACAATTAAAGGCTATTTTTCTAAAATACAGGGATCAGATGGACCTGGAAAAATTTCAGGAAAATATGCAAAGGAAATTTGGAGTCAAGCTTTTTTTCCATCAAAGCCCCAATCGAGAGAAACCCTATGGCTATACGATACTGGACCATTCAGGCCGAATGGTACTGAAGGGGGCACAAGTGATGAAATTGGATAGACTTTTGACAGATGTTGACGGGCAGCAAAAAATTGCAAGTGCAAAGGAAAATATCATTTCTATGGATTTCATTAACTATAGTTTCAATGGACTCAAACAGGAGCTCCAAAAGCAGGGCCTATCGCTTGACCATGAGGGAAGGGTTTACCTGAACAATAGGAAAGAACCGGTATTCACACTCCCGCGCCATGTGTTGAGAGAACTGAAATACCGGGGCAGGTTGGAGGCAGCAGCTTGCTACAGGATAAGGGACCAAAGAGAGCACATTGCCCTCGCCAAACTGTTCCATGTCCGCACCTTGGACTTCATCCCGAAGAATGGTGATCCGACAGTGAAGGATCACTATGGGGAAATCATTGCGGGAATAAACGAGGGCAAGAACCCGAACGAAACAATGCAGGGCAACAGATTCCGCATAGTACAGCTTGATGGCCACCAATTCCTGATAGATGATAACGAAAAGGAACTACTGGACATTTCGGACCGTAAGGGAGTAATGACCAACCTTGAAACCAGTGAATACCATTTGGGTGAAACTGCGAAGGAAAGGTTGACAACGGCCCATCATTTCACACTATTGACCCTGTTACTGGACACAGTGTCGGTAGTAGATTACCGTCAGGGGAAGGATAAAAAGAGGACCAACCACCAATCGACTTAAAACAACATAAAATGGCAATAAAAATAATACCTATCGCAAACCAAAAAGGAGGGACTGGGAAGACCACACATTGTATAATCTTTTCCAATTACCTCAAACTGATGAGAGGTGAAGAGGTCTTGGTACTTGATATGGACTTTCAGAGCAATTTCAGGAGCAGTTGGGAGAAGGACCGGAAAAGATATGATGCCCCGGCACTATATGAGGTCGTGGATGTCGAGTTGAACGAATCGGCCAATTTGCTGAAAAAGATAAAGCCAATAGTGGACAGCCTGAAGGGAAGGGTCATTATCGACCTTCCCGGAAAGATGGATGACGATAACCTGATTCCTGTCTACAGAAATGCTGATATGGTCATCTGCCCCTTTATCTATGATGAAAGGAGCTATGAATCCACCTATGTCTTTGCCCAGGTCATCAAGCATCTCAATCCCGATCTGCCCATCGTTTTTTTACCGAACAGGATAAAGCACACCGTAAAATACGAGACCATGCTCCAGTCCAACGAAGAGCTATCGAAATTCGGCACCGTGGCCCCCACCATAAGTGACAGGATTGCCTTTTCCCGAGTGGATACCTGTTCCATTCCCATGGACATCAAAGAGCAAGTCCTGGCCTGTTACGACTTCATCTACGATTCTTTTCTGAAACCTATCGAACACTGACCTAAAGATGGAAACAAGCATCAAAGACCTGACAAAACTTATCAAAAGCGGTTCCACACCCGGTCGGTTGGAGCCATTGAACAACACTACTTCGGGCAGGCCGTCCGATTCAAATAAAAAAGCCACGAAAAATGAGAAGAAAGGGAAATCATCAAAACCCAAAGGTCCGAAGTATGATGACCCTAACACTCATACGAATAGTTTTTTGGAGGGTATGGACAGCGTGCAATATCAGCTCAAGGAAGTGGTAAAGGTGGATTCCGATATCTACCAAATGTTCAAGGTGCTCAGACCCGTCCTTGGTACCCCAATCGGGAAACTCATGAGCTTCGTCTTGGAATCATGGGTCAGGGACAACATTACTTTCATAAAAAAAGCGATTGAACAGAACGACCGAAAGAACAAATATCTATGATGTCAAGTCTGCAGGAACAATATCCCATGACCTTTATTGATTTTGATATTTCCGTGCCGCAGTATGTACCGGTGACCGTACTGTGCCTGATATTGATTTTTTTAAGCATCAAACTTCTGTTCAGGGATTTACCAAAGGGTAGGATTTCCTTTGGTCCTTTTTCCTATGGTATCAATACGGTATCAAGGAAACTATCCCGTTCCCTTCACCACCGATTGCAGGAAAGGCAGTCCGAAAAAATCACCGATCTGCAGCAACTTTTGGATGACAGGACCAGGGCATTGACCAAGTTTGCCCTAAAGATGAAAAACCTCAATATGTTACTGGTCAACCATATCGAATTGCTGGAGGAAAAACATGGCAGGGATGAAGAATTGGACATGATCGAACAATACCTGAACAGGACAGGACAGGATATTGGGAATCTTTTGGAATTTGAAAAAATGGAAAGGGGCAAGAGTCCCTACCATCATCATCAGGTGAGCCACTTTTCCGACATACTCAAAAACTGTGTGGTACAGTTTGAAAATTCACCGATGGCCAATTGGGTACCCATCAACAGCAACATTGAAGAGAATATTCCGATCAGGTGCGACCCCATGGCTTTGGTGAAGGTAATCAATAATATTCTGGATAACGCCATCAAATTCTCCGATAACAACCAACCAATATATGTCGGGCTTCATGCTATGGAAAATGGGGCATATTTTATGGTAAAAGACTCCGGCATTGGAATACCTCAATCAGAGCTGGAAAGGATATTCCTACCTTATGTACAGGTCGGGCAATCATGGAATTCGGATACGGGAATTGGTACCGGTCTGGCCTTGGTCAAACAGATCGTGAATCGAATCGATGGTACAATAGAGGTCCATAGCAGTCCAGGGCAGGGTACGGAGTTCATTATCACGTTTCCCAAGTGTTCCATGGATGTAGATGAGGGGCCAACTACATTCAAAACAACCAAAATGATGGGAAATTCAAATCTTGATGATATCGTAATGGACATTATCACGGATGCGGAAAGGCCAACTGTCATGATCGTGGACGGGAATGTCCAGCTGCTTAGGATAATGAGCACCCAACTTTCGGATAAGTACAACATCCTAGTGGCCAGCGATGGAAAAGCTGCTATCCAAAAACTACAGAAAAACGTACCCCTTGACCTTGTTATCAGTGAACTGGATCTAGGGGAAATCAGTGGATTCGACCTGTACAATTACATTTCCTCTGGAAAAGAAGATTACCGTCACGTCCCCTTCATCATCCTGACAGCAGAAAGCAATGAAGAATCAATGATGACCGGTCTGGAAATGGGTGTGATCGATTATTTGGAAAAACCTCTCAAAATCGAATTCCTCAAGAAAAGGATAGAAGCATACCTGACCAATCTCACCAAGCAAAAACAGTCCGTGATCAAACGTCTGTGGGCTTCAATCAACCGGGACGGCACACTCGAAGTACCCAGAGAGAAGATTCTGTCACAGCGCAGGGACAGATGCAGGGAGATGGGTTTTACGGATAGGGAAATACAGATCAGTGAGATGATCATCACGGGAAAAACCGTGAAGGAAATTGCTCTGGAACTCTTTATTGCGGAAAATACCGTCAAGGTCCATACAAGGCACATCTATGAAAAGGCAAAGGTGAGGAACAGGATTGCCCTGAAGTCACTTTTGGAGCGTAACCTTGATCATTAAGCGAAATAGAAAGTAGTTCCTGTAGAATAAATACCAACAAAGTTTTTTATTAGAGTATCCATTTGCCAGAGGTAGAGCCAACAATTTTACGGTCAAAGCTACGACCGGTACCCGGCCACATCCCGTACCACGCACTTAAAGCCTTGTCATTGCCTACCTACAGTTTAGGCCATACCCTTCTTGGGATGTTTGGGCCTTGGCCTTTCCGGCCCACCCCTTCACAGGTCGTACAAATGCCCCTAAAATAATTATTGACACTTTAATCGAATGATGCAAACCAAATGTAAACAGTTGAAATATCATCCATATGAGGTCAAGAAAGACCTTATTTAAAGTTAAGGTTTGGCACTTATAGCACAAACAGGCAGAACATCGACTAGAATACAGAATACATTTACAGGGAAGTATGGCCACAAGGCTGTAAGGCTCACTGCAACAGATAGGTATGATTGCAGTAATTCAATAAAATCCACAGATAACGGAAATGGGTATTATGATTTCCTTTATCTCAGCTTCTGCAATGAAGAACGTGTACACCAATGATGTCTCCTACAGTGCTGAACATTTCATAGCACTTGGGATTCGACCTATAGCAACCTGAATCCCTCAATGATATCATGCATTTTGATGAGGTACTCCTGCGCCTTATCGACCGCTTGGCCCTTAGGGCAAATGATACAGTCGTACAGGTTCTTTCCCAATAGCTTATCAGCAGTCCCTTTATCGGATACCGTACGGCTCATGACCTGGGCCAGTTTTATGGTGTTCTCCCTGTCGATCGGCCGTACCTCGTAGAACGCGCGCAGTATTAGACCGAGGACTGCTACCGAATCGTTCAATTCCAGGACTTCCGGCTCCACCTTGGGTCCACTTTCAGCAGTGGCGAAAAAGGACAGCATTTCCGTGAGCCACACTACCATCTGTTCCTCTAGGGTAGGCATGCCCATGTTGTATTTCATCTCTTTGTCGGTATTCATTTTTTCAAACTCCTCAAGGTTCTGTCTCAGGAACTTGACCTTTTCCGCAACATTGAGCGGGGGAAGTGCATTTTCTATTTCACATTTCAGATAATAGGTGAAGGTAGGGGAGTTCAGGCCGCATACCTTGAACTCATGGATGAGACCTGCGGTTATTGACTTCTCTCCGTTAACCGAATTTTTTCGAATCACCGAATGACACCTAGTCAATAGGTCGGCACAGGTCATCAATCCGGAAAATGACAATTCCCTATTACCGTTCCCAAAAGTCGTCAAGAGTTCTTCAAGAATCTTTGATGCAAAGTGCCCTGAAATTGCTCCCCGAACATAGTTGGACAAGACCATTATTGTCTCCTCCAGTTGGAGGAAGAACCCAGTCCTGAGACCAAAGGGGACTCCAAGGGAGGGGTCGATATAATCCGCACAGCTCCCGTAAACATAGATGAGGATATCATCGATATATTGTTGCATCAGACGGTAGATATCCATCTCGGAAAGGTTCGGGGATATATGTCTATGCCAATCGGATGGCACTTTTCCGAATTTCTGCCCGATTTTATAGCAAAATCCTAGCAATGATTCCTGTACGGATTTGATGAAACGTTTTATCTGTTTTTTATTGATATCGCTGGACACCACAGTGGCGATACTGCTCTTGATATTATTGCCCGTCACTTCAAATAAAGCATTGTAAAAATGGAACCGGAGTTCCGAAGAGGTGAATCTCTGTATTTCCGGTGTTACGATGGACTCCATACAGCCATCTTTCAGTTGAAAGATATCCTCTATGTTATCATTCAGACCGATTAAACCTTCGGCTATCGCTACAAGCCGGTCCATGGGTACTGCTGCATGGCCTTCTACGTATGTCTCGGGAAAGATATGCCAATGGTCTTTGTGCCAGTAGCGGGAATGTCCCCTGTATTCAACGCCCTTATCTGTCAGGGAAAATGCTATTCGGTAGCAGAGATGAGGTTTAATGCCCTGTGACATCAGTTTCCCTAGTTTGTCCCTATAATCTATGGAGCTGTTGAGCCTCGGGTTCTGCACCCCATCTATGGTTTCGTGAAAATTACGGAATAGGAAATCTTTCAAATTAGTCTATGGTTATGATAAATTGGTAATTGTTCAGAATAGGTTTCGGACGGTATCGGGCATAGCCTATAATCATAACAATAGTATTTTATTTATACCGTTGACACTCACTTGAAACTATTCAAAGAAATACTATAGATTTGGATTAAAAATAGGTACAATTTATTTTAATCACATCAAAAAGTGAATTTTTAACGCTATAAAACGATATTTTTTATGCGAATTTTGTTTTTAAAGTCATTTGAGGAATAAATATGAGCGTGTAAGTATAGAGTTTTTATGGCATTACATGGGTAGAGGTGAATTGAAGGTATTCTCCCGGATTATCGGTATTCCGTCCATCCGCCGACATCGGATACCCACTGAAGAGCAAAATTCGGAATGGTGTCGGATTCGTAGCCGCCGGAACAATCCTTACGGATTGAATTATATATAATATACAATTATTTGCCCTATAAAGTTGTATATTATGCAACTTTAAGCTAATCTTACTTTGTCATCTTAGGTTTTCTTCTTGAAAGAAGCCATTTTTTTGTAGCTGGTAGATGTACCTGCTGTGTTGTTCAAAAATGATATCAATTGCAGCTTTAGGGTTGTCCATCTTAGACTGTATGCAAAGGCAGATGAGTTTTCGTATGATAGGGGCGGTGTAGTTTTCTGCCGGGTGCCCGATTTTGATCTTTGCGATCAGGAGCATGGCCATCATGGCCATTGCCATATGGTTATGGAACCCGTTCCACCCCCGGACCTGATAGTCCCCCATGCCCACTTGATTTTTTCCTTCTTTGAACATTTGTTCGACAAATATCCGTTGTGCCTGTTTTTGAGCCAATTCCACGATATGGTCACCGTGCATGTTGGAGAGCGAGAACTTCACTTCACCGTTGCGGTCTTTTCTGACCAACAAGATCAGGTCCAGCCATTTGTCACCGGCCAGCACGTTTACTTTGGCGTAATGGAAATGGGCGGTCAGCGGGCCCTTGGTCGACCTGCGGACCTTGATTTTCTCAAGGTCACGGTCTGACAAATAATTCAGGTACTCTCCCAGGGTACAGCCCTCTTCTTTGTTGTGGTCGAAATAGACCTTGAAGTTGCCCCGGACATCACCGATAAAGTCGATCCCTTTACTTTCAAGGAATGACAACAAAGAGGTGGAACTACCATAGAGCGCATCAAAGTTGACAAAGTCAAAGGCAATTCCCTTGGCCAGGGCATCACCGATGATCTTTTTGGCCAGTTCAGGTTTGGAAATGTGCGTTTCCTCTTCCGGGATGTTGCATTTTTCCCTTCTAAGGCTATCACCTTGCCATTCACGGGGCATGAACAAGCGCATGTCGATAGGGGTGAAGATGTCCTGCTGACATAGCTCCGCACAAACTGCGACCTGCCCGTTGTCCACCTTTCCGATACACCCAAGGTATTGCCTTGACACACAGGCCGACATCTTTCCTTTTTTCCGAAAACCCAACTCGTCAATGAGCAGGGCGACCAGTCCCCTTTTTTGTTCAAACAGCATGGAACCCTGCCGGGCAACCTCATCCATCAACTTTCGGGATGACCAGTGACCGCTGTTAATAAAGTGGTTGATGTTCTGCTGGCCCAGATCGGAAATCCAATCGGCCATTTCCTGACAGTTGGCCCGCTTCTTCTCGAGCTTGAACAACGATCGGAAGTAATCAAAGGCGTGCGGCCGGTATGAAAACTTAACAATGTCGAAACAAGAAGAGAAACCTGAAAAGAAGTCGGGAAGTCTCTGTGAAATTGACCCGAAATCCTCTAATATCCCGGCATCATTTTTTTTACGGCTACTAATTTTTAGGCCGTCATTTTTTAACTTTAGGTATTAATTTGTTCTTGGAGTAAAAATAAGGCTGTGGCTGATCACTGCAAACTTTTTACTCCTTCTTTTTTAAGATGACAAAGTAGGACTAAATTTATAGTGTACGAAACAAAGGCCGTGCTATTGATAACTCTGGCTAAGAAAATATGATTGTCAAAAGACCATACCATGAAAAAGGACTATATCTCAATGATCGCTCAAAGTTCCATGACTTCGGTTCGGAGTACCGCATCCGTGAGGAGGGCATCGCGGAGAACGGTTCGAGTCATCAGGAGGAATACCGCTCCTATCATGTCTTCATAGACAAATACGAGAAGGGGAAGCTGGTCGAAAAACACGTCTTTGGCTGCGAGGTACTTCCGACCAAGGTCAAAGTGGATATCGTGATATGAATGTAACGGACCGGCTCATTGTTAGTCGAAAGGGACCGTATTGGTAGGCATATGGTCTCCATGGGTATATTTTCCGACTATTTCTGATAGTTATTTACCAAGCGGGCCTACAGTCTATTTAAGAGTACCACTATATTGTAATAAGGAAGATGTTGAGAAATGATAGGATTGTTGATGGCGGAAGATTCTATAGTCTGTTAATGTAATTGACCACAGTGCTACGGTAGATTGTTATCCTAGAATAAACAATACTAAGCCAAGGTACCCAAAAGAAGATATAGTCACATTGTATCGTATTACGAAGTAATGAAAATATATTAACGTCATTGTTACTTATACTATGTAATTGACGTAGAGAATTTAATTTAAATTTACCGTTTTATACCAAACTATATGAGAACATTTTTCATCATATTAATAAATTCTTATCAGGTTTATGCAGAGATAGAAACTACTCGGTACTGCCCGCATAAAATTTGGGTTATTCACTATTCTTGAATCCAAAATAGAAATATGTAGTATTCTTGATATTAAAGGTTAAAAGGTGAAATATAAAAAATGCATCTAGCCCCATAAATATTTCTTTAATGACCAAATTATCAACAACCTTTACCAAAATCGCACCTATCAAATTGGATATGATTATCAGTAAACCCATGAGGATAGAGTAAGAAAAATTAAGAAAAAGTATATCATACAAACTCAATGGCCTAATCTCACTGCTCATTGATTTAGAACTGTTCTCTTTGAGTCTTCTAATCGACTTATTGTCCAAAGATACCAAAAGAGTAATGGCCGCTATACAAAAACCGACAATGATAGAGGTTATGTTGATACCATAATCAATAAGTAACAGACCACTGGCATATGCTTTTTTTTCTTGGACAGCCAAAACAAGGGTAACTGAAAGGACTAAGGGGAATATTAATTCAAAGGAAAATATTCCCTTATATCCCTTACGAAGCGATTTTATATAATCATAAAATACAAATAGAAATTCTATCCACATACTTTAGTAGCTATCAGCATAATCTTTCATTTTGTTTAACAATTCATTGGAAGAAACTTGTCCTGTAGTACTATCCATCTCAAGTTTTACACCAATAAATTTTGCCATTCTGTCGGTCATAAACCTCGTCTCAAAATTGTCCTTATCTCGACCCTTGACCCAAACCTTAGAAATATCATACTTGTTAGAGCTTATATTATCAAAGATTTCCAATATAGTATTTTTGATGTCTTTTTTGTGTTCTGCATTCATTTGCAAAATGATTTTTTCCTTAACATCTGTAGTTCTATTAGTCAGATTCAAAAAACCAGATCCGAGTACACTTTTTCTAATATATATTTTGCTTTCAACAACCCTGCTCAGTTTCATTATTTCATCTACAAAATTCTCCTTTAATATTTCGGTGTACTCAATAGTAAAATTTGGACTGACCTCAATATAGGCATAATACTTTATTGTGATTTTTCTTAGATACTGAATAAATTGACCAATCGCAACGCCATTGTTCTGTTTTTTTTCTATTAACAGAACAGGATTGTCCTGATCAAGATATTTTATCAAAAAATGTGTTCTCTGTTTTTCCCCTTCACCTATATTCTTTGGATTATGTCTTTCTGTAAAAGTTATTCTGTCTATAAGGTTATTTGTATACCCATCAATACCGGTTTTTATGTAGCCAAAGTGAATTTTTCTTTTGGTATCAAGTGATATATGTTCAAACTTCCCAAATTTGTTGTTTGAAAAGTCATTTTTTAGTACATCCGTTTCTTGTTCTTTTGCGAATTCCAATACCTTGAAAAGATCAAAATTTGAGGCTTCTTCTTCTTTTGAAGTTTCAGATATAATTTCATAATAATTGATTTTGATGTCTTTTTTTGCCATAAGGTTTTGTTTGTAGTAGAAAATTTGTTGATTAGTTAATGAAGAGAACCATGTTTTCAAAATCTGAAATTTTAAGAATCAAAGTATTGACATATTCTAAAATTTGATTGTCACCTGCTTCATAATATTTCGAAAAAATTAAACGTAAATGATAATACGAAATCAACTTTGCCGCAAACCTTACATGCTAATGATTGTTGGGGAGATTATTCAATCAAGCATAATTGTATTTTTGTTAGAATATAGTTGTAGTCTATAGTAATATGGGTTTAATCATATGCATATCATTTATGTTATTGAGTGAGCCTGGTCTGAAACTCTTTCACATTGAAAATTTGCGAAATTCCAAGTTTCATAAATGGAACTCGGTGGGCCAGTGTAATCTAAATTTAGAATAGTTCAGAATGCAAAAGAATTGTCCTTTCACCTAAGATACAGAAGGCAACTGCATAGTACAGGAAATGACAGAAATGAGGTCAAATAGCCTAAAAGTAAAAATGCAGGAGCATATTATTTTTAATTTATATGCTCTGTACATAGCTGCTGAAAATTATACTTTGAGTCCATTTTCAGAAAGGCAATGAGTTGCCGAAAACAATGAATAAAGTGGAATGGTTAATAGAAATAGCATGGCATTTCAGTAACTTCAAAAAAATTACATTTTACACATAGATAAATACTTTGACCAGTGCTGATAATGGATTGTAAATGGTGTGCCCCCCCCCGAATTAGGTGTTAAAAATAATTATGGGAATTACAATCGGAAATGAAACCTTACTCTTCTATCCTATACCCCCACGGATGGTTGGGTAGCCCCGCCTTCCTTAAGTGCGGGCCGTCCCTTACCAACTCTAAACCATGAACATCATGGTACCTTGGGCGATGGGCATGGCATTCCCATCGCCGCCATGTACTCTTGGGAAGTCATGGCCTTTTCCTTTTGCTTCCTTCGGCCTTGTTACGGGCAAAGGACAGTTGTTTCAACTGGAGTAACACCTCCACTCTGATTTCCTGTAGTTTGGCCTCTTCACGGCTTTCAGCGGGACTGCTTCTCAAAAGGCTTTCGATAGGAGGTATTATGGCCTCAAGACCCTCTCGGTAGTCCTTCAGTGAGTGCGCGGCCACCCTGCCGTTGGGGAACAGCAGCTCCAGTATCCTTTCCAGTCGACCCCTGTCCGCGCTTCCCACCCTGTTGCCCTGGTTGCGCTGCCGTAGCTGCTTCCAAGCATCAAACATTGTTCTCAATCTGTTTCTGGATTGTTGTTGGTTCACGTCATTTACATTTAGGCATCTGTATGTTATCCTGTCTTTTCCACTTTGGTTCCGCATTCCTTTAGGGAAGTGTTGCGTAGGCGGGTATCACTTCCTTCAAAGTATGATTGGCCCTTTGTCAGTTCACTCCACGCTCTGTACCCAGTGCGCTTATCCACACTTGGTGGAGCCGCTTCACTTCGGCAATCTTCAGTTGACTGGCTTCCAGGGAAGCCGTCGCGGTACCGACCAGCTCCGCCAGTTCCCCTATCCTGCCATCAAGGTCGTTCAAAGGGGTGGACAGGGTGCTGTCCACCCCAAGGACATAGCGGTACAGGGCCATGTCGTAACCAGAGATGACCACGTCCGTCTGTGCGGACAGTATTTCCATATGCCGAATAAGGACCCTATACCTGTCTATCCTGTTTTGAATGTTCAAATCTTTGTCTGTTAAAAAAAAAGGTATTGCCCCGACGGCATTTGGGCGGAATGCCGAAAGGTTCATATTTACTTCCTATATTTATAGGACTGGCCACTGTCCCACTTCATATAGGGCAGTATAAAAGATATGACAAAAAGTAATATTTATCCTTTATATAGAGCAAATGTAATAATTTTTTTGTACTTACAATAATTTAAGGAATGAAAATGATTGAATTTTTCAGAAGGAAAAATCGCATGTCACTCACGGAGTTCTCCCAAGGACTGTCCGTGGAGCTGGGCAGGAACATCAGTGAAAAAAAGGTTGCCGGGTACGAAACGGGCGAGGCAAAACTCAAGGCAGATACTTTGCGGGCCATGGCGGTGATTCTGGGTGTCAGCTCGGATGAACTGCTCGGGCTGCCCCACGCACGGCGGTGGCAGACCTACCATCCACATGTGGCTGCCTCGGTCTCCATCGATAGGGAGGATTATGGCACCTATAGCAGACCGGAACTGTACGCTACCATTCTCCGGTTTCGCGATGGGATACTGAAATCCATGGTCCTGGAGAACAAGGGTCTGAGAGGATTGCTTGTTTTTTCACAGGAAAAAGTACTGGACCTCATGGAAACACTTCGGAAACGGAAGGTCCACACTGTCGATGAAGGCCCAAGGGGAGATGGTATCGGGGCGCGCATGAGGTATTATCGCCAAAGGGCCGATCTTACCATGGGGAGATTGGCAGCGGCCCTATCGGACTGCATGGATAAAGGATACAATACGAACATGGTCACCAAGTACGAGCTGGGAGAGGTAATGCTCAGTGCGCAAATGATAAAGTGCCTTACTGGGATACTGAACGTGACCTCCGATGAACTTCTAGGTCTGGCCCACGAGGACGACAGGATCAACGGACTATTGGATTTCGGGGACATCGCAGTGGCCGATACCGATGCGATAGGCCAAGATGTTTCCCAACGTGAAAGAAAACAGAAACTCCTGGACCGGCTGTCCCTTCTCTATGATACGGGCGATGCACTCGCAAGGGAGGGCATGCACCTGAGGAACAGGTCGCTGCAGCTGAGCAGCCTGATAAGGTCACTTGAACGGGAACTCGAAGACCTTCAGAAAACATCGGCCGACCACATGGGCATGTGATTTTTTGATAGGGATGAACGGTTCTGCCCTGTTTTTCCGTACACACCTATCCCACCATAGCGATTATGTGCAATCCATGGTACTATTCGGGTACGATGGCCGATACCGCGAACCGTGTTTCACCCATACCGGAGAACTTGAGTCCGGAAGGGCAGGAATACGGAAAGCGTGAGGCACAGTTGGTCTGCATCAGGGCTTTACTTGATTATATGTGTCTGTATTTCAGTAATTTGAATAGGTGTCATCCTTAATATTTACCTGTGCTTCAAATAGCATGTTCCCGGCCCATTTACAACAGCGGTACGGATGAAGCCCCTCCCATGACGGTTCTCCGCGTTTCTCCTGCCCCTAACGGCCCATGCAATACGGTAATCCCAGAGACAATAGATACACATGTAAGGAATATGGACAATATCGCTTGTATGCCGGAGCGCAGGGTATGAACTTTGAGTTTGAACAACCCTGAACCAAAACAAACACCCCCAAAATTATGAGAACGCTCAAGACCATACTGTTCCTGATTACCCTTAGTGCCTCGGCCATGCTCGCGGGCTGCGCCGATGAATCACTGGATATCCAACCTGAGTCCGAGGTCACCGAGGCCGACCCTGCGGAGGAAGCTGCTGTAGCCGGAGTAGGTGGTGATGGGGATATCATTGTTGATTAGTGTCGGTGCCTTTTCATGCACTGTTATTTCTCGGTAGGCCAATAGTTCTTACATAACCGATGTAACTTGTCGTACCCTGCAACCATCTTTACAAAAGACCCATATACCACAAAATATACCTATTTAACTTTTGACCCATGAAATCATCAATACTCCTGCTTATAGTCTTATCCCTATTTGTCACCTGCACGGACACCGACAGGGTCATTTCACCTGACGAACTGCCCGATGAACCGTCAAAGCTGGAAAGCATGCTCGACGATGGCAATCTGGACAATGATACCAGACTTGCGGTATACAATAAACTGGCCCTGAAGCTATGGAACGTTGACCCCTCCGAGGCACTGCGCTATACAGACCTTCAGTTGGAGCTTGCAAAACAGGTAGAGAACCATGAGTATTGGGGGAGGTCATTCTATGTCAAGGGGCTGGTGTACAGAAACGGTAAAGATTACAAGGTTGCCCTTGAAAATTACCTGAAGGCCTCTGACAGGTTCGAAAGGGCCGGTCTGGGCAAGAGGATAGCACACTGCCAGAGCAATATCGGAGAGATTTTCCAGTACAATAATTTCCATAGGGAAGCGATACCCTATTTCGAGAAGGCCGCAGAGTATTATCGGGCCTCTCAACAGAGCAAATACAGGGTCAATGCACTGCATAATCTTGCTATCAGCCACTGGAAGAAAAAAAATGCTGACCTAAAAAAGACCGCTGATATCTACACCGCCATCATCGCGGAACAGTTGGCTCTAAAGGACGTGGACCATGATTACATAGTCAAGCTCTATACCAACTACGGTCTCTTGAATATCGACCTGGAAAATTTTGCCACTGGCATAGCACAATATGAAAATGCACTGGAACATGCGAAAGGGACCGAGAGGGAGGAGGAGTACCGTGCCCGTCTGTACTCTAACCTTGCGGAGGCCCATATGTTCCAAGGGGAGGACCACTACCCCGAGGCAGTGGACTATATAGCGAAAGTGCAGGAGCTGAAAGGGGCAGAACAGTCCGATAGCCGATTTACCGTACAGATACTGAACATACAGGGCGAACTGGCCATGAGGCTGGGCGAGCACGAAAAGGCGCTTGCCCTCTTCGAAGAGGCGGCGGCCACTGCGAACAAAGAGGTCGTGAACGAGGCCCTACAGGAAACGCTGGAGCTGATGGACCGTGCCCAGCAGGCCTACCTTCGGGCGGGCGGCAAGCTGGGCTACGCGGACGCGCACCGGCTCCATGAACTGGGAAAGGCACAGGAAAGGGCCGGCAGGGAGTTCCTGAACGGTGTGGACCGGAAGGAGCTGCTGGCCCTACTGCAAAGGACCGTGGACGGTTATCACCACGATAGGAAAGAAGCGCGTCTGGCCACCGAAAGGGATGATGCCATTCTTTTCGGGTGGTTGAAGATCATCGTCACCTGTCTGCTGGGCGGGCTTGCCCTCGGCTGGGTGAACCTCACGGCCACCAAAAAGGTCAGGGGCATGGGCGAGAGGGTCAATGAAATGAAAGAGAACGTCAGACAGATGACAGAGAGGGTCGAACGGGCAAAAAACGGTGAGAAATGGACGGAGCTGGTACGGACTACCCTGAGCGGGATAAGGAACGACCTGGAAGAGAACCAGGCCACCTGGATCGACCGGAGTGCGTATCTCAGGTTCGACGATGCTACGGATACCGATGGTCCC
>CANLOE010000135.1 GCA_947492745.1 uncultured Cyclobacteriaceae bacterium | reverse complement strand
CTTTCTTTCCCATCTTGGAAATTAATCAATATATACGACATTAAAAATATTAATCTGTATAAAACCCAAATTTGTATTAAGCCCAAATTGATGAATAGAAATCGTGATGAGCGTATCAATAGTAAAATATCAGGTATTTGGATTCGTTCGGCATAGCACCGCTATGGTGAATGAAGGCCGGTGGGCAAAGCTTCAGGTATGAAGCTATTTATGCGTGGAATAGGTTCTCTATTGATCGATTTGGGTTAAATCAGGCCATATACGCATGGGGCAGTCAAAGAGAGAATGTGAAATGGGCGGTAGTGAAAAAAAGCTTTCGTACAATGTAGATTGCCTACTCTCTAACCTTTGCAGAGTTTTTAATGAGCCATTGAATTCGAAAGAACTACAGCGGAATGAGGGCCTAATTTACCTGTAAATTCATATATTTTTCCAGTCTCCGAACCGCTGTTTACACAGCGGAACTGTTCTCTGTTTCTCTCAAGGAACTGTAATACTTGTAAGTAACCTTCTGGATTTCTATACTTTATCGAAGGAGATGGGGAGAGTACTTCTTCGGTAAAATATACTTTATGTCCTTGCTGAATCTTCTCTATGGCTGTTTGTATACAAGTAGTATCCATAACATCAAAATATTTGACCTGCGCACCTGTGTGGTAAGCGATATATCCCATTAGGTTAGAGGAACCAAGCGTGAGTACTAGGTCATCCTGTTTTGCATTATCGATAACCCATATGGATTTATAGTGCGTTAGATTACCTTCCAAGCTTCTGACGATGGTAAAGCCACCTACAGTGTTGTGCACGAAAATCAAGAGGAGCAATATTCCGGGAAGTCGGTAGTTGTATTTTTTGACATAGGGGTCGAATAGAAGCAGGGTAATGATCAGAACCATAGGTAAAATGGTCATACTCCAAGGTTCCGGTGAGTTGGGGTCCATGAATGCCAAACTGATTCCGTATATCAAAAACCAAAATAGGGCAATCCATATTAAAGGATGCAATGTATTGATTTTTATGTTTTTCACATTCCGAATACATAACCCTACGGAAAGTAGTAAAGTGATTCCCGCACTGCAAAGTGCTATATAGTTCAGTACCCCATTTTGGCGGGCAGCATAAACTTCTTCTTCCAGTATATGAGCTGGGAACTGTCGATTGATGGTATCGAGGACAAAATCGATTCCAAAAATAAAATTTGCCGATATGATTTTCGTAGGTAGTAAGAAAAATATCATTTTCATCGAGCCCTGTACCTTGTCCATTCCACTGAAGATGAAATAGCTGAAATCATTCACATCTATCTGCAGGTATTTATAAGCTAAGAAGTAGGAGGGGAGAATAACGAGTCCTCCCGTAATCATATAACTGATGATAGGGAAAGTGTTTTTCTTATAGTGTAATAATAGGGGCATACATATAAATACGGGAATAAAATTGGGTTTATAAATCAGCACAGCAAAACCGGCCATTATCCCCACTAAAATGGTATCCCGACTTTGAATCTCTTTGCCAGAGTTCTTTAGGCGTAAAAAAGAATATAAAATACAGATTATAAGTAGGTTGGATAGGGCATATACATCCGCTTCCACAGCATAGCGCCATTGATCATAGGCAAATAGAAAAAGGCATGCACCCAATATACTGACTGTTAAGCTTAATTTTAGTTGTTTATAGAGAGTGATGAATAGTAGTATTAAAGACAAACTGGCTGCAGCCGAACTGACAAAACATAAAAAGGTATAGGTGTCCAGTGTGAAAGGACTGAGCATATCTGCTATAGTGTATAATACTTTCATCAACGGTAGGTATAGCACGAATTTTGGTCTGGCAAGGTGCTGAACGCTACCTTCCTTGACCAAATGGGCATAGCGGTATCCGTCATCATTTTCGTGGCGATTTTCCGGAAAAGAAAGAAGATAGAACAACAAGACTATAAAGAAAGCTATCAGGTACTGCTGCCTAGTCTTAAGTTTTGTCATTGTATTTCGGAGGTTCATAAGGTGTCTTTCTAAGATGTGTGGTCAAAACAGCTCTGTATCAACAGGAGGTATTGATACCATTACAAAAGATTGGTTATATGATTGTTATTATATAATGTTAAAATACAACATTATACAATAACTTCAAATGAAATTTTCATATCTAAAATAAATATTAGATAAAGTTGTAGGATTGACTGTTATGATAGATTGGATATATCGTATCTCTATCAGACTGACATTATCCTATTCGTACTTATACTTTGTTGAGCTGATAGTTTTATCGATGTTCCCTCAGAAAGCTTTCCTTAATTCAGTATAGACCCTGTTGATTTTTTTCGGTTTTATTCATAAAATAAGCATGCCTAGAGGTAATCCCTGAATTTCATCAAAGTTATGATGGTACAAGTAAAGGCTTACCCCGACATATGCTTACGAGGTTTTTAAACTATGGTTTAATGGAGGTTTATCCCTTACCTAATCGGTATTTGATATAAAAATTGACCGCTGGGGCTAACTTATCCAATGTTCTACCATAACCGGGTATGGTATATACATCTACAGGATGCTGTGGTGGATAGCTTAGTAGATATCTAAGTTTGAATTTCCACCCTAGTATAAACAAGGATTTTTTGATTGATTGTTCACTGCCTAAAATAAACTCTATCCACCGTGCTTCCATGTTTGTCCTGGCAAAACGTTTTTCAAAGTCATTAAAGAGGTCACTGTCAATACTGAAAGTTACTTCATCGTCAAAACGGGATATACCATAGGCTATCCCTGGATAGAATGATCCACTGCCCTCTAGATGTAAGCGATACTCTAGACCTGTCGTGGCATAAAAACCTTCGGAAAGATAAGTGCCATTTTCAATGGCACCGGGCGGAGTGAGTTTTCCGTAGCCACCTTCTGTATATATAGCCAGTCGGTTCTTAAAAAGGTAACCGAGACTTACTTGTACCTTCTTCTCGAAATCACTGGCAAAAAGGAGTATTTTCCCTGTATCAACACCGATTTCCAGTCCCTGCATTGTCAACTGGCTACTGTCACTACTTGCCTTTGGGGCTGTCTTAAGACTGTCCTGCGGAATCCCGATAGTGTTGGGAGCTACAGAATCAGTCTGTAAGGCGACCCTTTCTTTTTCAATGACTTGTGTGGAATCCTGAGCAGATAGTGTCGTGCTCAGCAGAACTACAATTGTCAGAAGACTAAAAATATACTTGAACAACAGTTTCATCACTTTTACAGGTAAGGGTATCACTACAAACGACAATAATAGAATCGTAGCTATGGGAAACCGTATCGATATGGGATGCCTCAACTACTACTGTATTGATGTCACGTATGATTTCGGTAGTATAACCTAAAGTCATACTGTTCCACTCGCCATTGAGTAAAACACGGTAGGTTACTTTGTTGGTATCCAGTGGAATAGGAAAGTAGTAGCGTTCGATACTATCATTATAGGTAATGTTTTTGATAGAAGTCGTAGTGGTCAATTGCTGTAGCGGGACTCTTCCACTAGTGATATCCGTAATGATTTCGTTCAGCCGGCCCCGCTCTATTACCAGTTCATCAGCCTCTATTTGAAGTCTGTCTCTGATAGCGATAAATTCCAGTTCATTTTCGGTGATTTTCTGTTTTGCGATAATAATACTGTCATTGACGATGGTCAATCTATCGTTGAGCGTATTGAGTTGTTCGCTCGTCTCCTGACCTAAGCGCGCATTGAAAAAACGTACTTCTACCGTAGGTTCCAATTTTTCCATTTCAAGTTCTTCGGTACAGCTCCATACAGCGAACATTAGCGTACAGAAGCTGTAGAAGAAGATGCCAACTTTCACATGTATGGGCCTATTCTTCATTTTTTTATAAAGTGTTTGTTCAAATTTAGTCAATGTATTACAATCAATAGGGGTCTACATCAAAAATAATGCGAGCCGCTTTGGCCTCGGGAGCATCTTTTAGGAGGGAAAGACTCCTATCCTGAATCAGTTTTTTGACTTTTTGCAGCGGCACACTTCCTTTTTCAAGTTTGATAAGAATCTCCACAAGATAAAGATTTCTGATTTTGTTTATCCCGGGAGCCTCTGGCCCCAATACCCTCTTTTTTCCCAAAGGTTCGACAAGAAGATTGCACAATTTTTGGGCCGAAATCTCGCCCATTCTCTTGTCCTTGTGTTTTATGGTAATACGTATCAGCCGGGTAAAGGGTGGATAACGATACTGTTCTCTATCTCTGATTTCCGATTGGTAAAACCCTATGTAGTCGTTGTCAATAATTTTTTGCAATACTTCCTGTTGTGGATTAGAGGTCTGTATGACGACCTTGCCCTGTTCTTCTCTTCGACCGGCCCTTCCGCTGACCTGGGTTATCAACTGAAAGGTGCGCTCAAAAGAGCGGAAATCCGGAAAGTGCAACATACGGTCGGCATCGATGACCCCCACTAAGACGACACCATCAAAGTCCAGTCCCTTACTGACCATTTGCGTGCCTACAAGAATATCGATTTCCCCTTTTTCAAAGCCTTCTATGATTTTATCATAAGCATACTTTTTGCGTGTGGTATCGAGGTCCATCCTTTGGATATTTGTGGAGGGTAACATCAGTTGTAGGCTTTCCTCCAGCTTCTCGGTACCAATGCCGACCGTCTTCATGGTTGCTGCTCCGCAGGCTTCACAGGTATTGGGTACAGGTAGCCTGTAACCACAGTAGTGACAGCGCATCTCTTTTTTGTACATATGATATGTCAGACTGACAGCGCAGTTCTCACATTTGGGTATCCAGCTACAGGTCTCGCAGGTCAAGTGTGGAGAGTAGCCCCTTCGGTTCTGAAAGATAATGGCTTGTTTTTTCTCCTGAAGTGTCCGATTCAGGGCTTCTAATAGGACGAAAGAAAAGTCACCCTTCATCAGCTTACGTTGTTTCTCTCGGAGTGTGTCGGCCAGTATCATCTGAGGCAGGCTCGCGCCTCCATAGCGCTGTTCCATAGTGACGAGTGTATACTTTCCCTCCATGGCATTGGAGTAGGATTCCAGGGAAGGCGTCGCAGAGCCCAGTAGTACTTTGGAAAAGTGTAGGTGAGCCAGATAAAGGGCAACATCTCTGGCATGGTACCGTGGTGCTGGATCATACTGTTTGTAAGAGCTTTCATGCTCCTCGTCAACAATGATCAAACTAAGATTGTCAAAGGGTAGGAATACCGAAGAACGCACTCCGACAACAAAGGAAAAAGCTCCCGATAATACACCCTGCCATATCTCCACACGCTCATTGTCCGAAAATTTAGAATGATAAACTCCCATTTGCTCACCAAAGACCTTGCGCAAACGATGTACGATCTGTGTGGTAAGTGCTATTTCCGGCAAAAGATACAGCACCTGCCCTCCACTGCTGAGTGCGTTTTTGATCAGATCGATATAGACTTCGGTTTTACCACTTCCCGTTATGCCGTGCAATAGTACTGTGGAAGTAGTGTCGAATCCTTGTAGGATTTGCTGTTTTGCCTTCGATTGAGCAGGAGAGAGCTGTATTTCTTGATACTCCTGATTTGGTAGAGTACCGAACCGTGATACCTCTACTTCAAAACGTTCCAGAATACCGTTTTTGATCAGCGTCTGTAGTGCTGAAGAAGAAAGACCATTTTTTTTGAACTGACTTTGCTCTATTCCCTTATCATTGAACCTTGGAGACTCATATACAGGTACTTGTTGGAGGTACCATAATAGAACATCGATTTGTTTTGGACGGCTTTGGAGCTGCTTAAAAATATCCTCTAGCGCATTTGGTCTGGAAATGGCCTCAGAGAAAAAGCGGATGCGCGTCTCTTTCTTAGGTTTGTACTTCTCTTTGACTTCTTCGAAAATCAGTATTGCTCCTTTTTCTACCAATACTTTGAGGATACCATAGATACTTTTGATGCCTAATATAGAGCTGACTTCCTCATAGCTCAGGTGTTCTTTACCTTTTAGGGCCAGCAGCAGATTGTATTCCTGATCGGAAAAGTCAATGTCAGTGCTGTCCAGCTCCAGGTATGGATGTAGCTGTACCCGAGATTCACTGCTTAGCTTTAGCCCTGAAGGCAGGGCAATATTCAGCACTTCACCGATATAGCACATATAGTAATCCGCCATCCAACGGAACAACTGTAACTGTACCGTTGTAACTACGGGGGTCTCATCTAAAATATCCAGCAAATAGCGAGCTTCGTATTTTTTAGGAGCTTCATGGTGAACATGACCTACAACACCCGTCAGCACCCTCCGGTTGCCAAAGGGAACGATTACCCTAATACCAAGCTGCACCTCCTCTACTCGGGCATGTGGTACCCTGTAAGTAAACAGTTTTGGGATAGGCACCGGAAGCAAAAGGTCCACGAACAAGGTTTCCCTTTCGCTGGGGTTATCCGTATTGAATTCTAATTGTGACATAAAATAGGATATGCTACCCTATGCTTACCATATAATGGTGTGCATACATCGGTAGCTGTAGTATACCTTTATTGTTCTGGAGCGATAGAAGGAATCAATCCAACTGGGAAAATGCCTCTTCGACCGTATGTACAGGTAGCTTACAAGCTTTGTTATAGCAGACGTAAATCGTTGTCTTTCCATCCATGGCATAGCGGTTTTCCATTAAGGGCAATGCACTTGAATCGGCCGCACCTACCAATACTTTGTTGGGGATATACTTTTGATGAATTTTTTGAATGATTTCCTTATAGTTTTTTCCAACGATGGCTATTTCTGCTGTAGGCTGGCTAAGATAGGAGTAAAGTATGCCCCAATTGGACAGATAACCAGGTTCTTTTTCCAAGAGAACAGTCACCTGTGATAACATATCCTTTGCCGTACCCATATACTCTTTTTTATCGAGAAGTAGGCCCAAGTGATATAAATTAACGGCCATTGCCGAATTCGAAGCTGGGATAACATTATCGAAAATCTCTTTTTTCCGTGCAATAAGTCGTTCGGAGCTGTCATCGGTATAAAAAAACATTTTTTCTTCTTCATCGTAGAAGTGCTTCATAGTGTAGTCTACCAGACTTTGTGCCTCGATGAGCCAAGCCTCATCAAAAGTAGCTTGGTAGAGAGCGATATAGGCTTGTGCTACGAAGGCGTAATCTTCCAGATAACCATTGATACTCGATTTTCCGGCCTTGTAGGAGCGTAATAAACGTTCTCCTTTTCGGAGCTTCGATTCGACAAATCGAGCATTTTTTAAGGCCAATTTCAGGAAATCCTCTTCAGCAAAGGCCGTATATGCATCAATCAATCCCTTGAGCATGAGTCCATTCCATGCAGCCAAAGCTTTGTCGTCCAGACCTGGACGTTCTTTTTTAGAACGACCTTCGAGTAGTAAGCCCTTCGTTTTGTGGACTTTTTCCATGAGGTCTTCTAAACTCAGACTATGTTTTTCCGCAAATACTTCATCACTTTCCCTTTTGTGAAGTATGTTATTACCATGCTCCCAATTACCATCTGCCTCAACATGATAGTAGTCGAACATCAACTCAGCAAGTTCACTATCCTTTAGGGCAGCCTCCATCTCACTTTTAGTCCATACGTAGAATTTCCCCTCTTCCCCTTCACTATCAGCGTCTAAGGCTGCATAGAAACCATTGTCATCATTGATCATTTCCCGTTTTAGCCAATCGACAGTTTCGTAGACCACTTGTCGGTAAAGATCCTTACCTGTCAGGGTATAGGCCTCTGCATATAAGCTGAGCAATTGCCCGTTATCATAAAGCATTTTTTCAAAGTGAGGGGCAAACCACTTGGCATCAGTGGAATAACGTGCAAATCCACCACCGATTTGATCATAAATGCCTCCCATGGCTATCTCGTCCAAGGTCAACAGTACTTGATCCAAAGCCTTGGTCTGGCCGCTAACTGCGAAATACCGCAATAGAAACATCCAATTTGAAGGCATGGGAAACTTCGGAGACCGGTCCATTCCCCCACGGGTTATATCAAACTTCTCCTCCATGAGGGCGTACATGTCGTTCAGCGTAGCGGTATCGAAATTCTTATTACCTATTTGTAGTCCATACTTCTCGATATCACTCTGGGAAAGGGATTCGGTAAATTTTTCGGCAGATTCCAGTAATTTTCCCTTATCTTTTTGATAAGCATCATGAATGGAACCCAGAAGTTTGGCCCAGTTCTGTGGAGGAAAATATGTTCCGCCATAAAAAGGCTTCTGATCGGGGGTCAGGAATACGTTCAGTGGCCAACCACCACCAAGCCCCATGGCTTGCACAGCTTCCATATACACTTGATCGACATCCGGTCGCTCTTCACGGTCTACTTTGATATTGATAAAATGAGCGTTCATCAATACGGCAATACTGTCATTTTCAAAGGATTCACGCTCCATGACATGACACCAGTGGCAGGAAGAGTAACCGATGCTTACAATGATAGGTTTGTCTTCTTCCTTGGCCTTGTTGAGCGCCTCTTTACCCCACGGGTACCAGTCTACGGGGTTATGGGCATGCTGTAATAGGTAAGGACTCGCAGCGTTGATGAGTCGATTGGTATGGGCGTGTTTTTCGTTGCTTTCTGTCATTTCAGTAGTGACATCGGAGTCTTTTGGTGTGTTAGGAGGCTTACAGGAACATACGATGAGCAGTGTGGATAACGATAGGGTTATGTACCTAAGTGTTCTTGCTACTGCATATGACGTGTCGCCGGAAAATGTATAGATTTTCATTTCGTTAAAATTAAGTGCTGGCATCCAACATCTTGACCAATCTCCCATATTCTTCGCGAATATCCACTTTTCCTCCCCATTTTTGAAGCTTTTTCAGCGTAGATTCAAGAAAGTTACGATGGGCATCCGAACCGGGATTAAAGGGGCGATGAGCCAGGGCTTTTAAGATATGGTCCCAATCTTTCATGAAGTGTCGGCATTCCTCATTAAAGAACAATGAAGTAAAATGTTCCCAAATATACGTCTCGGCCACCTCACTGGGGTGTATCATGTCCTGTTTATAGAAACGATAGTCGCGTAGATCGTCCAACATCATTTCATAGGAAGGAAAGTAGAGCACATCTTCGTACTCTTCCGATAGGGTGTGACAGGCCAAGCGCAAGGTGGACTTACTGACTTGATTGAGTTCCAGACCTTCTTTTATGTGACGCACTGGACTGACAGTCAGTAGTATGCGGATGTTAGGGCAGTGTGATTTCAGGTTAGCATATACTTCTGCAAAGTCAGAAACGATTTGACTTTGAGTCAAAAGACGTTTTTCAAATAGTTTTTGTGGCATTTTATGACAATTGGCCGCAATATAGCCCTCATCTCTTTTCTCATAGACTACAGCACTGCCCCATGTTAGGACCAGCCAATCCGATTTGGACAAATGGTCTGCACAAACTTCAAGGGCATGTTGCAAATCGTCTTCTAAAGCCTGTAGGTTCTCATTGCGAAAAGAAGAATGAAATAGGTAATTATAATGCAGTCCTTGATGCTTTATATAACTATCTTCAGTAGGAAGCCTTCCTTCCATGGCATCACCTAATAGCCGAGAGATCGAAAGAGGATTGAAAATGGTCCCAAAAGGATTGTTCAGAATGTTGAACTTATAATCCCGAAAGCGTTGTCCCATACTGTTTGCAAAACAAGAGCCAATGGTCAGTAAGGGAGAGCTTAGACCTATTCGGTCCTTAGTAATAGCCGTAGTATCAAAGCGAATGGGTGTTCTGAACATATCTTTTTAAAGATAAGTAATAAATGGCATATGAGAAGAACACAAGAAGGAATAGGAGTAGGGGCGTAGTGGGCCCGGGTATAAAAAAAGGGTTTCGAACGAAGCTCCAAACCCTTTTTTGATGTATTATAAGTGGACTACTCAGCGATTACCTTGAAGTTGACTTCATGCTTAACTTCTCTATGTAAATCAATTGTAGCAACATACTCGCCGACTTCTTTTACAGCAGTATTGAAAGAGATTTTCTTTCTATCTACTTCGAAGCCTTTGTTCCTGAGGGCATCGGATATTTGCAAAGTAGTGATGGCACCAAAGATTTTACCACTTTCACCGGCTTTTGCACCTATTTCCAATACGACATTACCGATAGATTTGGCTAAATCTTCAGCATCCTGTTTTATCTTCGCTGCCTTATGAGAAGCTTGTTTAATGTTCTCGGCAACCATTTTTTTATTGGACTCACTGGCCAGCATCGCAAAGCCTTGAGGGATAAGGTAGTTCCTACCGTAGCCCGCTTTTACTTCGACGATGTCATTCTGATAGCCCAGTCCTTGAATATCCTGTCTTAATATAATTTCCATGTTCTTTTTCTAAACTTTAGTGATAATGCTACTGCATACACAAAATGGCTTATGACTATTTTAAAGAATCGGTCACATAAGGTAATAATCCCAAATGACGGGCCCGCTTTACTGCCTGAGCTACTTTTTTCTGGAATTTCAAACTTGTACCGGTCAACCTTCTAGGTAGAATCTTACCTTGCTCATTGACAAATTTCAACAAGAAGTCAGGATCTTTGTAATCAATGTATTTGATGCCGTTCTTTTTGAATCGGCAGTACTTACTTTTGTTCTCGTTTCTATTAACGGGTTCGTTCATTAATGTCATGATGCTGCCTCCTCCTTAGGTTTGTTTTTTTTGAATGCGCCTCTTTTTCTTTTAGCATTGTATTCTACGGCATGTTTATCCAAAGATACCGTTAAGAACCTCAATACGGTTTCGTCTCGTCTAAACTCTGTTTCCAGATTGCTGATAGACTCGGGCTTTGCTACAAACTCAAAAAGGTTAAAGAAGCCCGTAGTCTTATGCTGGATAGGATAAGCCAGTTTCTTTAGACCCCAGTGCTCTTGATTAACGAACTCTGCGCCATCGTCAGTAAGCACCTTTTTGAATTTCTTGACAGCATCCTTCATCTGATCTTCAGATAAAACGGGATTTAGTATGAATACCGTCTCGTAATTTTTCATAGGAAATCGATTTAAATAAAATATTTTTTTAAGTCTGCAAAGGTATGGATATTTCGGAGATTTTCAAACCCATTTTAAATTTATAGCAGAGGGGCGTAAAGGGTGGTGAGGTTTGTGAAAAATACATGGCATTTTATCATCAACTGCCAAAACCAAGGCACATCTAGCTATGATGACGGTTCTGATTGAGGAGTGGATGCCTGATTCGAAGTAGGAAGGCATTGAAAATCCGTGGAAAAGCGGATATAAAAATATCCCTAAGAATCCATTATCTTAGGGATATTTAAGGTGTTTTTAAAGCAGTGTCCTCACTATTTGACCATAAACTCTTTCCTTCCCATCATATAGTCCTCTGCATAGATCTCAACGGTATATTGTCCCGGTTCGTATTCGCTACCTTTGTCATATAGAAAAGATACCTGTTGTCTGGAATTATCGAATAGTACTTCCTGATTAGCAGTGAAAAACTCTTCTTTTCCATTAAATATAAAAGTACCCGCTCCGTTGGCCACGTCGAACAGTACTTGACCATTGCCGTCAAGGATACGGATTTTCAGGTCTTTCCCTTCTACGGGAGCCACGTCATTTTCTGCGATGTTGAACTGTACCTTCAGATTATTGATCTGCTTACTTCTAAAAGGGGATGGTTTTTCCTTTCCTTTACCCGTAACCGCAAATACCCCCACATTCTCAGCTCTTAGGCGAGAGGCCTTTTCTACCTTACTGTTCAGTTTGGCATTGTCTCCCATAATTTCGGATATCGAATCACTTAACTGATTTTGAGTATCTTTCAAATCAGTGTTCTCTGCTAAAAGCTCATCGTTGATGCTCTTCAATTTGACGATTTCTTCATCTTTTAGCTTCAGTAACTCTTCATAGCCGTCAGCTTTTGATTTTAGGGAGGCTATGACCTTCTTATTAGCTCTACGAGTACGTTGTAGCTGGTCCCTTTCTTTTTCTACCTCTTCTTTTACCGCTTGTAGTTCGGTAATATCACCGCCGAGCTTCTCGATTTCGTTTATCTTTTCATCCAGTTCCAAGCTGATTTTTTCTAATCTTGCCTTGGCACTCTCCAGCTCTGTATCTTTTTGCTCTATAGCGATCTCTTTTTCTTTGCTCTTTTGGTAGTCAAGATATATTTTGACACCTTGTATAATGATGATAATGGAGAGAAAGGCAATGATTATCCCTAGTTTACTGGATTTTTTCTCCTTAGTATCAGGATTGGGACTGTTACCCTCAGGGACTACTTTTTTGTTTTCGCTCATAATGTTTAAACTCGTTTATCTACGCAAAAATATCTTTTATTTGTTTTTTTTCAACCATTTCATTTATATTATCGACAAATGACTGAATAGCAAGCTAATAGGCATGTAGATAGATTTGAGGAGTATTTTTACTGGCATCATCCTCTTCTTGTCCCTCTTGCGAGTTTCTTTACGCCTAAAATTGCATTAGAACTCTGCAAAAAAGTCATGAATGACCATTAAAATTATTTTTTTGAGTGAGGGACTTAGAGTAACGTTAATCATGACATTATAGAAATCACAAATTTCTAATTCCCAGTTGATTTTACGCTTGAACAGGTAAGTGGGTCTATTGACAGATCTCCGCTAAATGCTTGCGTCCTAAAATTATCTCGTGTTTTCAATGGACTTTAAATCCGAGATTAAATGTGTTTAGTTGAATAAACGTTTATGCCCAAAATATATTCTATTACAACAGGACAATTTATGTCACCATCAGTCATAACCAAAGAAGATGTCGGTGGTCTATATTATTTGCTAACTAAATCATATCGTCAAGGGCTGAACTGTTTTGGAAGAAAATATAGCTGAAATTTATGGCCGCTTATTTTAGAGATAGAACGGAGCAGGACCGAGCGTAAAGAAAATGCCCTGAGGGGACTTTTAATAAATGAACCAATCTGCCGCATGGAAAAAGATAGCAGCGCTACTGGCGAAATTTTCAACCCATAGTATGCATTGGAAAATTTATGATGACCTTAAAGCCAAAATGATCAATAGCCTTTCTATTCCGAATATAAATTACTTGAAAATCAGTGGTTTTACGCTACGCAGATTCATCACCTTAATGATACAAAAGCCCCCTCTCCTAAACCACTGATTTTATTGCACTTTATACGCTCATCACGAAATCCTATTGATCAATTTGGGTTAAATAGGGCAAATCAGTAATCAAAGACCATGATTTGAGCTAATTAGAATTTACGCCTTATACAAATTTAGGTTTTAAATGTCGTATAAGATTCCGCGGGTCATTTTGTTTCAATCAAGGCGAGAACCGCAGGGATAGCAGCGCTATCCCGAGGATTGTCAACGCAGAGTGAAGCAAAATGAACAAGAAGATATGCGATATTTGAAAGCTAAGTTTGTATTAAACCCGGATCATGCGTTGGAACTTCGTAACGAGGGTTTACATGTCCATAAATCAGGGAGTTTTATTGGATTTAGCATAGCACCGCTATGGTGAATTCAAAAAAAACGTAGTGAAACGACCGATTTGCAGATAGTTAGAACCGCAATGGATTTTTCAATGCATGACCCGGGATAAAGCAAATCAGTAATCAAAATCTATGATTTGTGACCGTTAGAACTCACATCACAAAGTTCAGATATATAGCCCGAGCCTTGGCAGGGTAGTATCAGAAAGATATAATGTGGTGCTGTGCAGTTTGACCTTCATTGAACAGGACAATACCGGATCGATACAAATCGATGGTCATACTGACTTCAGGTCTGGCTTTTATCTTGGCCCATGCTTTTTCCATACCTTCGGACCAGTGGATATCATCGAATATGAAAATGCTGTGCTCATGCCTATAGTTGAGGCAGAGTTCAAAATAAGCTAGTGTAGGTTCATAGCGGTGATTGGCATCAAAAAACACAAAGTCCAAACTGGGTACACGTGCCAATAGCGAAGGTAGGGTAGTATCGATATTGCCAAGTAGTAGCTCTATGTTGTCCAGTCCTATAGTAGCGATATTTTCTTTTGCCAACTGTAACAGGTTAGGACAACCTTCCAAACTATAGACCTTACTGTTCGGTCGAAGCGCAAGGTAGCAAGTATTGATGCCTAGGGAAGTCCCTAGTTCAACAATGTGCTTTGATTTTGTATATTCAATGATTCTCTGGTACAAACGAGAAAACTTGGCAGCGCTTGTACTACCATTGACGATAGAACGGACAGTCCTATTATTTCCCCTGTCATACTTAGATCTGGCTCCCATTTCGGTAAGTTGAATGGTATCCATCCTTTGACCAAGACTTCTCCGAAGAACTTCTATGTTTTTATTGAGTGTCTTTTCCTGAATTTTCTGATTAGGGGAAATTACTTGGGTATGCCACTCATAGGCTAGGGGAGACTGTAGCGAATGTACTGAGGTAGCGTTTAGCCAATAGGAAAAAATACTGCTAATTTGTTGTAAAGAAGGTAGTGTTGGCAATTAATTATACTTGAAGGGGACTATCATCGTAAATTCGGGGATATTCACATGGAACAATTGACCATCCATTTGCCTCTCCATTAGATAGGTCCCCCACATCTTCCCTATGCCTGATTTGAGATTGCACCCGGAAACATAGTCATGGGACTGACCCGGTTCTATGATAGGCTGCTTTCCTACCACTCCTTCGCCTTCGACTTCCCGTTTATAGGTATTGACATCGTGTATATGCCAGTGCCTACTTAGCAATTTGACCGTAAAATCACTCTGATTTTCTATGGTAATTCGGTAAGTAAAGACATAATGATATTGACTCGGACTGGAGTATTCCGATTGGTACTCTGTTTCTACGCTTACGCTAACACCATTAGTAAGTTCTGTCACCATACTATCAAATATAAATTTTTTTTATCAAATAACAGTCCCCTATGTCTTTTAGTTCTTAATTTGAGGGCTTCAATGAACATATAATGATATGAACGTAACTATCGCTCCTTCTTGGAAGGAAAGACTGCAATCGGAGTTCGAAAAAGACTACTTTCGAAGTTTGGTCGATTTTGTCAAAACAGAATACCAGCAGTATAAAGTCTACCCACCCGGAAAATTGATTTTCAGTGCTTTCGATTACTGCAATTTTGATGATACCAAAGTCGTTATCCTTGGTCAGGATCCCTACCACGGTTCGGGGCAAGCCAACGGCCTTTGTTTTTCAGTCAATGATGGTGTAACAATGCCGCCATCACTTAAAAATATTTTTAAGGAAATCCGAACAGATATAGGGCAAGAATCCCCGACTTCGGGAAACCTGGAACGATGGGCAAAGCAGGGTGTACTTTTACTGAACGCTACCCTTACGGTACGGGCAAAAACACCAGGGTCTCACCAAAAGAAAGGCTGGGAAGTCTTCACAGATGCCGTGATTCAGTGCATATCCGCTCAAAAAGAAGGGGTAGTGTTTTTACTCTGGGGAGCTTACGCTCAAAAAAAAGGAGCTGTTATCGATACACAAAAGCATTACGTACTCAGCTCCGCTCATCCTTCACCTTTTTCTGCCGATCGCGGTTTTTTTGGTAATGGACATTTCAGTAAGACCAATACTTATCTAAAAGATAAAGGCTTAAAACCCATAGATTGGTGAGGTCATAAAAAAGGCTCTACAATCAATGTATGCAATAAATAGTGGAGTCAGTGAGCTACCGTGCTGTCATCACTATTTCGGGCTTAGGCCATAACGCCCACTGAATATACTTATATGGGCATTATGGAATGAGTGCCTATCCAATTTAAGATGATTTCGAAACTTAGCGTTGCAATCATAAACTATTCCATACTAAATAACTCCGTATGGCCACTTAGACTTACCGCTTTAGTATTCGTTTTTTATCCTAAAAACTTGATTTGATCAACGCAGATTTTTTGATGATGATCAAATCTCAATTGTGAGGTTATACAGATTAATATTTTTAATGTCGTATATATTGATTAATTTCCAAGATGGGAAAGAAAGTACACTTCGAAGTAA
>CANLOE010000134.1 GCA_947492745.1 uncultured Cyclobacteriaceae bacterium | reverse complement strand
ACTCCAGAAGAGTTTAGTAAAATCAATTATTCAAAATGTGCTTAACTTATTGTCCAGTTTTTTATTGCAATTCCATCCACATAAAAAGCAATACCTGTTTTCTTACTTACGGATTGCCTGTTCTCCTTATATGGCCCTCAGTGGTCTGCTCTATAAACACCCAGGGTTGGCCATTGGTATCACCTATGACTTGGCATTTACAGTTCCTTTGGTCTATTTTCTGATGATAAGGAAAAAGAACATTCCTAAAACTACGGTTATCCCTTTTTTCGTGTTGGGCTTACTGGTAGCGAAATTCGCTCTTCCTGCCGGTCGACAGTATCATGTAAGTCTTTTGTTCAGTTATGTACTGTCCATCGTAGAGCTGCTGGCGCTTATTTTTATGGGTACGAAGATATATAAAATAACAAAAGCCTATCGCCGTGGGGATAATCGGTCCAGAGATCAACTACATGCCTTTCAGCAGATTGCAGCAGCAGCTTTTGGTAAGGGAAGAATAGCATCGGCCATAGGCATGGAGATGGCCATGATGTACTATGCTTTTTTTGCTTGGAAGCCGAAAAGAAGTAAGGGAGCCTTCACTTATCACAAAGAGAATGGGCTAGTGGCCCTATTGGCAGTACTGTTGCTATTGATACTTGCAGAAACCTTTATCCTACATGTATTGAGAGCTCACTGGAGCGTAGCAGTCGCTTGGGTATTGACCATGCATGGCCAGCGCTTATACTTTCATACAGTTATGGGCGCATCTTAAAGCCACCCGGTAGAGGTGCTGTTACTTCATGTGGATGAGCCTAACAGGGGTTCGAAGACGTCCTGAGTAGTACAAGTCCTCAAAGTATTGATTTGTAAGTCCTCATTAAGGTTGATGATGTTGACGCCAAAGCAAAGATTTCTAATGCAGGATAAGGGTACAGTAGCAGAAGACTTGTTTCATAAATAGTCCGATACGATATACCGTTTCTACGGAGTATGTATAAAGGGAAAAACAATCGCCATTCAAAAAGTGTCGGAAGGTTTTTTTAATAAAATTTAACCTAAATGCGCAAAGCCAAGATTATTTTACTACTTTTACAGTAATACTATTTAATACATATACAAAATGAACAAAGGTAAAGTAAAATTCTTCAATGAAACCAAAGGTTTCGGTTTTATTAGCGATGAAGAAACAGGTAAAGAACACTTCGTCCACGTTTCGGGTTTAATCGACGAAATTCGTGAAGACGATGAAGTAGAATTTGAATTGGAAGAAGGAAGAAAAGGATTAAACGCCGTCAATGTGAAGGTTGTTTAATTTTTTGATATAATTTTTCAAGAAAAAAAGCTCATCTTTTAAGGTGAGCTTTTTTTTTGTATCCATTCAAATCACAATTGTATTTGGTGACCTTTCTGTCTTATGCCCTTTCGGAGATATAAAAAATAAGGTATACTATTATCCCGAATTATTTATCGGAGCTTCGCTAAGAGGGCTTGAAATAGAACGCAAATACATTAGCGGGTTGTTGATTTTCTCTTTAAGTCGCAAGACGGATCTAACGTTATAATACAAACTTAGCTTTTAACTATTGCCTATCTTCCTGTTCATTTTGCTTCACTCTGCGTGGACAATCCTCGGGATAGCGCTGCTATCCCTGCGGTTCTCGCCTTGATCGAAACTAAAATGACCAAAGGAATCTTATACGACATGTGAAACCCAAATTTGTATAATACATCAAGTGCTCCCCTTAGAGGTATTGCATTTGATCTTTTAGCATTTTGATGTATTGCAATCTATGGTTTGACAACAGGTGTACCACTAAAGCGCGGGAATTATAATGTCGATACGATTTCTGCTTACAAATAGAATGAAAACAATAATGGTCTCTGAGAATGGTCTTTTTAAATTTCTATAAAAAAGCCCTGAACGCGTGGTTCAAGGCTTTTCCTATTCGTGACCGTTAGTGTTAATTGATGATTTTCAGTGGAAGTGTCTTGCTCTCATCGTCCAAGCTCACCTCAAAATCGTCTCCGGCATCAATGCTCTCCAAAGTAACCGACATAGTGAAATCCCCCTTTCCAAAGGCCCCATCCAATAATTGGAAATCGATCTTCTTTGAAGTCTGGCCTGGCTCAAATACTACGGTGCCTCCTGTCAAGTTATTGTAATCCCTTCCCGCCATGCCATTACTTATACTATAGGTGATGGTCACCGGGTTTTCCGTAGCTTCGGATAGCGAAATGAACAAAGGGTTCACCCCGATATCCAACGTTGTCAACATCACGGTATTGGACTCCACAAAACCCGTTAATTTGGTTTCATCATCAATAAAATAAGTGACTTGATTTTTTGAACCGATAACCACACTGTCCTTCGATAGTCCAGTGGTGGGTACGGCACTGATTATATTGAAAATAATTGAATCCGTTTCCAATAGTTTATCATCGAACAACACGAACGGTATAGTCGCGTCAGTATCACCTTTTTTGATAATGATAGGATTGCTTAGGGGTTCGACCAGCTTATAGTCTATACCTTCTTCCGCGGTCCCGCTGATTTCGTAGGTTATCGCTACATCGGTTTCCAGCGGAGCATCAAAGTCCAATTTGGCTTTTATAGTATCTATTGTATCTGATTCTTTTATGAAATCCTCTGACTCTTTGTTGATAGAGAGTATGGGCCGATTATTTTTCCTTAATGTATGACTGGTCGTAGTATAGTTCGGACTAGCGGGCAAATCACCATTCTGTAATAGGTTGAACGTTATGGAAAAGACATCCCCGGGGTCGAAGTTCCCTACGGGAGCTTCCAATTTTATCTCTCCAAAACTGCTTTGGGCAGGTATGGTTATCTTTTCTGGATTGATAAGGTTATAATGAACCCCTTCTACAGCAGTGGTATTCTCAGGAGCAATGGCATATCCTATGGATTTATCGGTAGTCTCATGAGCACCAATGATCTGTGAGACAATCGATATCTTTTCCGTCTCTATCAGATTGTAGGGAAAGGTTGTCGTTGTTCTACGATTAGGGAATTCCACATAGTTGGGGCCTTCGTAGATATGGCTGTCCTCTTCACAGCCAAAGAAACTGCCCATGGCCATAAAGCCGATGATAATATATAAATAGTTCTTCATGATGTCAGTTCGTTTAAAAGTCTTGGTATCCGGGATTGTTGACCAGATTGGGGTTGGCGTCCAGTTCTACTTGGGCAATGTCACTGACCACGCGGTGGTCTTCGTACTCAATCGTACAGATACGACAATCATCGTTTTCCTTGCCTTTGGAGATATCTCGCCCTTTTCTTTTCAGGTCGAAAAAGCGATGTCCTTCGAAAGCCAGTTCCATCCTTCTTTCGTTCAGAATATTGTCTATGGTAGCGGGAATCTCGGGAAGTCCGGCCCTATCCCTGATTTTTTTGAGGTCATTGATAGGGGTATCACCAAAGCTACTACCGTTTTCCACATTGGCTTCTGCTCGTATCAGGTAGATTTCGGATAAGCGGATTACGGCAATATCATCTACAAAAGCAGTTCCCTTCCAACCGCTGAATTTGCGTGTGAAAGTGACTGTTTCCGGGCCATTTACCTCCGTACTGACCATGTCGCCTTCTATAAAGCGCTGATCTTTCGGTTCGATATTCTCCAAGAAACTTTCTCTCATGACGCCATCCCCAAAACCTTGAGAGGTGAGGAATCGTGCTGCTTCATTGATTTCATTGGCATTGTAGGTCAGTTCGAAGAGAGCCTCTTGACCATCAGAGAAGATTTTTTGATATTCTGTAGCAAGAGCCACGGGAGAACTATTGAGAACGGTGGTGGCCATTTGTGCGGCATCACCCCATTTCTCCTGATAGAGATATACCCGAGCCAATAGGGCCTGTGCGGCGATTTGAGAGCCGTACCTAGGGAAGAGTTCCGGGTTATTGTCCAGTAAATCAATAGCAATACCCAGGTCCTTCTCGATTTGCTCATAAACCTGCACTACTGTACTTCGCTTGGGAAAAGCACTTTCATCGATTTTTTTAAAGGGTTTTAGTACAAGAGGTACTCCCAGATCGAAAGGTGCACCGTCTACTATCAATAATTGATTGGGTTCTCTCGCATAGGTTCGGATCAAGTTATGATAAGCCAGTCCACGAAGAAAATGAGCCTCGCCCTTGCTTCTGTTTTTTTGCATCTCCGATCCGCCGGGGATATCGTTAACGGCTTCGATCACATTGTTCAGAGCATTGATGATGGCGTAGTAAAGGTTCCAAGTGGACATATGGAAGCGTTCCTGATTTGTAGAGTGCCGTACCAGCCGATTGGAGTTCTGCAAAGCCACCCTAAGGTTGTCGGATAGCAACTCGGGGATGACCAGTTCGTTCCTACCATAAAGGGTAGTACTCTGAAAATCATGGTATACGCCCGTCATGACGGATTGAACACCATCAAAGTCTTCGAAAATCACCTCATTCGAAACGGATTGCCGAGGTTCGGTTTCCAGTAAGCTTTCACAGGCTGTCAAAACAGCCGCTGCCAGTAATAGGGCAGCTATATATATAGTTTTCATGTAAAAAGGCATAGTTAATTGATTAAAATCCCACTTGTAAGCCAAAGATCAATGACTTGGGTTGCGGTATATCCCCAAATTCCGTCCCTATGAACTCCGGGTCCAGACCGCTGTACCCTGTCAAGGTCCAGTAATTGATGGCCTGTCCGTATACTTGGACACGTTGTAGGTCTATTTTCGATACCCAATCCGAAGGAAGCGTGTAGGAAAGTTGGATTTGCTTCAGTCGTAGATAATCGCCCTTTTCAATATTGCGTGTATCATTACCGACATTGAAAGGGGAAGCACCATCATTAGGGTAGGCGAAATCCAGTACCGATATAGCAACATCGGTAATATCTCCAGGAGTCTGCCAACGGTCTAATTGCGACCGATTTTGGTTTAGGTCTGCGGTAGAGCCGGCTCTTTCCGTGAAATTTCTTATGGAATTATTTACTAGATTACCTCCCTGAAACTGAAAAAAAGTACTCAGACTTAATTTTTTGTAAGTAAAAGTATTGGTAATCCCACCGAACCACTTGGGGGTAGCGACTCCTCGAAACTTCCTAGCATTGCCCGAAGTCTGTTGGTAAGTGGGATTCCCGTCCTTATCCAGCCAAAAAGGACGTCCATCAGCTGCATTGATACCCGCGAATTCCTGTAAATAATAGGCGAATGCGGGTTTGCCGACCACATACCATCCGCCCGTATTGGAAAGCACCAAAGTATCTCCAATAGCATCCGGAAGCTCGATGACTTTGGATTTTTGAAAAGCTAGGTTGAAGTCGGTATCCCAAGAAAAATCACCAATAATGATATTGGAACTACTTACTTCCAGTTCAATGCCGGAGTTACGGATAATGCCCGCGTTTTCGGTAATCTCATCAAAACCAGTAGTATTGGGCAGAGGCCGGTCCAACAATAGGTCACGATTCGTTCTGATATAGGCATCACTTCCCAGACTGAGTCGTCCTTGGAAAAGACTTAGGTCCAAGCCTATATTAGTGGTGGCATTTTCCTCCCAGGTCAGTAGGGTGTTACTCAGTCCACTGGGTTGTAACCCCGGTAATCCGTCGTATTCTCCTCCGGAACTGAACAGACCTCTGGAAGCAAAATTACTAATGGCCGAATTCCCGGTGATACCATAACTTAGTCTAAGCTTCATGTCATCCAACCAAGAAATAGTGGGCATGAAACTTTCTTCGGTGATGCGCCAAGCGGCTGATACTGCGGGGAAGGTGCCCCAGCGATTATCTGCTCCAAAGCGGGAATGCCCGTCTCTTCTTAGGGTAAATGCGATGATATAACGATTATCATAAATATAATTGATTTTACCGAAAACCCCCGCAGTTTTGAATAAGGTGAAAAATGAGTTGACATCATTGGGTACTGCAGCGTTCTGTATGGTCTTTAGCTTAGGAGAGGGGAAGCCATGTCCTTCGGCATCGAGCGTCTCTCTTTCGGATTGCCGATAAAAGAATCCCAAGATACTGTTGAACTGATGCTTTTCATTGAACGTTCTGTCATAAGTAAGTACTTGGTCGGTCTGCCAGTTGCTTACCGTAGTAACGAATACCGTAGCTTCTCCACCATTGTCCTCGCCATCTCTTGTTCTGGGGTCGGACCAACGGTTTTCCTTGATATCCAAATAATCCAGCGCAAAACTGGATTTGAAGTTCAGTCCTTCTGTAAGTGTATAACTCAATATCAGGCTCGTATTGAGGGAGGTAGTAGCAGCTTTGGTCTCGTTGAGTTCGGCATCCCTTATCGGGTTCAAGTTGAACGATCCAAAAAAAGGTTCTCCGCCTCCGAATTCGGAACGGCTCAGTTCACCATTTTCCTCGTAGATAGGATTGATAGGAACAATCAGAGGTGCTGATAAGGTCGGAGTAGAGAAAAAGCCTTGCGGAGGTATACGCTGATGTATCCTTGCTACATTGATAGAAGGAGAAATTTTCAACTTGTCCGTAGCCTTATGATCTAAATTCAATCGAAGGTTGCCCCTTTGGTAACGGTTGCCAACGGTGTGTGCATCGACATTATTATAACTTCCCGATATGTAGAAGGTTGTTTTTTCACTGCCTCCAGTGGCTGATAGTTCGGTGTTGCTCATGACCCCTGTTTTGAAGGCGGCATCTTGCCAGTCATAGCTCATAGCGTCTTCGGGCCTGCCGAGGCTATTGAGGATATTCGTATATTGATCACTGTCCTCGCCGAACCGGTTACGGTAGGCCTCTAGCGTTAAGGCGATAAATTCGGGACCGTTGATAACATCCAGTTTTTTCAGCTGGTTCATAGCTCCAAGAGAAGTATTGAAGTTGAACTTTGTTTTTCCTGATTTGCCTCTTTTGGTAGTGATAATAATGACGCCATTGGCCCCTTGAGCTCCGTAGATAGAAGCGGAAGCAGCATCTTTGAGTACATCGATGGACTCTATATCATTTGGGTTAATGGAATTCAGTGGATTTGTAGTTTCAATAAGGCGTGACTGATTGGTACTGGTGATCTGTATGCCATCTACGATATATAGAGGGTTATTGCCCGCTGTGATGGACCCACTACCACGTATCCTCACCCTGGTCTCTCCTCCAGGGATACCACTGCCCGTTATCTGAACACCTGCGGCTCTTCCTTGTAGTGCTTTATCAGCACTTTGCACGGGCATGTTACTGATAGCTTCGCCCTTTACACTCGCAACAGCTCCTGAAACGTCCCTTTTTTCCTGAACACCGTAGCCTACTACCACCAGTTCTTCTAATGTTTTAGTGTCCTGTACCAGTACTATTGCAGTATTAAGAGAAATTTTACTGACGATTACTTCTTTTGTATGGTACCCAACAAAAGAAAACAGTAATACATCATCCTGCTCTGCATCGATAACAAAGTTTCCATCGATATCGGTAATGGTCCCCTTGGCTGTTCCTTTTACGATAACATTCACGCCCGGCAGAGGCGTACCGTTGTCCTCGGCAACTTTACCTTTAATTGGACTTGTGGCATGTGCTGTTTTTATTACCTCTATTGGAGTATAAGGTATGATACTAATCCGCCCCATGGACCCAGGGCTCGCTTTCATGTTGCTTATGCCCCAAGGAGATAAGAGTAGAAAAGGTACAACTAAAAATAGTGATAATAGACGATGGTTCAATCGCCTATTTCGGTAATTGTCTTTCATAGAATGAAGGTTTATAAATTAAAGGTTTTCCTTGAATCTTATCGACAAATTAAGGCCTCAAGCTCAAAATGTCAAATACGATATATGCACAGGTAACTATAAATGAAAGGTTTAGAGGAGGAGCAAGCAGGTATTGTAAAGAACGGTTTGTCAAAAGGTTTACCTAAAATAATGGATTTAGTATATTAATATTGCATTAAATATTTGATTTTCAGTTGATTGTTTCGTTTGATTATTGCTCAGGAACTTTTTACAGGTTTTTAAAATGTGTTTATGAGATTTTTATGTATAATTATTTCATTGATGTTAGGATGGTGTTACCCTTAATTGATGTATCAATATAATTCACGGTTGGTTTTTATTTGTATTATATATGGATCTAGTAACTGCTCCAATCCTTGATAATAGTGTTCTATAGTCATTTAATTGAAATATTTCCAAATAGATGAAAATTATAAAGATTTTGGATGTTCAGAATTCTATTAATCTTAAAAAGTTATCTGATAAAATAACAATAAAATAATTGTAGTTGTAATAGTCGAATTTTGGTCTTGAGACTTCATCATCCCGTCATTCTATCAATAGTATCTATTTTGAAGGCTATCGAACAAGACGAAATGATGTACCAAAAGATTACATACTACAATGAGCATGATGGAGAAAGTAGTCAACAGGAGATTATTTGATACTTGCGAATTCCATGTGACCATTGAACTTGGATGATACATTTGAACATTGTCATGAGGGTTCAAAATGTGATAGATCAGCAGGTTTTCTTGGATTCGGCGTAACACAATAACGTTCAGTTCATATAATATGTATATTTCATTGATCTGAAGAAGGTCATTCTGTGAGGGAAGGAACAACTCGAATATTGCCGATGCTCAGATGGTTTTTCATTGGAGTCAATGAACTAAAATTTGACGGCCCTTTCGTTTATCTCAAAATGTTCGTTGGAACTTCGTCATGAGGACTTAAATGGCAATACATCAGAGCGTTTTCTTGGGTTCAGCGTAGCACTGCTACGGTTAATTCAAAAAACGCATTCATTTACTGATTTGAAGTCAGTTAAGTCTGGAATAGATTTTCTAATGGACATTTTGGGTTTACCCTCTCAAGGTAGTTATCTATACTCCATCGCAAGTGGTTTGGGACAGAGTGTTTATCCTAGATATAACGATGTTTTTATGGAGCATTTCCATTGACCGATTCGCCAATGTACGATATGCTTCATTTACATCTGGAGCTTCTCCGAGTTATTTCCCTATTCACTTTTTCATGGGCATAACTTGCGTTTCGTAGAGATACCCGAGGTATATAGTATAATAAAGAAAATGGGTGCTTGAGATTTAAATAGTTGTAATCAAAAAAGGCTGTACCAAAGTGTTACAGCCTTTTTTGGTATTAATCTATTATCTATAATTTCAATCTACTACTTTAATGGGTTTTATCTGAGTGACATCAACCTTCAATATCTTTGCAAATCGGAGATTGATATCATCAACGATATACCAGATATGTTTGGTCGTTCCTTCCATCTTGACACCATCTTTCCGAACTCCTGTCCAGTCAAATAGTACGGTCATTTCATATTCATTATCCATAATGGTCTTTACGGAAAACTCTTTTGGGGTATGAGCACTTTCTTTTAATTGTGTAGGGATGGTCCGTAGCCAAGTTTCTAGGTCTTCAATCGACTTAAGGACACTACTGGTTGAAAAGTTCAGTTCAAAATCATCGGCCAGTAGTTCTTTGAAAGGGGTGACATCCCCGTCCAGCATCTCCATATTGGCCAGCCAATAGTGCATGAGTGATTTTGCTCTGTTTACGGGATAGGCATCAACGAATTCTTCATTGGTTGCTCCTGTAGGTACAATCTCTATAGAAGTGAAATCGGGAAGTTGTGAATTGTCTTCCTCAAGTAGGGTATTGTAATGTATGGAATAGCTGGCTTTTTCTCCTGTAGGTTGTATGTTTTGATAACGTATATCCGCTTCTAGGAAAAAGTTGCCTTTTTCGTTCAGGCTTACTTGTACATTATCCACATGATGGGCATTTTTCCATCCTTCAAAGACTTTTACACGGTCGGGATAATTGGTTTTTCCTTTCATTTCACCCGAAGCACTTTTTAGGTAAATGCTATCAGAGAGCATGTCCATGGTATTTGCGATACGCACATCGCTCAGTTCTCTTTCATAGAGTTGATACCATCGATATAGTTGCGCTTGAGCTAAATGTTTTTGTTTGGAACGTATGGTCATCATTGGGGAATCGTCCGGTTCTATTGTTGAATCCACTTCGGATTTGAGTGGGACATCATCTTTACAGGATATTAGTACAGATACCAATAAAAACATAAGAATACTGAATTTTTTCATTACTTTTTAGGTTTACGGTTGAGGTTAAATTTAACAGGAATTATGGATAGAGGTATTGTCATATGACAACTAATGCTCTGAGCGGGCTAATTCTTTTCTGATTCTGCTCAGTGAAAATTTGGTGATGCCCAGAAACGATGCAATGTGCTTTTGGGATACTCTTTGTACGATAGAGGGATAATTCTTTGAAAAATGTATGTAGGCCTTTTTTGCATCTTCTTGGATAATAAGACGTTGGAAATTTGTCTTCTCTAGTAGTATTTTACTACTGATTTTGGTGATGATGGAGTTCCATTGAGGTATTTCCTTGGAAAAGGTTTCCCAAGCCTTTCTCTCTATAATGAGCATAGTACATTCAGTTTCAGTAAGAATAGTACCCGAACTCGGAGTCAGTTCATTGAAACTAACAAGATTGGTGACAAAATGGTCTTCCATCATGAAAAATGAAGTGATTTCGTTTCCTTCGCCATCGTAGAAAAAATACCGGCATATACCAAAATTCAGGAATCCGATTTTGTGAGCAATTTCTCCAACCTTGATGAAGCTACTTCTTGCCTCGATATTTTTCAAATAAGTGAACTCTGCAATGATTTTCTTGTCGTCAGCGGATAGTTCACCGAACATTTCCAAATGATGTATTAGTGCAATAGTATGGTCCATGTCAAGGGCGGTTACTGTCTTGAGAAATTGAGATTGTGGAGCTATTATATCAGAATATAGGTAGATATGAAGAAGTAATACAAAGCTCTTGTCGTTTTATTTCACTGATTACTTTGAAGCTTTTTCTCTGTGATGTATTCAATGTTGTTCTTGATTTCTAGTTTAGAATATTAATGATCTTTAAATCAATGGCTTAATGGCTGCGGCAAGAGTGAATTGGAAAAATGGCAAATGTGATGGTCTTAGTGAGATTAGTATCTTGTAGAACGGTTATTGATAGGGTGGTTATTAAGTGTTTTGTAAGAACTATACTCTGTTCCAAGAACCATTTGTTTCAGGCCAATTGTGTTGTGAAATTATAAATTAAGGTTTTTGAACCAAATAAAACCAATATAGTCATTTCTGCTGTTAAATCCGAATCTATATGGAGCTTCATTGTGAAGTCGATAAATCGGCAGGTTTTCTTGAATTAAGCGTAGTATAGCTAGGGTTGATTTTTTTTGACACACATACATTTTACTGATTGGAAGCTGTAATAGAAAAGCTAGTGAATAATCTGGGGTGTAAATACATTCGGTTGTTCTCGGTTGATGTAAGGATCATACTTATATAGGATAAGGGGAGCTGACATTCTTGTCTAATGGAACTTTGTGAAAATAATGCGAGACACCTGAGTCCAGTAGCACAAAGTAGCACTCTAGGTATCAATTATCAAACTGTAGTTTCATTTTCCTGACCCGGTCTTCCAGTTTCTCGGAACTCAACTTTTCGCGCAAGCGATCGACCATGATAGGAAAAGCGAAAGGACTCGGTTTATTTATTTCCTTCAAAATGATTTTTTGATGTTGTATCCTTTCCATCGCTTTTCGAAGTCTGGCCTCCTCTAATTGAAAATCCATTACTTCCTCATAGGCCTGTTTGAGCAGTAGATTGTTGGGCTCATGTTCTTGGAACACACTGAAAAAGAGTTGGGAGGAAGACTGTAGATGACGGTCTTTTTGCTGATGTCCTGGAAAGCCTTTGAAGACCAAACCCGCTATTGCCGCAATATCGCGAAAGCGCCTCCTCGCCATTTCGGTAGCATTGATGCTTTCCTGAATGTCTTTCATGAGATGTTCTGTGGTCAGCACGTCAGTTTCCAGTGCCTCCTCTATGGGGATTCTAGTGTCTGAGAGGAGTTCGAATCCATAATCGTTCATGGCAATGGAAAAGGAGATAGGACACATCCTGGTAATTCGATGGGCGATAAGTGCTGCCATGCCCTCGTGTACGAATCGTCCTTCAAAAGGGTACATCATCACATGATGACCTTCTCTGGAGAAAAAATGCTCTACAAGAAACTCATCTTTGGAGGGCAGGTGCGAGCGTTTTTCTTGCAATTGCATTAATGGTTGTAATACCTTTAGTTCAATATCCATGTTGGGATCGTTCTTGACAATCTGATTGAACTTGAAGCGTAACATCTCTGACATGCGGGAGGAGAGAGGCATTCTTCCTCCTTGCCATGAAGGTATTTTCCCGGATTTGCGATTTGACTTCCGTACTTGCACGGTCATGTCTTTGATGCGGATAAGTTCCAGGTTTCTTCCGGCAAACCAAAACACATCACCAGGTTTCAAAGAGGCGATAAACCACTCTTCAATGGTCCCTAGACGTTTTCCGGAAAGATATTTTACTTGCAGGGAGGCATCACTGACGATAGTTCCTATAGATAAGCGGTGCCGTAAAGCTATCCTTCTACTTTCTACTTTATAGATACCATCTTCTAGTATCACCTTATTATATTCATCATACGCCGTGAGCGCACTACCTCCGAAGCGGATAAAATTCAGGGTCCAGTGCCATTCATCTAGGGAAATATTTTGAAAACAGAACGTGTCTTTTACCTCTTGATAGATTTCTTCTTGGCGGAATCCATCGGAGATAGCCAAAGTGACCAGGTACTGAACCAGAACATCGAACGAGCGGATGTAGGGAATACGACTTTCTATCAGTCCTTCACTTATGGCCTGTCGGAGTGCCGCAGCCTCTATTAGCTCCAATGAGTGTGTTGGGACAAAATAGATTTTACTTGTGGCCCCCGGTTTATGGCCACTGCGACCCGCACGCTGTACGAAACGGGCCACACCCTTTGGACTGCCCACTTGGACAATAGTCTCCACAGGTCTGAAGTCCACGCCCAAGTCCAGACTTGAAGTGCAGACAACGGCTTTTAGCTTTTCCGTATGCAGTTCCTGCTCGACCCAGTCCCTTAGTTCTCGACTGATGGAGCCATGGTGCATAGCGATGATACCCGCAAGTTCAGGGGCTTGCTCCAAGATTTTCTGGTACCAGATTTCAGCAAAAGCACGTGTATTGGCAAAAATCAGGGTAGATCCGCTGGTTTTTATTAGAGGAATGACCTTTTCCAATAAATTGATCCCCAGATGACCAGCCCATGGCATGGTCTCTATTTTATCGGGGAGTATGGATTCTACCTTGATTTTTTTATGGGATTTTGATCGGATCAATTCGTATTCACCGGTATGGTATTGTTTGCCCAATAAGGCTTCCAAAGAGACATCCATGTTACCAATGGTCGCTGAGATGCCCCATATTCGAAGTTTTTCCGCAACGCCTTTCAATCTGGAAAAAGCCAGTTCGCATTGTACACCACGTTTGGAACCTATCAGTTCGTGCCACTCATCAGCAATAACGGCTTTAAGGTGGCGGAAGTATTTTGGATAACCTTTTTGACCTAACATTAAATGTAGGCTCTCAGGAGTGCTAATGAGTAATTGCGGTGGTTTTCTTTTTAGTCGCGCTCGGTCTTTAGCGCTGGTATCTCCTGTTCTGGTGCCTACTTCCCAGTCCAGCCCCATGCCCTCGATAGCTCTTTGTGCCGAAATCTCTATCTCTTTGGCCAAGGCCCGTATGGGAGTAATCCAAATGGCCTGTAAGCCTGCGGTTTTGACTTTTTTCTCTTGCTGTATACGATGTTCCAGCAAGAGTGCAATGAAAAGGGAATAGGTTTTTCCACTACCCGTAGGGGCATTGACCATACCATGTTTACCTGACAAATAGGCTTTCCAAGTAGTGCGCTGAAAGGGGAATACCTTCCAGCCTTTAGAGTGAAACCAAATTTCTGCCTCTTTAATAGCGGTGGTTTTGTTCATATACAGTTTTAACAAAACCGGTTAAAGCTTGTTCACTTCATTCTAACTGCGATGATATTTATGGAAAATAGTAATTGTTTATATAAAAAAGGTGGGGGCTTTTCCGGACAGGTTACAGTATATAGAAGAGGGGCAAATAGCATATGGACCAAATCAACCAAAGTCATTTCATAAACTCCTGTGGGAATAATCAGCAGAGTGAAAAAATGTATGCTCTGGGATTAAACCTAAATTGATCAATAGGATTGCGTGATGAGCGTATAAAGTGAAATAAGATCAGCGGTTTAGGTGAGGGGGCTTTTGTATCATTAAGGCGACGAGCCTGCGCAGCGTAAAACCGCTGATTTTGAAGTGATTTATGCTCGCAATAGGAAGGCTATTGATCATTTTGGGTTAAAGGCGACAAAATGAGAACCTACCCCCATTATTTATACGGTAAAAAAATAGAGGCTACTTGAAAAAGCAGCCTCTGATAATCCCATAAGTTTCAATAGATATTCAAAACAGTTTGAATGATTATTTCGCCATAATCAAACGCTCGGATACGGATTTATAGGTGGTAGTGTTGACGGCTACAACAGAGAAACTGATGAAACTATCTGCATTTTTTATGTAATTCTGTCTGAAAGAATCGCTAAAATCCAATGTAAAACTTTTTGATGTACCTGCAGGAATGGACACATTGCGTTTTACAACTAAATAACCATCGCTCATAAATGGCATAGGGCTGATTCGGATACCCACGTTTCCTACAAAATCCTCAGTACCCTCATTGGTAACAAGAACCTTAGTATAGGTAGAGGCAGGGTTAGGTCCTACGACCAGTTTTATTGAAGAAGTAGCATCCACTGTGATGTGCGAAGGTGTATCAACTTTCTCTACGCCCGTGGTAGCAAAAACAGAAAAGCTGGATGCCGTAAAAAATAGAGCTAAAGCAATTGCACGATAAGTTAATTTGTTGGTTTGTAATAAAGTTTTCATGTTTGTTTTAAGTTGTTTAATAAAAATGTGAAAAAATAAAGCTACTGCTGATTGTTAGATGTACTTAGAGTACATCTATAAAATGAAATAATGTAAATAATACTATACTACAATTAAAAAAGCTCGTAATGATATCCTTCTATTTTCAATAATGACTGCTTAAGGAATTACTTTACTATAAATCTTTCAAACACCCTATCCTTAGTGTTCTGGTCTTTGACTACTACAAAGAATATATGCCTCTCTTTGTATAGATTTAACTGCAAGGGATAACGCTTGGTAGTACCTGCAGGAATATGCTCATCATACAATCCCAAGAGTATAATATTAAGCAAATTATGTACTTCATGTTGCGCATTAACCACCACTTTTCCATGGAAATCGATAGAGTCATGTGCTGTTACGTTTATAGATGGGGGGTTAACTTCTACCCTCATGGTAAAAGAAGGTTCTTCTTGTTTACCTAAATCGTTACGGACCGCCATTTCTTGAACTTGGGCCAGTGAGCTAAAGCTATACGTACTGCTTATTGAAAATAAGGCAATTGCAATAAAAAAATTGGATTTAAAAAGGTTGTAATAATTTTTCATGATTTTAGTGGTTAATGGTTTTGTTGTAATAATATCCAATGTTCTATTTTAATCTTGAGAAATTTCAGTTTTAAAAATAAGGAATCACCTCTGGGCAAAGACTAAATAATTACCCACAATGCCGTTGAGACCTTTCAAATAACATCAAAACACATATATCTAGTAAATTACAATTCTTCTAGTGGAGTAAAATAATTTTTCAATTATGGTGAAATGTGTTAGCTATTATAAAAAATACTCAACTGGTTTTTGTAATGTTTTCATTTAATAAAAATAAAAAGTTTGTACTCAAATATAAATGGTAAAAAATGGAACTTATCTATTCCATACAAAAGGGCAGTAGTGTAGGAAAACAGTAATTGCGATTTTTGGTAATAAACGAATCAGTCTCCTATAAAAAGTTTATTACTGACTAATTGTAGAGAAAAACATTGATTTTGAAGTAAAAAACAAGAAAAACCAATTCATAGTTGGTGATTTTAGTGATTAAAATCTATATGTATAACTGCATATACATGACATAAAATAGCAGCTTTAAACCCTTTCTGATGCTTAAATGTCACTGTAAATATACGAAACATATAATAGGAAAATGAGGTATTGTAAAAAAAAAGTCAAATACCAAGTTAACAAAATGTTAAGCGCTGAGTTTGTTTCTCAGGATTTTTCAGCTTTTTCCTAAGAAGTAGAACAGCTATTTGAATTACAGCTATATTCAGTTTTAATACTCATAATACAAGTATCCTTAACAATAGTCACCTGGGTATGACATATTTTTTTGGCATCTTGGGTAGAGTATTCGAGAATCGGAAAGAACCTCAATTCCCGTTTTTGCATTAGAGCTATGCAACGAGAGGCCGAACAGTACTTTAACCTGGATCATGCGTTGGAACTTCGTAACGAGGTGGAATTGCAATAAAAAACTGGACAATAAGTTAAGCACATTTTGAATAATTGATTTTACTAAACTCTTCTGGAGT
>CANLOE010000133.1 GCA_947492745.1 uncultured Cyclobacteriaceae bacterium | reverse complement strand
TCATTTTGGGAGTCAGATACCTAAAGAAAACTCATAACTAACAATCCAGACTGTCAGAGCAAGTCTAGACTATTACAGTTTAACAGATACAATTCTTTCATTGATGATAAATAATAAGCCCTATCGGGTACGCTATAAGTAGTATAGGGCCTTCTCACAACGGATTATACTCAAATGCCCGAGGCACACTTGATATCATTCGATGCTTGGTTATTCTAGGCCTCACCGTACCGAAGCAGTAGCCTTTTTTGGTCATTTTGTTTTTTTCTGCTTTCCGGAATAGACCATAGGTAAAATCACCAAATACTAAACCTATCCACTTACTCCGAAACTATCTCCCTCCGTTTTTTCAAACCAGCATATGGGCAAAACAGCGTACTTTTTATCATTTATAGTTTATGAACCGCGCCTATAAAGGAAAACCCTATAAATCTAACGGATTCTTTTTGACTACAATTCATCTTTTGAATAACCTCACTATCAATACGATATAAACAATCCATACTTTAGTTGTATTTCGAGCATAGAACAGTAGTCCATTTGTCAATCAGGTACTTAGCATATACAATAATCCTTTTTATGCTGTCTTCTTGATTTTCCCATTTTATCCTATCGAAGTGATCCGGACTTTTTCTTTCAGTTGCAAGTCAGCTTGTTTCACCCCGATTTTGACTTTTCAATCGCGACGTAACTTGAGACTATATCACTCAAAAAGAGCTTCATTAGGGTACAAAAGCCAAAATTCTCGCTGCCAAACAAAAAAGTCCAAATCACTTCTCTGTTTTGAAATGCATTCATTGATCTCCGGCAGATTGTATCAGGTTTGGCATAGCACTGTTTCGGCTAATTCCACAAAACAACTCCCCACCTGTTGATTTGCAAAAATTCAAATCCAATGCATCACCTAATATCAATGATTACCGGAAGCTTTCTCACATACAGAAACCCTCCAAGAAGAACTCACCTAGTCCCAAACCAATCGTGCCGGGGCATAAAATACAATCCCTTACCCCTCCCCAGTGTACCATATCCATTGAGAGATCAATGCAGAGTTTGCCATAAATTTTGCGAATCCATGTTTAGCATGAAAAGACCGGTACTGTACCTAGGTTAAAAATCTTATGACGGCCCTCTGCCCTTTTCGCTACTATCAATAGGATAAAATAGGATACCTTTTAGCAAACATAGTATTTAGTGACATAAGATTAAAATTGCGAGTTTCATGAAATAAAGTATAACAAAAGTATAACAGGAAACTAACCATTAGAGAGATGATACTTTTAAGTGATAAAACCCGAGAATTTATTGACCAATCTCCTGTTCCACTATTTGTAGATGGTATCTGGAGAGTAGCTACTAAAAAAAGAACATCGCGCATTGAAAATCCAGCAAAGAAAAATGAGCTGTGCTCGGTAAGCAAAGCGGAGGTAGAGGATGTAGAACAAGCGATTACATCCGCCGATACAGCATTTCAGGAGTGGAAAGAAAAAACACCTCATCAGCGGGCCGAACTGCTTCAAAGGTTCGCCGATTTCTGCGAGGAAGATGCTGAGGTCTTGGCACAACTGGAGGCACTGGATGTGGGCAAAGCCATAGAAAATGCCCGAAGCTTTGATGTCCCCTTCGGTATTGATTCCCTACGCTACTATAGTAAACTTATAGAACAACAGGATTTTGAGCAGCAGCTCAGTGTACCCGGAATGAATGGTAAGTCGGTACGCATTCCTTATGGAGTGGTTGCCTTCATATTTCCATGGAACTTTCCGTTGACACTCTGTCTATGGGGTATAGGTCCTGCCTTGGCAGCGGGCAATACTGTAGTTATTAAGCCGGCGGAAATCACCCCTTTGAGTACCCTTTATCTAGGTAAGCTGGCCCAAGCAGCGGGCATTCCCGATGGGGTGATCAATATCATCCCCGGTAGCGGGCCGGAAATCGGACCTGTACTTACCTCACATCCCAAGGTGAAATGCCTATCCTTTACGGGATCCTCTACAGTAGGCCGTAACATCGCCCAGCAATGCGGCTATCACCTAAAACCAACCAAACTGGAACTTGGAGGGAAAGGTGCGGCCGTGATATTCGAAGATGCGGACCTCGATGCGGCTGCGGAAGGACTGGCCGGAGCTATCACCCTGAACACAGGTCAGGTCTGTTGTACGGCCACCCGCTGGGTCGTCCAAGAAGAAGTGATGGATACCTTCATCAAAAAGATCAAACATGAACTGGAGAAAGTCACTATCGGAGAGGCTATGGACGAAAACACCCAGATGGGGCCTGTGGTCAGCGCCAAGCAACTTCGCACCATAAAAAAATATATCGAAAAAGGACAAAAAGACGGAGCGGAAATTATTTTTGGAGGTGAGATCAATGAAGAAAAGGGATATTTCGTTACCCCCACGCTCCTTCAGGGACAAGAAGATAATATCTGCTTCAAAGAAGAGATTTTCGGTCCCGTGGCCTACCTGACCACTTTTACCACAGAGACCGATGCTGTCCGACAAGTGAACAGTCTGGACTATGGACTGGCCAATAGTGTATGGACCACTAATGAAGAAAAGGCCGACAGGGTCGCCCGGGCCATGGAAGCCGGCAACAGCTGGGTAAACGCCCACAATGTATTCGCCTACGGCCTACCCTACGGTGGTATCAACGGCAGTGGCAATGGGGGAGGAGTCAATAGCATCGATACACTGTTCGATTATACTCGACAGCTATCCATTGCCGAACCCATCACCGAATCGACACTGGCATAAGATGGCAGTACAACACATTATCGATACCCTATGACAAAGGGCTTATCGATGGGTCACAGGTATCCAAGCCCCCGCTTACAGGTGGGGTCTCTTGCTAGATGGTAGTATTGGACGACGGCACCCATCGACCGGCCGTCAAAAGTGCCCTTGAAAAGTTAAAGGTCAAAGACGATTGGTACACAGATGTCAATAGGAACAAGACCGAGCAGCATTATTTGACCTATATGGACAGTTTTTTGCCCGAGGCAGTACCCAAAGTACTCTACAGCCATGATACTCACCATTTCTTTTGTATGGAAATACTGGGTGATGATCTACAAAATCGGAAAAGTAGATTGCAACAAGTTCAGTACCACAAGGAACATGCAAGGGAAACAGCTACGATTCCAGGTACAGTGCATGCTCGGTCCTTTGGGAGTACTTCCCTGAAAGAACAGTTCGATACCTTAGTGAATTTCCGACAGCTCTGGATAGAACCCTACCTATTGCAGACAGCGCGAAGACATCCCCATCTGACGGCCTACTTCGAAGGAGGGGCGCATCGGATTGCCCAGTACACAATGATTACAGTCCCAAAAATATAATGACGGACCTCATCGCATGGTGATCCTGGATTGTGAAGTGGCCTGGTATGGAGACCCTGTTTTTGATGTGGTCTTCCTTATCAACCACCTCATGATAAAAGCACTCCACCTTCTTTCATCGGCCGAGGAACTGATAGCCATGGTCATGGTTTTTTGGCAGCAGTACTGTACTACTGCACTGAATGTCGTCGACCAAGGCTTTGAGAAAAGACTGACCCACCTCCTACCCATGTTGCTACTGGCACGGGTCGATGGCAAATCACCTGTGGAGCAACTACTTATCGCTATCAGGGCAAAGACCTATAAGGAAAGTCTGGAGATGAGGCATAATGTCTACCATGCTGCGGGTGAGGTCATGAAGCGTAGAGGCAAGTGCGCGGGCATCATCGATGAAGGAGGCTGGTGGCTCGATTATAGTACAAATGAAGAGCCTTTTGAGGTATTTATCGAAGCAATGGAAAAGGCCGGATATATTCCCGGTAAGGACGTGGCCTTCTCTTTGGACATTGTGGTGAGTCACCTGTTCGACGGTGAAAATTATCACTTTAAGCTGGAAAACAAGTCTTTCAGTCCGGACAGTTTTTATAATCTGATGGTGAGTTAGCGCGACAAATATCCCATTATACAAATTTAGGTTTTAAATGTCGTATAAGATTCCGCTGGTCATTTTTTTTCAATCAAGGCGAGAACCGCAGGAATAGCAGCGCTATCCCGAGGATTGTCAACGCAGAGTGAAGCAAAATGAACAGGAAGATAGGCGATATTTGAAAGCTAAGTTTGTATTATTTCCATAGAATACCCATTTGCGGATGCCGATTTCGACCATTGGAGACGCTGCACGGGAAACCGCAAACATCGAACGTATCCGTTATGGAATAGATCATAAATTGGCCAATTCGATACTGATCAAGATCAGCCAGATAGGCACCATCAGCGAAACACTGGAAGCAATACGACTTACACAAGCGGCCGGATGGCTACCCGTGGTCTCTGCCCACTCCGGCGAAACCGAAGATGCTTTCATTTCACACTTGGCGGTAGCCACAAATGCAGGACAATTGAAAGTAGGGTCTTTTGCCCGAAGTGAGCGTATGGTCAAGAGGAACGAGAACCTACGCATCCAAAGGAACCTAGGTAGCAAGACCGTATTCAAAGGAGCGGAAATATTCGATACTGTTTTTAAGCCCGAAGTATGCCTTGAAGCTTTGTCATGAGGGGTTAAAAATCAATGAACATTCGAAAATAAAAGACAAGTTTAAAACAGTCTCTTAGAACAATTGATTAGATTCGTGTTATACAAATTTGGGTTTCAACTGTCGTATAAGATTCCGCGGGTCATTTTTTTTCAATCAAGGCGGGCACCGCAGGGATAGCAGCGCTATCCCGAGGGTGGTCAACGCAGAGTGAAGCAAAATGAACAGGAAGATAGGCGATATCTGAAAGCTAAGTTTGTGTTACCACTATTCAACTCCGCGATAATGAAAAAGACCATAATACATACCGATAAGGCACCCGCCCCCATAGGACCTTACAATCAAGCTGTTAAATCAAGGGATACGCTCTATGTTTCAGGCCAAATCGGTCTGGACGCTGCCAGTGGCACCATGGCCGATGAGAACATCACCACGGAAACAAAAAAGGTAATGGAAAATATTGCCGCTATTCTCGAAGCTGCCGAGCTTACGTTCGAGGATGTGGTCAAGTGCAGCATATTCGTGAAAAACATGGATGACTTTGCAGCAGTCAATGCCGCTTATGGGAAATATTTCGAAAACGAGCCTCCGGCAAGGGAAACGGTGGAGGTCAGTCGTCTTCCCAAAAATGTAAATGTAGAAATATCCTGTATCGCAGTGTCCTAAGCCATGTGGATAGGCCTTTTCAAAAAAGAGACCATCGTCCTTCCGCATAAGGCAAGTGATGTTGCCGCAAAACTATGGTGGGTCACCAAATCTCCACATATTCCCCGAGAAAGCGGCCCTACCCTTCTGTTCAATGGCTGGGTGGATGAGATGGATTTTGAAGTTTCCAGGATTATCACCCACCCGGAGAACTATCTGCCTGTTATTACGGGAAAGATAGAAGCGACCTCCACCGGCACTATTATTTTCATACAATACCATCTTTTTTTCAGTACGCTGATGTTCCTGTGTTTCAGTTCTGCTTTCTGTTTACTGTTCGGCGTGTTTTTAATGGCGCTGCGCCACTCTTATTTTTATGGTGGGGCCACTCTCTTTCTGGGGCTTGTCAACTATACCATCGCCATGGCCAACTTCAACCTACAGGTTCGGAAAAGTAGAGAGGTACTTTATGAATTATTGGTGTCATAGTATGCTTTATTGTCATCCTTAATGAAGATTTTGTAGCTTTGAGCTTTCCACATCAGAACACCAAGAGCACATGGATAAAGCCGTAAGAGTAAGGTTTGCACCTAGCCCTACAGGGGCATTGCACATAGGCGGGGTAAGGACCGCGCTATATAACTTCCTATTTGCCAAAAGGCATGGGGGCCAAATGGTATTGCGCATAGAGGATACCGATCAAAAACGATGGGTAGCAGGAGCAGAGGAGTATATCAAAGAAGCCTTGGACTGGGCGGGAATACAAGTGGACGAAGGCCCCGAACAGGGCGGAGAATATGGCCCTTACCGTCAATCCGACCGAAAGGAGCATTATCAGCGCTACGCGCAGCAACTCGTCGATGAAGGCAAGGCCTATTATGCTTTCGATACCGCCGAAGAACTGAGTGCGATGCGCGAACGGCTCACAGCGGCCAAAGTGAGCAATCTCACTTATAATGCCATCACCCGTGTGCAGATGAGAAACAGTCTCACCCTTTCTCCCGAAGAGGTCAAAGCACTGATAGAAGAAGGTACTCCCTATGTCATCCGTCTGAAAGTGCCGCGAAAAGAAGAAATCCGGCTCAACGATATGGTACGGGACTGGGTCGTGGTACACTCTTCCGCTATCGACGATAAAGTACTGATAAAAGCCGATGGCATGCCCACCTATCATCTGGCCAATGTCGTGGACGATTATTTGATGAAAATCACCCATGTGATCCGTGGTGAGGAATGGCTGCCTTCGGCACCGCTGCACGTCCTGCTCTACAAGTTCCTCGGATGGGAAGAACAGATGCCCCACTTCGCCCATTTGCCCTTACTGCTCAAGCCCGATGGCAATGGTAAGCTCAGCAAAAGGGATGGCGATAAGCACGGCTTTCCCGTATTTCCCATCCAAGGGGAATTTCCTGATAAAGAAGGGAACAGAGAGCTGTTCAATGGATTTCGGGAAGCAGGCTATCTACCCGACGCTTTCACCAATTTTCTGGCGTTTCTGGGATGGAACCCCGGCACCGAAGAAGAAATCTTCGATATGCAGAAACTCATCGATAGCTTTAGCATAGACCGCGTCAGTAAAGCCGGTGCCAAGTTCGATATCACCAAAGCCAACTGGTACAATCAGCAATACCTGAAAAACCGGAGCAATGATGGACTGGCGGCCCATCTTTCGGAAATATTGGAGGATAAGGCCCTGACGATGGGTCCAGGGCAATTGGAAAAAGTCTGTGCGCTGATGAAAGAGCGCGTTACCTTTCCCATAGAAATATGGTCCAAAGGACAGTATTTCTTCGAAGCGCCCAGCGACTATGATAAGAAAGTAGTAAAGAAGAAGTGGACCGAGGAAGCGGTCATGGTACTCGATTCGCTCAAGGAGAAACTGAAAAATGAGAAGGAATTGACAGCCGAAAGTGCCAAATCAACGTTAGATATAGCATTGGAAGAGAAAGGTGTCGGTCTGGGAAAAGTGATGCAAGCCATTCGTTTGGCCATAACGGGAGTCGGAGGAGGACCCGACCTTATGGAAATCATGAGTATCATCGGTCCGGAAAAACTGGTCCAAAGAATACAGCAGGCCATTGACACTTTACCCCTGAAACAGACGCAATGAAGTGCTGTAGACTTTTTGATTTCCTGAAGATTTTCTGCCCTTAACGAAGTTTTTTAGTGGTATAGCCAAGGTTACGTTACGATTGAACTCGAATTATACAGTAGAGCTTCGTCATGAAGATTTATACTCAACAAAAAATGAAATGGGAAATTTGAGGTTCCGTAGGTCTTGGGCAAATCCTGCATTAGTTGATTGGTCATTAGGACCGTTCTGGGCGGAACAGTGTTCTCTTGATCATTTCATTTGGACATAAAATACACTACATCAGCGAGTTTTCTTGGATTCAGTGTAGCACCGTGGTCAGTTCAAAAAAATCACTTTGATTTCACTGATCTGGAGAAGTTTAGGCTCCAAATAAAAGAGCTGATGAAATCCGGATCGAAAAGTCAAGATCAGGGTGAAACAAGCTGAATATGCAACTAAAAGAAAAAGTACAGATCACTTCAATAACACAATCAGTATGGCAGCAAAAAAGAAAGGGAAAAAAGAAGGAAAGGAAGGAAAAAAACCCAACGTGAATCCTGAGCTAAAAGGCTTCAATATAGAAATCGACTCTTTTGGTGAAATCAAGACCAATTATGATATCGACAAAATCAACCGGTTTCTGAACGAAAACGTGGATGACAAAAAACTGGTGGGAAGAGAGGACATCGATGACATCAAAAACAGAGAAGGAGTAGAGGACAGTCTGGAAGAATTGGAAGGAGACGATACCGATGCCATCGATAACCATGGCGATGTGGACCTGAGCGATGAAGAACTTGAATAACTTAGGCCAGACATCCTATTAAACTGCCTAAAAAAAGAGGCTGCACTGAATGGATGCGGCCTCTTTTTTTTATGTAGGATTATACCTACTCCAAAGAAAACCTCAGGGTAGTATCGACGGCTCCATTGATATGGATACGCAGTAGGCACATCCCATTAGCGGGCAGGTCATGACGGTCCATGACCTCTATCCGTACAAAACCATCCGCTGGTGCCACTGGCACACTCAACTGTCCACTGCCACACAATGAATTGGGGGCCAGCCTCGTATCGGCCAGCACAGGGATAGTGAGAATCCCGGTATTGAAGTCTGTTGTATTGTACATAGGACCTTCGATACTCACGTTTTATCCGCAATGGTCTCATGAGCGATGTGCCAATGAATAATGGGTGAAAGTATCCAAAGAATACCCCTTGGCACACGGGCCTTTTTCTATTTCGTTTTCCATCGAGAATAAAAACCAGAACCAATCTATTGCCATACATTTTAGAAAACAGTAGTTTAGTTGCCTATGACTTCAATCAAAATAGGCATACTCAGGGAAGGAAAAATCCCCATAGACCGAAGGGTCCCTTTTACTCCTGCTCAGACACAGGAAATACATCATAAATTTACGGATATCACTATAGCCTGTCAGCCCAGTGCCATCCGCTGTTTTCCGGACAACGAATACGAAAAACAGGGCACACCACTCCAAGAAGAACTCCAGGACTGTGATGTACTCATGGGAGTAAAGGAAGTCCCTATAGAAAACCTCATTCCGAACAAGACCTATTTCTTTTTCAGTCATACCATCAAAGCACAGGCTTATAACCGTGATCTGTTGAAAGCGGCCTTAGCAAAGAACATTCGCCTGATCGACTACGAAGTATTGAAAGATGCCAATAACACAAGGATAGTTGCCTTCGGTCGTTATGCCGGCATTGTGGGGGCTTACAATGGACTCTGGACTTTCGGCAAACGCTATAACCTGTTTCACCTGCGCCGGGCCAGAGACTGTTTCGATATGGAAGACCTGAAGACCGAATTTTCCAAAGTCAAGCTCCCTCCCATCAAAATAGGGATAACTGGTGGAGGAAGAGTGGCCAAAGGTGCCATGGAGGTACTTCATGGCATTGGGCTACAACGGGTGAGCCCATCGGATTTTATCCATGAAAACTATAAAGAGCCCGTTTTCACCTTATTGAATACCAAAGATTATAATAGAAAAAAGGATGGTGGAGCCTTCCGCAAGCAGGAGTTCTACCAGCAACCCGAACGCTACGAAAGTGATTTCCATCCCTATGCCCAAAAGATGGACCTCTTGATAGCTGCGGCCTACTGGGACCCCAAAGCGCCCGTACTGTTTCACCAAGAGGACGTACTGCAAAACGACTTTAACATCAAGGTCATCGCCGATATCACCTGCGATATCGAAGGATCCATCCCCTCCACGAAAAAGCCGAGTACCATTGATGATCCCGTCTACGACTACGAACCCAGTGAAGACACGATAGAGCCTGCTTTTAGCGATGAGGGTAATATTACCGTGATGGCGGTAGACAACCTGCCCTGTGAGCTTCCTAGGGATGCCTCCAATGATTTTGGAAGGGAACTGATCGACAATGTACTGCCCAATCTGGTCGGAGAAGATACCGATGCCATTCTTGCGCGGGCCACTATCGCGGAGAACGGTCGACTGACCTCCTATTTCAGTTACTTACAAGGTTTTGTGGATGGAGCATGAACCCTAAATGGAAATGGCAATAGGACCTCCCATTACAGCTCCGAACTGTTCTCTCACTCCCTTTTAACCCGGATTATGAGTTGGGACTTCGTATTGAAGGTTTAAAAAGCAATAAATCAAGGAATTTTATTGGATTTGGTATAGTACCGCTATAGTGACTTCAAAAAACGTAGTGCAACGACTGATTTACAGCTATTTAGGCCAGAGTAGATTTTTCGACCCGGATTATGTATTAGAGCTTAGTCATGAGGGTTCAACCCAAAATGATCGATAGAAATCGTGATGAGCGTATAAACAGCAAAATACCGGCCATTTGGATTCGTTCGGCATAGCACCGCTATGGTGAATGAAGACCAATGGGCAAAGCTTCCGATATGAAGCTATTTATGCGCGGAATAGGTTCTCTATTGATTATTTTGGGTTGAAATTTCCGCAGATAGCACTGCCATCAAGCGATTCGAATCAGAACGAAATGGCTCACGAATCCCATACGAAATGTATACCCAAATGAAATTGTTTTGGGACCTACTGAAACAATCAAGAAAACACTGTTCTGCCCGGAACGGCCCTAATGACCAATCAACGATACCCATGCGCAATTGATTTGGGAAAGACTGAAAATCATTGTGAAAGCATTGTTCCGCCCAGAAAGGTCCCAATGACCAATCTACCAATGACGGTTGTACCAATGACGGTTGTCCCAATGCAGGATTTTCCCATAATTTGCCGGACCCCGAATTTCCCATTTCACTTTTTCTTGGGTATAATACAAACTTAGCTTTCAAATATCGCCTATCTTCCTGTTCATTTTGCTTCACTCTGCGTTGACCATCCTCGCGATAGCGCTGCTATCCCTGCGGTTATCGCCTTGATTGAAACAAAATGACCCGCGGAATCTTATACGACATTTAAAACCCAAATTTGTATAACACCTGAATTTGCATAACATGTATCATTACTTTTTTGGGATGGAGAATAGGCCAAGACAACAATGCTCTCCGAGAATATCTCAAAGAAATAACGAACGTGCCGGACCACTAGAAAATAACACACACAACTCAGAATAATTCCCAAATAGCAGCAGACCTCTTTTCCTGCCCTGCGAAACACCTCAGTCTCCATCTGTCCCATACCAGGATAAAGCACTACCTATACTTAATAAAAAATTATACTATTTTTTATTAATAAAATTGATATTCATTCCTATTATAGTAATTTTGAACTTATAATTTGATTTTAACCAATAATAACCCTCGTTTTTGTGTTCTGTCCTACGGTAGCCACTGCGCTACTTGGCCAATACTCCCAAGCAGAGCGCACCCAATCCATCAATGTCCTATGACTAAAAGAAAAGCAAAAGTAACCTTACTGATCCTGATATGCGCCATGATTACTATAGTGCAAAAATCCCCCGCACAGGACCTGCCTACTTCCGCCCCCAGTCCTGCGCCCTTCTCTGCGGGCAATGAAGAGCTCGGAGGATTGCAGAATGCTGTGAACCTCTTCACGGGAGAACTGGCCCTGCCCTTCCCTCTGGCTTCCCTGCCGGGACGCGGAGGTCTGAACATCAGTGTAGGCATGTCCTACAGCTCGGCCGGTGTCACTGAACTGGCTAACACCTGGAACCGCGAAGCACCTACGGGTATCCTCGGGCTAGGCTGGTCCATGGACATGCCCAAGATCGTCACCGATCACAAAGGCACCTCCGGTCGGGAGGACGATGACTTTTACCTACAGGAGAACGGTACGGTGACCCGTCTCATCATCACCGATTATAACCCACGGTCCACCTACCACGAGTACAGTACCGAGCGGCATCAACTGTAGAAGATTACCTTTGAGGAGCTCAACGACACTTGGATCATACTCAAGGAAGACGGTAGCCGCTATACCTATGGAGGTGATGGAGAGGCCATGCGCCAGCGGGGTACCCTCTATCAGCTCCCCGTGACGGGCAACCGCGTCGGAGAGCCGGGTAACGGCACCCGGAGTTCGGAAAAACTCACTACCGAATGGTACCTGGAATCGGTACGGGACCAATGGTTCAATACGGTGCGCTACGCCTATACCTCGGGCATGCAGCCCGCCCTCAAATGGGTAGAGAACCCCCAAGGGGAACGCATCATACTGTTCTATGCGAACAAAAGCTATAAACCCAATGCCGACAGGCCACTGATGGAATATCAGGACCCACATACGGAACAGCCCGAACCCGATGCCTATACCGAACGCTATGGTACCCGCTACCTGAAACGCCTAGAGGTACGGGATGCCCAAGGCGACAGACTTCGCGGCCTGCACTTCGAATATTCCCTGACCCTGCTCGGTACGGGCGAGCTGGCCAAGCGGCTGCTCACAGCCGTGGTCGAAGAGGATGCCCAGGGCAAGGAGCTGGTCCGCAGCCGTTTCGAATACCTTCGGACGGGTCCACGCAGAGGCGCACTGCACAAAATAACAGGTCGTTATGGCGCGGAAGCTACCTATCGCTATCATACCGAGGGCATCGCACTGCCCATGTCAAAAAGGGAAGCACAGATAGCCCCCAGCCGTCCCGGCTATGCCGAACCCCGTATATGGATGAGCGAGAACATCGCTGCCGTGGCCTGGCGCAAGCTCAACGGCAACAGCTACGAAAGCGGAAGCAGCCCCGTAGAACTACAGCTCTACACCTGGACGGGCCAATGGGAGTCCGTTTCCTACCCCAATCTCTACAGTACGAAACTGAACGGGGAGGACAACCAGGATTTCCAGGCCGTGATAGGGGAGGATTTCTTTGCTATCTACAATCACGATGGCGCCAATAATGACGAAGGCCTGCCCCAGACCGTGCACCTGTTCCACCGCGATGATGCTTCGCCCCAAGGCTGGCATTATAAGTCGGTCGGTTTCGGGCCTTCCGACCCGGACAACCGTAGATTGACCAAGGGCGATGGCTTTGTGGCACTCGCCGATCAAAGTATTGGCTTCACCGCTGTTTTCGAATGGAAGGGCCGCGACTGGATACGGCACAACGTACAGCCCTATGGTGCCGGCGGAACCCATGTTACCGTAGGCCCCGACTACATCATCACCCATGTCAATAGGGAAGGAAGCACTGACGGGGCCTATATCAATTATAGAGACCGGTATGGGGACTGGAAGTCGAGAAACTTCATCACCGCCCCCTTCGACCTGCCCAGAGATGCCAATATTTTCTGGGATGCGGGCCGGGGCATGGCCGTCATACAGGCCAACGGCATCAAGCCGCACCTTTTGGTACTGGACAAAGAGTACAAGGCCAGTTATATGGAACTGCCCGAACTGTCGAGCACAAATCTGTACAGCGTACAGTTTTCCCACACGGGACTGGTCAATTTTGTGGAAAGAGGACTCAGAGGTTCCGCTACGGGAAATATGTTCCAGTACCGCTATGACGGCAGGGGCCTCTTTCGTCATAGCCTGCATTTCGTCTCCAAAGTATACGATGTGGGCATAGGTGCTGACCGTATCCTGAACCCTGAACTACAGGCCTACCTCTGGGAGTTCGACCCCAACAACGGTGACTGGAAACGGAATGCGCTGAACTACCGCATCCTCCAAAAACTGACCCGCCTCGGTTCCAATGAAGCACTCGCGGGCAAGGTACTCTACCAACGGTGTACCAACGGAGAGTGGAATGCCATGGGGAACCTCTCCTTTACTCGCGGTGGCACCATGTCCCATAACAAAGCGGGCTTCGGAAGAGGCTTCGTGGCCTACAATGACAGAGACGACAACTTTTGGCTACGCTTTTATAAAAACGGCAAATTGGGCAAGGAACTGTCCCGTGAATACCGCACCTGTTTCCCCTTTTATCACAACGCTAGGTGGAATCGGCAGTACTTGGCACCGACGACACTGGTGCTTACCGACAAGATCCAAAACTTCCGCTCCGCGCGCAGCTTTTCCCTGCACCGGATCGTGGCCGGGGACATGGACGGTATGTTGCGCCACCATCCCATCGTATCAGTGACGGTCAGTCATGGCAGTACGGAACTACACCTGTCCCATAGCTACGAGACTTCTTCCGCCCTTGCAGGACCCCAAGGGCTGACGGCCCGCTACCATCGCGTGACCACACTGCCCGGCAGTGAGGATGGCGTTAGGAAACCGCTGGGACATACCGTGAGCCATTTCTTCAATGGGCTGGACTTGGGCAGTTTTCCCGATGGGGGCAATGCCATGGAAGCCCACCGCATGCTCATGGGGACACGCTACCTACAGGAGGTATACGATACCGATGGTGAGCGCGTGGCAGAGCAGGGTTCCGTATGGGAAGTCGTTCCCCGCTCCGTGGTGGCCAAGGGCGCGCGCATACCCAATTTCACCACATGGCAGGTACGGCCCGTGGAGACCTTTACTGCTCAGGATGGAATCAGTACCCGAACCCGCACTACCTATATAGCAAGTACGGGTCAGGTGCGCAGTAGCACCTTGCTGGGCTCTACGGTCAAGAACGGCGGGCCTCCCGACCGTACCCTCCGCTATCACTACCTCTGGGAGGAAGCTCCCGCCATGAAGGCCCTGAACCGCTATGCCCCCGTGGTCCGGACCGTTACCGAAATGTACGGTGAGCCCGTAGCGGCCAGCGGTACGGAATGGAAATGGGTCTCCGTGGGCCATCCCGAGAATGCCCTCATACCCAAGGTCCGCTACGAATGGCTGGGCAGGGATGCTGCCAATACCTTGGGAAGCTTCGAGCGTGGCTGGAAGGTGAGCAATGGAAAGAGGGTATACAACCGTTATGGTAATGTCCATCACTATGAAGGGCGCGACGGACAGCACAATGCCTATGTGTACATGGCCGATGGTGTCCGTTTGGAGGCTATGGCCGAGGGCAGTGAAGAACTCCTGTATACCGGTTTTGAAGAAGGGGGCAATACCGAAGGCTGGCAGCAATCGGGCGCCCTCGACCTACAGAACCGCGGCTTCATGGGACAGCGCTCCCTAAAGAGCAGAGTAGGCAGTTCCGGTCTGTTGAAAACCAAGGGAGAACTCCCCAAAGGGCAATACACCCTCACCTATTGGCAGCGAAGGGGCAATCATGAGCTGATGCTTGCCCTTGGCGGCACGCTTCTGGAGCGCGAGGAGGGAGAGCGGCGCAACGGTTGGCAGTACATAGAACTGACACTGCAACTGGAGCAAGGCGAAGGCCCGACACTGCGCATCGATGGGGAAATCGATGAACTCCGGCTGTTCCGAAAAGGGGCCAGTGCCTCTTCCTATGCCTATACGGCACACCATGACCTTGCCGCCGAGAACGGACCCAACAACCTGCCCCTGCACTATACCTACGATGCACTCCGGCGGCTCACCACAGTATACGATGCCGATAGGGACCTGATAGCGCACCATGCCCATCACTTCACCACGGAGCAGAACATCGACCCCACACTGCCCCTTGATTTCAATGGGGAGCGCAATGCCATCCTCAGTACCTTTCCCAGGATAGCGGGCATCAAATCCCCAGCGGCACTGGCAGCACTGCCCGTAGCGCAGGTAGCGCAGGAGCTGCGCTACCTGGACGGACTGGGCCGGGATAGACAGGTACTGGACCGGAAGGCCAGCCCCCAAAAGAACGATGTCATCTCTTACCTGAATTATGACAATTACGGACGCCGTATTTTCGGTTATCTGCCCTATACCGATGGAGAGGACCACGGACACTATCGGGAAGGCCCGCTTTCCGAACAGGCGCAGTTCTATCGCAATGAGGATGATAAAATAGCCAATACCTTCACGGCTTTTACACTCAATCAATATGAAGCCTCCCCCCTACAGCGTATTCATTACCGTTTACAGCCCTATACGGAATCGGTGAAGCCTGAGGCTACGGTAGTCCATGCTGCCAATGGGGAGGATGAAGTGCTGGCCTGGGGCAAATCCGCTATCGGTGGCCCACCACGCTCTCCGGGCCACTACCGGGCGGGCGAACTCCGCAAGACCATTACCACCGATGCAGAGGGTATGGACCACATCACCTATACCGACAAATGGGGCGTGGTCGTGGCCGGTGGAAAGCGCATTGGGGACAGGGTGGCCCTCAGTTATCATATCCATGACCTCAAGGGGCGGCTCATCTATACGCTCAGCCCCGAGGCCGTGGAGCGCATCACCCGGACAGGGAGCATCTACAGCTTGGAACCCTCCACCGTCGAGGAATTCTGCCATCGCTATGACTATGATGACCGCGGAAGGCTCGTCGAAGAACAGCCCCCCGGGGAAGGGGCCATCTACTATGTCTATGACCCTCTTGACCGGCCCCTACTCCAACAGAAGGCCAGCCAGGCCGGACGGGGCGAATGGACCTTTACCAAGTACGATAAGCGCGGGAGGCCCATCATCACGGGACTCCACCAAATCCATAATGTCAGTGGCCACAATGCGATACAGTACATCGTGGACCGGTACTATAAGGGAAAGGACCCGAGCAGCTTGTTCGAGGAAAGGTCCGCTACAGGGAAGCACGGCTATACGGCCCGCTCCTTTCCCGGAGGCCCCTCTGATAGGACCACCTATCTGAGGGTCAGCTATTTCGATGACCATGACCTGTTCTGGAGCCGGGCAGCACTGAAATTCAGGCCCCTGCTGGAGCATAGTGGACACTTTGCCCGGGTGGACGGCCTTCCCACCAGTGCCAAGACCCGCATCCTGGGCACGGAAGACTGGCTTATCGATATTACCTATTATGATGATGAGCATCGGCCCATACAGACACAGGCCACCAATTTCCTCAAGGGAAGGGACCTGTTGACCCAGCGCTACGATGAGCAGGGGCAACTTCTGGAGCGGCAGCAGCAGCACAGCTCGAAGTACGGCACGGACCTGGTGGTGCGCTCCTTCTACGAACATGACCACCGGGGCCGTCTGCTCCGGGAGTGGCAGCAGATCGGCAGTGGACCGAAAGTGCTGCTCTCCG
>CANLOE010000132.1 GCA_947492745.1 uncultured Cyclobacteriaceae bacterium | reverse complement strand
GTCACTGTCAACATTAAAGCTCGGTCAAGAAGAAAAAACTGAAATTATGAGCCAGTAGCAAAAGAGTTGTATGGAAAATATCCTTAGGACATTTTTTGACGCTCGGTCCTATCCAAAATAAGTGATAACAAATTTTATTTATAATTTCAAAACAGTCTCTTAGAGAAGATATTTTTCCTCTGCAAAACGTAGTGCATTTTCCCAATCTTCGCGAAAGGGGGGATTGTTCTTATCAAAAAGTGCAACAACGAAAGCGACAATCTCTTTTTTGAAGCCAAAGCGTACCATTAATTGCTCACAAAAAACCAATTCACTTTCCTCTACTACACTATCGGCAAAAATCATCATGACCAAATCATAGAGTTGGTTTATTTTCTGTTCATGCGTATCGGGCATTTTTATGGATGGAGTCTGCTCTTCCTTTATCAGATCTTCTATCTGCCAGTCTTTAAGCCCGTAGCCATGACCTATTTTATATAGAAGGTGTTCTTCTGTTTCATGCATATGACCATCTATCTTTGCCAGTGCAATAAGATTGTTCAAATGGTCTTTTTTATAGGAAAGGTATTGATGTTCGAAAAAACCTATCATATCATTATGGGTTATTTGACTTTAATAACGGGCAGTATGGTAAAAGAACGGTTGATAAGGTACTCACCAAGATTCTAATGTTATACCCCGAAATCATCTATTCTGTTGATATAACGACACTTCCAATCGAACTATATACATAAAATTACCAAAATTCCATTAAACTTATTGCGTGTAATTCAAATTAATACCTGAAGTAAAGAATTAATTTGAAATATATCTTCATTCTGTACCGTCTATCTCCTGACGAAGTTTTAAATCACTGATTTTTAGTTTTTTATTTCGTACTAGTACCGAAAAAAGTCTTACCTCTTATGCTAATTTGTCCTCATTGCAAAAGTGGGTTTGAAAAGTATCTTGGTGCGATTTAATTTCTAAGGGACCTATGGAATTCATCGGAAAGACAATACAGACTTATATACCCAGCTATACTAATGATTTTAACCTGAATCATGCGTTGGAACTTCGTTACGAGGGTTTAAATAGCAATAAATCAAGGCGTTTTATTGGATTTGGCATAGCACCGCTATAGTGAATTCAAAAAACGTAGTGCAACGACCGGTTTGCAGGGATTTAGATTCGCAGTAGATTTTCCAATGCATGATCGGGGTCAAAATACCCTCAGGACGTTAGTTCACCTTCGGTTCTCTCTGAAATAGGCGATAACAAATCGCAAAACAGTCTACTATAGAAATAATGGAAAGCACTATTAAACAGCCCTCTCCCCTATTAGTGCTTCGAAAAAATCCTCATAACGGCTTATGGTCGTATCGATAGCATATTTTTCACGTGCCTCTTTCAGGGCATTTTTCTTTAGTAAAGTGACATTGTACACTCCATGAATGAAGGCATTGATATGTTTTGCAAGACCGGAAATATCTTCGTGCTGAAAGTGTATCCCATTGATACCGTCTTTGATCAGGTCCAAATTACCTGCGGCTGCGGTAGCCAGTACGGGAACCTCCAAAAACATCGCTTCCAACAAGGATTGTGATAGGCCCTCTGTAGTAGATGTCAAGACTTTCAAGTCGAGTATTCTATAGTAGGCCAAGGTTTTTTGTGGAGGAACAGTCCCCTCAAAAAAAATCTTATGTCCCTGTTGGTAACCTTGGATAATTTCTTCGTATTCAGTGTGACCTTCTTCAACACCGACCAAAATCAGCTTAACGGGTCGGTCAACGTAGCGTAAAGCTTTCAGTAGTTGAATCTGGTCTTTTTTTCGAGATATACAGCCTATCACAAAATCGTCATCACTCAGTACAAACTTTTTCTCTAGACGTGCTATCTGAGTTTTCTCTATAGCCTCATACTTTTCCGGGGGTGTACCGTTGGGAATAACTTTTATATGATTGGGGCGCATCCCTTTCTTGACCAAAGAGTCCTTGACGCCTTGGCTCACGGCCACAAACCTGTCTGTACCCCATTGGTAAAACAGGTTCATAGGCCCCCCCATACTGAGAGAGACCTGTCGTCTGGTATGCACCAATTTATACTTGAGGCCATAACGCCACCGAGCAAAAATAGAGGAATAACGGTCTCTACTGGATTGCGCATTGATCAGTTGAATATCGTACTTCCGAACGGTGTCCCTGATCTGCATCATGTTTTCCTTATCCCATTTACTATGAAAGGTCATGGCTACAAGGTTTACCTTGGAGTCCTGCAATAAGGTGAAAAGTAGAGATTCTTTCCTTGCGCCCACATATACCTGGTGCCCTCTATTGGCCAGACCCTTGGCCAAATAGGAAATCGAATAAGTGGAACCGGCAATATCTCCCTGAAAGGTCATGATGAGTAAATTCATCGATCAATAATATGGTTAGAAGTATTGGTCATAAAAAGGTATGGTTTTTAGATACTCTTCACTTAGCAACTGCTTTGAAATGTATCTTCTATTTTTAGGTATATAGTATTTTCAGAGAACACTTGGAATGCGTATTTTTGTTTAGACACTGGCACTGTCCCGGTAGAACATCGCCAATTACAAAGAAAGTCATGGTATCATCAGTACCTCATACTGTTTTTACCTAATGGAATTTATCCCAAGCATCAGAGGACTACTGCCTTTCTGACTTAGTTATCTCCTCTTCCTTTAGTAGCCTTCGGAGGATTTTCCCAACATTGGATTTGGGAAGGTCCTTCCTGAACTCTATGTATTTGGGTTTTTTGTAACCTGTCATATTTTCAACACAGAAAGCACTCAATTCAGATTCTGACAAGCTATCATCGGCCTTGACCACAAATACCTTAACTGCTTCTGTCGACTTTTTGTCCGGTACTCCTATGGCTGCCACTTCCAAAACTTTTGGATGCTCTGCGATGACGTTCTCGACTTCATTGGGATAGACGTTGAACCCGGACACGTTAATCATATCTTTTTTACGGTCTACAATCCTGAAAAAGCCATCTTCGTCCATTAAACCCATATCACCTGTTTTAAACCAGACATCATCAAAAAACACCCCTTCATTACTTTGATTCCAATAACCGCTCATCACTTGTGGACCTTTGCCACATATCTCGCCTATTTCGCCTGTGGATAGTACTTTTCCTTCTTCACTATAAATTCGGAGCTCAGTATTGGGAACGGGAAGACCGATACTGCCCAGTCGCTCGGAACCATCCAAAGGATTGCAGGACAGTACGGGAGAGGTTTCGCTCAAACCATAGCCTTGTGCTAAAGGACTCCCCGTAACCTCTTTCCATTTGTTGGCCGTAAAATCCTGTACCGCCATACCTCCTCCGACTGTGATTTTCAGCTTCGAAAAATCAAGGCTTTTAAAAGCTGCATGGTTCATCAATCCATTGAAAAGTGTATTAACACCTGTAAGAATCGTAAAAGATTGTTTTTTCAGTTCTTTGATAAACCCATCCATATCCCTTGGATTGGTAATCAATAGGTTTTTAGCCCCTATGCTCATCATAAAAATCCCATTGACACTCAAAGCAAAGACATGGTATAGTGGTATAGCCGTGACAATCAACTCAGCTTCATTATCTTTCAGCAAAGGGCCGAACCATTCGGTCAATTGGGCTGTGTGAGCGACAATATTCTTATGGGAAAGCATAGCTCCCTTGGAAACCCCCGTTGTACCTCCTGTATACTGAAAAAAAGCCACTTCAGAAGAATCCTTCACCTCTGGACGACGGTAATTCCGCTTTGCACCTTCTTTCATTGCTTGTTTAAAGGTGACGACTCCCGGCAACTGAAAATCGGGAACCATTTTCTTGATATTCTTGACAACGAAATTGACGATTGCCCCTTTCAAGCTTCCCAACATATCCCCCAGCCTAGTGACAATAATCGTCTCAATCTGTGTGTCGGAAATAATTTTTTCCAGATTGTGAGCAAAGTTTTCCAAGATTACAATTGCCTTGACCTCTGCATCACAAAACTGATGTTTCATCTCTCTTGAAGTGTACAAAGGATTGGTATTGACCACCGTCATACCGGCCTTAAAAGCTCCTATCAGTGCCACTGGGTATTGAAGCATATTGGGCATCTGTAGCGCGATACAATCCCCCTCTCTTAGAGTTCCCAATCCTTGAAGGTAGGCAGCAAATAAAGTGGACAACTTATCTATCTCCCCATAGGTCAATTGTTTGCCCATATTCTCAAAGGCCACTCTGTCTTTGTACTTTTTCAAACTCTCCTCAAATAAATCGAGTAAAGTCTTATTTTCATCATAGTTGACCGTTGATCTAACACCTTTAGGATAGTGGGACTCCCAGGGGAAACTGCTCATAAGATTGGAATTAATAATTTTACCATCAAATATGAAAAAAAATGTTCAGATTTACCATTATAGCACTGCTAAAAAGGTGAGCAAAACGCTCTTTTTCACTCATTATTTACAATACTTTATTTATATATTCACATAATATAAGTCAATTGCCAAAAAAAATAATTGCAAGATAGTTATACTTCAAAAAATCCATGGGCATTACACCTTAGAATTCAATATAATAAAAATATTGAATTCTTACCATAACGTATTGTCAAATGGTCTGCTTATCCCTTCCTATCCAAAACTTGAAATCTGAAAATATAACAAAAATCAGGATAAAAATGAAAATTTTCAATGCCACTATTCAGTAGTTTTGGTCTTCTGCTGGCAAAGTCTTTGAAAACCCTAACTGGATTATGCCTTAGAGCTTTGTCATGACGACTTAAATCGCCATAAACCAAGGTTCTTATATTGGATTCAGCGTAGCACCACTATGGTTAATTCAAACAACACGTCCATTTCTATGATTTGAAGAAGCTTGTTCCGCAATAGAAGGGAACAAATCGAAGATTGACGACCATCTGTTTTACATCTCAAAGAAGTCATCGAACTCACGTTTTACGAGCACCTATGAGAATCAATATAATAGTGAAAAAATGCATGATATTGGGTTTAGTACTCAAAATAACCTTCCTTTAACCAGATAGGTAGGGCTTATCACCGAAAAGATTCTCTGGATTTTCCCACCTAGTTTTATCGATAAAACTGTAGACCTAGAGACTGTTTTAAGCAGTGAAGTGATTTAGACTTTTACTTTCTCATGTACTTCTTTCGGTACATAATCTCGTTGAAACCTTCACTGACCAAGCCCTCAAGGACATTTTCTCAACGCTCGGTCCCACCCAACATCAGTGAAAGCAAATTCCGGATCAAGCAATATTTCTGTGGGTTTATTTTTTTTATTCTTTCCTTTGTTGGAAAAAGTCGCTTTGGATAAAGAATTAATGAGCCTGTTCCTTCCAGAGGGTATTCTGGACTATTTCAAGATCACGGATATTGTGAAGTCGGCCGATGCTATGACCATCCATTTGGAGGAAGAGAACATAGTTCCCAAGGAGCACTCCGGTTCCGGGTTGACCGCCCACGGTTTCCACGAACCCAGATTGGTCCATGACTTCCCTGTCCGGGGCAAGGCCTGTTACCTGAGGGTGAAGCGGCGCAGGTGGCTCAACGAGGATACGGGGCTGACAGTGTCCCGTGACTGGGAGCCGGTAGCCAAGGGCACGCGGATGACAGGGGAATTCGCGGCTTTTTTAAAAGGGATTGCTCGATACTAACCCGATCAGCTGCAAGAGCCTGGGCACCTACTTCAATCTCAACGGCAAATTGCCGGAGGAACATTATGCCTACCGTTTGAGCGGCTTCACCTTCTGGGACCAGCTGGACCATGCCTCCGAGTGGGTACTGTTCCCCGAGAACCTTGGCGAGCATATGAGCATCGATGAGACGGCCCTTTCCCAAGGGGAACTCTATACGGTGGTCACCAACAAGGCCGCCAAGGGACGAAAGGGCTGTCTTGTGGCCATGGTGAAGGGGACCGACAGTGAAAAGGTGAGCAGTGTGCTGCGCAGGATCCCCAAGGACAAAAGGGACAGGGTAAGGGAAGTGACCCTGGATATGGCCGCCAGTATGGAAAAGATAGTGGGCCGTTGTTTTCCCAAAGCTGCAGCGGTCACCGACCGTTTCCATGTACAGCAACTGGCCTCTGAGGCCGTGCAACAGATGCGCATAGAATACCGATGGGAGGCCATAGAGCAGGAGAACAGGGAGATGGAACTGGCCAGGGAACTCAGAAAGCCCTTCACCGCACAACGGCTGGCCAACGGCGATTCCCTCAAGCAGTTGCTGGCACGCAGCCGTTACTTGCTCTTCAAGGACATGGGCAAATGGACCCCTTCACAGGTCTGCCGGGCAGAACTGCTCTTCGAGCGCTACCCGAGGCTGGAAAAAGCCTATGAACTGTCAAGGGAGCTGGCTTACATCTATCAGGGCACCAAAAACAAGGGCGTGGCCTTCACCAGATTGGCACAATGGTACGACAAGGTCGAAAAAGCGGGGTTCAAGTCGTTCAATACCGTATCAAGGACCATACAGAACCACTACCGGAACATCCTCAACTTCTTCGACAAAAGGAGTACCAATGCATCGGCCGAATCCTTCAATGCCAAGATCAAAGCTTTCAGGGCACAGTTCAGGGGAGTAAGGAACGTGGAGTTCTTCCTCTTCAGGCTATCAAAAATCTATGCCTGAAAGTTACAAACCCACAGAAATATTGCTTGATCCAAAGCAAATTCCCCGAATAATAATATCCTTCAAAACAGTATCCAACACAAAAAAAGCCTATATACAATGTATATAGGCTTTTTTTGTGTTGCTGTAGGGGAAGGATTCGAACCTCCACGGAGCGGTTAGTCCTTACGGATTTGTTCCTTTCCTCCACCCTCGAGACCGGAGGGCATGTCTGCCAGTTTCAACACCCTACATTTTAAGTATTTCTTCCTGATTGACTTAATACAAAAGTAACAAAAGTCCCGATACCTTAAAATATTTTCAAATAATTAAATTAAAAATAAATATATGATACCTAAAAAGACCTAAAAATAAAAAATAAGAAAAATAACACTTATTTCACCCCTTTCAATCATTGACAATCGCAATATAACATCCGGAACGTTCGGTCATGAACACATAATTTTGATATTTCATTGATTTACAGATTATTATTTTACATAAATTGCTAAATTTAAAATTTAATCTCAATTTTAAAATAATAATTGGAGGTTGTATCTCTTTTATTTTTATTTGGTCGGTATTGATTTCCAATCATCGCATGGAATTCGCATGAACAGCATTCATCTTGAAATTTACTTTCTGCATCATGCTCATTTTTTCCGCATTGGTGTTTGTCTTTTTCTACGGTCGGAAGGAACCCACGAACTCTTTTTCAGATAACCGAAGCGACATGGGTAGATGAGGGCTTCTAGAGGATGGTATTGATTCTTGATGGTCGCATGGAATTTAGGATGTACAAATTCACCCCAAGTGGAATACTTTCCCCATCATGCCTATTGCTTTGCGCAATTTTTTGATGCATCATTCCGTTGAGATTTTCGCGGATGGAGCCGCCCCCTTCAATGGCTAAACCCTCAAGGACATTTCCTTAACGCTCAGCCCCACTCAACATCATTGAAAGCAAATTCTTTAAACAATATCCTTCAAAACAGTATCCAACACAAAAAAGAGGCTGTATCAAAAGTCTCCTGAAAGGAAGGGCAACCGAACCATCAGTGCGAACCACAGGCTCAACCAACTCAAGGAAAAGACCAGGGAACTGCTCCTATCGGAAAAAGGAAAAACCATCATAAACAGAAACCTTGTGATGCGGAGGCCGTCGTCTTCGGCAACATCAAGCAGAACAAGGGGTTCATGTTGAAAGATCTCGAAAAGGCGGAATAGAGGTCGGGGTGATTGCAATGGCCATAATCTGACATAAGCGGCAGCTTGACCGGGGAACGGCACACCTCTTTCAAAAAACGATCCTATTCAGGAAATCGAAAACGGTTTCACAAAAATATCTGACAAAAAAAGAGGCTGTACCAAAATTGCTTTTGACACAGCCTCTTTTTTCCAATTGCTGTAGGGGAAGGATTCGAACCTCCACGGAGCGGTTAGTCCTTACGGATTTATTCCTTTCCTCCACCCTCGAGACCGGAGGGCATGTCTGCCAGTTTCAACACCCTACATTTTAAGTATTCTTTCCTGATTGACTTAATACAAAGGTAACAAAAGCTTCGACACCTTAAAATATTTTCAAAGAATTAAATTAAAAATAAATATATGATACCAATAAAGGCTTTAAAATAAATAATAAGCAAAATAGTACTTGCTTCACCCCTTTCAATCATTGATAATCGCAATATAATATCCGGAACGTTCGGTTATGAACTAATAATTCTGACATTATACTTATAATCAAAATATTATTTTGCAAGAAAAGACAACCACAAAATAAAGATTATAATTCTCCCTATAGAAAAAAGAAAGGATTTTTAAAGCAAGCTCAAAATCAACACTTTCACTAAAAGACTATTTTGAAATGTATATTCTACTTTCTTACACCTTCATTTGATTTCCATCGGCCATATGGGATTTGCTGGAGCGATATTTATCACAAGCTTTTGTTTTCTAGATTATGTTCATTTCTTAAATACCACTTTTGGGGTATCATCTCCTTGAGATTTTCGAGGATAGCGGCATTACTTTTTCCTATCAATAGCACACTCAAACATTCATGAGCTGAAAAACCTTATGATATACTTCTGTCGATTACTAAATCGCCGATTTGAAGACGAAATTTATAGCCAAACAAAACCTTATAAACCACCCTTCGTCACTCAAATTAAAAGTATACAAATCAGTCAACCTCTATCGAAGTAGTTTTGGCTTTAGTATATCAAGACGTATGAGCAAGCCTACATGTAGTTTATGCTATAATTACTTAGGAATAATGCAAAAGGCATTAAAAAATACTGAATACTACAATAATTTAAAATTTTTAAAAGTGATTTACGATTAAATACATTATCTTTAAAAAAAGAAGGGATTATTGAATCAAAATCAATATACAGGGTAGTTAAGGAAGTAAATTCACACTTATCGCAGTTCATTCTGCATAATGAACGAAAACGGACATATAGTTTTTGAGAAAACAAAAATACTCTTTGATTGTATTGAGCTAAATGCATTCCGCGAAACAATGCTTCAATATAACAAAGTCAAAATTAATTCAGAGTCAATACAGAATATGATGATGACGTAATTTTAAATATCATCATTTGGAAAGAAGAATATTGACTGTTTTTTTTGGAACACCCTCAAAATAGACTCCAAAACAAACCGCTTGATTTTCATAGTTTTATATTATAAAAATGAGAGCTTTACTTGTTAGCAATGCATCGTGTGCTTCATTGAGCTACTGTGTCGGTTATTTCCTTATTTACAATTACAGTATATAAGTTTAGTGTTTGTATGAGCCCTAGAAAGCAGCGAAGACAAAGAAGTGATCCATCAAATTTTCACCATATGATATCCCACTCTCATAACATTATTGACCTAAGCAAAGGAAAAACAATCCGAACCACTCTATAAGTGCTTCATAAGATTTGATTTCAGTGAACTAGGGTATTCTATAATTGTTCAGAGCGACTCACTGGTCGCTAATCTAAAAATGACAATAACAAAAAGCGTGTAATCAACCCTTTGAAATGCACTTAAATGCAACAAACCGCAAAATATTTTTAAAATATCGCAAAGAACTTGCGAAAAATTTACAAACACCATAAATTCGCATATAATTACTTATCAAATTCAGAAATAGCAACAGAGAAATGAGCAAAAATTACGAAATCGATAACATCGATCTTAAAATTCTTTCCATATTGTCAAGGGATGCTAAAATTCCTTATACAGAGGTCGCTAAGAAGGTATTTGTATCAGGAGGTACGGTACATGTTAGAATGAAGAAACTAGAGGAAATGGGCATTGTCAAAGGCACTACCTTAAGTATGGACTATTCGAAAATGGGATATGGCGTCACTGCCTTTATGGGTATCTATCTAGAAAAGAGTTCGCTGTACGATGAGGTAATTGAACGCTTGAAAAAAATCCCTGAGGTTGTCAAAATACATTATACCACAGGAAATTACAATATCTTCATCAAGATTCACACAAAAGACACTAAACACCTGAAAGATGTGCTTCATGATAAGATACAGTATGTCAATGGCATCGAACGTACTGAAACTTTCATCTCTCTAGAAGAAAGCCTCAATAGGCATATTCAGTTCGGAGTATAGGGCCTTTCCAGCTATTTTCAAGAAACAAATGGTAGTGAATTGTCCTTTCAAAAGGAAAATAAACAATTTTATTGAACCTTATAAACTATAATTTGTTGTAGATTTGAAGGTAATTTGAAATTATTCTAAATAACTGCCATGAGTAAAGATAATGAAATTCTAGAGGCCTTTACCAATAAGGAATATGAGCATGGGTGGACAGCAAATCTTGAAGCTGACGAAGCTCCCAAAGGACTCAATGAAGAGATTGTAAGATTTATATCTGGAAAGAAAGAAGAACCGCAATGGCTATTGGATTGGCGTTTGGATGCGTTCAGAAAGTGGCAGGATATGGAAGAACCCGACTGGTCCAATGTAAATTACCCTAAGATTGATTTTCAGGATATTATATATTATTCAGCGCCGAAGCAACAAAAAAAGGTCAATAGTCTTGACGAACTCGACCCTGAATTGAGGAGAACATTCGAAAAGCTGGGAATATCTTTAGAAGAACAGAAAAGACTGACTGGCGTAGCAGTGGATGCTGTAATTGATAGTGTTTCGGTAGCAACGACCTTTAAGGAAAAGTTAGGTGAACTTGGTATTATTTTCTGTTCTTTCAGTGAGGCTGTTCAAGAGCATCCCGATTTGGTGAGAAAATATTTAGGATCTGTCGTTCCTGTTCATGACAATTATTTTTCCGCACTCAACTCAGCCGTATTTTCCGACGGGTCTTTTTGTTATATACCCAAAGGGGTGAGATGTCCCATGGAATTATCGACCTATTTCAGGATAAATGCTGCCAATACAGGTCAATTCGAAAGAACATTGATTGTTGCCGAGGATAAGTCTTACGTCAGTTATCTGGAAGGTTGTACTGCTCCGATGCGTGATGAGAATCAGTTGCATGCCGCAGTTGTGGAAATATATGCCAAAGCCGATGCTGAAGTTAAATACTCCACGGTACAAAACTGGTATCCCGGTGATAAAAATGGCAAAGGTGGTATTTATAATTTTGTTACCAAAAGAGGTATCTGTGCGGGTGACCGATCTAAAATCTCTTGGACTCAGGTAGAAACAGGTTCAGCAGTGACCTGGAAGTATCCATCCTGTATTTTGAAGGGAGACTACTCTGTTGGTGAATTCTACTCCGTAGCAGTCACCAATAACTATCAACAGGCCGATACAGGTACTAAAATGATACATATCGGTAAAAACACAAAATCGAGAATCGTTTCGAAAGGTGTATCTGCGGGAAAATCACAAAATAGCTATAGAGGTCAGGTTCATGTCATGAAACGTGCCGAAGGCGCACGAAACCACTCCCAGTGCGACTCATTGCTTATGGGCAATCAGTGTGGTGCGCACACCTTTCCTTATATCGATATCGAGAATCAAACTGCTCAGGTAGAGCATGAAGCTACTACTTCAAAGATAGGAGAAGATCAGATTTTCTATTGTCAACAGAGAGGTATTGATGAAGAGAGTGCAGTAGCGCTCATCGTTAATGGCTACTGTAAAGAAGTCCTAAATCAGTTACCGATGGAGTTCGCGGTCGAAGCACAAAAATTATTGGCACTTACCTTAGAAGGCAGCGTAGGTTAATTACCCGCAGGTAATAAAGTGGCTATTGTCGTAGATTCGTTTTGAGGTACAATTTGATTCCTCATGTTAATAGCCTTTTTCTATACACATTGATTCAAAACAAAAAATAATGAGCTCCTTTATTCGAGGAGACCAAAATTACTATATATGCTTAAAATTGAGAACTTAAAAGCATCCATTGAGGGTAAGCAAATACTGAACGGTATCGACTTAGAAGTTAAACCTGGCGAAGTACATGCTATCATGGGACCCAATGGTTCGGGCAAAAGTACTTTAGCTTCCGTTCTTGCCGGTCGAGAGGATTATGAAGTTGATGGAGGAAGTGTGGAATTTCTCGGAAATGATTTATTAGAGTTTGCCCCGGAAGAGCGGGCCAGAGAAGGTATCTTTCTAGCGTTTCAGTACCCTGTTGAAATTCCAGGTGTCAGTTCTACTAATTTTATGAAAACGGCGTTGAACCAAGTACGCGAACATAGGGGACAAACCACATTGGACGCCGTTTCATTTCTTTCTTTAATGAAAGAGAAAATGAAAATCGTGGATATCGATCAATCGCTGCTGAGTCGCCCCTTAAATGAAGGTTTTTCAGGTGGAGAAAAGAAAAGGAACGAGATTTTCCAAATGGCCATGCTAGAACCCAAATTGGCCATACTCGATGAAACAGATTCGGGTTTGGATATCGATGCCCTCAAAATTGTCGCGAGCGGGGTAAACAAATTGAAATCAAAGGATAATGCCACTATAGTTGTCACTCATTATCAACGCTTACTGGATTATATTGTACCTGATTATGTTCATGTCCTCTACAAAGGAAAAATTGTCAAGTCGGGCACAAAAGAATTGGCATTGACGCTAGAGGAAAAAGGGTATGACTGGATCAAAGACGAAGTCGACAGCAACGTATAACAACAAAGTATCCATGAAACAAAAAAATACTACAGCACTCACGGCTGAGCTGCTTGCTCGATTCGATGATTTCACTTCTGCACTGAACGGTGAAAGTGAAAAACCTTTATTTCAGCTTCGAAAAGAGGCTATAAGTGCTTTTGAAACTTTAGGGATTCCGAGCACTAAAAATGAAGAGTATAAGTTTACTCCAATCGGAAAAGCCATTGACAAGAAGATAAACGTTGGGAAACCGAGCATTGATAATGTAGGCTCACTTACGGAAGATCGAGTAACTCCATACCACATACCGGATTTGAAGGGAAATATACTTGTTTTTCATAATGGTATTTTTTCGAAAGAATTATCAAGTGTTGTCAGCTCACCCGATGCGATAAGGATTCAGCCATTAAGCGAGGCCTATAAAGAAGCTTCCGAACAGTTCGTTCGCAATTTCTCAAAATATGCCGATGTGCAAAATGATGCTTTCACGGCTTTGAATACTGCCTTTAGTACTGAAGGCAGTTTCATAGAAGTATCTAAAAATCAAGTAATAGAGGACCCTATTATTCTTCATTTCATACAGGATGCTGCACAGGGAGCTGCTTTTCAAAGTCCGCGTAACTTGGTATTGGTCGGGGAAAACAGTCAGGTAAATATCGTAGAAAAGTTCGATGCTGTCAGTGAGTCAAACACTTGGACCAACGCTGTAAGCGAAGTAGTTCTGGAAGAAGGCGCAAATGTGAGTTTTTACAAAGTACAGAACGATACTGATGAAGCATTACATACCAATCATACGCAGGTCTATCAGTCAAAGAACAGTACTTTTAGCGCCTATACATTTACATTCAGTGGCGATATGGTCCGTAATAACCTGAATATCGTATTGGACGGAGAAGGAGCAGAAGCCAATATGTACGGACTGTACTTGGTCAAAGGAAAAAGTCATATCGATAATCATACTGTTGTTGATCACAAGCAGCCACATGCGAACAGTAATGAGTTATATAAAGGCATATTGGATGAATCCTCAAAAGGGGTTTTCAATGGAAAGATATTCGTTCGTCAAGAAGCTCAAAAAACCAATGCCTTCCAATCCAACAATACTATACTGTTGTCCGATAATGCCGTCATCAACACGAAGCCACAACTGGAAATATGGGCTGATGACGTCAAATGCTCTCATGGTTGTACTACGGGACAGTTAGACGAAGATGCATTGTTCTACCTTCGCGCACGTGGCCTAAGCAAAGAAAGTGCTCGTGCTATGCTACTTTATGCCTTTGCCTCTGATGTGTTGGAGCGTGTTTCCATTGCTCCTTTGAAGAATTATCTAGAAGCTATCATAGCCGAAAGATTCGAACAGAATTTTTAATCATCCATCATCATGTCAGCGATTACGGAAGAAATACAAAAATTGGACATCACTGCACTAAGGAAGGAATTCCCCGTCCTGAACCAACAAATCAACGGAAAGCCCTTGGTGTATTTTGATAATGCGGCGACCAGCCAAAAGCCCGATGTCGTCATCAAAGCCATAGAGGAATATTATCAAGGCTATAATGCCAATATTCATAGGGGCATACATACATTGGCAGAAAAAGCTACCAAGGCTTTTGAAGACACTAGGGAAACATTGCGTGCATTTCTCAATGCCACCGAAAAGGAGGAAATAATCTTCACTAAAGGCACCACTGAAAGCATCAACCTAGTAGCGGGAAGTTATGGCAGAAAGTTCATTCGGGAAAAGGACGAAATCATCATCTCAGCGATGGAACATCACTCCAATATCGTTCCATGGCAAATGCTTTGTGAGGAAAAAGGGGCTGTGCTGAAAGTCATCCCTGTAAGCGAAAAAGGTGAAATCCTGATGGAGGCCTATGAGGAACTGCTGAGTGAACGTACTAAAATCGTATCAGTAGTTTATGCGTCCAATAGCTTGGGCACGATCAATCCCGTGAAGGAACTTATTGACAAAGCTCATGATAAGGGCGCTATTGTACTTTTAGATGCAGCACAAGCTGCGGCACATGAAGAAATCGATGTGCAGACGCTGGACTGTGATTTTCTGGCGATGTCTGCCCACAAAGTCTATGGCCCTACGGGCATGGGAGCCCTCTATGGAAAGCGTTCGTTGCTAGAGGATATGCCACCTTATCAGGGTGGTGGGGAGATGATCAAGGATGTTTCCTTTGCCAAGACCACTTACAACGACATCCCCTATAAGTTCGAGGCGGGCACACCCAATATTGCCGATGTGGTGGCTTTCAGGGAGGCCATTCATTTTGTGAATCGTCTCGGAAAGAAAAATATAGCCGCTCACGAAGCGGAAATTCTAGACTATGCCACTGAAAAACTGCAAGCAATACCTGATATCCGATTGATAGGAACCGCTGATGACAAGGTCAGTGTGCTTTCCTTTGTTATAGAGGGGATACATCACTTTGATATTGGACAGATGCTCGATGCCGCAGGGATAGCCATAAGGACGGGACATCACTGTACCCAACCTTTAATGAATGAGTTCGGTTTGGAAGGAACTGCCAGGGCATCATTTGCCGTTTATAATACTAAAGAAGAGGTGGACAGTATGGTAGTAGGGTTAGAAAAAATCATAAAATTCCTGAAACAGTAATTATAGTATCTTAAAAGTATCAGTTCCTAGTGTACATCAGGAAGCAGTATTAATTATTATGCAAAGCATCGAAGAGCTACAAAAAGAAATTGTCCAAGAGTTTGGCATCTTAGGAGAAGACAGGGAAATGATGAATTTCTATGTGATGGAACTGGGACAAAAGTTAGCGGAAATGCCGGAAAATCTCAAAACAGAAGATAATATTGTGAAAGGCTGTCAATCCAAGGTATGGTTGACGGCAGATCTGGAGAATGACCGCGTATTGTACAGCGCCGATAGTAATACGGCCATTACCAAAGGTTTGGTCAGTATGCTGGTGCGGGTTCTCTCTGGTCAGAAAGTTGATGATATTATCAATGCGACACTTGACTTTCCACAACAGATAGGAATGGACCGATTCATAGGCACTCAACGCTCAAACGGTTTTGCGGCCATGATCAAGCAAATGAAGCTTTATGCACTGGCCTATAAAAGTAAAATGGCTACTTGACCAGCATACTACTTTCCTTCTTTACTATCTGAATCCTAGAAATATATGTTGATAATGCATATGGGTTCTCACTAATATGATTATAAAATATGGATACTACTGCCGATAAAGAGAATAAAATCAGTCTCAGGGATAAAGTTTTGATGGCCATTAAGACCGTTTATGACCCAGAAATTCCTGTGGATGTTTATGAACTGGGCCTGATATATGAAATCAACGTATTTCCTGTCAATAATGTGTATGTACTGATGACCCTGACCTCTCCTTCCTGCCCAGCAGCGGAAATTATTCCTGGAGAAGTGAAAGAAAAAATCAAGGCAATTCCCGAGGTAAACGAAGTAGAAATAGAGCTGACCTTCGACCCTCCATACTCACAAGAAATGATGTCAGAAGCCGCTAAATTGGAATTAGGCTTTTTATAACAACACTTTTAATATTGACCCGTTCCTAGATGATTGATTTAAAATTTCACCTTGAAGTCAAATAAACAATTTTCTACCCTGATAGCATCTCTTTATAAGTGAAATAGCTTGTGCTATGTCTATATAAAAGTTAAAATCAGTTTGGGCTACGCTAAATTTGTAGCCGAAAAAAGAATTGATTTCACCTCAGTCACTCAACACAATTTAAATAATAATATCTCATAAAAAACATAGATATGTACCCAGAAGAAATAGTTGCTCCTATGCGTGCAGACCTTACTGAAGTAGGTTTCGAAGAGCTGAAGACTGAAAGTGCTGTTGACCAGCATTTTACAGACCATAAAGGAACTACACTAATGGTCATTAACTCTGTCTGTGGTTGTGCTGCAGGAGCCGCACGCCCTGGAGTGAAATGGGCCGTACAGACCAGTGATAAAAAGCCGGATACCCTTACGACAGTATTTGCAGGTGTGGATGCTGAGGCTGTAAATAAAGCAAGAGAATATACACTCCCCTACCCTCCTTCTTCGCCTTCTATAGCCTTATTCAAAGATGGTGATCTCGTACATTTCATTGAGAGACATCATATCGAAGGTCGGAATGCTGAAATGATAGGCCAGCATTTAGTGGAAGTGTTCAAAGAATATTGTTAAACCCAGAATGTTCGTTGGAACTTCGTCATGAGGACTTAAATGGCAATATATCAGTGCGTTTTCTTGGGTTCAGCGTAGCACCGCTACGGTGAATTCAAAAAACGTATTTATTTACTGATTTGAAGC
>CANLOE010000131.1 GCA_947492745.1 uncultured Cyclobacteriaceae bacterium | reverse complement strand
CTTGTTTTCTTCATTCTTTCTGTAAGTTAACCCTATTGAGCTTTTCTTACTGTCCAGTCAAATGTATACACTCCAGATAGCCTGAGATAAAACTGATTTAGATAAGAAGCTTACCTTAGCACAAAGGCAAAATGGAGGGCTTACAAAACGAAAAGACATCCAAATTGCCCTTGTCTCAAAACCATTGGTGACACTCGATTTTCGTCCTTGAGACTACGAAAGCCCCTTGATAATGATGAAAACCACATCATGTATCCTAAAACCCGGATCATGCATTAGCCCTTCTATTGCGGCCTTAAATAGCTACAGATCAGTAAAGTGAATACGTTTTTCGAATTCAGCGTAACAGTGCTACGCTGAATTCAACCCAAATTGATCGATAGAAATCGTGATGAGCGTATCAATATCAAAATACCGGCCATTTGGATTCGTTCGGCATAGCACCGCTATGGTGAACGAAGACCAGTGGGTAAAGCTTCTGAGATAAAGCTATTTATGCGCGGAATAGGTCCTCTATTGATTATTTTGGATTCAAGTAAACCCAAGACTTATTGTAGTTTAAGCTCTCATGATGAAGGTCTAATGAATGAATCAGGTTATACTCAAGAAAAAATGAAATGGGAGACCTTATCGGCAATGGCCAAGTAGAAAAATCCGTTTAGTATTGAACCGTTAGCGGTAGACTTGTCATTAGGGGCTTTAGAAAATAGTGGCTCTTAAGTCAACGAATCATCCTGTCCCAAGTCAATTGCGCTTAGGTATAAACATGTTCTGTATAGCCCAATAGTTCAAGTAGCGTAGTCGATTTCATTTTGGTAGGTCCCTTTGGATGTATATACTGTAACTAACTACAGGTTTGACCTTCACAAGCCCAATGTAGTTGGGTATAAAAAGTCCTTGATCTAATGTCCTTTCAGTCTATCGTTCTCTTTCCTCACTGGGACAGAACGGGGACAACTCTGCCCTGAACTCATCGACCAACTTTATAACACCCCTGACACTGCCGTCCGAAAAGCTTTCCATATACCTTTTCTTATAATCCTCACAGTAACTCGACCTTCCGCGTAGAATACTCATGAAAGCAAATATCTGCCTATAATCGGGGTGTCCTTCCCTAAAGAGCCTCATCAGGCTTACATTTTTGACCCGCAGCATGGCCAACATACCGTATAAGCGGTCCCAGTGGCCCTGTTTCACGTACAGGTAAGCAAAAAAGCTATACAATATAAAGTTCTGATACTCCAATAATATAAAATCCATTTCATTGCTTTTTCCAAAGGAATCGTACTGTCCTGGCCTATTGAAAAGATGAACAAACAGTGACTCCAGAAAAGCGTAGTCCTTTAGTTCCAAACCGTACTCCATGAGCGCCTTCCAAGACTTGTTCGATGTTTTAATCGTCGAAAAGTTATAACTGTTTTTTTTCAGGTTCTTGATGAGGTCTTGCATCTTTCTGTTTCTATGGATGCCAGTAATCACTTGGGTATCTTTGCTCCCAAAAAGCTTATTCTTTAGAAAGGTCAACTCTTGGTTACCATATTGCTTCATCTCAGTAACTATGATGTCCTCAAGGCGTACCGTGTCTCTCCTGTGCTGTGCCAGTCCCAAGGAAGTTACTGTCAGCAACAACAATAATAAGGGACCATTTTTTTTCATCATAGCTTTATTTCTCCCAACAAAAATCATTTCGATTTATCACAAAAACCCTGAAAACGGATCTATCACACATCTAAGAATTCGAAAAAGACGGCAATAGTTCCTATTCTCAAATGATTCTATCAAAAAAACGGTCTGGAAAACCATTCTTTTCTTAAAGCCATCTATTTAACCCAAATTGATCGATAGAAATCGTGATGAGCGTATCAATAGCAAAATACCGTCCATTTGGATTCGTTCGGCATAGCACCGCTATGGTGAATGAAGACCAGCGGGCAAATCTTCTGAGATAAAGCTATTTATGCGCGGAATAGGTCCTCTATTGATTATTTTGGGTTTAAAGAAGTAATAAGGGCATTTTCTTGTTTAGAACCTTTTAACCCGGATCATGCATTAGCCCTTTTACTTTGGCATTAAATAGCTGTAAATCAGTAAATTGAATGCGTTTTTCGAATTCATCGTAGCGGTGCTACGCTAAATCCAATAAAAAGCCCCGATGTATTTTAAACCCTCAGAACTAAGCTCTAATACATAATTCAGGTTTAAAACCTGAAACTCCTATTTTCAGCACATTAATCATCCTAAACCAACTTATACGCGCAGAATTATCAATAACTCTAATACCCCTTCAATGACTTCAATGCGACTACATTATTTAGGTATGGAATATAGAACCCGGTCTGTCCTTGAACCGTTTTCCGGGGCCATGCGGCATCATACCGATGGTCCGGGAAAATCGAGTGAAAGCAGGTGGTGAAGGGCACAAGCGGACGCTTGCGCCAGATGAGGGGGCAAGCATTGGGAAATAGGCATGAGGTGACTACATTATTTAGGTATGGAATATAGAACCCGGTCTGTCCTTGGACCGTTTTCCGGGGCCATACGCCATCATACCGATGGTCCGGGAAAATCGAGTGAAAGCAGGTGGTGAAGGGCGCAAGCATCCGCTTGCGCCAGATGAGGGGGCAATTATTGGGAAATAGGCATGAGGTGACTACATTATTTAGGTATGGAATATAGAACCCGGTCTGTCCTTGGACCGTTTTCCGGGGCCATACGCCATCATACCGATGGTCCGGGAAAATCGAGTGAAAGCAGGTGGTGAAGGGCGCAAGCATCCGCTTGCGCCAGATGAGGGGGCAATTATTGGGAAATAGGAAATAGGCATTGGTTATGACGAATTGTCAATTGTTAATCGCCAATTGCCTACTGCTTCAAAACCACGGACTCTACTTTGTAGCCTTTCTTTTTCAATAACTGCAACACCCCGTTTTTCGCGGGTAAATGGGCTGCTCCTACAGCGATAAACGTAGGCTTTTCCTTGAGCAGTTCCTCAATGAGGGGGACCCAGTTCGCATTTCTATCCGATAGCAATTGTTTTTCATACTTCATGAACTCCGGAGCCTTTTCTGTCATCAATCCGAACAGCCCATCCAGATCACCTTTTTTGTAGTAGTCGATCATGGCGTGGAACTCAGCTCCACCGCTTTCTGCCTCTCGAATACTTTTCAGTGTCCAGTCCATAATTTCTCTATTGGGAATATTATCAAAAATCCCTGCCTGAAAAGCAAATGTCTCCAATCCTTTCACTTCTTTACCCGCCTCTTTCGCCATGGCATTAAAGCTGTTTTCATAAGACTTTTGATTGGAACAATTGATACTCTTCAGCATGACCATGGAATATAGCACAAAGGGTTTTATAACCCCAAACTGCTGTAAACCGGCCCCATAGTGCTTGACCAGAAAATTATCGATGGTCGTGCTGTCCGCTGTTCCATATTCGGAACTGATATTCTTCATCCCTGGATTGACAGTATACTTCTGTACATTTATCGGATCCTGCATCTCTGCGAGGTCCAACTCCATAACAAGTCGGTCGGTAGCGGCAAAGGCTTTTTTGACCTCATCGGCCATAAAATAATCTTCCTCGCATATAATATGTATGGTCCCGTATAGGTACGATGGTTTTTCCATACCCTTTCCCGATATTTTCCATAACAAGGATTGTTTTGGTGGTTTGGGTTTTGCTATAGCAATAGCACTGGTCAGTAAAGTCAGGCAAGCCAGCAATAGGCTTCCGATAAGTGTATTGGGGTTTTGCTTATACTTCATTTCAAATTGAGTTTTTTTTCAAATGTATACTATTGAATTTTAAATTTTCATTGGATTTCCATATTAGGGAAGTTATGACTTCCCGTCCTTGTATTATCGAGACTATTATTTCGGTCGGTCTTTTGTTTTACATAAATGCGAATCATTTATTCTATTCATAATTCTACTGCCCTCAGAGGTCTTCCTGAAACGATTTCCGATGAGCTATCTCGAAGAACAGACAAATCGTCGTATAGACTTATATACATAGCTATGCCAAAGACTTTAACAGTTGATCAATATATCGTCCGTTGGACCTATATACTTAGCTATAGGGTTATCAATGTTACTTCATTTTGACCCTATCCATATACATTCCTGCTGAAAAACATCTTTTCATTACCAAAATGGTAGAGGACCTCTTCGTATCTACCCTTTGGTCCGTTCCGCCTCAAGCTGGCCGGGTGCTTACTCCTACGCGGCAGACCGGCCCCTTCGCTGAAAGGGTTCCCCGAACCCTTTCCTTATGCTCGGTCCTATTGATGAAAGTCAGGGGAGACTTCGGGCCAGCCTGTGGGATGTGGAAAATTTTGAAAACGCGGCGCCCGGACAGAAAAATTTTCAAATGAACTACCGGAATTCGGATTGCGTTCAACGGTATACCGGATTCAATGAGGTGAATGAAACACAGTCAACATAACTAAGTATATAAGTATATAAGTATATAAGTATATAAGTCTAAAAGTATTTTATAAATAAGGAAATGAGAACCTTTATAGCATGTCATCCATTGGTAATTCTACTGATCTGTTTATCCACAATAGTCACTGCACAGTCCCGATATCTGCTTTTATCCAAGCTGGGAAAAAATCGCAAAATTGTTTTCCAAGCGGGAGAAGAAGTGCGCTTCAAACTGAAAGAAGACGAGGATTGGCACAAGGCACTGATATTGGGCTTTGGCGAGGCGCATATCCGGTTCAGGTACTATGAAATTCGGCTTTCTGAAATAGCTGCTATCGACATCCGCCATAAGCCTCCTTTGGGAGTAAATCTAGACCAATATGGCATGATGTTACCTATCGCCGGTGCCGGCTATTTTATCATAGATGTACTGAGCTATGGCAATGTGACCCCGGGGACCTTGGAAACCACGGGAGGCTTCATTGTAGGAGGCGTATTGTTGAGGATACTACGCCGAAAATTGTTCAAAGTCGGAAACAGAAATAAAATTACCATCTTGGAACAATAGCGACAAGTCATATTTATATGGGAAACTTTATGGGCAATGGCCATGGGGAAAAACCCGCATCGTGTAGAACCGTCACTAGTAGACTTATCATTAGGGGCTTTAGAAAATAGTGGCACTTAAGTCAACGAGTCATCTTGTCTCCAATCAATTGCGTTTAGGTATAAGTGAAACCCAATGAGGGAATTGGCCGAAGAAAAGCCTTGTACAAAATCGCCATTCAAATGTCGTATATCTTCCTGTTCATTTCACCCTACCTTGTGCTGAAAATCCTCACTATGGCACTGCTACATCTGTGGTTTGGATTAGCGAAAAATGAAATGATCTGCGAAATCTTAGGCGACATTTAGAGACTGTTTTAAAATGTATCTTTTTCTTTCTTATGTACTTCTTTTGGTGCCTGATTTTGTTGGAATTTCCGCTAGCTAGCGCGACAGGCTATCTTTGTCAATGGCTCACGCGGCAGACCGGCCCCTTCACTGATAATGCCCTCGGGGCACTATTTTAACGCTCGGTCCTATCCAAAATAAGTGATGACAAATTCTAAAATAATTTCAAACAGTCTCTTATATTCAAGAAAAAATATCTTGGGAAAATATAGCTGTGCCATGACGAAATAGCTTCCATCAAATGTATAAGGTAAGTCGCTGGTAGCATAGTCATTAGAGGCTTCTCTATCCCAAAAGGCAGAAAACCTGTATAGGGACAAATGTCCCATTTCAATTGCGTTTGGGTATAAAAGCTAAGTTTGTATTATACAAACTTAGCTTTCAAATATCGCCTATCTTCCTGTTCATTTTGCTTCACCCTGCGTTGACAATCCTCGCGATAGCGCTGCTATTCCTGCGGTTCTCGCCTTGATTGAAACAAAATGACCAGCGGAATCTTATACGACATTTAAAACCTAAATTTGTATTACACGATACTTAAAATCTAAATTTGTTAAACCCGAATCATGCGTTGGAACTTCGTTACGAGGGTTTAAATGTCAATAAATCAGGGAGTTTTATTGGATTTGGCATAGCACCGCTATGGCAAATCCAAAAACTTAGTTAAACTACTGATTTTCAAATATTTATATCCGAAGTGGATTTTTCAATGCATGATCCGGGTTAAGCTATGAGAGAAAGCAAGTACTCCTTCCTGCCTCACCTAACCGAGAAGGACCGTCATACCCGGATATCGTGAAAAGTCTATTTGAAGCGTTACTATTCTATGTACTTTTTGGGTGCTTTGCGCGCCTTGCTCAGGGTCTCATAGACGAAGCCCAAATTCAGTAGCTTTTCTTCCTGAAAGGGTTTTGTGATAAAGGTCAATCCTTTTGGTTCTTGCTCTGTAGTATATCCCATAGGCACGGTCAGTGCAGGATAGAGTGCCACGGCCGCATACCCTGCATGGTAGTTGTTAATGGACAGCATGGCATCGAGTTCATGCTTGTTCAGATGTTGGTCAAAATACGCTCTGGCAGTGATTTTGAGGCTCTGTTTTATTTTTTCCAGACCTTGGACACTGGTCGTATCGGTCAGGATACCATCGAAGAGTTGCTGTCCGTAGGGAATCCGAACCAGACTATCTTTATTGTTAAAGATAATCGCATCGGAGATGCCCTTGATATCGACTGCTCTTGCAGCATAGTGTTGCAAATACAGGGGCAGGTCGTTTTTCATATCGACATTGAGAATACTCAAAAACCCGGGCAATGGGGTCTGCTCCGTTTCTACCTCGACCACCTCTGCGCCCGCCGTTCTGAGGACTTCTATAGACTGTCGGTACAGTGAATCTTCCATCAGTGATTTGATGGCTCCTAGGCGCTTTCCCTTCAAGGTAGCCGTTAGCAAAGGAGCTACATAATCTTTTTCCACACTGACAGAAGCAGCATCAGCAGCATCTTTGCCCAGAAGGGCATTTAACAAAATACCATTGTCCATAACGGATTTTGTCATCGGTCCAGGGGTATCCAGCGTACTTGAAATAGGTACTATGCCCGACCGACTCAGCAGTCCAATAGTCGGTTTGAGACCTACTACGGAGTTTTGAGCGGAAGGGGACAGTATAGAGCCACTGGTCTCGGTACCGATAGCAGCTACACAAAAGTTGGCCGCTACGGCGACCCCGCTACCTGAGCTAGACCCTCCCGTCTCGAAGCGCAGGCGTCCATAAGGGTTCATGGTCTGTCCTCCCACGGCACTATACCCTACGGGACATCCACTACACAGGAAATAGGCCCATTCGCTGAGATTGGCCTTACCTAGAATCAAGGCTTTGTTCTCCAGAAGCCTTTCCGTGATGAAAGCGTCCCCCGTACGGTTATCCTGAAGTGCAATAGCTCCCGCAGTAGTGGGCATGTCTGTGGTATTGATATTGTCTTTGAGCAAGAGAGGCATGCCGTATACCGAATATTCATCGATATCCTCTTTGGGCAGTGTATCCAAGGCTTTCGCCTGTTTCAGTACCTTCGGGTTCAGCGTGATGATGGCGTTCAAGGACAGGCCATTATCACTTTCATAGGCTCGGATACGATAGAGGTAGAAGAGGGTCAGCTCTTCGTAGGAGAACTTGCCTTCTTTTATGCTTTTTTGGAGGTTGGGTATATCTTTTTCCAGTATCAAGGGCCGGACGGCTTCATAGCGTTCTTTGGAAAATGTGGTCAGTTCTCTTTGAAAAGGTTTCCAGATGTCGTTTTTGTCCGATACCTTGGAGTTGATGAGTCGTAGGTGCATCCTTCCGTTCTCTAAGACTTGTGTGGCTGCAAGATCGGTGGTTTCGTCATAAGGCTCCCACCATCTTGGCTGAGGGACGTTGGGCTTTTTCTGCTGGCAGGCGAAAAGCCCTGCAAGCAGAACAATACTGATAAGAAATACTTTAAAGGACCGAGAGGAAAGTGTCACTATATCTTTCATAAGGGCAATATAATCATCTCTACCTGCTCAAGGGAAATCAAAATACATAAAAGGTGAAATAAAAGGATTCGGAAACCACTCAAGAGGTATATAGGGAGTACTTTGACCTGATGGTGCACTAAAAATCCGCCGCGAATATAAGTAGTTGAAAATCATTTAAATGTAAATCTTATGCGAATCAAATACAGCAGTACTACGCTGCGTACAGTACAACCTGCCGATTCATTGCAGTCTACATTACGAAGAACTAGCGCATAATCCAAGTTAATCCCAAAATGTCCATTAGAAAATCTATTCCGGACTTAACCGGCTTCAAATCAGTACATGAATGCGTTTTTTGAATTAACCGTAGCGGTGCTATGCCAAATCCAAGAAAACACCCTGATGTATTGCCATTTAAGTCCTCATGACGAAGTTCCAACGAACATTCTGGGTTAATCGAATGCTCATCATAATAAACCCTAAAATTATGGCCATCAAAACAGCCTGCAATCCTCTCAGTGAGTTCTGAACGATTAGGAGTGCAGGGGATAGACTATGGGTGCGCGCATTTCAATCACTAAAAATAAACACAACCTATCCCCTACCATGGGAAATGCTCCGACACTTCGGAGACTACCATCAAAGGCTCCGAGAGTGTTCGGTTATCTACATAAACCGTATAAAACCGTCGATAAATGTGACAAATACTAAAGTTGGAACTGTCACCGCCCCATACTTATATACTATAAATGACCGCTATATGGCATTGTATCAACATCAGTCGATAATGGTGTTTTTGGGTATTTCGTTCTCAACAATGATATAGGCACCATTGGATCTCTCATAGCGAGTATTGTCATTGTTTTTTGTCATCTTTGTCTTCACATTGGGCAACAGCCCCCCTCGAACCCCCTGCAACTGTCCTTTGCGGATGTGCCGAAGTCCTTCCCATGTTTTAAAAGCAATATCGGTAGTCATTTCAAAATATTTTAAGGTAAAAAAATCATTGAAATTGCCAACAGTTCAAAAATACGGGGAATGATGCTCTTTATAAATAACTGAATACCGGTAATTATGCCCCTACCTATTTTCAGTCTGATCATAAATAATTGGTTAAGAGCTCCAAAACCTATTGGCCGTGATGGCATTTTTGTTGTCCATAAAAACAACCCGTTCGGCCGTAGGGTGAAAATTGATTTTGCACTAACCTATAAGCTATGTCAAAATTACCTACATTTGCGGCCTAATCATTTATCTATTATTATGACTAACGATCAGTTGAAAGATTTAAAGGCGCGCGTTAATGCCTTGAGGGGGTACCTTTGACTACGATACAAAAGTAAAGGAAGTAGAAGAGGAGGAATCCATCACCATGCAGCCCGATTTTTGGGATGATCCGAAGGGTGCCGAAAAAATCCTAAAGGGAATCAAATCGAAAAAATCGTGGACCAACAGTTTTGCTGAGGTACATACAGCCTATGAGGATCTGGAGACTCTCGTCGAATTTCATCAAATGGGAGAAGTCGAGGATGGGGAGATCGAAACGGAGTATACCAAGACCCTAAAAGCTGTGGAAGCGCTGGAATTCAAAAAAATGCTCAGTAATGAGGAAGATCAGCTCAGTGCCATTCTAGAGATCAACCCCGGTGCAGGAGGGACGGAAAGTCAGGACTGGGCCGATATCCTCAACCGTATGTATATCATGTGGGGTGAGCGCAATAATTTCAAAGTCAAACAAGTCAATTATCAGTCCGGGGATACGGCAGGGATAAAGTCCGCTACCTTAGAGTTCGAAGGTGAGTTTGCCTATGGGCTCCTCAAGTCGGAAATCGGAGTACACCGACTGGTACGTATTTCTCCATTTGACTCTGGGGGTAGAAGGCATACCTCTTTCGCCTCGGTATATGCCTATCCAGTGGCGGACGATACCATAGAGATAGAGGTCAATCCGGGTGACGTGGAGTTGCAGACTTCCAGATCGGGCGGTGCTGGTGGACAGAACGTGAACAAGGTCGAAACAAAAGTCCAGCTCACCCATAAACCCACTGGAATAGTCGTGGTATGCTCTGTAGAAAGGTCACAACTGGCCAATCGTGAGCGCGCCATGAAAATGCTGAAATCCCGTTTGTATCAAATGGAGGTCGAAAAGAGAAATGCGGAAAGGGATAAAATCGAAAGTGGTAAAATGAGGATTGATTTTGGGTCACAAATCCGAAATTATGTTCTTCACCCTTATAAATTGATCAAAGATGCCCGTACGGGTGTTGAAAGGACCGATGTTCAGAATGTACTCGATGGAGATCTGGAAGACTATATAAAAGCCTTTCTCTTGGGCGGGCAACAAGAATAAGACCGAGTTCGGTATATACTGTACTCAAGAAAAAGTGAAATGGGAAATTTGGGGTCCGGCAAATTATGGGAAAATCCTGCATTGGTACAATCTTCATTGGTAGATTGGTCATTAGGGCTTTTCCGAGCGGAACAGTGCTTTCGCAATGATTTTAGGTCTTTCCCAAATCAATTGCGTCTGGGTATAAAATAAAACAGGAAAGGTTTAAGTGCGAAGTACTGATAAAACAAGCGCTTCGCACTATAAATATCAGTGGGTGGATATTAAAAATCATAGCGCGTATCCTAGCAGGTCTATCGTAAACACTTAGTTGTCCCATTGCTTTCAGTAACAAACCGAACCCACTATACACGGTAGGCAATCTGTCATTTAACCCAAAATGATCGATAGAAATCGTGATGAGCGTATCAATAGCAAAATACCGGCCATTTGGATTCGTTCGGCATAGCACCACTATGGTGAATGAAGACCGGTGGGCAAAGCTTCCGGTAGGAAGCTATTTATGCGCGGAATAGGTTCTCTATTCATCATTTTGGGTTTAACGCTATTACTGTTTTTTCGGATTGTTTTCCAGAGACTGTTTGGAAATGTACTCTTGAAGCATGCTTTCGCTGAAATTTTCGTAGATAGCAAGCTATCTTTTTACTCTTGGTAGACGGGTTCCTTCCATTGGCAAAATCCTCAGCACATTTTCCTAACGCTCGTTCCCGTCTCATTCTACACTCAAAAATAAGTGGTGACAAATTCTGGAAAAAAATCAAAACAGCCCTTTAAACCCAAAATGTCCATTAGAAAATCTATTCCGGACTTAACTGGCTTCAAATCAGTAAATGAATGCGTTTTTTGAATTCACCGTAGCGGTGCTACGCTGAATCCATGAAAACACCCTGATGTATTGCCATTTAAATCCTCATGACGAAGTTCCAACGAACATTCTGGGTTAAAGGGGTCGATTCCGATTAAAAAAAGCGAGATTCAGAATTTTTTCAGCCTTTTGTCCAAGCTTTTGGGCTGATTCCTATACTTACGGTCGTGCTCATAGGCAGTTATACCCAAGCAAATTGAACCTAAAAATCAAAAGACTGTCCAAAAAACTTTCGTGTAATGGTCATCATAAGAAGATACATTCGGAAATTTAACCCGGATCATGCATTGGTAAAATCTACTGCGGATCTAAATAGCTACAAACCGGTCGTTGCACTACGTTTTTTGAATTCACCATAGCGGTGCTATGCTAAATCCAACAAAACTCCCAGATTTATTGCCATTTATACAAATTTGGGTTTTAAATGTCGTATAGGATTGCGCGGGTCATTTTTTTTCAATCAAGGCGAACACCGCAGGGATAGCAGCGCTATCCCGAGGATGGTCAACGCAGAGTGAAAAAAAATGAACAGGAAGATATGCGATTTTAAAAGCTAAATTTGTATTAAACCCTGGTTACGAAGTCCCAACGCATGATCCGGGTTCAATCGAAGGGCATAATTCTCCGATGAGCATTCATAATATCCCTGACCCATAACGTTTGGGAATAATAGTCAAAAAATTATCTCAATGAATCAAAGTACTACCAAAGGTAAAAGTTCCATATACACATTACAGTTCTGGTTATTATGTACCAGTTCATTTCTGTTTTTTGCCAGCTTCAATATGATCGTGCCCGAACTGTACGAGCATTTGACAGGCCTGGGTGGCGCTGATTACGAAGGGTGGATCATTGCGCTTTTCACACTTACGGCCGGGCTTTCCAGGCCTTTCAGTGGCAAGTTTGCCGATACTTTAGGACGGATACCTGTGATGATCATCGGTACTTTGGTCTGTTTTGCCTTAGGTTTTCTTTATCCATGGGCCACCACGGTAGTCGGTTTTTTTGTATTGCGTTTTTTTCATGGTTTTTCCACTGGCTTCAAACCTACGGGTACTACAGCTTATGTGGCCGATCTTGTACCGACCAATAAAAGAGGCGAGGCCATGGGCATACTCGGTATCTCCGGCAGCATGGGCATGGGAGCCGGAAATGCCATCAGCAGCCCTATAAAGCTTGCTTTTTCCATGGACACTTTGTTTTACACCTCCGCTTTCGCTGCTTTATGTTCTATTCTTATCCTCGTAAGGATGAAGGAGACGCTTCCTCAAAAGAAAGCGTTCCAATGGAGCCTACTGAAACTGTCCTCCGATGAGATTTTTGAGCCTAGGGTCATAGCCCCTGCTACGGTTATGTTTCTTACTTACTTCTCGTTTGGGGTAGTACTGACCGTTATCCCTGACTTCAGTGTATATCTGGGTATCGAAAATAAAGGCCTGTTCCATGTGTTTTTCATCATGGCCTCTCTGCTGATGCGCCTTATCGGAGGTAAGGCCTCCGATAAGTACGGTAGGGTCATCGTGCTGAAGGTGTCTACCTTCTTCCTTAGTATCGTTATGGTCATGATGGGGTTTGTGTCTTCTCAAGAAACGTTGATTGCCATGGCCGTCCTCTTCGGCCTAGCTACCGGGATGAATTCTCCTTCTATATTTGCCTGGACCATCGACCGTAGCCTAGAAGCACATCGTGGTCGTGCCATGGCCACGGTATTCATCACCATGGAGGCGGGCATAGGCTTAGGGGCGCTCTACGGTGCTTGGGCTTATGGCAATGTTACCGATCGGTTTCCCTATGCATTTTGGGGTGCCGCACTAATGTCCCTTATCGCCTTTTTATTTCTTATCCTTAGACCCAAACGCCACTCAGTGGCCAAGTTAGCCTAGCCCCTATACTCCGCGAGGTGCTTTTTTTCCCTTAAACCCAAAATGTCCATTAGAAAATCTATTCCGGACTTAACCGGCTTCAAATCAGTAAATGAATGCGTTTTTTGAATTCACCGTAGCGGTGCTACGCTGAATCCAAGAAAACGCACTGATGTATTGCCATTTAAGTCCTCATGACGAAGTTCCAACGAACATTCTGGGTTAAACCCAAAATGATCAATAGAGAACCTATTCCGGACTTAACCGGCTTCAAATCAGTAAATGAATACGTTTTTCAAATTCACCGTAGCGGTGCTACGCTGAATCCTATAAAAAGCCCTGATTTATTACCATTTAATACAAACTTAGCTTTCAAATATCGCCTATCTTCCTGTTCATTTTGCTTCACTCTGCGTTGACAATCCTCGGGATAGCGCTGCTATTCCTGCGGTTCTCGCCTTGATTGAAAAAAAATGACCAGCGGAATCTTATACGACATTTAAAACCTAAATTTGTATAAGTCCTCATGACGAAGTTCCAACGAACATTTTGGGTTAAACCCAAAATGATCAATAGAGAACCTATTCCGGACTTAACCGGCTTCAACATCAGCGGTTTTACACTACGTAGGCGTGTCACCTTAGTGATACAAAAACCTCCCCTCCTAAACCGCTGATTTTAGTGTACTTTATGCCCTCATCACGAAATCCTATTGATCAATTGAGGTTAAATTGAGGCCATTGTAGGTACCACTATGGGATAGGAACTCCACAGCGCCATGCATACTTATGAATCCCAAGCCTCTATCTACAGGATTCTTTTTGATTAACGGTAAAGTACAACTGCCTTAGCTTCTTTATATTAGCATACTATTTTCTATAGGAGATTAGAAAAAAAATCAATTTTCTCTTTACTGGAGAATCAGTATACCTGAAGAACCCTAAATAACCCTGAACATCCATGAAAAAACCCCTATTGTACAGCATCATTATACTTCTCTCCTTTTTCACCTTCAAGGTCAGAGCACAGGACCGCGTCAATGGTCAGCTCTTTTCCACTCGCTCTGAGGTTATCGCTCCACATGCCATGGCGGCAACAAGTCAGCCATTGGCAACGCAGGTGGCCCTGGATATTATGAAAAAAGGGGGAAATGCTATCGATGCCGCTATCGCCGCCAACGCTATGCTCGGTCTGGTAGAACCTACGGGCAATGGCATCGGTGGAGACCTGTTCGCCATCATCTGGGATGCAAAAACAAAAAAACTGTATGGCCTCAATGCCAGCGGGCGGTCTCCTGCTTCTCTTACCCTAGCCTATTTGAAAGAAAAAGGATACACTTCCATCCCCTCTCATGGCCCCTTACCCGTATCCGTACCTGGCTGCGTGGACGGCTGGTTCGAACTCCATAAGAAGTTCGGCACCCTAAAAATGAAGGATATACTACAGCCTACCATCGATTATGCGCGGTCTGGCTTTCCCGTTACCGAGCTGATTGCGTACTATATGCAGCGAAGCGCTCCTTTCCTATCCAAATTTCCAGGCTTCAAAGAGACCTATATGCCCAATGGTAGTGCCCCACAAAAGGGCGAACTCTTCCGAAACCCCTTTCTCGCCAACACACTGGAGAAAATCGGGAAAGGAGGCCGAGATGCCTTTTACAAGGGAGACATCGCCAAGACCATCGCCAAGTACATGAAGGCCAATGACGGTTTTCTCTCTTATGAAGACCTAAAAAACCACCGTTCCGAATGGGTCGAACCCCTGTCTACCAATTATAGAGGCTATGATGTATGGGAGCTGCCCCCCAATGGGCAGGGTATCGCGGCCCTACAGATGCTCAATGTCATGGAAGGTCATGATATCAAATCCATGGGCTTCAACAGCCCCGAATACCTGCACCTGCTAGTAGAGGCGAAAAAATTAGCTTGGGAAGACCGGGCAGCCTTTTATGCCGATCCAGCGTTCAACAAAATACCTGTAGAACAACTGATCTCCAAGGAATACGGAAAAGAACGTGGCCAGCTGATCAATATGAACAGGGCTGCAAGAAGTTATGAGCCCGGTATTCTAAGAGATGGGGATACCATATACCTTACCGTGGCGGATGATGAAGGCAATATGGTATCACTGATACAGAGTAATTTCAGAGGTATGGGTTCAGGAATGACGCCGACAGGTCTGGGCTTCATACTACAGGACAGGGGCGAGCTGTTCAATCTGGAAGAAGGGCATTATAATGTGTATGCCCCTAAAAAAAGGCCCTTTCATACCATCATCCCGGCATTTGTCACTAAGGATGGACAACCTTTTGTGAGCTTTGGGTTAATGGGTGGCGCCATGCAGCCACAAGGCCATGTACAGATTGTGGTAAACATAATCGATTTTGGGATGAACCTGCAAGAAGCAGGAGATGCTCCACGCATCAATCATGCGGGTGATTCCCAGCCCACTGGTGGTAAAATGAAGGACGGCGGGTATATTCAGGCCGAATCGGGGATTCCCTATGCCACTATCCGGGAGCTGATGAGAAAAGGCCATCGTATAAAATACTCACTGGGACCTTATGGAGGTTATCAGGCCATTATGCGTAAGGGAGGCGTTTATTATGGCGCCTCAGAATCCAGAAAAGACGGTCAGGCAGCGGGGTATTGACCCTTGGTACAGCTCCTTTCTATTCTGATATAGCATGACAATACTTGAATCCGGATTATGCGTTGGAACTTCGTAAGGAGGGTTTAAATAGCAATGAATCAGGGGGGGGGGTATTGGATCTGGCATAGCACCACTATGGTGAATTCAATAAACGTAGTGCAACGACCGGTTTGCACCTATTTAGATCCGCAGTAGATTTTACCAATGCATGATCCGGGTTGAATTGAAAGCTTACCTCAAAGTGCAATAACCGATACAGAAAGCTAGGATAGTGATACGCTAGCTTTGCCAAAATAGCCACAAACCCAAGAAATCTCTGGTACCATTGTACATTTACACCTTATAAACTGTAAAACAGATATTGTTGTTTTACAGTTTACTTATATTTAATATCGTTTGAATTTGTGGCATTTCGCAGCTTACTGTTCAATCAGTATGACTCCCTTTGAAACTTTTAAAGTAAACGGAAGAACAGGCTCTATACTCAAGAAAAAATGTTTTGGAAAAATAGTGCTGTGTCCTAACGAAATAGCTTTCATCAAATGTATAATACCAACTTAGCTTTTAAAATCGCCTATCTTCCTGTTCATTTTGCTTCACTCTGCGTTGACAATCCTCGGGATAGCGCTGCTATCCCTGCGGTGCTCGCCTTGATTGAAAAAAAATGATCCGCGCAATCTTATACGACATCTGAAACCCAAATTTATACAAGGTAAGGCATTGGTAGCATAATCATTAGGAAATTCACGACGATGAATTTATGTCTGCCACAAAACTGAATTTGTCCCAAATCAATTGCGTTTGGGTATAACACAAAGAAGTACAATAGTCCAAGGGTCGCCTGCGAACCCATTATTGGGGATGTCCACAATGGGCATAAGGCTTCTCCAAAGAAAACAGCCAGTCTTGGGCCTTTGACATTCGGGCATGACTCTGGTGGAAAATAGGCCCGCTGTGCAAAGGCCCGCACTATGGCACGATAGGGCATAAGCAGATAGTCGTGCCAAGCGTTGCTCCAAAACAAAAAAAAGCCCGGGAACCACCCCGAGCCTTTGAATCACTGTCCTTTCGAAAAAAATCGGGGTAACCGGCCCCACGAAAAAACTAACCTTAATTTAACCTAAACAAAAAAAATGAAAAACCTATTTACCTTAATGCCAATCACGTGCCAAAAAATGAAAATGCTCTTTAAAAGGTCTTTTTGAGTACTTTATTGTCATAATACAGTCCCGTTAAGGGAATTTTCCCGGTTTGTTGGGAATAGTGGTGTCGGTTCGGTGATTATCGGGATGGGCAGTGCGACGGTACGATCTTGTTCATAAAAGTGCAGCAGGGTATTGACGTGATGGTGATGGTGATGGTTTCGTAGGAGGTCCGTCACGGGGACACAAGCGGACGCTTGCGCCAAGTGGGTGATAGAAAGGAAAAAGAAAAGGCCCGGGAACCACCCCGAGCCTTTGAATCATTGTCCTTTCGAAAAAAATCGGGGTAACCGGCCCCACGAAAAAACTAACCTTAATTTAACCTAAACAAAAAAAATGAAAAACCTATTTACCTTAATGCCAATCACGTGCCAAAAAATGAAAATGCTCTTTAAAAGGTCTTTTTGAGTACT
>CANLOE010000130.1 GCA_947492745.1 uncultured Cyclobacteriaceae bacterium | reverse complement strand
TAATCAATAGTCTTCCTATTACGAGCATAAATTACTTCAAAATCAGCGGTTTTACGCTGCGCAGGTTTTACACCTTAGTGATACAAAGGCCTTCTCACCTAAACCGCTGATTTTATTGCAATTATACCCTCATCACGAAATCCTGTTGATCATTTTGGGTTAAATGGAATCAACGAACTTCTGTTTGCCGCTGCTAAGTGCGCCTACATCATAAGTGCCTATTATTCGTATTCGAGCATTTTTCTATACCTAATACTACTGGTAGCTCCTTACCTGAACACCGTCGGTTCAGCGTTACCGAGCTGTACCCAGACTCATTTTGTCAGTACAATTCACAAAAAGAATGGGTGAAGTCAGATTGTTTCGGTCCAGTGTCATCAAAACGGATACATTGTCCATACCCGCACACCGAGTGTTCCGACGATAGCAGGTATGGCCACTCTCCTTCGGAAAGCAATGGCACGACCATTATTCGGTCAATCCCACCTTTATGGCATATTTGATCAGACCTGCCAGATTGCGGACATCTACTTTTCGCATGATGTTCTTACGATGGCTCTCTACGGTATGCAGACTGATGTACAGCTTATCCGCAATCTCCTGTGTTGTGAATTCTGAGGCGATAAGTCGGATGATTTCTACCTCCCTTCGGGTCAGTTTTACCTCTATTGAAGTAGTTTTTTCATTGCCCATCATACTGTTCATCACGTTGTTCTTGACCTCATTGCTAAAGAAGGTTTCTCCTTTTGCTACGGTATGGATGGCCTCTATCAGTTCTTCTTTACCCGTATTCTTCAGGATATAACCTGTGGCCCCATTTTTCAGTAATTGAGAAATGGTCTTTCCGGTACTGTGCATGGACAGTACCAGAATGTTAATGTGGGGGTAGAGGCGGTGTATCTTCTTGGAGAGTTCACTCCCGTCCAGCTGCGGCATACTGATGTCGGTGATCAGTACATCTATGTTTTGATTGTTCTTGAGGAACTTCAGGGCATCCAGGCCATCTTTGGCCGTGGTCACGACTTCTACGGCTTCGTCACCCTTTAACAGGGATACAATACCTTCCAAAAACATCTTATGGTCATCGACGACCATGATTCTTACTTTGGCCATGGTAGAAATGGTAGAATAAGTATTCATTTATTTTTAAGGGTATGGTTTTCCATTCGGTATTCTCGTAAAATCGGATAATGCATAAATTCTTATTGGTCTTTCAGTTTCAGGTCAATGCTTCGATACGGACTATGCATTTGAGCTTTGTCATACAGGCTTAAATAGCCATAAATCTAGGGTTTTGCCGGATTTGGCGCAGCTCTGCTACGCTCAACTCTAAAACGCACACATTCCGTTTTTTGATATTCAACCCAAAATGATCGATAGAGAACCTATTCCGCGCATAAATAGCTTCATATCAGAAGCTTTGCCCACCGGTCTTCATTTACCATAGCGGTGCTATGCCGAACGAATCCAAATGGCCGGTATTTTGCTATTTATACGCTCATCACGATTTCTATCGATCAATTTGGGTTCAATTGGTTGAGGTTATAGTACATCTTTAATACAAACTTGGCTTTTAAAATCGCCTATCTTCCTGTTCATTTTGCTTCACTCTGCGTTGACCATCCTCGGGATAGCGCTGCTATCCCTGCGGTGCTCTCCTTGATTGAAACTATAATGACCTGCGGAATCTTATACGACATTTGAAACCCAAATTGGTATTACACCTTAATCATCAGTAAGCCTCCTCTTTTAAACGGCTGATTTTAGTGTACTTTATGCCCTCATCACGAAATCCTATTGACCCATCTGGGTTTAACGGCCACATGCAATTTACATGAACAACATCCATTCTAAAATCAGCGCCTTATCCCTTGTACTCTTTGCTATATGTAATCTTTTGAAGCCTAATTTCGTTCAGCCCGAATTATGAAAGAGAGCCTCGTTATGAGGGCTTAAAATACAATAGATTAGGGTATTTTCCTGAATCTGGTGTAGTATCCGCCACGGCCAGACCCAAAAACGTTCATTTCACTGATTTGAAGCAGTTTATTCGGCAATAGAAGAGGCTCGGTCCAGTATAAGGTCTCCCGGGACAGTGCTACTATCTTTAGCAATGGTGCCGCACTCAAAAAAGGCGATAACACATTAAAGTGATATAGACTTTTTCTTTTACCTGAAAATCTTACATTTAGCACCCTTATTTTGTCTTTTTTAAGTTCCGTAGCTTTGTATATGCAAGGGAAAAAAGCCTAAATCATTTTATTTACTAAAGTATGCCTTTCATAAGCGTAGCTCCAAATTATTCCATGAAAATAAATTGAAAAAAGTCAATTTTTTCACAGCAATATTTTATTTTGTTGTTTTTTTTATCAACTTTAAAGTTCTAAAAAAGCAATAGTGTAAGCTATCCCTGAATTTAGGTATTTGAGCGTCACGGAAAACCGTTATTGCTTACTTATTGCTTAGAGGGGGTGACCTTTGTCCCTATGCCATCTATCAAATGAGTGTTACCATAGTGACAAAAAGAGAGTACCTTTATCCTTGTGATGTAATTAGATAATTGTTAGTAAACTATGCCTACGGTCGAGAATGTAGATGAAATAGAAATCAGAAGTGAAGAGGTTCAGGAAATATTGAGCCATATACCTTCATGGATTATTCGCTGGGGTACAACGGCGATATTGGCGACAGTAGTGGTTATCCTTATTTCCAGCTGGTTTATCAAGTATCCCAATACCATATCGGCGCGCATTGTATTGACTACACAGACCCCCCCGACAAAGGTTATCGCACGTTCGGGTGGGAATATCGACCTAAGGGTCAAAGACGGTGACGGTGTAAAACAAGGTATGCTGCTCGGTATCGTGGAGAACCCTGCCGATATTAATGACATCCTTTATGTCAGCGGGAAAATCGAGGAGATCAGACCTATGCTGGTTTTGCAGGGAGCCGATATAGTGATACGCGAAGATCTCGACCTGGGCAGTTTGCAAGCCTCCTATGCGGTCTTTCTCAAAAGCATTGCAGAATTGAAGCTGATAAAAAATCTCGACACTTACGGGACACAGATAGCCGCACTCCGTTCAAGTATCGCTTACTACCAAGAGCTGAACAGGCAGTTGTTGCAAAAAAAGCAATTGCTTCAAAAAGACATGGACTATGTCATTAAAGATCTTCAGAGAGACTCCCTGCTCCACTCCCAGAATGCTTTTTCCGACAGGGATTTTGAAGCCAAGCAGCGAAACTTTCTACAGGTAAGAAACGGTGTCCTGACGGCCAGCTCCAGCATCACCCAGAACAAGATCCAGATCGTGCAGCTCCAAAATCAAATCGCCGACCTGCAAGTAAAAAAACAGGAAAACGCTTATCGTTTGCGCAATAACCTCAAAGAGTCCTTCGAACAACTGGAGAGCCAGCTGAGCGCTTGGGAGCAACAGTTTCTACTGCGGGCCTCGATTTCGGGCAAGGTTACTTTTTCAAAATACTGGAGCGACAACCAGTATGTAGGGGTCAATGAAGAGGTAATGACCATCATACCGAAGACACAGGACATTTTCGGTCAGGTCCTGATGCCCGTGGCCGGTTCGGGTAAGGTCAAAATATCCCAAAAGGTCAATATCAAGTTCGATAATTACCCTTCCAATGAATTCGGGATGGTCATCGGTCAGGTAGAATCCATATCGGCAGTACCTCGGGATAACCTGTACACGATTCGTGTATCACTGCCCAACGGACTGACGAGCAGCTATAAAAAAGAACTGGTTTTCAAACAGGAAATGCAAGGGTCTGCGGATATCATCACAGAAGACCTTAGACTGATAGAGCGTGTGTTCAATCAGTTCCGCTCTATACTTGACACTGCCGGTTGAAGTGAGTACTGTTGGGTGCAGTACGGGGTAACTCCCATAGTGTCCCTGCACGGTACCATGGAGCCAAGATAATAGTATTGAAAAGCTGTCATGAACAACACATGCTCATGAATCAAAATAGAACAACAATGAATATATTTCCTCATACCCTTATCAGAATCGGAGGAGAAACCTACGAAGAATGGGCCAGGTTACAATTTGACGGGACCAATGCTACCGTTGATACCATCGTAAAAACAAAAAGCAAAAAGGAAGCGCTCAAAAATAAACTTTCGGACCGTTTATTGACTTTCATGCAGACACTGGAGGACCCTAAGGCCCAGAATCTCTTACAGAACATACGTCGGGATATCTTCAACAACAGGAAGCTCAAAAACAGTAAGGTCAACGCCGCCATGGCCGAACTGCCCGAAGAGGATAAAAAACTATTGGGAGACTTCATCCAATTGCACAATACGCTAAAGGAGCAGATTTCCGAAGGGGAGGCGACCTATCAAGGAGAGACAGCGGAAAATAGAAGTATTTTCAAAGAGATCATCACCAATGAACTCCTGCAAAAAGGACTGATCCTGTCCAGTCGCTCCCTGCTGGACCGGGTACCTTCCTATATAGCTCGCGATGTGCGGCAGTTCAGAAAGAAAGAGCTGAAAACGGAGCAGAGCCTGATCAAGTACCTGACCCGAATGTATGCCAAGACTTCACCATTCAGCACTTTTACCAATCTGTCCATTGCCCGACTGGAAGGCCTGGCATCGAAGACCTATGACATAAAACATGTCAATACCCAAGAAAAGGTCAAAGGGCATATCCGACTGAACAATTACTTGCTAAAATATATCCTCGACCTGTTCAAGTCCTATCGGGCCGCTTACATGGGATTTTACCTGAGGCCCAACCCTACGGTAGAGAGCAAACAAGATCACTTTTTCTACCTGACCAATAATAACAACATCGAGGCCTTTCAGCGGATTCCCTTTAATCCGGTAGTGGAACTGATTCTGGACAGTGTCAAGGAAAATAGGGAAGGGATACGGTTCGACCGGCTGATAGCTCAGCTTTTGGAACAGATAGATGCGGAAGGTGAAGAACTGGAGGGCTATGTCAAACAGCTCCTGGATTTTGGACTGCTGGAGTACCATATCGGCGTATCGGGAATAGACCCCGACTGGGACCTGAAACTGATCCCAAAACTGGAAGCGCTGGTGGAGCTGGAGGTAGCCCATGTCAGTGAGCTCATCGAAGTACTCCGTAACATGCGCCTACAGGGTGAGCAGTATGCCGGTGCGGGTGTGGAAAAGAGGCAAGAGATCCTGTCTCAAGTCTATAAGGAGTTCAGGGATATTTGCTGGCGCATACACGAGGCCGCAGGTCTTCCAGGGGAAGAGCGGAGGACCGAGGAGGAACGCGTGGCCGCATGGAAGCAACAACAGGAAGAACTAAAGCAGCAACAGGAGAAAGCGAAAGAAAAAGGCGAAGAGGCCAAAGCACCCGATTCGGAAAAGGAGGAGTCAAAAAAAGAAGCGCAGGAGAAAGAGGAGACGTTCAAACATACCACCTCCACACTGTTCACTTTCAAGCCCGAGCAGCTGTTCTATGAGGATACTACCCGTGAGGTTGCCGCTGTCCTCGATGAGGGAGAGGTCCGCAGCTTTGTCCATCATCTGAACGAACTTCTTCAGGCCCTGCGTCTTTTCAAAGGGATGCAAGAAGAAAAAGATAAGATGAAGTACTACTTTCTCCAAAAATATGGGGAGGAGGGAGCCAGCGACCTCTTGACCTTTTATGAGGACTATTTCCGAGAGTTCAAAAAACCGGAAAAAGAACGTGAGGAAAAGAGAAAAAAGGAAGCGGCCGATAAGGCCAGATTGAAAAAAGAGGCCGCAGCCAAAGCCGAAGGGGAGTCGCTACCTGCCGGGGATGGTCAGGGCGATGAGCAAAACAATAAAGATACAACAGCTGTAGAAGGGCCGTCCATTCCGGAGATACAGGACCGTCAGGAGACCATGAAGTCCTGGAACGAAGCTTATGAGAATGAGATCTCCGGTCTGCTGGACGAGATCAATGGGGAAATCAACCTGAGCATAGCAGCACTGAACAAGACCAATGAGCGCATCGGATACCCCGAGGGGGAAAGCGCCGACAATTCTTTCGGTTGTTTCGTACAGTTCTATGAAGACAAGGAGAGTGGTCGGCTCAAAGCCATGCTCAACGGCTCGTTTTCGGGCTATGGTAAGATGATGAGCCGTTTTCTTCACATTTTCGAAGAAGAGGTGACCCAGGACCTACGTCGATGGAACCTGAGCCTAAAGGGCAAGGACAGTATTTTCATAGAGGACTGCGATGCTTCCTATTTCAACGCCAATCTGCATCCGCCCTTACTCCCTTTTGAGGTATGGATGCCGGGCGGGCATAACACCCTGCCCGCGGAGCAGCAGCTGCCCATCACCGATTTTGAGGTGCGCTATGACAAGGAGCAACAAAAGGTCATCCTTCGGCATCGACCCAGTGATACCCGGGCCTATGTATTCGATTTGGGTTTTCAGGGACATATGGGGCGTTCTCAGCTGTTTCAGCTCTTGGAGAAGTTCAGCAATGCCGACTACCTGTTTACTCAGCCTGTAGTGAATGCAGTAAGCAGCCTGTACCATCAGAAGGTAGGGGCTAAAGATACTAACAAAGAGGAGGACAATGCCAGCGATGGGAAATCCCGGCAAAAGGACGAGCCGCATATCTCGGTGTCTCCACGCATCGTTTTTGAAGACCGTATCGTACTTCAGCGCAAAAGTTGGACAATACCCCGCGCACTGATTCCCATGAGGGAGCCAATGGACAGCGACTGGAGTTATTTTCTGAAAGTAAATGAGTGGCGGATAGCACAGGATATGCCCAATGAAGTCTTTATTTTCATCAATCCAGGGCGCTGGGGTACTGCGAATGTCGACCCCGAGCTGAGCAAACGACTGACGCGCGATGATTACAAGCCACAGTACATCGACTTTGATAACCCCTTACTGGTAACGCTTTTTGAGAAGACCGTGGTGAAGGTACCTGCGGCCATGAAAATACAGGAGATGCTCCCCAGTTCCGAACAGATGCTGCGTATCGATGGGCAGCGCTATGTGTCCGAATTTGTTGTACAATGGTATACAGGAGCCGAACCGAGCTGATATGCCCACATTCTGTTGGAACTAGTATTGGAACAAGCGAAAAGAAATCAAGACACCATGCAAGAAGACCTATTATACACTGTCAATGAAAATGAGGCTTGGCTGGCCGTATACCTCTACTGCGCCGAACCTTGGGAAAAAATATCCGTGGAAGCCATAAAGCCCTTTGCCGAAATGATGCTGGATAGAGGGCTGGTGACACAGTACTTTTATATCCGCTATTGGGAGAGGGGGCCACACCTGCGCCTTCGCTTCAAAGGAACACCCCAAGCACTGCTGGAGCAAGTCAAGCCGGAGATGGACACCTATTTCAGGAATTACCTACAGGCCCATCCCTCAGAGCGTCAGGAACCCCAGTGGCTGGAGAAGGTAGAGGAAGACTATCAGTGGTATCCCAACGATAGTCTTCAGTACATCACCTACGAACCCGAAATCGACCGCTATGGAGGTGAACCTGAGCCTATCGGTATCGCCGAGCGGCAGTTTCAGGCTTCTTCCAATGCTATTCTGGACATCATGTCCGAAAGTGAGGATTGGGATTATAACCGTGCTCTGGGAGCTGCCATACAGATGCACCTGGGTTTTGCCTATGGCCTGGACATGGACTTAGTGGAAGCTTCTGCTTTTTATGCCCGTTTTTTCGAGAACTGGTTGCCCAGAGCGTATTATCACTATGGCGAAGAGGTATCCAAAGAAGAATTACTCAGTAGGAAAAAAGAGACCTTAAAGGTCTTTGGGGAAAATTTCAATGCCCAGAAGTCCAATCTTTTGCCCTTTTTTGAAACGGTATGGGAAGCTCTCCGGTCGGATGAGGAGTTCGAGCAGGAGTGGCTCAATGAGTGGGTCCGCCAGATGAGGAATATCGGTACTGCACTGAAAAAGGTACAACAGGAAGGCAAGTTGAATGTACCCGAGTGGTACATGTCCAAGGAACATGCCGGGTGGGACAGGGACCAAGTGGAGCGCTGGGCCATCTATGATAGCTATATCCATATGACCAATAACCGTCTGGGCATACAGAACCGGGATGAAGGCTACTTGGGCTATCTGGTGAAGGAAAGTTTCAATGCCCTGACCGTAGGACCGAATAGTTGATCTTGTCTCTTGATATTCAGGGTAGCGATACAAAAAGACCATGCCCCGAACCGTAATGGAGCGGGGCATGTGGTCAGCGATGGATTTATAAACCTGTAGTATATCAACCAGGATAATAGGCAATTTCCACAGCAGCGTATTCATGCTCTGGGTCGATGGTTATCCGAGAAATAGATTCCCGAAGGTCAGCGGGTACATTCCGTAGGTCAAAGAAATCATCGGGTACGATGATGATATTATCCCCAGGATCGTGACAGACTTCTGCACAGCCTCCGCTGTCCAGGCATTCCTTGACTTTCCTACCACACTGCATCGCGCCGCTACAGGTAGAAGAAGAACTGGAATTCCCCTTGGTACAGGTGACTACATAACTGGCGCCGTTATTGTTCTGTTTGCTATCCTCGGCAAAAAGACCGGGTATAGGGAATATTCCCACTTCCCTGAAATTGGTCAGGGCCAGTTCCCCTGTAGTGATGTTCTTTACCACGAGAAAAGTCAGGGCAAATGTGTTGCGCTCTTCCTCGCTGGACTTCGCATTGGCCAAAGCTTGGAACTTCATGGGGATGAGGGGTGTCACTTTTTCCAGTAGCGCATCGATTCTGGACACATCATCAAGCTCTTGTGTCTGTATGGACTTTTCAGAAGCCACCTCTACGGATTCGGTGGAGCAGGACAAGGCCAGTACCATCATCATAATGGCTGAAAAAAATATCGTTTTGTTGAGATTCATTTTGTTGAGATTCACTTTTTGCTTTAAATGATAGTCAAATGTATCCCAGTTAATAATGATTTGCAAGGTATTATCGGTGAATGAATGTTATGAAAAAGTTAATATAAATTTGTGTCTATCTTCGAATCGCGAAGAAGCGAAGGTATTTTTTGGCTAATACTCTAATAATGAGGTGATTGTGGTTTTGTCGTGTTGGTTTGCGAAATAGTGAAGTGGAATCGGTGAGTATCGTAAGCTATTTGTTACAGGTCTTTACAAATAGCCGCCATTGATTTAACCCGGATCATGCATTGAAAAAATCTACTACGGATCTAAATAGCTGCAAACCGGTCGTTGCACCACGTTTATTGGATTCACCATAGCGGTGCTATGCCAAATCCAATAAAACTCCCTGATTTACGGTTATTTAAACCCTCGTTACGAAGTTACCATGCATGATCTGGGTTTAAGGAAGAAGTTTTACCTGTACTTATACTCAGGAAAAAATGAAATGGGAAATTTGAGGTTCCGTAAGTTTTGGAATACCCTGCACTGGGATAGAGTTCATTGCTGGAGTGGTCATTAGGGCCGTTCCGGGTGGAACAGTGTTTTCGCGATCATTTTCAGTAGGTCCCTGAACAATTTCTTTTGGTTATAAAAAACTTTCCGGAAATAAGCCTTCAATACCCTGCCATTGATGAATCGAGTACTCACTATATCCAATGCGTTTCTCTCGACAATTCCCCAATTCGCTTTCTTCGGGGAACACTATCCACATATCGGCCAAATACAGCGTGCTGCATTGTTGGTTTTGCCCCTTGTTATCCACTTGTTTCGGGAAAGGCTTAAACCCTATACAAAGCATTGATTTTCCTATGGCGAATATAATATTATCTCGAAGCCAGTTATCTGGCACTACACCCGGCGCATCACCTCACATCATAATTGGCTGATAGCGCACATCGATGTCAACGGTCTTCATCGAATCTTCGGTGTTGGTATTTCAGCTAAGTAGTTGACTTGACTATGCTCTATCTTTTATGTTCATACGCAATAGATATGGGACAAAGGGTCGATTCGAGAGCTTTCATACTCGATGAAAAAATGACCCAATGAACGAGTTGCCTATGACCCTGCTGAACACTTAATGGAATCTTTCCATTATTAAGGACATCGTATACCCAAGATAATTTACCTTGGACATACAAAACCCGATGACAACTCCCCTTGAAGCTTACCTCGATTTGGTGGGAGATACAGATTGTGCTTAGGTATTGATTCCCATCATTATTGGAGAAACTATGGGTTAGGGTTGGAGCAAAAAGGGAAAATCGGTAGGTTTGATTGCATTTATGACATTTCTGCTCAATACGATTACTCAAAATGAAAAATATACTAAAAAAAACATTGCCCGATTTTGTTTTGTCTTTCTTATACAAGCTAAAACTTGGTAATAAAACCACCGAAGATGTATTCACGGATATCTATGAGCATAACAAATGGGGCGAGGACCCTGAGGGGGCCAAGTTTTTTTCGGGGCCGGGTTCAGTCAATCAAAACACAAAAAAATATGAGTATATGCTGGTCGATTTTATTGCGGAAAATAACGTCGAAAGTATTTTTGAAATAGGATGTGGCGACTTTAGGCTTATGAACTCAGTACTCGAAAAATCGGATGTGCACTATAAGGGTTCGGATGTTGTCAAAAGCCTGATCGACCATTTGTCCAAAACCCATGGGACTGAAAAAATAAATTTCCTGCATATAAATGCGGCCAGTGATGAAGCTTTTCCCAATGCGGACTTATGCATCATCCGCCAGGTCCTTCAGCACCTTAGTAATGAGCAAATTGAAAAAATACTGGAGAAGACCAAAAAATATAAGTACGTAATGATTACCGAACACCTGCCTTTGCACCCCAAATGTAAAAACGGTGATAGGGTAATGGGAGGTGGTACAAGACTATTCAATAAAAAAACCTCTGGAGTGTATATCGATGCTCCGCCGTATTCATTGAAAAGTAAGACCTTGCTGAGCTATCGGGAAGATGAAGAATCCGTTCCCGCACTCATCGTAACCAGTCTGGTAGAGAATCATTAATCAAGAACAGTATTGAGGTTTCCAGAAGGAAAACATAAAGTATACTACTTTCCAAAATTTAACCTTGGGTCTCTCATCGTAATTTTGTCGCGAGAGCAAATGGTGCGATAGCATTGTACTCAGGAAAAAATGAAATGGGAAATTTGAGGTTCCGTAAGTTTTGGAATACTCTGCAGAGGGATAGAGGTCATTGGTGGAGTGGTCATTAGGGCCGTTCCGGGTGGAACAGTGCTTTTGCAACGATATTGAGTCTGTCACAAAACAATTGCATTTGGGTATACTAATTTGGGCGGATAGACATAAACTGTAGGTTCGATGAATTCCATTGTGATAGATTGATGTACTTGGGCCGAATCAATGCTGGACACCTGATTATATTTCAGTGAATGTTCGTAGATGGGAATTCAACCCAAAATAATCAATAGAGAACCTATTCCACGCATAAATAGCTTCCTACCGGAAGCTTTGCCCACCTGTCTTCATTCACCATAGCGGTGCTATGCCGAACGAATACAAATGGCCGGTATTTTACTATTTATACAAATTTGGGTTTCAAATGTCGTATAAGATTCCGCTGGTCATTTTGTTTCAATCAAGGCGAGAACCGCAGGGATAGCAGCGCTATCCCGAGGATTGTCAACGCAGAGTGAGGCAAAATGAACAAGAAGATATGCGATATTTAAAAGCTAAGTTTGTATTATACGCTCTTTACGATTTCTATCGATCAATTTGGGTTCAATGGAAGTTCCGGGTACTGAAGTAAAACAGGACCGCCCATAGGGCAGTCCTGCAAACCATCATAAGCGCAAATGTGCGCAAATCAGCAAAACGGAGGAAAGCCCGTACCGCAACCCGGGCCGACCTGCGTGATGAAGCAGTCTATAGGATTTTGAGTAATCGGAAAACACCTGGGCGGCTGGGTAATTCCGCAGCCTGGGCCGAACCGGGTAATAATATTACAACCGGGAGGTAGCGTCAAAGGACCGCATCCGGGCAAAGGTAAACTGATAGGTTGGAAACCACCCTTGGCCGTTTCTTCCTTACCTTCTTCCATGGAGGTGACAAAACTCTCCACTTTCAGTTTATTCAGATTTAACTTTTTCTTTTTCATCGTATATCTGTTTGGTATCGTTTGATGATAATTCGGGACAGGACCGAGCCGGGCAGTTCATCCATGGCAAAAGTGAGAAAACGTACGCTAGCAGATAGTTACCGCACTCTTTAGGATAAATAAAAAAGATTTTACTCTGTCTTGAGAGGCCTGAATCCCATAAAATACTTGAAACCCCAGAACCTATGGCTCTGGAGTCATGATCAGGCCGGTGATACAAATTTGGATTTCAAATGTCGTATAGGATTCCTCGGGTCATTTTAATTTCAATCAAGGCGAGAACCGCAGGGATAGCAGCGCTATCGCGCGTTTTTCCTACGATGTTGGGCTAAAATGAGCAGCAGGAAATGCGACATCTAATACTGTAAGTTTGCAGTATACCGACCTGAGAAGCTTTGGACAAACCTAGAATCCTGTTCTGATATCAATCGGATCGATGATGATGGTATCCGTCTTGATAGTATCCGTCAGAATGGTATCGGTACAGCCCAGTGCCGAACCACAACCATCGGCCCAAGAGGGGCAGAAACCCCTGGAAGGGCAGGCAATCGACTGAATGATAATGGGACAACCGGGGCCTCCACGGGTAAAGAGTATTGTTCCGCCCTTGGCGGTGTTCTCTGCACCTTCTTCCATGTTGGTGACGAAGCTTTTTACTTTCAATGCTTCGAGATTCATTTTTTTCTTTTTCATAATATAAGATTTATAGGTAAAATTCACATGCGCCTGTATAACAGCGATGGACCCATACTTAAGGACTCAGTATCGATTTGAGCGGTATACCTTTGGTCCGGGCATTATCAAGCTTGGGACATGTTTTCTTGGGTCGGATTGAAAAGATAAAGAGCGATACCATCCGTTTCTTGACTAAGCAGCGCAAAAAACTACCGTAAATCCCCCACATGGAGGAAGAGAGGGAGGTCCCGTACATGGGCCTGCACAGCCCGAAGGCATAGTGATACACCATCTGGGAAGCTCCGTAGGGCAGTGGAGAAAAAGACTTCTGCAATTGATTTCGATCGTATGAATGGGAGTCAGTATCGGTCCTCCACCTTTGGCCGTACTTTCCTTGTTTTCTTCCATTGAGGTGACGAAGCTTTTTACTTTCAGACTTTTCAAATTCATTTTTTTCTTGCGCATAACGGTTGCATTAAGATTTTCCCTACTCTTGATACATCCCCTTGTCCGATTGCATGGGGAGAAAGGTTTTTCGGGATTCACCTTTGAGGATGATGGAGGTATCGGTTCATTGACACTATTAGAAAAGATTTTCCATTCTAAAGCTCCGATATAGAGGCAATAAACAGTCTTTACAATAGATACACAGGAAAACGGTGTCCTGTAGTCGATTGACCTCGGCACCTGTGTGAAGTACAGGCTTTTGTCTATTTTTTCCATGTGTTTTTTTATGCGGAAGGTGAAAAGGGGTAACCTAGATTTACTGTAAAAAATCATGCTATTACATCAAATAGTTAAAATATTGATAGCAATAGGATTATAAGGACCTTCGCATAGTGATAGCTATGCTATTAAAAGAGGAATGAATGGATTCCCGCATACTTTCGAATCCCGGTAATGCTCCCCCCGTCTTTGCCAAAGTGTAGGCTGTGGAGTGTTCTCCCTATATGCAAGTACAGCTGTCCGAAGCCCTAGCCTAAGACTTCGATTCGGGAGAAGGGACAGGTCCATTTGCTTGTAAAGTGATGTATTTACCTTGGCTGTTTTCCTGCCTTTATTACGCTTTCTATAGCCAATGAGGAGCTGAATGGAAGACCGAGCAGGAAGCATTGTTTCCCGAAGGGGGCAGTGGCCATCTGATGCTCATAAGACGTATACCAAGCTCTAGGTGACTGTCAAATAAGGGGCGTGGGTCATCCCTTCTGTACTTTTTGCAAGTATCTAAGACTTGACTAATCGCTTTATACCATTTTTTTAAAAAAAAGTGATATGTTTGTCATTGATATATTCCTTCCGAAAATGGTTCAACACGGATCATGCGTTGGAACTCCGTAACGAGGGTTTAAATGTCAATACATCAGGGGGTTTTATTGGATTTGGCATAGCACCGCTATGGTGAATTCGAAAACATAGTGCAAGGACCGGTTTGCAGCTATTTAGATCCGCAGTAGATTTTTCAATGCATGATCCGGGTTTAATTCTTTATGGTCGGAAAAGGAACCCTCCACCTCTTTTTCCCTGCTTTAGGGTGAAAGAGGTCTGTCGGGGTTTCAATGGCTCAAAAACGCTCAATAACAGCTATCACTCTATTACAGTACATCCTATGGACGATAATTTCAAACAACAACTGCTCCAAGAAGCCCTACGTATCGGTGGGGACCTCCTCTCCAAAGCACAGAAAGATGAATACGGTACCCACTGGCTCTGTATGGGCATGGGTACCCAAAAAGAAGCTACTTGGAACAAATCAGAAGCCATTTATACGGGCGTGTCGGGGATAGTACTATTGTTTTTGGAGCTTTATCGACAGAGTGGCGAAGAGAAGTTCCTACAGGCGGCGAAAGATGGTGCCGAGTGGGTCATCGCCTATTGCGAAGCGAATCCGACGACCTATTATGCCTTTTTTACGGGACGTATGGGCGCCGCGTATATGTTGACCAAGATGACCGCAGTAACGGGAAAGGAGGAGTATACCACTAAAGCGCTGCACCTGGTCAAGGATTGCCTTGCATTCCTCGATGAAGAGCAGACCATAGACGATCTGATCAATGGTACCTCGGGTACCCTACTGGGACTGCTCCATTTACACCACGCTACACGGGAAGAACGTTTATTGGAAGATATCGACAAATACCTACAGCACCTTATCAAAGCCGCACATTTCGGTCCCAAGGGACTCTACTGGGACCGCTCTTCTAAAAACATCAAAGGTCTCTGCGGCTTCTCCCATGGAGCGGGCGGCATTGGATATGCCTTTCTGGAACTGGGCCATTATTTTCAAAATCCCGAGTTCTATCAGGTAGCGCTACAGGCATTTGCTTATGAGGACCATTACTTTGATACGGCTATGGGCAACTGGCCCGATATGCGAAAGGGCATTTACGATGAGGACAGTTTTACCGAACATCGGGAAGCCTATGCCCGTGGTGAGTATGGGTTCTTTACGGAGAGTAGCGATATGGCCGCCTGGTGCCATGGTGCACCGGGGATAGGCCTGTCCCGACTAAGGGCAGTGGAGCTGATAGAGAATGAGCAAATGCAAAAAGACCTGGACTCCGCTATTAAAAAGACCAAAGAGGGCAATGTAGATATAGAGACCTTGCGTCAATCTTTTACCCTATGTCACGGTGGCGGCGGTAATGCCATGCTGTTCCTTGATGCTTATGCGCAACTGGAAGATGAGAGGTACTTGGATATGGCGGCCACGGTCGGTGACCGCGCCCTGCGCAGTAGTGTTGCCAATGGCCTCTACTACTCTGGATTTTCCACGGCAGGTACCCAAGAAGATACCAGCCTGTTCATGGGCAATGCGGGCGTAGCCTATTTTTACCTCAACCTGCGGGACCCTCAGAACACTCCTTCCATACTGAAGCCCAATGTCTCTGGAACCTACGAAGGAGAACAGGCCCTGAGCAATATGACCTGGAAGAGCCTTCAACAACAGCTGATGGGCAAGCTCTATCCCCGAACCTCTAAATTGTACCAAGAAGCGATGCAAGGTCCGCTGGAGCAGCATGCAGTAGTGCCCTCCGATGAACCGTTTGATCTGAGCGTAATAAAAGAGAAATTGGATGCAGCGGTAAGTACCTCGGATAAGGCCATGGTAGAGGACATCCACCGTATAGAATCGGCCCGCCTGTCCTTGGACATGAAGACCGTCAGCGACTCCTTTATCTATATCAAAAACTATATGGAAAGTAGTGCGAACCAGAAGCTCATTCGGGACATGGGGACCGAAAAATTCAGAACCATAGGCCTTCGTCTTTCCGATGAAGTACAATTGGTAGAAACACGATGGAGCTGGGAGGGGACAGAAGCGAAAAAGGAGGAAGAAGAGGCCTATATACTGTTATGCGCTATGCCCGAAGGTGTCAGGGAGTTTCCGCTCAATCAGTTCGCCTTTGTCCTCTTCGATGCCTTTGAGACTACCAAAAATGTGGCCCAGGTACTGGAAGAGTTGATGGAAGTATTCGAGGTTAATGATGAGTCGGAAGTCACCCTATTGGAAAATGCCGCACTGGATCAGATCAAAGAAGGGATGGCCTCAGGTTTTTTGGTTCGGGAGGACCGCTGAGCAGGGCTATCCCATGGGTAGGTACCCTGAAAGGAATGTACTCTAGGCGGTTTTCTCTTTATAGGCGAATTCTCTCTTTCGGACCTCTTGCAGGACAAAAAATACAGTTTAAACAGCCCCTTAGAGCCATGTGATTGTTAGTAGGGCCCCAACTTCGTCTTCCTATGCCCGAAACATGGCATCTTGGCCCTGTTCTCCATGAGTGAGTGCATGGGCAACAAGGAGTACATCTTGAACCCAAAATGTTCGTTGGAACTTCGTTATGAGGACTTAAATGGCAATACATCAGTGCGTTTTCTTGGGTTCAGCGTAGCACCGCTACGGTGAATTCAAAAAACGCATTCATTTACTGATTTGAAGTCAGTTAAGTCTGGAATAGATTTTCCAATGGACATTTTGGGTTGAAGGTACGCTATTGTGGAGATTACCCTTCTTCAACTTGTCTAATGGATTTTGGTGGATTGCAGACAAGTCCTCTCGTGTCCTGACCATAAACGAACCGGTTCCCCGCCCCCATCGCCCTGTTATAAGAGTTAAAGGCCAGACCAAAGGGATAATAATCATCCGCCTGCACCACCGTACCTTCGCGGTGCACGATCTCCAGGTCGTCAAAGAACACCCTGCCGCGGGCCTGCAGCCCTTCGTAGGAGACATAAATATAGGCAAATCCGCTCTCTTTTACCTCGATGGGGGACAACCTTTGCGGACTGATATTACAATAAAACGAAAAAAGGCCCCCACGTCTACGTGAAGGGCTTCTCTCATATTATCCGCGATACAATCGCTTTCCTTTCATGTTTTGAACCTCATTAGACCCTCGTTGCGCTATCGCTAAACGAGGACCAGTGGGGGGCACTGTTCCCGCCCAGGGCCAGTCCGGGGACGGCGGCCAGGGCATCGTGGACGAACTGCTGTACCTCCGTGCCA
>CANLOE010000129.1 GCA_947492745.1 uncultured Cyclobacteriaceae bacterium | reverse complement strand
ACTCCAGAAGAGTTTAGTAAAATCAATTATTCAAAATGTGCTTAACTTATTGTCCAGTTTTTTATTGCAATTCCATTGATAACTCGCCAAAAAATGATCAAAATCAAACCAAGCTTCTTCTGAATTTAATTGTAAATATTTTCGAATATTCTCAGCATATTTATATAGGACATAAGCTGATTGAGCAGAGAGCACAAATATATTCTTAACCTTACCTGTTACTTTAAGTTTCTCTTCTTGATCAGCTTCTTCTAAAACGAGAAAAGCAGAAACACCTCCAATACCATAGGAGTGTAATCCTATAGTTGCTTTTTTCTCATCCTTTATTTCTAAGTTTTGATCTTCATTGCTAATCAGAAAATTTTCAGAGTTACAGTTAGGGTGCACTTCTTGCAACCCTTTGATTCCATTCATTTTATGTGCTCATAGTGTTAGAATAGATTTCATAATTGCCAATCCTCCCGAGGCTGCTTCCAAATGACCTATCGCGCTTTTAGCTGCTCCTATGATACATTTATTCTCCGCCCTTCTTTTCTGCTCCGCAAAAACTTCTTGAAATGCTTGTAATTCACTCTCATCTCCCATGGGCATTCCGGTACCATGGGTTTCTATCGCCAAAATAGCATCTATGTTTACCCCAGAATCATCAAGTGCATTCATAAAGGCTTGTTTGCGAGACGCTACATTTGGAGAGGTAACATTAAGAGAACGACCACCATGTGCTATTCCACCTCCTTTGATATAACCGTAAATTTGATCCTTATCCAATTCAGCTAATGATTTTCCTTTGATGATAATACTGCAAATACCTTCTGCCCGTACATAACCATCTGCGTTCACATCAAAAGGCCGTGTACGTTCGCTAGTCGTTAGAATTCCTTGAGCTAGTTGCTCCTGAAATGTAAAGGGTAGCAAATTTGCTTGTGCTCCGGAAACAATTGCTTGATCGCATTCTCCCTTTCGTATGGCATCTACAGCTTTCTTTACTCCTACAAAAAAGCTGGAACATGCGGTATCTATTGTTTCACTAACACCTGATAAATCGAAAAAACTAGAAATGCGGTTGGCGCCTATATACCTTTTCACTCCTCTCCCACTAAACTCGTCTACATTACTATCGTATTTTACAATATCAGCATAATCAACCCCATTGATGGCTACAAAAACAGCTGTTCGCTTTTTAGAAAATTCTGTTCTGGTATATCCTGCATTTTCTATAGATCGCCAAACACTTTGTAAAAGCAGCCTGTGCTGAGGATCCATAAGCATCGCTTCCCTCACCGATATTTTAAACAGTTTATGATCAAAATTCAGTAAGTTATCCAGATACTTTCCCTTAAAATTTTTGGAGGACAAACCTTTTTTATAGTGTGGTGGTATGAAACCCCAGCGCGCTTCAGGAAAAGGAGTTACTTGATAATCTTCAGAGCTTAATATTGCTGCCAATCCTTCTAGGGAATCAGCCTCAGATACCTCCATGTCCAACCCTATTATAGCAACATCTTTACTTTCTGCCTCATGATCTCCATTAACTACTGTTTCTTCTTTCTTTTCATCCATAGGATCAAGAGTACCTACTTTATTCTTTAACTCGTCTGTTACAAAATCCTCAATTTCTGAGATTGTCAAGTAGGATTGTAATTCCATAGGTCGTACCTCCAAATCAAAAGTAGTATTGATTGCACTTGCCAATTGATTGACCTGAATAGAATCGATACCGTAATCTGAAATAAATTCTTCCTTATCCAATTCTGATTCCTTGAGGTGTACGAATCCGCAAATCTGCTTGAGAATAAAATCACTTACAGCCATTTTTTTAATACCTGTATCGTCTGACTTTTTGGAAGCAATTGCCTTTTCTGTATCTTCTATCCAATATTTATCTCTAGCAAATGGATATGTTGGAAGAGGTATTTTGTTAGGTATATCCTCAGCAGTATACAACAACCTCCAATCTACCTCCCAACCCTGAGTCCATATATCCATAAGATGGTCAACGTCCTTTTTATTTACTGCTTTTTCAATATCAAAATTCTTTACTTGTTTCTCTAAAATGAGTTCTCCATTTGTAGCATCAATAGAATTTGTGTATACTTTTTTAAGCTTTCCTTTTTGATAATTAGATAGATCTGTTTTTAATTGAGCAAGGGTATTTACCTTAAATGCCAGGCGTTTCTTCATATGACTTCTTCCTACCTGTAATGTATAGGCAATGTCATGTAGGGTAACTGATTTGTTCGTCTTAAGGTAGGTGCTCAATTGAACGACCCTTTCTTCTAGTTGCTCTCTTGTATGTGCTGATAATACAATAATTGCAGCGTCTTTATTGGTATGTGTTTTGGAGTGTTTTGCAACGTATTCTTCTAACACTACATGTGCATTCGCTCCTCCAAAACCGAAGGAACTAACCCCTGCAATTCTTTTTTGGTTCTCTTCTGTTTTCCAGTCAGAGGTGTCTTTTCTTAAATAAAAAGGTGTTTGTTCTAGTTCTATATATGTGTTCTGGCTTTCTAAATGTGGATTCCCTGGCAATATCTTATGTTCCATACTCAGTAGTATTTTTATAAGCCCTATAACTCCTGCTGCAGCTTCTAAATGCCCTATATTGGTTTTAATACTACCTATTCCACAATGTTTTTCTTTTGGAATGTCTATACCTTCAATTTCGTACAATTCTTCGAATGCCGATTTTATGCCTTCTATTTCTATAGGATCTCCTAATGGAGTTCCCGTGCCATGAGCTTCTATATAGCTCACTTCTTCTGGATTTTGTATCCCTGAAGATTGGTAGGCTTTTATCAAAAGTTCTTTTTGAGCCTTAGCATTTGGAGTGGTTAAGGTATTGGCTTTACCTCCGTGATTAATGGAACTTCCCTTGATAAGACCATAAATATGGTCTCCAGCTTTTTCTGCTTCACTTAATTTTTTCAAAACGATTACGCCAACACCTTCACTTCGCACATACCCATTTGCCCGTTCATCAAATGTCCTGCAAGTACCGTCTTCACTTAACATACCAGCTTGATTATAAGAGAGTGTTACTTCTGGGTTTAGAATAACATTGACCCCTCCCACAATTGCCTTTTGACAGCTCGAATCCTGTATCGATTTAACGGCCTCATGCAATGCCACTAAAGATGAAGAACAAGCAGTATCTATAGCTTTACTAGGACCATGAATATCCAAGGCGTATGAGATACGATTTGCTAGTATAGAATTAGATCTTCCAATACTGTCATATGCAATTATGGTTTCTTTAGCTACTCCCTGTCGCAATGCCGCATAATCAGAACCTGAAACTCCCATAAAAACACCTGTATCACTGCCTTTTAATACATCCGGTGAAATTGCGGCATCTTCTAATGCAGCATATACAGATTCTAAAACAATTCTTTGTTGCGGATCCATTAACGCTGCTTCTTGAGGAGATATCCCAAAAAAATTGGCGTCAAATTTATCTATATCATCTATATATCCTCCATAGAGAATATTTTTATGTTTAGCACTAATGTCTTGCCATATAGGCCAATCTAATCGTTCTTGTGGAGTTGTGGTTATTGCCGATTTATTGTTGTAAAGAAGGTCCCACAATTCTTCTTTGGTAGTTGCTCCCGGAACCCGAAAAGATATGCCAACTATAGCTACATCATCTACATCTACAGACTTCTCTGTATTTTTGATTTCTTTTTCAAATACCTTTTCTTCCTCAGAAATGTGTTTGCCAAGTAAATGTGATGTAATGTCATCAATGGTGTGAAAATTAAAAAACTTACTTGGGTTACTTGACAAGTGATAGGTCAGGTTTAAATACTCTGAAAGTTCTGTTAGCATAATGGATTCTATACCTACTTGTCTAAGGTCAGTTTCTATATGAATGGTTGCACCATCAAGCATCGAATTCAAAAAATCTTGTATAAAATTGTTAAGTTGTTTTCGAGTATATTCTATTTTCTCCCCAGCATCATTGGTTACCTGTAAACTTGTATTCTGAGTTCGCTTCTTTATTTTGACAGTTACTCCTGCCTCCTGTGTTTGAGGTATTGCTTTTATTGTATTCTTCTTGCTTCCTATACTAGATTTTCGTTTTGCTTCTAAATCTAATCTGAGAGGTGATACAAGTTGTTTGACCGTATATATTTTTGCAATTAATTGTCCATCTTTGGTGCGACGAAGGGAAGAGCTTAATTGTATTTTTCTATCATCAATAAATTTACAGTCTTCTAAGGAATATAAGAGTTCCTCATTGGCGTTGGCATTACCATAATAATGAATATCTCTAGCAATGCAATAACTAGACTCTGCCCAGTTTTGAATCTCTTTATTTTCCAAAGTTTTCTCCTGAAAATAAAAGCGCTCGCATTTATCACTAATTTTTGAATACGATGCAAAATAAAGAAGCCCTACTCCATTAATATCATCATAAGGATCTACATGATACAATTTCGTATATATAGGCTCACTCTCTATAAGAAATTCCGTATTATAAAACTCAAGTCTATTTCTATTATTCTCCTCATTCTTTTCATCAGAACCTGAAAACAAAAATGTCTTTGCCTCAAAAAAGCCTTTTGCCAAGCTCGGCAGCTCCTTATGTTTTTTAAGTTGCGCAGTCTCTGAATTTAAGGGCTTACCTTTTTCTAATTTTTGATTATTACCTGATTTTCTAGATGAAAAAACCGACATTAGCGAAGCTGATATGAGTTTGTTACCAGAAACAATATGATCATCACTAAAAAACATCTTGTTTCCATAAAGAGACAGTTCCCCTTCAATATCAATCTTATCATTCTCCTTAAAAGAAAAAAGACTTTCGTTTGCACTCCACTGTATTCTTACAAAGCTAGCGTACAGGCGCTCGCCATTGCTGTCAACTATGGTGTCTGATCGGGTATCTAAACTCTCAGAAATCATGGCCCAGTGAATATCGCCCAGCTCCTTGAGCAGCCAATTTTCAGAAATACCCCCAGAGAGCAATTGTGGAATATTTAATGAATACTCTCTTTTGCAAGTTGTACGACTATTGCTTTTCACTGTCATGATTGATGTCCAATATTTCTTATCTAAAAATTCTATAAACTATTCTATAATCAGAACCAGAGAGTTATACACCACTATTGTGGTCAATAAAATCCGGTCATCGCTTTTTAAGCGAGCTCTTTGACCCAGACCATGCATCAGTGTGCTGATTTTTCGGATGGATTACCATCCAATTATTGGATGACCAGTTGATTGATTCATGCAATGAGATTTTAGGAAAACTACTGATAACCAATCTACTCTGAATTGCACAATCCGGGTTCAATTAGATGTTGGGAATAGCCAGAACATGGCCTGGCTATTCAATTGTGTAATGACGAATAGTCTACTAGAATGAAGCCATTCCATAAAACACATAAGACTTCAGTAATTCATCTGTTACCTCTTTTTCAGGTAATAGTGTAAGAGATCCGTCCACATTCTCCTTGAATACATCGACTCTTGCCCAAATACTGTTCAGCACGTAGAAATAATCTCCTGAGAATGCCATCTCCAAATTTCCTCCAAATTCAAAATCTCCGCAGGGTCATTTGTAATGGTCATCAACTCGAATTGAGCAGCTGTTCGTTCCAAAATTGCAATTTCACCTGTCTCTTGATTCACACTATAAGAAGTAATCGTTCCATCTATGGAGTTTCCGCTATAAGCAATACTACCACTACCGTCTTGATTGAATTCTAACCAACAGTTCCCTGCATTCAAAAATTCATCGGTCAAGGAGATGGGTTCAAGATCCCCGTTTTCCTTGATTTTATAAGAAGTGGCGGTACTGGGGAACTCTGGAGGAAACCCAAGTGAAGTCAAAAGATATACGTCGTCATAAACTTCACCCAAGAAACCAATCGGTCTACCCAGCATGTGCTTCTCACTCTCTTTGTATAGGAACAAAATCATCATCCAAACGTATGGTTTTGATTTGATCAGGCCCCAGGACAACACGTAGGTTGCTAAAATCTGTATAAAATTCTTTCTCTATGACGATTAAACTTTTACCTCTAGGAGCAAAACCAACAAATCCTACCCACTTACCTATACTGTTGACTGTAGAACCTTTAATATGATTTAATACCCCTTGTTCTGTAACTGTAAAGTCAGAAATGCTTCCACCTTCTCCATTGATATATCTCATAATATTGACTTTTTTTTTTAATTTTTAGGCATAACAATGTCATTGGTTATTAATTTTTTAATAACAGAAAGAATTTTTAGAATAATTTGGTGTTACCTAACGATAAAGGGTTCTTTTTAGATGCGACCTGATGCTGATTCCACAATCAGAAAATATACTCCAGGTAAACTAGGGGCAGATAGTCTATTATTTTCATCTTGAGCATACTGAACCTTTTGTAGATATTTTCTGCCGAATATATCAATCACTGACAATGATTGTTTTTCTGCATTGTTAGGAATTTTTAAATTAATGTATTCATCAGGGCGCAATAGTGTAGGATACATTATTGTTGAGTTATCATCTTGATTATCTGTTAACCCAAGAATTACCTCAACTTTTCCACTAAAGTACTTTTCAACTTTACGAAAAACCTGCTCACCAATAACCCTGCCCGGTATATCGTCTGCTGGAGGATGAATTCCACCCCAAAATCCTTGAGAGACTACATTGAGAACTAGCATCTTCATAAGTTACCCACTGCAACACCATATCTATAGAAGATCCTGTCTCAAATACTAGAAAATTATCAGTCTGGCGTGCAAAGTCATTCCGTATGGCCTCTAATAAAACTTCATTCCATTGACGAGCAACTGAACTTTGACAATAACATACTTCAAAAGTCAATAAACTCGCTATAAATAATAGCAAAAATTTCATCATCATCATCATCATCATTTGTTAAAATTGAAAATTTATTAATCCAAAAACACTCAAAATTTCCTGAATCATAAGTAAAACGGCAGTAACATTTATCAATTCTCTATATAAACTCAGTGAGAGTTTATATAGAGAATTTTTTAACTATTTGGATAGTTGCATCCCTATTCTACTCTATATGGTATTGATACACCTATTGAGAAGTAGGTACGATGACGCATTGATACTGAAATATTCTATGATTATTTCAATTCCTAAAAAAACTTTCTTCTTACTACAAGATTTTTGTTCAGTAATAGGAACAAATACTCGTAGTTATTCTTTTCTATTCTAGAAAATCCAAATCATTTCATTAAAATATATGAGTGCTAAATAAAGCCTTATTTAATGATAGATTGAATTTCTCCAAAGAGAAGAAAAGGAAAATAGTCTATATACTAACTTATAGGCCTATTTTGGAAATACGATGAAGTGGAGGTATTGATAAAAAAACTTGCAAAAACATTTTAATTAATTGTTGGTTTATGGTTTGGTTTGGTTTGGTTTATTAACTCTTGTTAAGAATTATATGATACAAATATAACTAATCCCCAAATATGTAAACAACAATTTACTTATATTATTTAATTTAAACTATAGTCATTTAGTACATGAAACTGATATATTCATAATAGTGATGATTTCAGAAGTTCCTACAGAATAAAAATTGAAAATCAATTCCTTGAATTCAATAAAACTATTTCAGAAGTGATATAAGCTTTCTTTGTGATTGTTTTCTTTGATTAAATCAATCACCAAAGAAAACAATATTACATTAAGGTGTAATAGTGGATCAAGCAATATTTCTGTAGGTAGTTAAATTTCAGGCATAGATTTTTGATAGTCTGAACAGGAAGAACTCTACGTTCCTGACTCCCCTGAACTGCGCCCTGAATGCCTTGATCTTTGCATTGAAAGATTCGGCAGAAGCATTGGTGCCTACGGAATCGAAGCAAAACTGTGTTTTAGGAGAGTGAAGCTCGATTTCAGCCTGTATTTTTAGAATTTCACTTCTTCGTAAATGAGGAGTTTATGCGGTTCGATTTTTTGAGCTATTTTTGAATAGTGAATGGGGTTTTTTCTCACAATATCAGTTTAACCCAAAATGTCCATTAGAAAATCTATTCCGGACTTAATACAAACTTAGCTTTTAAATATCGCCTATCTTCTTGTTCATTTTGCTTCACTCTGCGTTGACAATCCTCGCGATAGCGCTACTATCCCTGCGGTTATCGCCTTGATTGAAAAAAAATGACCCGCGGAATCTTATACGACAGTTGAAACCCAAATTTGTATAACAGATTGACATTGGAACCGGTAGAACAATTGCAGGACCTTGGTACGCTACAACAGAATGTCCGAAAGCGCTGAAAAAAAATCTAATTAGTGTATCTTTGCGGATCTATTTACAAGCGGAAATTATGCAAGACAATAAAATACGGACATACCTTAAAGATGTCGTGGCGAATATGCCTACGGACTGGTTGGAACTGACCACTCATCGACTCGATATTTATGAAGAAAATCTGGCCAAAACCCAGTTTTTAGAGCATTTCGAGACGCTATTCAATACGGATGATGCCCGATTATCATCATTGAGTGCACTGCCTACCGCGTTCGACTATATTCGGCTGGGCCATCCCTTATCTTGTGTATTGGAGTGGGCCGTGGCCCACCTTCACCATCAAAAGGCGGATAATGTCATTGTTTTTTCGTCGATGACAATCCCTGTCATGGCCGTGTTGCGAAAAAACTTATTGATCGGTAAAAACACCCGGATTATCCATAAGGGCGAGTTGCCGGATTTTTTTGATGCTGAGATACTACGTTATGTCTATGGTTATAGCTTCGAAGTGAAGAAGATAGCGGAGTTCGAAGAGGTTTCGGACTTTGACGGCAGTACCATTTTCATAGCACAACAAGAAGATATCTGCAATTTTGAGTACAAGCCATCGATAGCCACGGGGATTGATTTTTTCATCAATACCAATGCTCGTTCGGGAAGTATTTTAATGGTAAATGGCGAACAAAATGAAAGCTATATATCCGAAATTCAGCATGTAAGAAGACGGGAAACCATAGCTATGACACCACCCGACACACTGTTCGCCTTAAATCACCTATTGGGCATGCCCTCCGATGACACACCGATAAGTAACGTTGAGACCAATAGAGCAAATGTCCTCACTGCCATCAAGGAAATTACAGGTACCGACGTGACGCCACTGGTAGGCTCCAGTGGCTTATCCGTGCAATATGCTATCATGATGGGACTGGTTCAGGATGCAGTGGAAAAGCATCCCGAAAAAGCCATCAAAATCATTATCCCTCCTAACTGCTATGGAGGTACAAACGATCAGGCAAGACGGGTCGCTGCCTGTGATGACCGTATCGAAGTCGTGGACCTGCCAGTGGATGGCGGCCAGGACATGGTACAAAGTATAGATACCCTTCTGGACAAGATGGCCAGCGAAGATGCCATTCCCTACATCATTGTGGAAATCCCGACCAACCCAAGAGTGGAGGTCCCGGACCTTGTGAAATTAAAGCAGGCTTTAAATAAAGAACGTAAGACCAAGAGCGGCGAACCGGCCATCGATCCTGTTTTTATTTTGGACCAGACGTTTTGCCCTAATGTACACTTTCTGGGAGAGGGTGAGATACTCTCTACAACTAGGGCCATTGCCTATGTCAGCGGATCGAAATTCCCCAGTGGTGGCCAGTGTACTGCCGGATACTGTGTAGCAAATAAAAAATCGGAGGCTTTGATGGAGAAAATCGCATTGCACTTAAAGCTCTGTGACAACGGTGCTACCCATCACCAAATGGAAACATTGAAAAAGCAATTGCCTTCCATGCTCCAGCGTATCCATGATGCGTATAAGAACACAAGAGAATTTGTAAGTTTTATCGAAGATACTTTACCTGCGGCAAAAATCAATTTTGTCTCCGAAGCATTGGCAAAAGATGGATTTACCCCATCGGTATTTTCCCTGGACCTTCCTACTAAAGGAAGTACCGAAGAGGAAAAAGAATCCTACAAAAGAGCTTTAAATCTGAAGCTAATCCATCTAATGATCACTAAAATCCCTCATGAGAGTAAGTTCTGCGTAAGTTATGGCCAGCTAAAGGGCTGTTATTGGACCATACCCGCGACCTCTACTCAAGGGACCACGAAGGAGGGTGACAAAGATTATATCGTACGCGTAGCGCTTTCGCCCGATATGAACCTCGATCTTCATAAGAAAGTCTTTTTGGACTTTGTGGGTACTCTTGGGTAGTCACGCCCTTAGTATAATAGGGTACAACGACAAGATCAGCGTTGTTCCAAAGCTCTAGAAAAGCAGTAAACCGGGACCATGCATTGGTTTTTCAATGTATGGTCTGGGCATACCCACATCGCAGAGTCCCAAACCTGACCGGCAAGCACCCTTTCCAGGAAATAATCCCTGATATACGATTCGCCAATAAGCAGGGTACATACTCTTCTTATCAGGGCTTTATCCTTGGCCCGTTTCCCTATTCACTTTTTTTGAGTACTGATTTCAATCCCAGGCACTTCGATGAGGTGGTATGGCCTCGCCAGTGACGCAAAGCCAAGGTGATGGCAATAGTATGACTTTCAGCCGACCCAAGCCAGATGTGGAACGTTCCATACATACATTGGGCATTTCCAAGATTGGCCCATAAAGTATCCATGGCCCCTACCCCCTGAAAATAGGGAGCCTGACAAACACGGTAAAAGGTGTTTTTCGAGGAGTCAACATGGTGTAGGTTTGTCTTACTAAACTTTAAAACAATTGATAATGAGACAAAAAATCATTAAAATCACTACGGCACTTTTAGTACTCGTCGCTGTTTCCTCTTGTGTAAAAGAGGAAATCAATACAGTAGACAGTAGCTCCGACCAACCCTACCCTGTATCACTGGAAGACCTGAAAGCCGGTGTAGATCTAATAGAAGATAAAACTGCGGGAGAACTACAAAGGACAGACCCCGACAGTACCATGACCTGGACCGATAGTAACGGTTCCTATTTTGAGATAATGGGAAACCGCATCACCCGATACTCGAACTATGGAGACAGCACCACGGACTACTCGGTGACCTTTGAGGACAATAATTTTGTGTATGCTTCCAATAACGAAAATGGGGACCTTGTGGCATTACCCACTTGGGACAGCGAAAGATTGCGGTTTTATCTTGCTTATGATCATGACCTGGGACGATGGATAGCCGCCACAGAAGTACGTTATGCCGTGCAGCATCAGGAGGAAGTTCTTACCGTGCAGTACAGTTATATCTACCCGGAAAGAGCTAGGCTGAGATGGTATATCGATGCTTTCGATGATTTCGATAAGTACCGCTATGACATATTTTTGGATGATGAAAAGATAGAGGGGAACTACACGAAAACCTTTATAGGTCAGTGGTACCATATCAATTCCCTAAAGGAAGAAGCGAGTTATACTATCAAACTGGTAGCAAAAGAGGAAAACGATAAATCCCGGCTGAGAATAAAGCGTTTTATGCTCAAAACACCCCAGAGAATATTCATTTCCAAATTTGATATTACCATCAGTGAAATAACACAGACCGATTTCAAAATGAGCTGGACAACCCCGGCTGCGACCTCTTCTGCACCCTTCAGCTATAGCATACGCGTATCCGGAGGCACAGGGGCCTCAGTACTGACCTCTACCACCGCTAATGAGATACGTATCAATACGCTGACACATCCTAACCGCTTTGATACCGGAGGACCTTTTAGGGTTTCTATAGTAGCGGGAGTCCCCAGTGACAAACCGGATGAACCTCACTATACCGAGTATAGAAGAGAGTATGCAGAACAGTTTGAACTGTTGGATTGAAAAAAATGGTCTGTTCATAGAGCAGTAAGGTAAGTGCCGATACCTACTGCCGAAAAAGCAAATTTTACACATTGGTTTATTTTCGGGAAAAGGCTGTATCAGAAGTGGTACAGTCTCTTTTTTTATACCGAACATCATTTGGTTTATATCGAAGCTGGAACCTTTTACGAGTTTATATTTTGACGAATTCACCATAGCGGTGCTATGCTAAACCTAATAAAAACCATTTATTTATTACTATTTAAACTCAAAATAATCAATAAAATTCCTATTCCGAACATAAATTGCTTCAAAATCAGCAGTTTTATGCTACGTAGGTTCTACACCTTAATGATGCACTAAGCCTCCTCACCCAAACCACTGATTTCATTGCAATTATACCCTCATAACGAAATCCTATTGATCAATTTGGGTTAAACCCTCGTTACGAAGTTCCAACGCATGATCCGGGTTCAAATAAAAGCTCAACAATAGAACCCTGGGCAGTGGCCAAGGAAAGTCACCTGTTTCGGACTATTTTTCGACAATCTTTATAGGTTTCCTGTCCATCACTTTGCTTACCGGGCCATACCCTGCATGACCAAACGCCATCAGTCCGGGACAAATTGTTTTTTTGGGTGTAGAGCTAAAAATAGAGTCCCAGTATCAATGACTCTATTTTTAGCTTTTTCAATAGACTAATTTTTAATAAACCGATTATTGAAGATCCTTTCAGTGTCTCTTATTTTCATAAAATAGACACCTTCCTCTAATTCAGAGATATTGATTTTCTCAACCGTAGAGTGATTTTCAGAAAATTTATTCTCAAGTATTTTTTTTCCTGAAACATCAGAAATCATATAATCTACAGGTAATCCCATAAAATCCGAAATGTCCAAATGTAATTCTGTACTTACAGGGTTTGGAAATAGTCTGATGGATGTTTCCTTTGTAGCTTCATCGACTTCTACAATCCTTCTTCCGGATACAGGATCGGCATTTCCATTGGACGCAAGTTCCTCACCATTCCATGCCATCAATTCATCCCATATGGATCCTGCCCTTTGTTCACGTGTTGTTATATTATTGACTGCTGCTTGACCAAGACGGTCTTTTAATTGTGCCAGGTACAAGCTACGCGGGAGTACAGGTCTTCCGTGGGATTGTATGAGTCCATTATCCTGGGCTACATCTCCAATGCTGCCAATAGCCCAGTTGATTCCACTTGGAGGACTCAAAAGATACATTCTTCTTGTCCCAGAAGAACAATTCCAATACATGGTTTGAGCACCTGCCCATCCATGTCCGGTCCCGCTAGACCTACGGTTTCGCGCTTCCATTATTCCTCCCCGTATATTGTCAAACAAAATACCCGTGGCATATCTATGATGTGGGCCTATGGAACTTCTAGTTCTAGTAGCCACACAATCAAGAAACACATTGGGGCCTGCTACTCGTGAACCCGTAACATAATCGTGCCTTCCGCCTCTTGTAAGACATCTTTGGAAGAGAATAAACTGCCCGCCACCACTACCGGCTATTTCAAAGGAATATTTTCTTCCTCCCGTAGTTTTGGATTTGGGGTCTAACATAGCACAGTCTTCAACGGTTACAAAAGCAGAATGTATCCCTCCGGAATGGCTAATTCTCACGCATCCATAACCAAAGTACTGGGCCGTAACTTTTCTGACCCAACTATTGGAAACTCCCCTTAAGTTTACACCGATCCATCCATGATCTTCATCACTATTGGATTTAAACTCCGATTCCAGTCTTAAGTTTTCAACACCTACATTGGTTAGCCTGTCGCTAAAATCATATTTTAGAACCTTACCGTTTCCATACTGATCTTCAAAAGTCTGTACAAAGGGAGCGTCCAGAGTAAGAGTATTGCCATTTATAGCCTTGATCCTACGTTCGTACCCTACAACATAAGCTTCCGGCGTCCACCCCCAACGGCCCATGTTATCCATATCATCCAACCATTTTTGATTAGGTCTTCTTTCAATAATAACCATTTGCCCGACTCTATAAGGTCCCACAGAGGTTACTTTAACTTTTTTTGAACCTACTGGAACAAAACTTTGATCAATACTTCTTACGGATCCGGAAATCGGTTCAGACTTTCCTCCACCATCGACTACAATAAGAGAGCGCTTACCCGTTCCCACTGCTATGATCTTCGTACCTCCCGATGAACCCTGGCCTTCTCCCCGAAGGACAACACCACTTTTCTTAATAGTCAGTACTCCCTTTACCTCATAGGTACCCGACTTTAAAAGAACAGCACCTCTGAATCCGTTTCTATCCACAGATCGTCTACTGACTTTATCAATGGCAGCCTGAATTCTGGCACCGTCATCTCCACCGCCTGGCCGAACGGTTTCACGTACGGGGACATTATCAGGAATTTTGACTCCTCCTCCTCGATACCCAGATCGAGAAAAATCAGGGACTGTGTTTACAGAATTACTCTGCCCTTTATTCGCATAGGTCTTATAAATCAACTTCCCATTGGCATCTTGTGTGACCAATTGGGAATAACTAGTAAGGTAGGAGAAAAAGAATACTGCGGACAATAGTATTTTTCTGTAGGTGTGCATGAGTTCAAACACACCTAAAGGGTTGGTTGATATTGTTTTCATGGTTACAGTTGATTAGTTGTAAAAATCTCAATCGACATTCATCTTCTTATACAAACTTAGCTTTTAAAATCGCCTATCTTCCTGTTCATTTTGCTTCACTCTACGTGGACAATTCTCGGGATAGCGCTGCTATCACTGCGGTTCTCGCCTTGATGGAGACTAATATGACCCGCGGAATCTTATACGAGACCTGAAACCCAAATTTGTATTACATCTATTTTAAGAAGATTTTTTACATTAAAAAATCACAAATCTTTCAGAGCCGCTGTAGAACCGTTAAACTGAGCTAGAAACTGCTGTTCTTAATTCCTATTTTATCAAAAGAGCAAAAACGCTTAAACCCAAAATGATCAATAGAGAACCTATTCCACGCATAAATAGCTTTATCCCAAAATGATCAATAGAGAACCTATTCCACGCATAAATAGCTTTATCCCAAAATGTCCATTAGAAAATCTATTCCGGACTTAACTGACTTCAAATCAGTAACTGAATGCGTTTTTTGAATTCACCGTAGCGGTACTACGCTGAACCCAAGAAAACGCACTGATTCATTGCCATTTAAGCCCTCATGACGAAGTTCCAACGAACATTCTGGGTTTATACCGGAAGCTTTGCCCACCGGTCTTCATTCACCATAGCGGTGCTATGCCGAACGAATCCAAATGGCCGGTATTTTACTATTGATACGCTCATCACGATTTCTATCCATCAATTTGGGTTAAACTCTGTCGTGATGTGAGCCTACATTGGTTTTTACGGGTAAACCACATTTCAAAAAAACATGTTATACTACTGATGTTCAGATGATTAAATTATTTTTTACTGTATCATCATTTCTCTTCATTGGGGTGTTTTTTTGGAATTCATTGTTGGATGACTGCTGACCGAACTATTTTAAACCCCAATTGATCAATAGCCTTCCTATTCCGAACATAAATCACTTCAAAATCAGCGGTTTTACACTACGTTAGTGCGTCATCTTAGTGATACAAAAGCCTCCTCTCCCAAACCTCTGATTTTATTGCGCTTTATGCTCTCATGGCGAAATCCTATCGATCAATTGGGGTTAAAGTTTTCATTTCATCTCGATCTATATATTTTCACATGAAAATGCGCCCAAACAATTATTTGAGGACTAGTGGACAAACTGTTAATAATACAAACTTAGCTTTTAAAATCGCCTATCTTCCTGTTCATTTTACTTCACTCTGCGTTGACCATCCTCGGGATAGCGCTGCTATCCCTGCGGTGTTCGCCTTGATGGATACTAAAATGACCCGCGCAATCTTATACGACATTTGAATCCCAAATTTGTGTAAATTGTAGGTCGCTACAAATTGTATTCTTCGGACAATCCTTGCCCTGCTTTATATCTGTATTCGAAAAAACAATTACCGCGAGCGAGGCGGCTAGTCAGGAAAATATACATGTTTTTTGAATTCACGGTAGCGGTGCTACCTTAGACATTGGAAAATCCACTGATTTATTGTATTTTAAGGCCTTATGGAAAGGCTCCAAATACAGCGCATTCATAAAATCATTACTACAGACAGAAGCGCGAGCCAATACATCATTTGGATGTAGTACAAACTACTTTTCAACTACTGTATAAAAGTGCGATAGGGAAATCAACCCGTGGAACGCCATCGAACATCTGTCCCGACAGATTGTTCTGAAAGACCATAACAGCAAAGCCTCAACAATAATGGCCAATACTCATCAAATCCGTAATTTGGTCTACGAAGGAGTGCAGGGAGGGACAGGATCAAGTGTTTCGGCCTGAAGGGTCGTAATGACCAAGGCCTTATCCCAACGAACTATATTGGACGAACTACCAACTAAAACATGACCCCATGAAATACACAATAGTCGGTGCGGGAATCGGAGGACTGGCCACAGCGCTGGCCTTTGAAAGAAAAGGGATAGACTACCATATTTTCGAAAAAGCTCCCGAACTATCCAAAGTCGGTGCGGGGATATGGCTTGCCCCTAATGCCCTACAGGTTTTAGAGCGCTTGGGAGTTCTGGAAGAAATAAAGGAAAAAGGAAACGCCATAGACCGTATCACATTGGCCAAAGCGGACCTAAGCCCTTTATCCGACAACTTCCAGGAACATGTCAAAAGAGCGTTTGGGTACTCCACCATAGCCATACATCGCGCAGAACTTCAAAAACTACTGTTTAAAAAAATACCGGCGGAGAAGGTTTCTTTGGGAAAAGGGTTCACCTCCTTTTCAGAACTGAAGGACAAGAGCCTCCAATTGACATTTGATGATCGTACAGAATTTTTCACGGAGTTCATGATCGCGGCGGATGGCATTCACTCCAGCGTAAGGAAGCAATTGTTTCCACAAAGCAAAATCAGGTTTTCAGGGCAGACCTGCTGGAGAGGTGTTGCCGACACCGAATTAGAGCAGGAATTTGTCCATAGGGGAATGGAACTTTGGGGCGACCGGATTCGCTTTGGGATATCCAAAATCGCAAAGGGTAAGGTCTACTGGTTTGCCGTAGCCACAGACCAAGCAAACCAAAAAGATGAACGAAACCTCATCAAGCAAAAGCTTCTGAAAATGTTCGCCCGTTTCCATCCTCTGGTAGGTCGGTTGATTACCGCAACCTCTGAGGTCACTATTCTGAGGAACGACATCAATGACCTCGAACCCCTACAGCAATGGCATAAAGGCCATATCTGTCTTATCGGAGATGCGGGGCATGCGACTACTCCCAACATGGGCCAAGGTGGTGCGCAAGCGATAGAAGATGCTTATTATCTGAGCCATATGATCCATGCCTATCCCGATCAAAACCCTTTTTTGCTCTTCCAACAGAAAAGACAGCGCAAAGTCAATGCCATCGTAAAGCAATCGTGGACAACGGGAAAAATGGCACACTGGAGCTATGGGCAGCACTTGAGGGATTTTCTACTGAAGCATATCCCCAAAACAATCGTAGAAAAAAAGATCATGGAGGTGTACCAAATAGAAAAACCGTAGTAATGGATAGCAACTATCGTCCATACTGAACGAGGAGCTACAACCGCTCTATGGTCTCCCATGGTCACCCGATACACAATCCTCTCATGATTTGTGTCAAAACATGCTTTACAGATCGGTTTTCACTTGATTGTTATTTTACTTGTCAGAGTATCCCATCCAGCACCGTTTCGGGACAAGGTGTTTTTTAACACACGATGCCCTCATGAAGAAATCCCGATGACCCAGCCATAAAAGGCAGATCATGGCTTTTTCACAAAGTGGATTTAACCCAGAATGTTCGTTGGAACTTCGTCATGAGGGCTTAAATGGCAATACATCAGGGCGTTTTCTTGGATTCAGCGTAGCACCGCTACGGTGAATTCAAAAAACGCATTCAT
>CANLOE010000128.1 GCA_947492745.1 uncultured Cyclobacteriaceae bacterium | reverse complement strand
ACTCCAGAAGAGTTTAGTAAAATCAATTATTCAAAATGTGCTTAACTTATTGTCCAGTTTTTTATTGCAATTCCAGTACATGATTTTCCTTAAAAAACGCTCAAAACTCACTTAGTACTTACCTGTATTTCAAAGGGTGTAGGTAGTAGCTGTTATTTTAGGTCTTTTTATTCCTTTTAAGAGGTAAAAACTACATTGTATTTTAGTTTCAAAATCGAAAAAACACTCAATTTAATTATACAACTTATTTATAATCAGCTCTCATTAATTTTAGGTTAATTTAAAATAACAACAATTATTACCAACAACCACTCTAAAGAAAGTTTAATGAGTATATATAGTATTTAATTTGTATACTGTAATGTTAATACAGTATACAAATCACTTAATTTTCAGACAGCAAATATGAATGATACAATTGTAATGGATAAAAACTTTGTGAAAATATTTTATGAAGCTGAAAACAGCACTATTGTGGCAAAATGGATGGGTTATCTAAAAAAAGATATGGTCAAGGAAGGCATGGACGAAATCATCAAATATGCCGAAGAAAATGGTATAAAAAGACATCTAAGCAATCAATTGGAATTGAAAATATTATCATCCGAAGTACAGCAGTATTTGGTAGAGGAAGTATTTCCTGCGGTAAGTAAGGCAGGAATCAGCAAGATAGCGGTTTTGGTATCCGATGATGTTTTTGCTCATGTAACGGTCGATAAGGTCAATAATGAGATGACAGTCGGTGACCTGACCATTCAGACATTCAGCTCCAGTGGGGCCTGTGCGAAGTGGCTATCGTAAAGTAAGTATGGCATTTTTTGTTCTTCGGATTTACATTCTTCGTATATCCATACTCTCAAAATTTATATTACAGTAAAGTAATCGTTTTATGCTCATAGAAGAGCTAAAGAGAAATAACGAAGAGGTATATTTAAAAATATGTACGGTGAGGGTATAGGTTATATTGTCGATGAGTGGTATGGCTGGTTCGACCCTCAGGAAAACTTCAAGAAAAGTCTTGAAAAGATAGCCAACCTTATTAGAGAAAGATGGTGTACGCTCCAGCTGGCCAACCTGTCAGAGTTAAAAGGCTCTTTTGATAACTCCAGCAAATGGTTGACCTCTGTAATAATGCCCGAGGTGGTCGATACCGATCTCAAACATGAGGCTGTAGCACTACAAAAAAACATACTTACCAAACTTTCCGCTAAAGATACCGTCAATAAAATTAATGCTCAAGGTCTTACCGTTAAGTACTTTGAAAATTTCGAGGAAGGTGAAACTTAACTAAAAGACAAATCTTGAGACAAGGACATCTCATTTAAATCAAACTATGAATATCAATCCGTTTGCGCATGACCGTTTGGCAATCTATTCAGAAAATAGATTAAGTGGGAGGTACTTAGATATCAAAAATCGTTATAACAATGATTGTAGGGCAGTAGCAGTATTAGACCCGCTGCAAGTAGATGATTTAATGAGAATATTACCAGAAATCATTGTTTCCCAAAACGTACCAACACTGATCAGTACACTTAAAAAAATACTACCATTACCCGACATATTATTAAATTTTAATTTTTTTCATGCAGCAGCCTGTATGCGGGATATCGGTATATTTCTAGGGGCACTCAAGCGGTATGGTGTGGAACCACTGGAAGTAGTTCCCGAACTTGATTTCATACTGTATACTTTAGCAAACATCACGAATATGCCTCCACGGGATACCCTATTGCACTATACAGTATGGAACCCTGATAATGGGCGTATACGTACATACACGGGATTGCCTGATGAGATGGCATTGATAAAAAGTGTCCAGATGTCCATGAGTTCTTTGTCCAATGCTATCTATGCACTGAAAGACCTGTACTATACCCCTTTAGAAGAGCCTAAATATGCACTACTATCGGAAATGGTCTATTTAGATTTAAAGAATGTCATTGGCGGAATCGTCCATGCGAAGAAAAATGTGTCCCCAAAGGTGTTTTCCATAAAACTAAGGCACTATTATGATAGTATAAAACTGAACGGCAATGATTTAATAGGTCCAGGGGCAGTAGAGATGCCTTTCTTTGTACTCGATCATATCCTATGGAGTTCCGATTGCATGGATAATGAATATATCAATTTCAAAAAAACCTACCTACCTTTCATTACTCCCGATTTAAGAAATGTATATACTACTTTTGAAGACAAGCCCTCACTCATCACCTTATTGTGTAGCGAATTAGAAGACCCGCAGTCCATGAGCAAGTGCAAAATAGATGCAGCAAAGCGTATATTGTACATTTGCAAGCAGTTAAAAAGTTTTCGTATGCCACACCGTAAGCTTGCTGAGGAATCTTATCAACATGAGGACAAACATAGTAATAAAGGCAGCGGAGGGTACTCCACCGATATACTGACCCATATCATTGATTTAAATATAGCGAAAATCAAGAGTCTAGAGGATTGTATTCGCCTTAGGAGAGTGTAAACTCAACTCTGTCCAATTAGGATTAAGTATTTAACTTCGAACCGATTAGACATTAGAGATGACATATGATACGGAGATCTCCCATACTGTCCTGAGCCAGATTACCGACCGTATCATCCCTGAGGTAAAGGCCTGGCAGAACGGGCCCCTGGAGCCGGTCTACTGTATCGTATGGCTGGATGCGATGCACTACAAGGTCAGGGACCAGGGCAAGGTGGTTCCCCGTGCGGTGTACAACATCATCGGCATCAACAGGGACGGAATGAAGGAGGTCCTGGGGATGTACGTCTCGGAGAGCGAGGGAGCGAACTTCCGGCTCCGGGTGCTCACCGACCTGCACAACCGTGGCATGAAGGACGTGCTGATCGCCTGTACCGACAACCTGAAGGGCTTTTCGGAGGCCATCCGGAGCGTCTACCCGATGGCCGAGGTGCAGAGGTGCATCGTGCATCGGATACGCAATTCGATCAAGTACGTGTCCGGCAAGGACCAAAAGGAGTTCATAGGGGACCTGAAGCTGATCTACCGTGCCGACACCAGGGACATTGCAAAGGAGCAGTTGCTGGCCCTTGGAGAGAAATGGGGCCAGAAGTACCCTGTGGTGATCAAGAGCTGGGAGGACAACTGGGAAAAGCTCTCGACCTATTTTGATTATACCGCCCCGATCAGGAAGCTGATCTACATGACCAATACCGTGGAAGGCTACCACCGCCAGGTACGCAAGGTGACCAAGACAAAAGGGGCGTTCACTTCGGACATGGCACTGATGAAGCTCATTTACCTGGCCACAAAAAACATTGAAAAGAAATGGACCTCGACACTTCAGAACTGGAGCTTGACCGTTCAGCAATTGGCCATTAAATTTGGGGACAGGCTGCCCCCGGATCGCCCTTCGGGCTGAGACTCTGGACAGAGTTCAGTTTACACTTCCCGCCTTAGTTAATCAATAGAGTCTTCTTGGCGCAAGCTTGACTTGTTTTAGGCCATTTTGGTCTTTTATTAAGTGTAGTGCAACACCAGTTGTATCATGAAGTGGTTCAGACTTTTTCTTTTTGCTGTGAATCTAGCTTGTTTCATCCTCATTTTGACTTTTCTGTAGCGATATAACTTTGGCTATGCCACTCAAAAAAGACTTCATTAATACGGAAGATCTTTCATTTTCGCTACGAGACAAAAAGTTCAGATTACTTCTACCTCAAAAAAGCTTCTTCGAACCGGAAAGAATTTAGTTTTCGATTCGGTCGCCATGGTATCGTGAAAATTCGCCATAGCGATACTGCATTAAACATTAAAACCTGAACTTACTGCATTTTATACAAACTTATATTTTATACAAACTTAGCTTTTAACTATCGCCTATCTTCCTGTTCATTTTGCTTCACTCTGCGTTGACAATCCTCGCGATAGCGCTGCTATCCCTGCGGTTATCGCCTTGATTGAAACCAAAATGACCCGCGCAATCTTATACGACATTTAAAACCCAAATTTGTATTATGCGTTGCATTTCTAGCTGTTCATTTTGCACGGTCCGCAAAACCATTTTTTTTATAATTCCTTTCTTAAAAAAAACGGACCTCGGACTTAGGTCCCAGGCCCGTTTTTGGATAATTTTTAGCTTTGAATTGTGATAGGCTTTTCTGTAGCGAAGTAGAATCACTTCATTGAAGTGATTTGGACTTTTTGTTTGGCACCGATAATTTTGGCTTTTGTCTCCTAGAAAGGCTTTTTCTGTTACATGGCCAAAGCTACGGAACTTTAAAAAGGCAAAATAGGGATGCCAAATGTGAAATTTGCAGGTAAAAAAAAGACTAGATCACTTCATTATTAAAACCTTATCTGAGCAGATAGTTGTAAGGTATTATTGGTGATTTTAAAGTTTTCCCCTCCGAAATCATTGACCTTTGAAAGTCCTGCCACATAACGCATTCCCACACTGACCTTTCGGCCCACCTGATACGAAGCTCCCAATGGAAGACTAACATTGATGGCCTTAGAGTTGAAGTTATCATCACTTAGGATAAATCCCAACTGCGGACCAAATTCAACAGGAAACTTATTGGTAATAAACAACTTGCCTACCAATGCCAAATTCATATTGGTAAAGCTCCTGTCACTATCACCTTCAAGGGAAAAGCCGAATTCAGGTTGCAGAGCAAATGATGAGGTCGCCATGTATTGATAATAAGCACCTGCATGAAATCCGACCCGTGCATCTGAGCTAACGGCATCACCTCCAAAGCTGGAAAAATTGAGTCCGGTTCTCAGGCCCCAGTGGGAAGATTGGGCATTTGCAGTAAAAATAGATGCTGCCAAGAGCATCACTATCAAAAATATTTTCTTCATGAGCTGGTTAGTTTAATTAAGCCCTCAAAGATAAGAAATTACTTTACTCAGCGTTTCCAAAAAAGAGAAAAGATGTATAACGATTTTTACGCTATAAAACACTTGGGGACTGTTTCGGTATTACATTCAAAATTTGCTCTTGCTTATTTTGAATGTAGCATCAATGGTAAAGGAGCAGTGCTAAGAAGAAACTTCAATGAAATTATGCTCCAAAAGAAGCATATATAGTAATCAGCACGATACAGAAAACCAGTAACCCCGAATCATGTATCGTAGCTTCGTCATAAGGACTTAAAATGCAATACAGCAGAGGGTTTCCTGAATTCAGATTGGACCCTTAGGGTTAATTCAAAAAATAAGTCTATTTCACTAGATTTGAAAAGATTCAAGCTCGTAATATGAGAGCGATATTGAATACTCCGGATTCAATACTGAAACGAATATCGTTCTCCCACGAATTACATGTGTCCGTTGGAAATCAACAAATACACTTCTAAAACAGTCTCTTACTTCTTCTGTATCATTTTCTTGAGTTCACCTAGTTCGTCCCGAAGTCGGGCCGCCTCGATAAAATCAAGTTCCTTGGCTGCTTTTTCCATTTTTTTCTGGGTGGCTTTCATTAATTTTTCCAAATCGTTTTCTTTCATATAAGCAACGACAGGATCAGCCGCCAGAGAGGTTTGTTCATCCTCTACAAAGTACTTCTTAGCTGCTTTCTTCGAATCAGCTACTTTAGTTTGTCCTAGTATGGCATCCTTTGATTTTAAAACTGTTTTTGGTTCGATACCATTGACTTTATTATATTCCATTTGTATAGCCCTTCTTCTATTGGTCTCATCCATGGAAACCTGCATGGAATCCGTGATCCTATCAGCGTACATGATAACACGGCCATTGGCATTTCTGGCCGCTCTACCTATAGTCTGAACCAGAGAGCGTTCATTTCTCAAAAAGCCTTCTTTATCAGCATCCAGAATGGCCACCAAAGATACTTCGGGTAAATCTAGGCCCTCACGAAGAAGGTTTACCCCTACGAGTACATCGAAGATACCCAAACGGAGTTCGCGTAAAATCTCCACTCTATCCAGCGTACTTACCTCGGAGTGGATATAACGACACTTGACTCCGGCCCGCTCCATAAATTTGGTGAGTTCTTCGGCCATACGCTTGGTGAGGGTAGTTACCAATACGCGTTCTTCTTTCTTAATACGCTCGTCAATTTCTTCCAACAGGTCATCTATCTGATTCGCGCTGGGGCGAACGTCGATAACGGGGTCCAGCAATCCTGTAGGCCGTATAATCTGTTCTACCACGACTCCTCCAGAAGCATTTAACTCATATTCTGCGGGTGTAGCGCTCACATAGATGGCCTGTTTGACCAAGGATTCAAATTCATTGAAAGTCAAAGGTCTGTTGTCCAATGCGGCCGATAAACGAAACCCATAATCCACTAGGTTTATCTTTCTGGAGCGGTCCCCTCCCCACATCGCCCTTACTTGTGGAAGTGTCACGTGGCTTTCATCCACAACCAACAGGAAGTCGTCAGGAAAATAATCCAAGAGACAGAAAGGCCTGGCCCCAGGTAGACGGCGGTCAAAATAGCGGGAATAATTTTCTATACCGGAACAGTAACCGAGTTCGCGCATCATCTCGATATCAAACTCCGTCCTCTCTTTTAAGCGTTTGGCTTCTAAATGTCTCTTTTCTATTTCAAAGCGTTCGACTTGAGCTACCATATCATCTTGTATTTCTCGTATGCACTGATGTAAAAGGTCTTTACCCGTTACGAAAAGATTAGCCGGAAAGATGGTTACCATTCGCTCTTCAGTAATTTTCTTACCCGACTGTGGGTCAATGACCTGTATTGATTCGATCTCATCTCCCCAAAATAGAATGCGGTAGGCAAAATCGGCATAGGCTACAAAAACATCCACTGTATCACCCGTAACACGGAAATTACCTCTTTTGAACTCTGCCTCAGTACGGCTGTAAAGGATGTCCACTAGGGAAAATAAAAATTGGCTACGAGGGATAATCTCCCCTACTCCTATTCGTACGACATTTTTACCGAATTCCTCAGGATTACCGATACCGTAGATACAGGATACTGAGGCCACTACTATAATATCTCTACGTCCCGTTAGCAATGAAGAGGTAGCACTTAGGCGCAGTTTTTCTATTTCCTCATTGATAGAAAGGTCTTTTTCAATGTAGAGGTTTGAGTTGGGAATGAAGGCTTCCGGCTGATAGTAATCATAGTAAGAGATAAAATACTCTACAGCATTATCGGGAAAGAACTGTTTGAATTCTCCGTATAACTGAGCTGCCAAGGTTTTATTATGACTCAGGACGAGCGTTGGGCGGTTCAAACGGGTTATGGTATTGGCAATGGTAAAGGTTTTACCCGAACCTGTCACTCCCAACAGCGTCTGCGCCCTCTCTCCTTCTTTAACTCCTTCTACCAGTTTATCGATAGCTTGAGGTTGATCTCCCTTAGGTTCGTATTCGCTGGTCAGTTTAAAATCCATAACTTATTTCAGGTATACAGGGTCATTTGATATAACTACTTTTAGGGATAAATCTATCCTTATTACTTTCACTTTACGAATGTTACAGTGTGCATACCGTAGATGATGTGTGTGTAGATACAAAGTAATGTGAAGGTACTTATTTTATAAAAAAAACAAAACCCCAACACAATGTCAGGGTTTGGAGAGCGTCTTGAGCTTATTTTAACATTTTGTTATCACTTGTTTTTAGTAGGACCGAGCGTTAACAAAATGTCCTTAAGGATTTCGGCGAAGGGGCCAGCCTGCCGCATAGGCATCATTAACTGATGATAGCAGCACTGTCTGCGAAAATTTCAACGAAATCAAGCGCCAAAGAATTACATAAAGCAATGAGTATAATCAAGAAAGCAAAAGACTGCGATGAATGTCGTTTGTGTGAATTCCATATACCATTAGAAATCAACACCATCCAAGTGAAAATATAAGATATACTTCCAAACAGTCTATTAGATATAAAAACACTTATGTATTACCTACCGGTATCGATGGTACTCATGAACTGGCCTCAATCTTTCAAAATCCATTCTTTAGCCAATTCCGGGTTATCAAATGATTTTACATAACCAGCATCCGGCATGGCTTTTTGCGCTGAAAGCTCTGCAAAAATATCCTTTGAAAAAATCCATGCGAATTTTTTCAAACCGGCCTTCTCCATAGCAGGAAACCACTCGGAAGCAGTCCACTCAGCTGCTTGCTGCCAAGGCCCTTTGACCATCGTATTATCATTAATGATTTTTGAACTATCTTTTGCTACAAACTCTTGCAACAACTCTTTTCCTGTGGCTATGATAGAATCTTTATTATGGTAGCCAATCCAATTGAAATAAAAATAATTACCTTCTGGATGGTATTCCACGATGATCGACTTACGTTTTAACAGTACTTCCATTCTGACGAAATATGATTGAAAAAAAACAATAATTTACTTGAAAAATAACATGAATTAAGAAAAATTTCAGAGTGAGATTCTTACATTCTCGGTACTACAAAAAAAAACAAGCTAGGTAACCGTTTACCCAAACTTCTCTGAACGTTTTCCCTTCAACCTCCCCTGACTTATACATAGATAAACCCACATCACCTAAAATACTTACCAAAACACCTGATAAACGTAAATATCCGATGTATTTCTCCTGTCCATGACCTTCACTACGATAAAATCAAGAATTATCAAGTACTATATCACTATAAAACGGGATAAGTACAATCCAATTGCGCTCAATTCATTCTTTTCCACTTGATACGATGAATGATGTTCGCATCGCCCGATAGTATCGGTGGTGTGGTGATACTCAATATATCTTTTTCAATCTTCACATATCGAATCTGTTTATCTTTTACCCAGTTGGGCATAAGACTTCCTTCAACGATATGAACTATTTGACCTGGCCCTGTTTCTTCATACCTACCATAATAGGCAAAATAGCTAAGGAAGGCGTCGCTTTTTTCATTCATGGAACCTGATGTCAATGCTCTAGAGGCAAATGATTTTCTACCTTTTCTCATCAACTGTGCATTCATATAACCATGTACATCGTACATAAGTATTCCTTTGGGCTGCTTACCAAAAAAATGATGTTTCTCACCTTTTTCATTTTTGTATTTCCAAGAAACCAGTTTCCATGTACCGATAATCTTTTCTCCAATCCAATCTTGCATCTTCAATCAAAAATATACGGTTACTCAAGCTTACAATATGGTACTAAAATAAGAACTATGCGCAGAAACACTCTCACACAACAAGGGGCTTCATTCATACTCATGGAGTGACACGAAAACACGCACTTTTGGTATGCACTCACCTAGCATAACCTTTTGATAGCCAATTTTTAAATTTCTATAGTACTATTAATCATTAAAATAAGTTACAGCGCTCATACACTTAATCAGTAGTGTTCGAAATCGGCTCGAGTAATTATCTACTACAGTTTACAATCCCAGCACATTATCGTCTTTTAACGAAAAATAATATTTACTTACAGGATATAAATATACTGAAATTACTTACTCAAGCCCAATCGAAACTGAAAACAAGAACAAATACAATTATTACACTTAAGCCATAGCCTTGGTATTCAAATCGTTATATTCATAGTCTTGTAGTAATAAATCTTGAAGAAACTCCATATCATCCTCTATATAGCGATGCCCCCCTGGTCGCTCTATATATTCGAAGTGCTGTACGGTTTCTTTTTTCCAATTTATTACATCCTTTTCTTCAACCTTTAGATCATCTTTGCCACGGAGTGAAGTAATGGGAAGCTCCAAAGGCATGTTCATAACATAACTAAAGCTATTGATCAATCTTAGGTCTGCACGGAGTGTTTCCATCAACACCTCCCTTAGTTCTTCATCAGGTATATTGATTTTCCCTAGATGAGGGAACAATGAGACGAGCTGCTCATTTGACATTTCAGGGTCTACGTCATGACGACTGTAGGACTCCAACTGTGGTGTAGAAGAAGTATAGATTCTCTCCGGAAGCCTGTTACCTGCTTTTCTCAATGCCTGAACAGTCTCGAATAAAAGCAATCCCCCCATACTATGACCAAATAACAGATAGGGACTGTCTCCGATTTTTTCTATAAAAGCAGGTATAAAATCCTTGATAAATTCCTTGATATCTTTGTAAAAAGCTTCTTCTGACCTTCTTCCTCGGCCAGGTAACTCCACAATATTGAGTTCAAAAGTTCCTTTTAATTTCTGTTCCCAATCGTGATATAAAGAAGCACTACCACCCGCATCATGAAAACAGAATAATTTCATTTTAGCTTCAGGGTTAGGTTCCGGTACAACGAACCATTTTCCAGCTCCTTTACCGGCCTCATTCCCATCAACTGTAGTGGAATCGTCGGAATCAAGAGTGGAATAAAGATATTCGGAATATTCCCGAATACTGGGATACTCCCAAAACTTGGTCACAGAGAGCTTTAAGGAGAGTGTTGATTCTAAGAGGTTCCTCAATTGCACGGCCATCAACGAATCGATACCGAGTCCTTTAAAAGTCATGCCACTATTTATTCTGGCACTAGAAGCTTTTGTGATTTTCGCGACGTGGTTTATCAAGTAACGTTCAATTATTTCTATCTTCTCGCGTGTATCCGTAATGTGCGCAAACTCCTCTACTATACTGGCTTCTCCTCGCTCTTTTTTCGGTAAGTTTTCCTTCAACAGTGGACTAAAGTACTGTTGTTTTCCGAGCAATGGGTAGTATTGTTGAGTACGTTCTGCGTCCATACGTTGTATTGCAATCTGACTGCCCAGTTGGAAATAAGCCTTGCCCATCACGCCCAGCGCTTCCTTCATCGTTACGGGAATATACCCCTCTGCCGCGGCATATCGCTCCAGCTGGTCATCATTGGCCACCATCCCTACATCCTTTATCACTCCCCAGTTGATACTTGTTGCGGGTAAGTCGTGTTGCTGCCGATAGGCTGCCAATCGATCCAGAAAAGTATTTGCGGACACATAACTGCCCTGCCCACTTAATCCCAACAATACAGAGGCAGAGGAGAACATGACAAAACAATCAAGCGTCCTATCCATCGTAAGAATGTGTAAATTCCAGGCCCCTTCCACTTTGGGTTCCAGTATGTGCAGGTACTCTTCTTCTTCGAGTTCTCCTATGGACCTTGCGGCAATCAGACCAGCAGCGTGAACCACCCCTCTAACATGGGGCATGGTATTTTCAATCTCGGTCAAGCTCGATTTCAACTGTTCAAAGTTGCTGACATCTGCGGCCATCACTTGAAAGTTCGCTCCTTGAGCTGTCATCTCTTCGATGTCGACACAATTTACTTCCGTAAGTTTCCCGCTTCTGCTCAAAAGCGCAAAATTCCTTGCCCCATTGGCAAACATCCATTTAATATATTCCATACCCAAGCCGCGGTATCCGGTAACGATATAGGTACCTTCTTTTGAAAAAGCGACAGGAGCTTGGTCCACCTTTATATCCAGCCCTTGTTTCAGACGTGGCACATAGCAATGCTTCCTACGAAAAGCTACCTCCAGTTCGGTCTTATCTCCATACAGTAGCTGGGATGCCAATCTGTCTATCTCCAAAACAGTAGGTTCCCAACTGAGGTCAATCCGTTGACAGTTGTATTGGGGAAATTCATTGGCTACTACTTTGGCCAGCCCCCACAAGGGCGCCTGTAGTATATTGGGTGCTTTCACACTATTTTCAAATTGCTGGACTCCATTGGTCACAAAGGCCAAAGCGGGTTCCTGTTCTTGGGAAATGGAAGAAAGTGCGTTTAAAAGATGTATAGCACTAAGGCTTCCCCATTTCTGTTCTGCTTTTATCTGTTTTGAGGTCATTGCCTCATCTGTAATGACCGAAACAACACTACTACAGTGGACTACACCTGCTATGGGTTCGCCGTCCAATTCGTCCCGTACCTGTTGTAGCACTTTTTCGTATGCAGGACGTTCATTTGTTTCTAACGTATAATCGTGAGGGTAATCGGCTCCAAGAGGAGCGATAATCTTAGTAGCTACCTTTCTATCGGTAAGTTTTTTGTTCAGCTGAGGGGTTAAGCTATGCTCTCCTCCAACGATAAGCCATGTTCCTTCGGGTCTGGCTTCTTTAGTAAGTAGTTCCTTAGACGCTTTTGCAGTCCAATTAACCTTATATATCCAATCTTCCGCTATTTTCGTTGTAGTGGACATTAGCTCAGTCTCAATGACCTTGGCCTCGATCCCTTCTACTTTTGCAAAAGGCATACGATCGGCATCACATAACCACAGATCTGCTTTCAAGGTAAGTAATTGCTCTTTGCTATCGTTATCATCTAACGTACCCACCACCCAAACTCCTCGCGTAAGGTCTGCATCTCTCAACCATTGAAACCCTTCTATACTTGATAGAAACGTTGTTTTCATAGTGTTCCCATCATCTAAGGCCGCCACTTCGGCGAACATGGCCTGAAAACAACTGTCCAGCACTGCAGGGTGCATCAGGTATTGTGAGTTACTATCTTTTTCTGCATCCTCAGCTTGGACAAAAGCCTCAACATAACCCTGATGTCTTTTCAGAAACCTTAGCGCTTGGAAACGATTCTGGTATTGCAAACCCAGTTGTTGCAGTTCTTCATAGTATTGTTTACTATCAATCTGAGAAGTGGCACTCAAGTGTTCGGAAGGCTCAACTTTAAAATCATGGTATTCTGCAGAAGCATTGAACACTATCTGAGCATAGGCTGTTTTTGTCCACCCCGCATTTTCTTCGGATAAGTTCTTACTGAAAAAAGTCAACTCCCTCACATCATCATTGATACGCTCCATTTTCAGCTGAAGTGCTATCTGGCCTTCTTCCTGTAATTGTATCGGACTCACAAAAGTAAGATTTTCCACTTTATGTGTACCAAACCCCTCGATTTCACAGGCAGCCTGAAGGGCCATTTCAAAATAAGTGCATCCCGGCAAGACCACTGATCCGTTCACTTGATGGCCTTTCAAATAGGGTAAAGATGAAGTGCTAATGACATTTTCCCAGTACTTCACATCACTGCTCCCTGCCAAGGATAGTTCCCCTCCCAATAATGGGTGGCCCTCTGAGGTGTGGGCATGTTTTATACGCGCTATTATCTCATAAGTATCTCTTTGAAATGGGTAGGATGGCAAGTCAATATAGGGTGACTTATGTACCTCATAATAGTTTTTCCAGTCCAAAAGATAACCACCACTCAAGAGTTCTTCCATAAAGTTATGAATAACCTCTTGTTCCGGCTTGTTTCTCAATAGAGAAGGAATAATCTGTCCCTGATTACCTTGAGCGCTCAAGCATTCATTGATAGCCATAGACAGTACAGGATGAGGACTGACCTCTACAAATGTGGTATACTTCTCGGTCATCAGTTGTTCCATGGCACTGGCAAAATTCACCGTGTTCCGAAGATTATCTACCCAGTAGTCCGCTGTCAGGTTATTATTTGCCGATACCCAGGAATCACGGCAGGTAGAATACATTGGAATTGTTTCAGTTGAAGGCCGCACCTCACTCAACGCAGCAGACAAAGGGTTCATAAGTTCATCCATTTGGGGACTATGTGAGGCTACGTCCACATTGACTTTTTTGGCGAAGAGCCCCTTACCTTCCAGCTGTGCGATAATGATGTCAATATCGGCACTATTACCTGACAATACGGTCGATTTTGGGCTATTACTAACGGCAAGAGCTACATTAGGATAATCTTTAATGATTTCTTTAGCCTGACCTATAGTCAATTCGGTCACTGCCATGCTCCCATGTCTCCCACTTACGGTCTTCATCAGACCGCTACGCGTTGCGATAATTTTTGCTGCCTCTCCCAGATTTATTCCTCCAGCAATATAAGCAGCGGCTACCTCCCCCATACTGTGTCCTATTACAGCATCGGGGACAACTCCCCAGGACATCCATTTTTTAGCCAATGCTATCTGTATAGCACATATTGCGGGTTGTACAACGTTGATTTCCCCCATACGGGAAGTCGTCTCATCAGCGTGCAGTTGTTCTACCAACGACCAGTCAGTGTACTGACTCAGCGCTACATCAAACGCATCTATTTCTGATTTGAATACTTTTGACCCCGCATATAACTCTTTTCCCATACCTAACCATTGCGCGCCCTGACCGGGAAATACAAAAGCCACTTTACCTTTATTATCGGCATTACGGACAGGTTCTACTTCTGTTTCTTCATTGGAAAAAACCCGCATTTTTGCAATCAATTCATCCATGGAATCCGCCACAAAAGTCTTCCTGTAATTAAAAACTGGCTTGTTAAGGGCTGTAGCAACTATTTTTGTCCTATTATCTTCCTCTGTACCCTCAATGAAGTCCTTCAAATAGGCTAGTACATATTGTTTTAGAGAATCTGCCGACTTGGCCGATAAGGGCAGCACCCACGGTTTACCTTCCTTTTTCAGGAACTGTTGCTCTTTACTTTCTTTATTGATATACTCTTCCACCACTACGTGTGCGTTTGTTCCTCCCCATCCAAAGGAATTCACCCCTGCTTTTAAGGTTTCTCCTTTTTCCACAGGCCACTGCTCATGTTGATTCTGTACCTTTAACTTAAGTTCTTCAAATGCGATATCCGGATTAGGGGTATTGTAGTTCAGATTTTGGGGCAACTGGCGATGTTGTATTCCCAAAATCACCTTGATAAGCCCCGCAATGCCGGCAGCACCTTCCAAGTGGCCAATATTGGTTTTAACTGAGCCGATACGCAACAGTCTGTCCCTATTTTCCCCAAAAAATTCACCTAAAGCTCGGGTCTCTGTAGGGTCCCCTAGCTTGGTACCTGTACCGTGGGCTTCCACAAAATGAACATCTTTTGGATTTATACCAGAATGTTTATAAGCTTCCGTCAATACCTCTTTTTGCCCCTCGACACTAGTGGCGGGCAAACTGGCATTGAATCCATTATTATTAACAGCACTGCCTCTAATGACCGCTAAGATGCGGTCGCCATCCCGCTCAGCATCGGAGAGCCTCTTCAACAATACATTACCCGCTCCTTCGCCTCTCACAAAACCATCCGCATTTGAATCAAAAGTACTACACTTTCCATTAGTGGACAGCCCTCCAAACTTGGTCAATAGTATGTATTGGTCCTGATCCAAAATATGATTGATACCTCCGGCCATACAATAGTCCACACTTCCATCTCTCAAACTCTGAATACCTAAGTGTAATGCTACAAGAGCAGAAGAACATCCAGTATCAACCACTAAGCTGGGCCCTCTAAAACCAAAATTGTATGATACCCTATTGGCAATAATATTAGCTGATTGCCCTACCGCTGAGTGACTGGTCACTACAGCGTTTCTATGTTTCCTATAGTGCTCGAAATCACTCCATATATTCCCGGTATAAACACCGACTTTCTTTCCTTTGATTTCTTCGTAGGGAATAGTAGAGCTTTCTATAGCTTCCCAAGCCAACTCCATCATCAGCTTTTGGGAGGGGTTCATCTCTGCGGCCTCCGCAGGTGATATGTTGAAAAAGAAGGGGTCAAAATCATGGATATCCGTTAAAAAGGAGCCATGTTGCTGATTCGTTCTATCAGCAGCAGAACGGTCTGCATCATAGTACTTACTGATATCCCAACGATCCGTGGGCATAGCTGTTATCGTATCTTTGCCCGTACGAAGTAATTTCCAAAACTCCTTAGGGTTTGCCGCGCCGGGAAATCTACAGGACATGCCGACAATAGCAATAGGTTCAGTTACTTCCAAGCCTCTGGGAGGAGTACCTTTTTTAGAGCTTATAGCTTTATCTATATTCATAGCGTTTGTGGTTATTTGAGTCTGCAAAGCAGGTAAAAGCATTTGAAAATACTTAAAAAGTACTCGAAAAGAGTCTTTTTAAATCAAAAAAAAAATGATGAGAGATTTGTCTCACTCTGATTTAAATTATCTTTCGATACCTCAAGAAAACTAAGTATTGTGTTGGTTTTTTAAAATGCAAAAATAATGCCGCTAAAATAGGCATTCAAAATGGACGTAATAATTACTCCTTCCTTAAGGTATTTGATAACAGATTATATTTCTATCGATGGGGTATTATTAAATGGCAATAAAAAAAAACAACAAAAAAAGATGATAACGATCGCTTCCGATAAAAATTATTTTTCCACTCATAAAAAGTACTGACGTGATCTTTGAAGCATATGTTATATTATTTTATTTTCAGGCATTCCCATTTCAGAACTATTTGGGGTATTTTATCCCATAATAGCATCTCAGTAGCAATTTGTCGAATTATTAAATTCGAAATGAATCTGTTTTTCATAAGATAATAAGCGGAAAAAGAGTTGTGAATAATAATTTTCGTTTACAAATGACATCGACGAAAATACATCAAAACAACAAGTCAAAAAATAACTGATTATTAAGGATTTATGATATTTTAGCCGCTTATCATTGTCAATCAATGGTAATATTATTTATTTCCTCCAGGAAAAATCAAACAGTTCAAAGAAAACCATAAATCATTCTTGACTTTAACGGTCACATAATTTTATAGAAAAGCACATTTGCCTCAGGTAACCCTCAAAGTAGTTTAGGGCATGTATCATAGCAATGCTATGACCAATAATAGTGGCAACAGTTTGAACCTCCACTCATCGATTACGTTATTGCATCTTTTTTAATTGTGCGACCATGTTACCTGAATGTGTTCTGATTATGAAGGCTCAAATAGAATACTATAGTGGTAAATAAATAATTCTGCTAGGTTTATCCATCATTTTATTGAATCGGAATCAAAAATTATTATGAAAAACCTTGATTACTGCTCTATACCCAAGAGAAAATGCATAAGAAACTAACTCGGGGAAGTAATCAGATGTACTGAAGCATCTGAACAGGTCACTGGGAACGTTTCATAAGACACAGTTCCATCAAAAAAACATCCTGTCTCAAACCAATTCCAATTGTACTTGAGTATAAAATGTATCCTTTATTTTTCTTATACAAACTTAGCTTTTAAATATCGCCTATCTTCCTGTTCATTTTGCTTCACTCTGCGTGGACAATCCTCGCGATAGCGCTGCTATCCCTGCGGTTATCGCCTTGATTGAAACCAAAATGACCTGCGGAATCTTGTACGACATTTAAAACCCAAATTTGTATTACAGACTTGTATACTTAGCTATACTACTGATTTTAACAGTCGGCCAATTTATACCCCGTTTTGAGGAAAGTATTTTGGACGTGTTGCGTTTTCATCGTTCAAATCGTGGTCAACATGTTCTCTATCCGCCCAGAACTCCGTTTTCGTCTAACGCCGGCCGGGCGCTTACTCCTGCGCGGCAGACCGGCCCCTTCACTGATAATGCCCTCGGGGCATTATTTTAACCCAGAATGTTCGTTGGAACTTCGTCATGAGGACTTAAATGGCAATACATCAGTGTGTTTTCTTGGATTCAGCGTAGCACCGCTACGGTGAATTCAAAAAACGCATTCATTTACTGATTTGAAGCCAGTTAAGCCCGGAATAGATTTTCTAATGGACATTTTGGGTTTAACACTCGATCCTCTCCAAAACAAGTGATCATAAATTCTAAAATAATATCTTCAAAACAGTCTCTAAGTATATAAGTCTATTTTCTTATACACTTCTTTTGACTCATAAATCGCTAAAACCTTCTCAGATAACGTGGATACCTTTGTCAATGATGCTCAGGAATGCCGGCCCTTTCGCTGGCTAAATCATTAAGGAAATTTTATTGATGTTCGGTCCTGCTTATAATAAATGATAATAAATTCTCGAAATAATATCAAAAACACCTCCTTATACACCAACAGTTCCTTCCCTCTGACCGGTTCGGCCTATTTATCTCTATTCTCTACAAGAGAATACAAATTGGAATTTTCACCCTTATTCTGCATTCGAAAATTTATTTTAACCCAAATTGATCAATAGTGTTTCGTCATGAGAGCATAATTACAATAAAATCAGCGGTTTAGGTGAGGAGGCTTAGTGCATCATTAAGGTGACGAAC
>CANLOE010000127.1 GCA_947492745.1 uncultured Cyclobacteriaceae bacterium | reverse complement strand
TCAAAAAACGTATTTATTTACTGATTTGAAGCCAGTTGAGTCCGGAATAGATTTTCTAATGGACATTTTGGGTTTAAATGTCAATACATCAGGGAGTATTATTGGATTTAGCATAGCCCCGCTATGGTGAATTTAAAAAACATAGTGCAACGACCGGTTTGCAGCTATTTAGATCCGGAGTAGATTTTTCAATGCATGATCCGGGTTTAAATTCTACACCTTATACAAATTTAGGTTTCAACTGTCGTATAAGATTCCGCGGGTCATTTTAATTTCAATCAAGACGAGAACCGCAGGGATAGCAGCGCTATCCCGAGGGCTGTCAACGCAGAGTGAAGCAAAATGAACAGGAAGATAGGCGGTTTTAGAAGCTAAGTTTTTATAAGACAGTCTTTAAAGAAAATCCCAACCGAATTTCGGTTGGGATTTTTTATGTTCTATCGAATTCTAAGACTATCACAAAGCGCGTACAAAAAGAGATACATAAACCACCAAAAGGCGCACTTCATAACAGTATATCGAGATTATTTTTCTTGTTGCTTGATCAGGTTCAGTGCAGACCCTGCCTTGAACCATTTGATTTGCCCCTCATTGTAAGTATGGTTGGCTTTGATTTCGTCTTTACTGCCATCGGCATGGTTCAGTACCAGGGTCAATGGTGTGTCAGGGGCAAAATCTTTCAAATCGATGATGTCTATAGTGTCATCTTCCTTGATTTTATCATAATCGGCCTCATTGGCGAAAGTAAGTCCAAGCATGCCTTGCTTCTTGAGATTGGTCTCATGTATTCTAGCAAAAGATTTGACCAATACGACCTTTACACCCAAGTGTCGAGGTTGCATAGCGGCATGTTCTCTGGAAGAACCCTCTCCATAGTTATGGTCTCCAACAACGATAGAAGGAACCCCTTTGGCTTTGTAATCCCTCTGGGTTCCGGGTACTGTACCATACTCCCCGGTCAATTGGTTCTTGATACTATCGGTAGCCTCATTGAAGAAGTTGACCGCACCCGTCAGCGTGTTATCGGATATATTGTCCAGATGTCCTCTATACCTCAACCAAGGTCCCGCCATGGAGATATGATCTGTGGTACACTTGCCTTTGGCCTTGATCAATAATTTCATGCCCGTGATATTCTCACCATCCCATGGAGCAAAAGGATCCAATAATTGGAGGCGTTTTGAATCAGGGGCAACTTTCACTTCTACATCACTTCCGTCCTCGGCAGGAGATTGGTAACCATTGTCTTCTACATCGAAGCCTTTGGGGGGCAGTTCCCAACCTGTGGGTGGATCTAGTTTTACTTCTTCACCATTCTCGTTTTTCAAAGTATCGGTAATAGGGTTGAATCCCAGGTCACCGGAAATGGCAATGGCCGCTACCATCTCGGGAGAGGTAACAAAAGCATGTGTATTCGGGTTGCCATCAGCTCTTTTAGAGAAATTTCTATTAAAAGAGTGGACTATGGTATTTTTTTCTTTCTTATCGGCGCCAGCTCGGTCCCACTGTCCGATACAAGGTCCACAGGCATTGGTGAAAATACGCGCGTCCAAGTCTTCGAAGGTCTGAATGAAACCATCGCGGTCGATAGTGTAGCGCACCTGTTCTGAACCGGGATTGATACCAAAATCCGCTTTTGTCTTCAGTTTTTTATCTACCGCTTGCTTGGCAATGGAAGCAGCTCTGGAAATATCTTCATAGGAAGAATTGGTACAGGAACCGATAAGTCCCCACTCTACTTTAGTGGGCCAGCCATTTTTCTCTGCTTCTTCTCTCATCTTGGAGACAGGTGTCGCCCTATCCGGGGTGAAAGGTCCATTAACATGAGGCTCCAGCGTGGAAAGGTCGATTTCGATGACCTGATCGAAATACTTTTCAGGATCGGCATATACCTCATCATCCCCTGTCAAGTGTTCCTTGATGGTATTGGCCAAGTCGGCGACCTCAGCTCTGTCCGTAGCACGAAGGTACCGTTCCATGGACTCATCATAACCAAAAGTGGAGGTAGTTGCACCGATTTCCGCACCCATATTGCAGATAGTGCCTTTTCCCGTACAGGACATGGACTTAGCACCTTCACCGAAGTACTCTACTATAGCTCCGGTACCACCTTTGACCGTTAATATACCGGCTACTTTTAATATAACATCTTTAGGAGCGGTCCAGCCGTTCAGCTTTCCCGTCAGCTTGACACCGATAAGTTTAGGGAATTTCAACTCCCAAGGCATACCGGCCATGACATCCACAGCATCTGCACCACCGACACCGACGGCGACCATACCGAGACCACCTGCATTGACCGTATGCGAATCGGTACCGATCATCATCCCACCGGGAAAAGCATAGTTTTCCAATACTACCTGATGAATGATACCGGCACCCGGTTTCCAGAATCCAATTCCATATTTATTGGACACGGATTCCAGAAAATTAAATACTTCACCACTGGCAGAGATAGAATTGCGCAGATCATCGATGGCTCCCTCTTTTGCGAGAATCAAATGGTCGCAATGTACCGTAGAAGGGACAGCAGCTCGTTTTTTGCCCGCCTGCATGAACTGCAACAAGGCCATCTGGGCTGTGGCATCCTGCATAGCAACACGGTCGGGGGCAAAATCCACATAGGATTTACCACGTTCGAAGCTCTCTAAAGGCTGAGAGGAGTGTAAATGCGAGTAGAGTATTTTTTCTGATAATGTCAGCGGTTTGTTGACCACTTTCCGGGCAGCATTGATACGCTCATCCATTTGAGCGTACACCGCCTTTATCATATCGATGTCAAATGCCATAGTGTAAGTAGATTTTTATTTCAATAATTGAGAGTCAAATGTACAATTTTATAAAAAGAAATTCTATCGAATCAATTATTTGTCTTTTCATAATGTCTGCTAAAAGCCTATTATAACGCTTATTTAGAATAGTTATAGTTACCTGTAGGAAAAGAAATGCATCCATTTACAGAACATGATACTGTTCTTCTGCAATTTCCGTTCTTTTTTTGAATGGTTGTTTGGGCCTGCTTCAGCTGTCAGAGGAAGAAACACTTATGCGAATTCAACTTGGCAGAATATCAGACATACTGACTTGACGGTAAGTTCAGGGCGACATTGCAGCTCATGGTAAAGATATTCGGGAATACATCGATACTTCGGTGATAATGGCTCTACTGCACTAACCTTTTACTTTTAAATTACTTTGATAGATTATATATAAGGGTAGTTAAAATATCACTAAAATCACAAACACGCTGACATCGAGTTCATTTCGTGTTCAATACTTTTTTCACCGTCCCACCCCATGTCCGCCATATAATGGGGCCGATTGGTCTTCGGACACTACAGTTGCTTTTTGTACCGACACTTCGGCCGTGGTCTCCCTTGCCTCGATAAAAGAAGTGCCGTATCGGATGAGACCGGAGAAAAAAGTATACGGCTCTTTCCTTCCCGTCCGAAACGGGTCATATCACCATAGCGTTTATCGGACAGGCTCACGGTAGATCTCTACGATATGAAAGGGCAGTCACTGCGACATATCAGTTTCGATGAATTGGATCATGGCAGGGTCAGTCTGGATATTGAGGATATCGCATCGGAGATCTACACTATAAAGGCAATACGGGATGACCGGAGTTTTATCCCAAAATGATCAATAGAGAACCTATTCCGCGCATAAATAACTTCCTACCGGAAGCTTTGCCCACCGGTCTTCATTTACCATAGCGGTGCTATGCCGAACGAATCCAAATGGCCGGTATTTTGCTATTTATACGCTCATCACGATTTCTATCGATCAATTTGGATTTAACGAAAGGCTGATTATCAAGTAATCTAACTCTAGAAGCCATATTTATTCCATACAAAAAGGCATTTCACTAAGATCGGTCAGAAGTAGCTGTTCGAAATAGAGAACAGCTACTTTTTTATTGATTGGTCTGGATGCCCGATGTCCACCCAATGTCATACAGTAGAGCCTAACAGTGAAGGGGCCAGTCTGCCGCATGATCCGGGTTCAACGAAATTAGGCACCAAAAGAAGTACATAAGAAAGAAAAAGATACATTTTAAAACAATCTCTTAGACTTTTTCTTTTCCATATAGCCCTACAAAGAGAAGTCATCTCGCCCTAAACCAATTGCAGGTTGTGATAAATGCACTCCTTTCTATAGATAAATCTCATTGTATGTTGAATAGGAGTTCAAGAGGGAAGATACCGTTGCTGCATTTGGAAACCATATTCATATACTTCCGTACAGAGGTGGAAAATATCAATAAACTCAAAAGAATATCGAAGTCACATCCTTGAAGGCATCTCCATTCTGCATAAAACAGGATTGACCCGAAGTACCCGATAGCGTTCGGAAACTGTAACCCAGCCCGTTGACCAAAACACCTCCGGAAAGAAAAAGTACAATCAATGTTATGTTATGAATATGAGGTATATGCGTTATTGATTTGTGGATATTATCCTTGAAATCACCAAAGGGCTGATGCAAAAATACGTGATTCATGTTTTATGCAAACGTTTGCGGTTACGGTTTCAGTGAAAAATAATGAAATTATGGTACTTAAATGATGTTTTTGAGTGAGTAAATTATTATTATTGATACTAACTAATTGAAAAATTTAAATATTTATAATGAAAGGCCTGCTCACTAAATCTGGATTTTGAATGGGCGGTAAATGAAATTCCATCTACTTGAACCACAATGGTCATAGAAATGGGGTGTCTGACTGTGTGTTGGAATAATTATATTTTAAAAGAACCTACCAAGCAATAAAAAGATGAAGAACAAACGTTTACTAACAGGTGTAATGGCACTACTGATAACAATCTGTTCAGGAGGTGTTCGAGCGCAGGAAAGCACGGTATCAGGTCAGGTGTTGGATGGAGAGGATGAATCCACGATACCTGGGGTCAATGTTACCATAAAAGGTACCTCCAAAGGAACGATAACTGATTTGGACGGTAAATTCACAATCACAGTAGCCAAGGGAGAGACGCTGGTATTTTCTTTTGTAGGTTATAATACCGAAGAAGTAGCTATTGGTACTCAGTCCAATATCAATGTCAGTTTGATACCCGATATCAAGACCTTATCGGAAGTGGTTGTCGTGGGCTACGGCACCCAGCTGAGAAAAGACCTGACAGGGACGATATCCACTGTCAAGGGAAGTACGATTTCAGAAACACCTACGTCGAGCTTTGACGCGGCGCTGCAAGGCCGTGTTCCCGGTCTACAAGTGACACAGTCCAGTGGTGTTCCCGGTAGTGCAGTACGTGTCAGACTCAGGGGGCAAAATTCAATATCGGGAAACTCCCAGCCGCTCTATGTGGTCGATGGTATCCCCGTTATCCAATCGGATTTCAGTAAGCGGGACGGACCTGCTTCAGGTGTCAATGCCAATCCCATGGCAGATATCAATCCCAATGACATTGAGTCCGTAGAAGTACTGAAGGATGCTGCGGCTGCGGCTATCTATGGCTCCCGTGGGGCAAACGGAGTTATTCTGATTACGACTAAAAGAGGGAAAGAGGGAAAGACCAGTTTCAGTGCCAGCTATTCTACAGGGATAACCGAGGCCACCAACAAAATTGATTTTCTTAATGCTGCCGAATGGCTCACACTCTACGGCGAAGCCTACAAGAATGCCAATGGTACCGCCTTGGCCGGAGACCATGTGATTGCTAGAGGGATTACCCCACAAGATATTATAGAGCAGGGTACAAATGCCGACTGGGTTGATGAAGTACTGCGTCAGGGCAGTTTACAGGAAGCGAGCGTATCGGCACGTGGCGGAAATGAGAAGACACGTTTTTATATCGGGGGTGCCTATCGCGATGAGGAGGGCTTCCTGAAAGGAAATGATTTCAGTCGCATCAGTGGTCGGATAAACGTGGACAATAAAGCTACGGACAAATTGACCATGGGAACCCAAATCTCCCTATCCAGAACAGAAAGGAACCAGCCCAGGACAGGAGATGGAGGTACCTTTGGTAAGGCACAATCCGATGCATTGCCCATTTTTCCGGTGTACAATCCTGATGGTTCTTTCTTCGGATCGACACCGCTTCAGTCAAACAAGGCTGCGGATGAGGCTCCTGACCCCGCAGGAATCAATCCCGTGGCGCAATTAGCGGATAGGTTCAACACGAAAGGACTACGTGCCTTGGCGAACCTGTATTTGACATATACCATTATTGATAACCTGGAGTTCAAAAACGAGTTTGGCTTCGATTATTATAATCAATTTGAAGAGATCATCGTTTCTCCTGTCAACAGGTACATTCGCCCTCAGGATTATACCGACCCCGACAATATCGTCAACCTCCCCGTGGTACAGGCGGGCAGCTTCGAAGAACGGAACCTCAACGCCTTCAACTTCAACTACAACTCTACCCTGAACTATACGAAAAGCATCAATGAGAATAATTCCCTATCCGCATTATTGGGATTCAGTGTCCAAAAATCCTCGGAAAGGTTCAGTGGTAATTTTACACAGGGCAATGCAGGTTTTGTGGATGAGTTCTATACCAATACGGATGGTGGACTTATCAATTTTGACCTCAATCCCAACCCTGTACCACCTGTCATGGGAGGTTATAATGATGGTTTGGACAATACCTTTTCCTTTCTTTCTTATTTTACCAGAATCAATTATAAGTTGAAGGACAGGTATCTTTTCGGCCTTAGCTTTAGGGCCGACGGTTCCTCCCGATTTGGAGCCAATAACCGGTACGGGTACTTTCCGGCACTTTCCCTGGGCTGGGTACTTTCCGATGAGTCTTTCTACAAAGGGGCATTCTCCGATAAGGTTAATTTCTTGAAAGTCAGGACCAGTTTTGGGATAGTGGGCAATGCTGAAATCGGTAATTTTCAATGGCTGGCCGCCTATGGTCTTTCCGATAATTATTTGGGCAGAACGGGTTTTGCGGCAAGAAGGTTTGCTAATCCGGACCTTTCTTGGGAGAGCACACGAAAATTTGACATCGGTATTGATTATGAGCTAAGGGAAGGGCGGTTCTCCGGTACATTGGGACTGTACAATAACAGAAGTACCGACCTGTTATTGAATCAATCGATACAAGCCTCCACTGGTTTTGTCAATATCTTTGCCAACACGGACATTATAGTCAGAAATCGAGGCTTTGAATTTAACATTACTTCCAAAAACCTAGTGTCCGAAAATGGACTGCAATGGACGACCGATATCAATGTTTCCAGAAATGAAAATAAGGTCTTGGATGATGGAGGACTACCACCGGATGCTTTTGATGTTGACTTTGGCGAAGGTAGAATCGTGGAAGGATACCCTATCGGTATCACGTTTATCACCAGAAGTGCCGGAGTGGACCCCGCAGACGGTCGTGAAAGATTCTATACTGCTGAAGGTACGGAAACCTTTAAGGCCAGTGTGGAGAATCCGGACGAGCGGGTACCATTGGGTAACCCCTTTCCGAATTTTGTCGGTGGTATGACCAACACGCTTAGCTATAAAAATTTCGATCTGAGTTTTGTGGTGACTTTTTCAGAAGGGAATACCGTCTTCGACGATGCCGCCAAGTTTCAGATAGGCGACTTGAGCGCTAACCCCAAGGCGCAGCGAAGAGAAGTACTCAATCGCTGGCAGAGTCCGGAAAATCCCGGTAATGGCAGCGTCCCCGCACTTTTTACCAGTGGCCCCGGCTCAGGTAGAGCGCTCAACTCAGACCGCTTTCTGTACGATGCTTCTTTTATTAGATTAAGGACAGCAACATTATCCTATCGGTTGCCTCCCAGTATAACGGACAGGATGCATCTCAGTAATGCTAAGGTGTATGTGACAGGTCAGAATCTCTTATTGTTCACGAAGTTCCCAGGATGGGACCCTGAGTTTTCCAGACAGGCCGGAGGTACCAGTTTCTTTACCAATACGTTCTCTCAATTTGCTCAGTCCAACATCAGTGCCAGTGTAGCGGGCAATGGAGCTTTGCCCCAGACCCGATCGATCACTGCTGGAATAAATATTGGCTTCTAAAAAGATGAAAATGAAAAAAATACTATACAAATATGGCCTATGGGTGCTGCTGGGTGCCACCGCCTGTAATGACTTCCTTGAAATAGAACCTCAAGAGGAAATCCCCACCGAACTGGCACTGACCAAGTCGGGAATCGTAGAAGGTACATTGATTTCTGCCTATGCCGACCTGAACTCAGATGATTTTTTGGGTGAGCGGGTCAAATTATATAGCGAACTATCTTCGGAAAACTACAACTTCGATGCCGTAACTATTGATTTGACCGACTTTGAAGGGCAGGTAATCAGTAGGACTACCAACTCCTTTAACAAAGATGTGAGTAGTCTGTGGATAAATGGTTATAGTGCTATTGCCAAATCGAACAATGTGCTGGGTGCTTTAGCAGATAACCTGATAGAGGATAAAGTCTTGACAGAAGAGGAGAAAAACAGTTGGCAGGGAGAGGCCCTCTTTATTCGGGCAGTCGCACACTTTGAAATAGTACGCTTGTTCGCGAAACCATTTAGCGCCAGACCTGATTCGGACCTTGGTATCCCTATACGGATCAAGTCACTGGTAGAAGATGAGAAGATACTGCGATCTACGGTAGCCGCAGTCTACGACCGGGTAATCATGGACCTAAAGGCCGCCGCCGTACTCCTGCCGGCAAATAACGGAAATCGAGCTACTTCATGGGCGGCAAAAGCATACTTGGCTCGGGTATACTTCAATCAACTGAACTATGGAGAGGCATTTTCAACAGCGCAGGATATCATTGATAACAGCGGTTTCAACTTGGAAGGCAATGCCCTTACCGCTTTTAAAAACAGAGGCAATACCCCACCGGAGGGTGGGGTGATTTTACAGGCTATTAATGAAAGTGGCTTCAATTCTAAATTTGCTGCCTCCGGAAACAACACCTACCCTTTATCCTCTGGGACGGGCAGTATCTCGGAACTGATTACTTCCGACCCCAATGATTTCAGGGCTACATTGGTAACGACCAATGCCCGAGGCAATCAGTTCACCACAAAATGGGATGATGGGGGCGTCAATATACCTCTAATACGGTTTGCGGAAATACTTTTGATACATGCAGAGTCTTCGCTACTGAAGGCAAGTGCTGACCTCGACGCTGCTAGGAGCAGTTTTGATATGGTCAGAGGCTTTTCGGTCACTCCTTATTCGCCCACCAGCTTAGCGGGAGATGATTTGATAGGGGCTATACGAGATGAACGAAGAATAGAGCTTATCGGTGAAGGTGAGCGTTACCATGATCTGAAAAGGTTGATGAGCGATGATATAAGAGGGTTGCCCTACGATGATGAAGGGCTGTTATTGACCATTCCTCTGGAGGAAACTTCGGGCAACCAAGACTTGAACCAAAACGGCTAAGGCGATGACAGGATTACTACTGAAAACACAAAACAATATGAAAATAAAAGACAACCATTGGAGATGGTCCGTGGGGCTGTTTTCCATTTTCATAGGACTGGTATTGACCTCTTGCAGTCCCGATACGGTCGAAGACCTTAGGTCAGAACCGCTTACCGCCAAACCTGAAGTGCTTCAGGGCACATGGAAACTAAGCAAAGTGATGCAAATTGACCAAGTGGCTGTTGATAACGCCTTCCCAGAAGCGGTACAATCTCTTGATATCACGGACCTCTTTGATTTTGGTAGTTTTGAACTCCGATTCGATATCGATGATTCCGCTACACCTTCCACATTCAGTACAAGCCGTAGCGAAAACCTGCCTGTTTTTATAGTAAATAGCGGTCAGTGGTCTGTGGACAACCAGATTTTTACTACAAAAATCGACCTTGCGGACCCCTCTGCCATTACAGGTACGCAGCTGGTCGTGCGGAGTATTACCAGTGATAGACTCGAAGTAAGAGTGTTGAGGGTTGAGGAAGGGTCGGAACCGCCCACAGTCTTTTCCCGGTACGATTATACATTTGTGAAGCTATAGATGAAGAACAATGAAAAATAGATACATACCTATATTGACCACCGCTCTTCTGTTCGCCTTTCTACAGAGCGTCAAAGCACAGTCCATTAGCACGGAACCACTGGATTTCAGTGCCAACGAGAAAGTAACCATTACGGTAGACGTTACCGGTACCGATCTGGACGGAGTGGAACCGCTTTATATCTGGGCCTGGATAGAACTGGGAGAGGACGATATCAATGCCCCTACGAACGGAGATTGGACCAATTCGGATGAAGCCAATGTGATGACAAAGATAGAGGATAACCAATGGAGCATCACTTTTACTTCCTTGGCTGACTTTTATCAGCAAACCGCTGGTACCATAGGCTCAAAAATCGGGTTTCTTATCAAGGCCAGGGATGGCTCCGGAGGCTTGCAGACCAATGATCAGACACTTAACGTAGAACCACCAAAATTTACTCCTAGCGTTTTCAGGGTATTTCCGGCTAATTTTGCACAGGATGATATAGTCACTATTTTCTATGACCGAAACTTAGATGAAAATACCTCTACGAATAGTCTGACCGAGTATGCACTCTACGCTACTGCTTTACTGGAGAGTGATGAAACGCTGGAACCCGTAGCTCAAGAGGAAGTGCAGAATAGGACAGACTTACTATTTAAAGATCAGGGCAATGGCCTATTCTCTTTGACCATGATCCCTGCTCAGTTCTTCGGAGTACGGAGCGGTCAGCGTATACGATCCACCACATTTATCATAAGGAGCAAAGCCGATGCGGGCATTGCGCTGGCACCCAGAGTACGACTTCCATTTCAACCACAGAAATAATGAGGATTATGAAAAAAAATATACTAATTATCGCCTTGTTCGGGCTATTGCCCTTTTTCATGAGCTGTGAGGAGGAAATCAATTCGCCTGAGCTACCCCAATTCGTGGAATCACAAGGTACAGGTGTGACGACTACATTTGCCTTGAGTACTGTTTTCAGTGATACCCTCTTGGCCCTTGATTTTCTGAAGCCGGAAACCGAGGTGCACATTGAATGGGATGCTTTTGCGCCAGAGGGTTCTTCGGGAGCGACTACCTACCGTTGGGTAGCCATAGCAGCTGATGCTACTGACTTTGGTACACCCTTATTGGCCTTGGAGTCGGATGAGGGAGGGACGGCAACTACACTTACCACTACCCATGGAGCCTTGAACGAAGCACTGAAAAAATTGGGTATCTCTTCTGGAGAGACCGCCTTTCTCAAGTGGAATGTAGCCTCAAATGCCAATGGGGCCACGGTACTTTCCGACAAAGCCAATACTATCGCCATCAAACGACCTGACGAGGGAGTGCTCGTCACCTTCCAGCTGGAAGGTGGGGCCGCTATCCCTGACGGACATATCCCTTACTTGGCAGGAGCATGGGCCGATTTGGGAGTAGGTTCTGATAATTGGCAACAACCGGGCACCAACTCCGATCTGAAAATGACTTTCAATAGTGACGAAGGAGTATGGCAAAAGACCTTCTTTATAGCCAATGATAAAAACGGAGCCATAGTGGCATACAAATACTTTCTGGTACCCGAGGGCGGAAATACTTGGGATATCGGAGAAGAAGCTTTCAGTGATACAGCATGCCAAGGTCTCTTCGAGGGAGCCGAAGGCACAAGTAATCGTAAGTTTAAGTTCGATATCGGAGACCTTATGGCGCAGACCCATTCTGCAACGGTAGTTACTTGGCAGGGGGTCTGTAGTACAGAATCCAAGGACAAAGTACGGTTTGTTGTGACGGTACCCGATACTACGCCGGATGATGAGGATATCTATATGACAGGAAACATCGGTGTGCTGAACTGGAAGCAACCAGGGGCGGCTGCGGGTATGAGATTAAGGCCCGTAGACGGTATGCCCGGTACATTTGACGTGTTTTTACCCATGGACAAAGACCAGACCATTGATTATAAGTTTTTCCTGGCCACTACGGAAGCACCCAGATGGAATGGGGGAGAACAGGTGTTCAATGCTACCAATGATGGCTGCATAGGACGCGAAAATAGAAGTTTTACTTACAATGGTATCGATAATGAAGTAATGGTCAACGTGGTTTCGTGGGAAGGCATTTGCCCTTTCTAAGGAGGGAAGGGATTCCCACTAAGTAGCTACGATGGGAAAGGTTGTTTCTTAAGGCCTGAGTCTGTGATTCGGAATAAAGTAGGAATAGGTTTTTGAGATCGAAGAGATCGGTCACGTGGAAAAGGATAGTAGCGCTATCTGAGGAGATTTTAACGATTGATGCTTCAAAGGAAGTACATAAGAGAAATATAGGATGCATTTAAAAATAGATTCCAATTATCTAATGCGGATTGAAAAGTCAAAATTAGGATGAAACAGGCTGAACTTACGGCCGAAGGAAATAGTCAAAACCACTTCATTAAGTTCAATACACCTTATCGAATGAAAAAGATTTATTTACTGGTCATTAATCTGCTAGTGTCTTTGGGCCTGTTTGCTCAAGTAAGCACTTTGCCCGTTTTCCCCTCTCCAGAGACTCCGATTACGATTATTTACGATGCTACGAAGGGAGTCAGTGGCTTGAACGGTGCCGACAAAGTGTACTTGCACTCCGGTGTCGTACTGGCCGGTCCCGAGGATACGGAATGGACCAATGTTGTTGGGAATTGGGGTGCCGATGATGGCATCGGTGAGATGAACCCAGTACCCGGAGAAGCGGATAAGTGGCAGATTACGCTTACACCGAGAACTTACTATGGTGTAGATCCATCACAGACCCTGTTCCGTTTGGGTATGGTCTTTAGAAATGCTGATGGGAGCAAGACGGGAAAAAGTGATAGCGATAGTGATATCTATATCAATTTATCCTCTGGTGAAGTGGAGGTGGCTTTTACAACACCGGTGCAAGAGCTGGTCTTCGTCGATAGCGACGGTGATATCATTCAGGTCAATGCCACAGCCTCTACCACAGCCTCTTTATCACTTTTGCTGGATGGAGAAGAGATAGTGACCAATGAAGGTATGCGCATCGAAAGCAGCATCGACCCAAGCCGATTAGATCAAGGTCTGCATACGGTCAGTGTGAAAGCAAGTATAGGGGGAGAGGAAGTCGCCAGAGATGAGTTTCGGATTATTATCAGGGCGGAGACGGTCAGAGCGCCTCTACCGACGGGCATCATCCGTCAAGGAGTCACTTATGATAAGGGCAACCCTACAGAAGCGACCTTGGTATTCAAGGCCCCCCTCAAGAACAGTATTTATGTCATTGGCGATTTTAACGATTGGGAAGTAAATCCGGAATACCGGATGAAACAAGACGGCGATTTGTTTTGGATAAAACTCAAAGACCTCGACCCCAGTGTCGAGTATGCCTATCAATACTTGGTCGATGAGGAACTAAAAGTTGCGGATACCTACGCCGAAAAAGTGCTGGATCCCGATAATGACCGATTTATAGACGATGTTACTTACCCCGGTCTCCGGCCTTATCCCGATAATGCGGCGGCAGATGGGATCGTATCGGTATTACAGACAGCACAGACGGAGTACCCTTGGGAAGTCGACGACTTTACTGCTCCCAAAAATGAGGATCTTATTATTTATGAGCTTTTATTGCGCGATTTTGACGAACGCCATAGTTATACAGCGCTTATCGAACGATTGGATTACCTGGAAAACCTGGGCATCAATGCCATAGAGCTTATGCCCATCAAGGAATTTGATAATAACGATAGCTGGGGCTATAACCCTGCCTTCTTCTTTGCCACCGACAAATACTATGGACCCAAGAAAGAGCTAAAGGCATTTATCGACGAATGCCATAAAAGAGGCATTGCCGTCATTATGGACCTCGTACTCAACCATACGCATGAGGACAATCCCATAGCACAGATGTATTGGGACCAAGCTAATTTTAGGCCAGCTCCTGATAACCCTTGGTTGAATTCTGTGGCCAAACATCCCTTTAACGTATTCTTTGATTTCAATCATGAATCCGAACATACCCAGACTTTTGTGGATGATGTCAATCGGTTTTGGCTGGAAGAGTTTCGTATCGATGGTATCCGTTTTGACCTGACCAAAGGCTTCACTCAAAAAAACAGTTGTACTAGCAGCGACTGTTCTTCGAGTTCGGAGGTGGGCAACTGGAATACTTATGATCAGAGTCGGGTAGATATACTGATGCGTATGGCCAATGAAGTATGGGACTATAAACCTGATAGCTATGTCATCTTCGAACACTTGGGCAGAAATGATGAGGAAAAGGTCATGGCCGACCAGGGGGTCATGTTCTGGGGCAATATGGAGTTCAACTATGCTCAGTTGGCCATGGGATACGCAGAATCCTCCAATCTCGAATGGGCCTTGTACAAAGAGCGCGATTGGGAGTCCCCTCACTTGATTTCTTACATGGAGAGCCATGACGAAGAACGCATACCCTATAAGGTCAGGCAATTTGGTAATGCTTCCGGTACTTACAATACACGTCAGCTAGCTACGGCGCTGGATAGGATGAAAGCCACTGCGACGTTTTATTATACCGTGCCCGGACCCAAAATGCTCTGGCAGTTTGGGGAACTCGGTTATGATATCTCTATCAATGAGAACGGGCGCGTAGGAAGAAAACCGATACCATGGCAGGAAGCTGCCGATGGCTTGGGTTATGACAGCGACCCCGATAGACAACGTCTATACGAAACCTTTGCTGCTCTGATGTCATTGAAAAATAACTATGACCTATTCGGTAGTGATCATCTTTTTGAATGGACCACAGGAGAAGAACTAGTGAGGACCATTCGCCTTACAAATATAGCCGGTAGCTCCACCCCGAGCAGCGCCGATGAGATGAATGCCTATATCATTGCAAACTTTGATGTAGTACCTCAGAACTTAGAAGCTAACTTTCAACATACGGGAAAATGGTACCGTTACTTTGCGAATGGAGAGGTGCTGGAAGTGGAGGATACACAGAGAGAGCTATCCCTACAACCGGGAGAGTTCAGGGTATATACCGATTTTCCAATACCACCCGCCAAGACAGGTCTGATACCTTATGTGGCCCCATACGCTCCCAAGTTAGAAGCTACACCGCTTAATGATAGAGAAATAGCGCTGACATGGGAAAGTCTTTCTTCCGACGTGGAGAGGTTTGATATCGTGGTTTTCGAAGGAGGATCTTCCGGTTCCGAGCCTATTTTAGAGGTCAGTTTGGGACCCGATGAGACCGATTTTATCCTTTCGGAAGTATCATCGGGTCCTTACACGATACTTTTAAGAGCCAGTAACGACTATGGTACTACCGATGCTACTCCAGTGACCGTCACCGTACCGGTAGAAGCTGTCGTACCGAATCCACCGGGTAACCTAACATTGGAAGTCAATGGAGGAAGCATCCTACTTACTTGGGAGCATGATGGTAGTGTGGCCAGGGGCTTTGCTATTGAACGTTCAATAGGGGGAGAGTCTGCTCCATTCGAGCTGATAGCTGAAGTTGCTGCTGCGACGCTTGCCTATGAGGACAAGAACATCACTAGTGGCCTTGCCTATGCCTATCGCTTACGTTCTTTTAATGGTACGGCTTTCTCTGCTTATTCCAACATTACCACAGAACGTTTTACGGGATTGAAAATCAATGATTTTGAGAAGAATTTCACCCTTTATCCCAACCCCACGACGGCCCTGATGACCCTCGAAGCGGAGGAAAAAGGAAAACCTATCGAGCTGCTCCTGTACAGCACTCATGGGAGAACAGTTGCTGTACCATGGACTGATGTGGGCAGGGGCAGCTATACACTGGATTTATCCGAATTGGCTAAGGGGGTCTATTTTTTAAGTATATTTCATGGCCGAACACAGTATATGACCAGAATTATCAAACACTGATACCCCGCACGGTATAGATAGGACATCGATACTTCATGATATCGAATTTATTTACTTAACTGGAAGGCTTGATTGTGAGGTTCCTTATTTTACGATATCTTTGATTATCTCGCTAGGATAAATGGCCATTGGCCATCGCTTATGGTCATACAATTGTTTTAGTGAATACCATTGAAGGTTATGATGGGGTTTAGCTCTATCAATGACAAGCATTGTATTATTTTCACATTAGCACTGCTAATCACATTTCTACCAATTATGACTATGAGCGTAGCATCAACATTATTCGCACCGGGAGTTCTGTCAGGACAGGAAGCCAGGGATTTATTGAACCATGCCAATGATAACAATTACGCCCTGCCGGCGGTCAATGTTATCGGGACCAATTCCGTCAATGCGGTATTGGAAACTGCCAGAGAGGTCAACTCGCCTGTTATCATACAATTTTCTAACGGAGGAGCGCAGTTTTTCGCTGGCAAGGGATTGTCCAATGACGGGCAGAAGGCTGCTATCGCCGGAGGTATCTCAGGTGCCTACCATGTTCATAACATGGCGAAGCATTATGGAGTACCCGTTATCCTTCATACCGACCATGCAGCAAAGAAACTTCTGCCATGGATCGATGGCCTGTTGGAAGCAGGTGAAGAGCATTATGAAAAAACAGGGAAACCCTTGTTCAGCTCCCATATGCTAGACCTTTCCGAGGAACCTCTTGAAGAAAACATTGCCACCAGTAAGGAGTACTTCAAAAGAATGTCCAAAATGGGAATGACCATCGAAATCGAACTCGGTGTGACGGGGGGCGAAGAAGATGGTGTAGATAACTCGGATGTGGACAGCTCCAAACTGTACACTCAACCCCAAGAGGTCGCCTATGCTTACAAGGAACTACTCGAAGTAGGAGTGGATTTTACGGTAGCTGCTGCATTCGGAAATGTTCACGGTGTGTACAAGCCCGGAAACGTTGAACTTCGACCCATTATCCTGAAAAATTCTCAAGACCATATTATCGAAAAGTTCGGTACAGGTCCTGCACCCGTTAATTTTGTGTTTCATGGAGGTTCCGGTTCACCGAAATCACAGATACGTGAAGCCATTGAATACGGTGCGGTCAAAATGAATATCGATACCGATATGCAGTGGGCTTTCTGGGATGGTATCAAAGACTATTATGAAGGTAAGAAAGACTACCTACAATCTCAGATAGGGAACCCTGATGGCGAAGAAAGCCCCAATAAGAAATACTATGATCCCAGAACATGGCTCAGGGAAGGGGAGAAAAACTTCATCAAGCGCCTGACCCAAGCTTTTGATGACCTAAACTGTATGGACAGAAATAAAGCTTGACCGGTAATTTTAGTTGCTATACGGCACAGAACCCATGCAGCTTGCATGGGTTTCTTGGATTTTGTCTTGTTTGTCAATATCGATTAGTCAAGCGTTAACTCACGTAACCTCAGGAAGGGTTCGCGTCCAATAGTTTACCTATCCTTCTTAATCAAGATTCATAACGAAGGGTTTTTATTCATGATATAAATGAATTGTTGTCATGCCTTTAAAAGCATTGAATACTTAGGTTTAGCGAAAAGTCTTTTTTGTAAACTATTTTCTTGCCATTTACAGTCTATTTACAAATAGAAAAAAGCAATATGAAAAACATAATCAAATACCTAAAAGGCGGTGGTGAAGTTTCCGTTTTCATTTAAAGTCCCCAATTAATTCTGTAGCTGGCGGGTAAGCTTAGGGTATATGTGACACCGGTATCGTCTTCTTTAATATCAGGATTTCGATCGATCTTAGAGTACCTTGAATCATTTCTATACTTTTTTTCCTCTACCCACAATTCTCGACATACTCTTTCCCTTTTTAAACCCGAATCATGCATTGGAAAATCTGCAGCAGATCTAAATAGCTGCAAATCAATTGTTGTACTACGTTTTTTGAATTCACCATAGCGGTGCTATGCTAAACCCAATAAAACTCCTTGTTTTGTTGACATTTAAACCCTCGTTACGAAGTTCCAACGCATGATCTGGGTTAAACCCAAAATGATCAATAGAGAAGCTATTTCGCGCATAAATAGCTTCATACCGGAAGCTTTGCCCACCGGTCTTCACTCACCATAGCGGTGCTATGCCGAACGAATC
>CANLOE010000126.1 GCA_947492745.1 uncultured Cyclobacteriaceae bacterium | reverse complement strand
CATCCTTCTCGGCGACCATTTGCTCATACGCGCTACCTTGCCGCACCGCCCCTCGCGAACCAAGGCTCTATAGACTTTTGCTTTCAGGCGAAAAAATTCAACAAAAGCCTTGGTTTCAATTCCAGTATGGTGCGATTAGAGGGGGAAAGAATTGTAAATTGTTAAGCCTTTCGGGCTGATTTCAATTCCAGTATGGTGCGATTAGAGGCCTGAATTATTTGGACTTTTCAAAGGTCTTTCGTCAATTTCAATTCCAGTATGGTGCGATTAGAGGACGGAAGGCGGAAAGATTCGTTTCGGAGTTGCCTATTTCAATTCCAGTATGGTGCGATTAGAGGCCGCAAACCAAAGGGTTCCCAGGGTCTCGGTCTTCAATTTCAATTCCAGTATGGTGCGATTAGAGGTAAAGGTAATAAAGAATAAAATCGCCCCCCCTTATATTTCAATTCCAGTATGGTGCGATTAGAGGATACTTATATTCTCAACATCCTGTATGCCTGAATTTTATTTCAATTCCAGTATGGTGCGATTAGAGGGGTCAGCCTCCTGTTTTTTTTGGTAAATTTATCAAAATTTCAATTCCAGTATGGTGCGATTAGAGGAATGAATTCGAAGATTATATAATAAACGAAGACCTATTTCAATTCCAGTATGGTGCGATTAGAGGTATGAATCTTGACCTATTGAGTTGCGATTCGCTGAAAATTTCAATTCCAGTATGGTGCGATTAGAGGAGGAGGGCGTTAGGTGAGGGTATGAAGGATATAGTAATTTCAATTCCAGTATGGTGCGATTAGAGGCATAGCCCGCAAGTCCTCCGTACACCCTTTGTTCCCATTTCAATTCCAGTATGGTGCGATTAGAGGTTCCACGAGTAGGCGAATCGTTATATTTTGAAGAAGATTTCAATTCCAGTATGGTGCGATTAGAGGTGAGCAGGTGCGGATTGTTTATGTCACGAAACAAAGATTTCAATTCCAGTATGGTGCGATTAGAGGGATTTGATAAACTGGGATTAAGATGCCTTCAGTCCAATTTCAATTCCAGTATGGTGCGATTAGAGGTTTCAACAAAGAGTCGCGCCGCCTGAATCGCGAGCTATTTCAATTCCAGTATGGTGCGATTAGAGGCCGGGTATAGCAACAACCGTGCCGGCAGTAGGGGCATTTCAATTCCAGTATGGTGCGATTAGAGGATTTCGTGCTTTTCTATGAACTTATCAAGAAAAAAAATTTCAATTCCAGTATGGTGCGATTAGAGGTCAAGGTACATGAATAGTCCAAAACTTTCTCAATTCATTTCAATTCCAGTATGGTGCGATTAGAGGGTCCGTTGTTTTTATGACCTTTTTTGAATTTGACCGATTTCAATTCCAGTATGGTGCGATTAGAGGATTACTTTCGTCATGAACTTCCAGCATGGGAGAAAAATTTCAATTCCAGTATGGTGCGATTAGAGGGATTGTTCAACCCATTTTCATAATACATCAACGTCTATTTCAATTCCAGTATGGTGCGATTAGAGGATTTCCCAAAAAACGGGACGAAATAAGGGATGTGGAATTTCAATTCCAGTATGGTGCGATTAGAGGCTGAATATGCGTAAATTGCACTTTTGGAAGGTTCTAATTTCAATTCCAGTATGGTGCGATTAGAGGAAAAGTTGCACTTTTTTCGAAAACTTGGGCTTTTAAATTTCAATTCCAGTATGGTGCGATTAGAGGCCCAAGATCTGAAGCACTACTTGGCACGGTTCTTGGATTTCAATTCCAGTATGGTGCGATTAGAGGAGAGTTGGGGACGACGAAGATGACGAAGAGTACGTTATTTCAATTCCAGTATGGTGCGATTAGAGGGATTTGTAGACAGAATGCAACGAACAATTGCAGCTTATTTCAATTCCAGTATGGTGCGATTAGAGGATATCTGACTTCCTGAACCCGACTTTGTGTTGGGCTATTTCAATTCCAGTATGGTGCGATTAGAGGAGTTTCTTTAGTTCCATTTCTTTTTCTTTATAAAGAATTTCAATTCCAGCATGGTGCGATTAGAGGCAAAAAAAGACTGGAAGACGAGCTTAAGGTAATAGTATTTCAATTCCAGTATGGTGCGATTAGAGGAAGAGTGTACCATGCTGTCAAGGCTCTCCCTTTTGAATTTCAATTCCAGTATGGTGCGATTAGAGGTTCGATAACTGTGAGCGCATGAACTCTGAAAAAGAGATTTCAATTCCAGTATGGTGCGATTAGAGGTATTGATTGGATTAATAGTAAATTTGATTTACAAAAATTTCAATTCCAGTATGGTGCGATTAGAGGTTTGGACTTTTCCGATAATTACCGAGATGCGGTTGAATTTCAATTCCAGTATGGTGCGATTAGAGGCATTCAGGATACGACTGGATTTGACCTAAATTCAATATTTCAATTCCAGTATGGTGCGATTAGAGGAATTCCTTGTTTTTCACGTCAAAAACAGGCAAAAAAATTTCAATTCCAGTATGGTGCGATTAGAGGATTGTATTTAGTTCCATTTTTCGTGACTTTTGAAGAATTTCAATTCCAGTATGGTGCGATTAGAGGATTCGACGTTATGGACGGATTCAATGTGGGTGTGCTATTTCAATTCCAGTATGGTGCGATTAGAGGACCTTCCAAAAGTGCAATTTACGCATATTCAGAAGAATTTCAATTCCAGTATGGTGCGATTAGAGGGGCGCAATATGCGTAATGGACAACAAAAAAGTACTTGATTTCAATTCCAGTATGGTGCGATTAGAGGTTTGAGGTAATTTCAACAAAAAATATGAACGAGATTTATTTCAATTCCAGTATGGTGCGATTAGAGGTATGCTGGACTGTATCAGTTTGGGCGGCTCGCGCTAAATTTCAATTCCAGTATGGTGCGATTAGAGGAAAGCGAGAGGTTTCTATTATGCCGGCAAAGGGATCATTTCAATTCCAGTATGGTGCGATTAGAGGTGGAAGGACTCAATAAGCTTGAAAAAACTATCGCATTTCAATTCCAGTATGGTGCGATTAGAGGGGACTGGCTCCGGGTGACCCCGTTACACCCTTTACAATTTCAATTCCAGTATGGTGCGATTAGAGGGAAGTTTGGGTTACGGCAATCCAGAATTGGGAATTGATTTCAATTCCAGTATGGTGCGATTAGAGGGACCCCAAGACCGTTCAGAGAATTGCTAATATTTCCATTTCAATTCCAGTATGGTGCGATTAGAGGGGAGAGGGGATAAAATTGTATTCTTACACGTCATTTATTTCAATTCCAGTATGGTGCGATTAGAGGCTTTTTCCAACCGAACAGCACCCAACCCAACCGACAATTTCAATTCCAGTATGGTGCGATTAGAGGAACAGATTTGTATAGAAATAAGCTCAATCCTCATAGTTATTTCAATTCCAGTATGGTGCGATTAGAGGTTAATTACACTATAGATGAGCCTTGCCAATGGATTAATTTCAATTCCAGTATGGTGCGATTAGAGGTATTGTTATTCCTCAAGGAGAAGCACTTACAGAGGGATTTCAATTCCAGTATGGTGCGATTAGAGGCCGTGGGTTTTTAGCGTAAAAACATGCTAAAAACACTCCCAATAGGGTTTTCTACTTCATATGCTCTCATCAAAAGTCGTCGACCACCGATAAGGTATTTTTGCCCGTGCATCGACAACCTCCTTTTTGAGCTATTTTGGCGGTTTTTAGGCTTTTTCATGCTTTCGAAGAGAATCGACAAGTACTCTGACCTTGGGGTCGACGACTTTTCATATGCCGTAAGCCTCAAAAAAAGGCTGTCAGTTTTGTTCTTTTCTATTCCATAAACTTCACTTTACCACCAGCGAACCGCTAAGGAAATCAGACTATGGGAGCTTTCGATACCGTTGAATAAGCTATACACTACTGAGTTCTCCTTCCGACAATCTTCTTTGACCCGTACAAATTTCTTTTTGCCCCTTTCTTCGAGGAAGCAGCGAATCATTTGCTGCTCGAAATCTTAGGCCCGTAGCTTTCTTTTCTTCAATATCCGAAAAATTATCCGATTACCAGTAAGGTTTTGAATATTTCTGCCGCACTCTGGGCCGGTGAGCAGCATCGTACACGAGGTACTTATACAAACTTAGCTTTCAAATATCGCATATCTTCCTGTTCATTTTGCTTCACTCTGCGTGGACAATCCTCGGGATAGCGCTGCTATCCCTGCGGTGCTCGCCTTGATTGAAACAAAATGACCCGCGGAATCTTATACGACATTTAAAACCTAAATTTGTATTACAGGTAGCCGATGCTCGGATGCAGTTGGGTATGATGCCCTGTATATCTCATTTTGGGCATGGTAAAAATTTGTAGGTGATGCTGGTCTTCATCTTGGGAGCACAAGCGGACGCTTGTGTTAGGGAGGCTCTGCAATCGTCAGCGGAGACTTGCGCCACAGGCCTGTCAAAAGCATCATTAACTCGGAATATATCAGCCAAACAAGGCTTCGAATACTTCCGATAGCTTGCCCAGTGGCATCACCTTGATGTTATACTGCGTCAGGTCCAGGCCCTTTTTACCGAACTTGGAGATGTAGATCAGCTCAAATCCCAGCTTCTCGGCCTCGGCTATCCGGCTTTCCACCCGATTGACGGCCCTTAGCTCTCCTCCCAGACCTACTTCTGCGGCAAAGCATACCTTATCGGATATGGCGATTTCCTCTAGTGAGGAGATAATAGCAGCACAGACGGCCAGGTCCACGGCGGGGTCGATGACCTTGATGCCTCCGGCCATGTTCAGGAAGACGTCCTGTAGGCCCAAGCGGAAACCGCCCCTTTTCTCCAATACGGCCAAGAGCATATTCAGTCGTTTGGCATCATAACCTGTAGAGCTTCGCTGTGGGGTGCCATAGGCAGCGGTACTGACCAAGGCCTGAATTTCGATGAGCAGGGGACGGTTGCCTTCCATGGTCGCTCCGATGGTCACCCCGCTGAAGTCGCCTTCTTTTTGCGAAATCAGTATCTCGGAAGGGTTGGATACTTCCCGTAGTCCGATGTTCATCATCTCATAGATGCCCAGCTCGGCCGTGGAACCAAAACGGTTCTTGGTCGTGCGCAGTAGACGGTAGGAAAGGTGACGGTCGCCTTCGAACTGGAGGACGGTATCGACCATATGTTCCAGTACTTTCGGTCCGGCTATGGCTCCGTCCTTGGTGATATGACCGATGAGCATCACGGGGGTAGCCGAACTTTTGGCGAACTGCATGAACTCGGCCGTGCACTGTTTGACCTGTGATACACTCCCGGGTGTGGACTCCATCATCGTTGAGTGCAAGGTCTGCACCGAGTCGACCACGACCAGATGAGGCTCCAGTGTGCGGATATGTTTGAAGATGTCCTGAGTGGTGGTCTCTGTGAGCAGGTAGCAGTCGGGGGAAACCTTACCCAATCGCTCGGCCCGCATTTTTATCTGCTGTGCGCTCTCCTCCCCGGAGATATAGAGTACTTTCCTGCCTTTGATGGCGAGGCATACTTGAAGCATCAGCGTAGACTTGCCTATGCCGGGTTCGCCACCGATGAGCACCAGAGAGCCGGGTACCAGGCCTCCGCCCAGAACACGGTTGAGTTCCTTACTGCCCGTCGACCAGCGGGTGGTTTCGTGAATCTCTATTTCGGATAGCGCGACAGGCTTACGGGTCTTTGAGTCAGCACCCGTTACCCACTCAGGACCAGGATTTTTGGTCTTGGTGACCAGCTCTTCCTGAAAGCTGTTCCAAGTATCGCAAGAGGGGCATTTGCCCAGCCATTTGGCGGACTCATAGCCGCATTCCTGACAAAAGTATGTCGTTTTTGTTTTAGCCAAATCGGTAAGAGTTCATGGAATCAGGTGATAAAATATAAAATTAGCAATAATAAATATTGACTTTAATTGCTTGATTGATTCTTTTTGTGCATTGAATGAATCCATCAACACAATTTTTATAAATGAGCTTTCAAAGATACAGGTATTTCTTCATTTTTTCTCTTTTACTATGTGCGGCACATGTACTTACCGCGCAGAAAAAGGCAATTAAATTTGGTAAGGTTTCAAAAGCGGAAATGGAAATGCAGGTCTATGCGAAAGACTCCTCCGCCAGTGCCGTGGTGCTGAGCGATATCGGCTCCACCCACATCGATGTGGGTACAAAGGGCACCTTTCAGTTGATCTATGAGCGGCATACCCGTATAAAGATACTGACCAAAGACGGTTATGAACATGCCGATGTCAGCATACCCGTCTATCATAACAATGGTAATCGAGAAAAGGTAAATAACATCAAAGGCTATACCTACACCATGGAGAAAGGACTGCTGACCAAGACCAAACTGGCCCGAAATGCTATTTTCGAAGAGGAGGTCAGTGAATATAGCGACCGTATAAAATTTACCATGCCCAATGTCAAAGAGGGCTCTGTTCTGGAGTACTCCTACCGTATTGTTTCTGATTTTCTGTTCAATTTCCAGCCCTGGACCTTCCAGTCTTCCATACCTACGGTCTGGAGCGAATACCGTGCTAAGTTTATCGAGTATTACGAATATCAACTATTGACACAGGGCTATGTCCCTATGATGGTCAATGAAAAGACCAATGGCGTACAACACTATACCATAGGTGCGGGAGCCTCGGAGACGGCCGGTTTTACGGCCTATCACTTAGCTGCAGCCGATGTCCCTGCTTTCAAACAGGAACCTTTCATGACCACCGAAGATGATTATATCTCTAAGGTAGAGTTTCAGTTAAGGGGAATCAATTTTCCCAGAACTCCCTACCAGCCCGTGATGGGCACTTGGCCCCAGCTGGACAAAAGGATGCTGGAGCATTCTCAGTTCGGTGGTCTTATCGGGAAGTCGGCCTATTTCAAAAAAATAGCCGAGACACTGACCTTTGGGGAAACGGAACCCATGGCCAAAGCACAAAAAATCCATGCCCATGTCGTCAATACCATGACATGGAATGGTGCCACGGAGCTGTTTGCCTCCAGCTCCGCAAATCTGAAAAAGGCTTACGAAGCCAAAAAAGGAAACAGTGCGGAAATCAATCTGATACTGACCTTACTACTGAAAGAAGCAGGGCTGCGGGCAGACCCCGTCCTGCTCAGTACCCGTAATCATGGTAGGGTACGCACACAGTACCCACTGGTCAATCAGTTCAACAATACCATATGTGCCGTCACTGTCGGTGAGTTCACCTTGGCCTTGGATGCTACGGACCCTTTGATTCCCTTTGGGATGTTACCCGCCCAGTGTATCAATGAGACGGGCCGTGCAGTGCGAAAAAACGACTCCTATTGGATTTCTTTGACTCCCTACGGTCGAGACAATAGGCGGAGCGCCGCCGACTGGGTACTGGCTGAGGACGGGAGCCTCACCGGAAAGCTATCCTATTCCTCCAAGGGCTACAGTGCCAAAGAATCGCGCCAAAAATACTTTAGTCAAGGAAAGGAAGAATACCTTGAAAATTTTGCCAATGAGCATCAATGGACCGTTAAAAATGCCAAATTCAAAAACGAGAGGGCCCTTGGAAAACCTTTCAAGGAAAGTTACGAAATCGAAATCGAAGAGGGTGGGGAGGCCTTCGGTAATATGATCTACATCAATCCATTGCGAGATGGCCGATGGGAAGAAAATCCCTTCAAAACACTGGAGAGAGCGTTTCCCGTTAGCTTTGCCTGCCCTTGGAAGACGACCGATATCGTCAAACTGACCTTACCCGAAGGATATACCATCGACGAACAGCCCGAAACCATGCTCATCGCCCTTCCCGGGAAAGCAGGTAAGTATACCTACAGTATCACCACCATGGGCAATGTCGTCGCCATTACCAGTACGCTGGACATCAAGAAAAACCTCTTCACAGCTCAGGATTACTCCACCCTGAGGGAGTTCTTCGCTAAGATGGTCGCCAAGCAATCGGAACAGCTCGTACTGAAGAAAGCCAACTAATGGAAGCCCGAAATCATCCCAATCGCGCTATGAAAAAATACTATCACTATGCGAGCTGTCTACTGTTCGGAGTACTGCTCTCCCTTCACTTGCAAGCACAGAATCCTTATGCGCTCAGTGCCATCCCCGAAGACCTGAAAGCCAATGCCGATGCCGTCCTGCGCTTTGAAGAAATGGTATTCGAAGTGAAATCAGAGAAAAAAGGAGTGAAAAGGGTCAAAAAGATAATCACACTCCTGAACGATAAGGCCAGGTACAAAGCCAAGATACAGTTGGACTACAGTGAGGGCCTGACCAAGGTCAGTAGCTTGAGCGTAGATACCTACGATGCCCTGGGCAGTCTTATCAAACATTTGAAAAAGGGTGACTTCAAAGACTATAGCAGCTACGATGGCTTCTCTCTGCTCTCGGATAACCGCGTGCTGTATGCTGACCTACAACCTACGCGCAATGACTATCCGATAACCTTGGTACTTGAGTACGAGATCGTATACGACGGCCTATTGTACTATCCTACCTGGGCGCCCATCGACAGTTATCGATATTCTGCGGAAAAAGCACTGTTGAAAGTCATCACTCCCAGTACACTGCCCTTACGCTATGATTCCTCCCATGCCCCGGAGCCTGTACTGTCCACAAGCAACGAAAGCAATACCTACATCTGGCATTTTGACCATCTAAAAGCCCTACAGTCCGAAGCGTATGGTCCCGCCTTCGGTGAACGGGTTCCCTTGATTCACCTTGCACCTTCCAAGTTCGAGATAGAGGGCTATCAGGGAGACCTGAGTACCTGGGATGGATTAGCAGAATGGCAAAATCTGCTCTTTGAAAAATTGGGCACGGTTCCCGAAGAGACCATGAGCGAAGTCCGAGTACTTACCTCCAAGGCCTCTTCCGATGAAGAAAAGGTTCGGCGGGTCTATGAGTACCTACAGAACAAAACCCGCTATGTCAGTATCCAGCTGGGTATCGGAGGCTGGCAACCCTTTGAACCTGCCCTAGTGGATGAAAAAGGATATGGTGACTGCAAGGCACTATCCTATTATACCCGAGCTTTGTTAAATGGTGTCGGCATACCCGCGCACTACACTCTGGTCAGGGCGGGAGAAGATGCCGCCCCGCTCAGAAAGGATTTTCCCAGTTTGCAGTTCAATCACGTCATCGTATGTGTGCCCAACGCAGGCGATACCCTATGGCTGGAATGTACCAGCCAGACCAATCCCTTTGGCTATCTGGGAACCTTCACTGGAGACCGTGACGTACTCCTTATTACCGAGGATGGTGGAAAGATAGTCCATACGCCCTTCTATCCCAAGTCAGTCAATCGACAAGAACGCAAAGCTACCGTCACTTTGGACAAGACCGGCCACGCCGGTGCCACTGTAGAGACCATTTATAGCGGTCTGCAATATGAGAACATGGGCCTGAACCATTACCTGCATCAGGGTAAGGAACAACAGAAAAAATGGTTGTACACTACCATCGACATTCCCAACTTTGAACTGGAAAGGTTCGACCTATCGCAGGAAGGCGGAAAAATACCCCTTGCCAAGCTCGCATTGGAACTGAAGCTGAGAAAATTCGCCACGGTAAGTGGAAAGAGGGTTTTTCTGAAGCCCAACCTGATGAACCGCTTCGACTATGTGCCGGCCAAAAACGCAGAACGCAAAACGGACATCATCCGCTCTCAGGCCTATGTGGACAGTGACACTATTGTCTACCATTTGCCCGAAGGAATCCATACCGAATACCTCCCCCGACCCATTACTATCCGCTCTGAATTCGGGACTTACGAAGCTTCTTTTACCATGGAGGCGGATAAACTGACCTACGTGCGCACTGTCCATATGAAAAAAGGGCGCTTCCCCGTGGAAAAATATCCTGAACTGACGACGTTCTTCAAGGCGATGGTCAAGGCGGACAAAACCAAAGTGGTCTTTTTAAGTTCCACCTGAGCAATTGCCCATTGGTAAATCAGTGAAAGGACGTGTTTTTTTGAACCCTGATCATGCGTTGGAACTTCGTAACGAGGGTTTAAATATCCATAAATCAGGGAGTTTTATCGGATTTAGCAGGGCACCGCTATGGTGAATCCAAAAAACGTAGTACAACGACCGGTTTGCAGCTATTTAGATCCGCAGTAGATTTTCCAATGCATGACCCGGGTTGAAACCTTCGCTAGCTAGCGCGACATGCTATCTTTGCTCCCGCGGCAGGCTGGCCCCACCTACCCTTGTCGGACCCCTTCGGCATCGAAAAAATGGACTTGGTCCGCGGCGACTTTCTTCAAATGTCCATAGATGATGCGCTGTACTTCTTGGTTGTCTTTGTAGTGTTTTACATGGGACTTGGCGGTTTCGAAATCGCCGATGGATGTATTTTTGTCCATATAGCCGAACCCCTGATAGGCACCCTGTTCCACGAGGACCAGTGTCGTCTCTTCTGCGTTGCGCCCCTTTCCGAAGATGACAAAAGAGTGTTTGTCACTGGCAAAACTCGCTATGGCCTTTTCCACTTGGCGATTGTAATCTTCCGTACTGACTTTTTCCACACAGGCCCCTTGGCAAGCCCCGATTTGGTAGTCAAAACAGGCCTTGGGGGCTTTTTGTAGGCCGCAGTACTTGGGACAAAGTCCGTACTCCTTCACTTTCTCGGACAGGAACTTTCTGGCTTCCTCATGCGACTTGAAAGTCAATAAGGGTTGTTGGACGGGATTCATCCGATTGATACCCACGCGCAGGTAGCCCTTTCGGTCCTCATAACTGAATATGCCCCAGTTCGTGCCCGTGTTTTTCTGGGCGCGGTTATATCGGGGCCACAGCCGCTTGATTTCATGGGATTCGAGGAGCAGGGCCACCAGTTCGTTGCCCGTCAGTTCGTAGCTGATGTTGTGGATTTCATTGCGGATGTGCTGCTTGCTCCACTCCTTGGCACTACCGGAGAAGTGGCCCGTGATCCGTTTTTTGATATCGATGGCCTTGCCGACATAGATGACCTGACCTTTCACATCGTGAAAGTAGTATACCCCCGCCAAGTGCGGCAGCTGGGTAAAATCTTCTTTGGCCAAGTTGGGGGGCAGGATGGTCTCTCGGGAGTTTCCTTTCAGTGCCTTTTCGATATGGCCATCTTCATCGGTGCTGACCAAGAGGCCAAAGAGCTTGGCCGTGGCCTCCGCATCTCCTGCGGCGCGATGGCGGTCGTTCAGGGGGATATTGACCTGCTGGCACAGGTTGCCCAAGCTATAGGAAGGTAGGCCCGGTATGATCTTACGGCTCAGTCGTACCGTACAGAGCTTTTTTCTGTGAAAACTGCCTCCAAGGCTTTCGTACTCGCTCTTGATGAAGGAATAATCGAAGTTCACATTATGTGCCACGAATACCATCCCTTCGGTAAACTCCAGTATCTTTTTGGCGACTTCATAGAACTTGGGGGCGGTGGCGACCATATCATTGGTGATGCCTGTCAGCGCGGTGATGTGTGAGGGGATGTTCCTTTCCGGATTGATCAGGGTTTCGTAACTGTCCACGATCTGTGTGCCGTCATGGATAAAAATGGCTATCTCCGTTATCTTGTTCCGGGAAGCATAGCCTCCCGTGGTTTCAATATCTACTATGGCGTACATCATTCAACAACTAGCTTGCTTTCTTCTTGTTTTCTTGGCCCATCGTATCTCTTATAAGTCGGGTAAAGGCCCACCCGATCAGAGTAGCCTATTTGATGAGTTCACTTCTCTTTAGGGATATACCCATTTTTCCCAGTGAATTTACCTGTAAATGCGTGATTTATCAAGTGCTTGATACTAATGTCGGTACTCGGGATATCTGTTAATACTTGCATGGGGACAGTGACACCCCTATTTTTGGTCATGCCCATTATCGACCCTATCCGCTTACAGGAAAACCTACATCAGGCCTATCCTTCTCTCTTCGAACAAGAGCTGGTGGAAGAAATGGCCGCTGTCGCCTATCTAAAAACGGTAGCAGCGGGAGATTATCTGATACACTATGGCGAGCAGCTACGGTACATGCCCTTGGTACTCGATGGCATCCTAAAAATACTCCGACAGGATAGCGAAGGAGAAGAACTGCTCTTGTACTTCATAGGCCGGGGCAATACCTGTGCCATGACGCTTTCCTGCTGTATGGGCAATAGTAGGAGCAAAATCGCAGCAGTGGCCGAAACCAAAGGGACACTGGTCTTACTCCCTCTGGCTCAGATGGAACAGTGGATGGCCGCCTATGCCTCATGGAGGGCCTTTGTGCTGAACAGTTATCATGAGCGCTTCGAGGAGCTGCTCGAAGCCGTGGACAACTTGGCTTTTTTGAAAATGGACGAACGCCTGTACAATTACCTCCGAGAGAAAGCGCGGCTTCTGAGAAAGACTTCCGTACTGGCTACCCATCAGCAGATAGCCGATGACCTGCACAGCTCTAGGGTCGTCATCTCCAGACTGCTCAAAAGTCTGGAGCATCGGGGCCGGGTAAAGCTGCACCGCAACCGTGTGGAACTGTTGGACCTCCATTCTGCTCCATAGGCAGGGGCTTAGAAGCCGAATAAAAATTGACGAATACACAGCAAGCCCCATTATCGATAGTACTTTCTCTGTCGGTGTAGCGATTTTTTCCAGAGTGCAAAGCCGGTCCATAAAAGATGTCCTTCTAAAGTAACCTTTGTTACTATGGGATATTTTGTGTTGATTTAGATTTGTAAAAAACAGGCATGGAAAAATTTCTGCCCTTCCTGCGATGGGCGAAGCAGTATGAGCGCGCTTGGCTGAAAGGGGACCTGACGGCGGGTTTTACGGTCGGTATCGTCTTGATACCGCAGGGTATGGCCTATGCCATGATCGCGGGACTCCCTCCCGTCTACGGTCTCTATGCCGCCATGGTACCACAACTGGCCTATATGGTACTGGGCACTTCCAGGCAACTGGCCGTGGGGCCTGTCGCTACGGATTCGCTACTGGTATTTGCAGGGCTATCGGCAATAGCGGTCACGGGTACGGCGCAGTATACCTTTATGGCCATAGGACTGGCCCTGATGGTCGGTATCCTCCAGTTGCTATTGGGCATCCTGCGTTTTGGCTTCATCGCCAATTTTCTCTCTAGGCCCGTCATCAGTGCTTTTGTCTGTGCAGCGGGCATCATCATAGGGATCAATCAGATCAAATACCTGTTGGGCATACCCGTTCTCAACAGTCAAAATGCCTTCTCGGTCCTACTCCAACTGCTGGAAGGAGGCCGGCATGCTCAAGTGCTACCGCTTTCGATAGGTGTACTGGGCATACTTATACTCTTTTTTACCAAGCGCTTCCACCTCCCGGTACCGGGTGCCCTCCTCATCGTGGTACTCAGTATAGTCGCGGTGAAGTTCCGGGGACTGGAGCAAGAGGGACTGGACATCATCGGGACCATCCCGAAAGGGTTCCCCTCTTTTCAGGTACCGAAACTGGCCTGGGCGGATATCCGGGCATTGTTTCCCACGGCACTGACGCTGGCCATCATTACTTTCATGGAAGCCATCTCCGTGTCCAAGGCCATGGCCGAAAAGCATAAGGCATCCCGGTTGGATGCCCACCAGGAACTCATCGCGCTGGGTATGGCCAATATCACGGGAGCACTGTTCCAGTCTTTCCCCAGCTCTGGGGGACTGTCCCGCTCTGCTATCAATGAGCAGGCGGGTGCCCGGACCAATCTCGCCGCGCTCATCAGCGCGGCAGTAGTGGCGCTCACCTTGCTCTTTTTCACGGATTGGTTCTATTACCTGCCCAAGGCCGTACTGGCCGCTATCATACTGGTGAGTGTCTACAAGCTCATCCGCTTCGACTATCCGCTGCGCTTATGGCGCCATATGAAAGATGAGTTTGTGGTCTATGCCCTTACCTTTTTCATAACGCTGGGTATCGGTATCATTGAGGGTATTGTCACGGGAGTGTTCTCGGCCCTGCTCGCACTGATCTATAGAACGGCCCATCCGCACATCGCTGAGCTGGCCCTAGTGGAAGGGACCAAACACTATAAAAATGTCCTGCGCTTCAGTAATGTGATTCGCCGAAGGGATGTGCTCATCCTCCGTTTTGATGCACAGCTTTACTTCGGTAATGTGGATTACTTCAAAAGTCGGCTGAGTGAGATGGTCCGCCAAAAGGGAGAGGACCTGCGCTTGGTCGTACTGAGTTCGGGGACCATCAACCATATCGATGCTACGGCACTGGTGGTACTGGAGGACATCATCAAGAACTTACAGGACAGGGGCATCGTGTTTTACCTGGCAGGGACCAGAGGACCTACCCGGGACATGCTCTACCGAAGCGGGCTCATCGATATCCTCGGCGAGGATGCCCTCTTTGTGAAAACTGCGGACGCGGTAGCCCACTTCGATAAAAGTGCTGAGCGGCAATCCTATACCTTAAGGGCGATGGCCACGCAGACAAAAAAGTAAGCTCGAAGTAACTATTGTTACACTGCTTTTGCGAAAGAGTCCATAGCTTTGTACCCTTGAATCAGTATACTTGGGATAGCGTGTTGGACATCCTTTCTCTGAAAGAAGTGCCCGGCCCTGACCAAGGTTCAGTAATCAGGTAAAGGACAAAAAACCATAAGCAATGAAGATAGAACAGATCTATACGGGATGCCTAGCGGAGGCGGCCTACTACATCGAATCCGAAGGGGAGGCCGCTATCATCGACCCTTTGCGGGAATCGGCACCCTACCTGGAAAAGGCCAAACAGCGCGGCGCGACGATAAAGTATATTTTCGAGACCCACTTCCATGCCGATTTTGTTTCGGGACATGTCGACTTGGCCCAGAAAACGGGGGCGCAGATCGTATTCGGTCCACAGGCCGATACGGAGTATGCCAGTTACCAAGCCCAGGACGGCGAACTGCTCACTCTGGGCAAGCTCCGCATCCGGGTCCTGCACACACCGGGACATACCCCCGAGTCTACTTGTTACCTATTACTGGATGAAGAAGAACAGGCGCAGGCCATTTTCACGGGGGACACCTTGTTCATCGGAGATGTGGGCCGACCGGACCTGGCCATTCGCTCGGACCTGAGCAAGGAGGACCTGGCAGGCATGCTCTACGATTCGCTGCGGAGCAAAATCATGCCTCTGCCCGATAGTGTCACGGTCTACCCTGCCCATGGTGCGGGTTCTGCCTGTGGCAAGAACATGAGCAAGGAGACCTATAGTAGCTTGGGGCACCAAAAAGTAACCAATTATGCCCTGAGGGCCGACATGAAGAAGGAGGAATTTATCCAAGAGGTACTGGAGGGCATTCTACCTCCACCACAGTACTTTGCCAAAAATGCCCTGATGAACAAACAGGGCTATGCGGACTTCGATACGGTACTGAGCAAGGGAAAACGCCCGCTGTCCGTAGCGGCACTGGAAGCTGCCGCCGATAGTGGCGCGCTGGTGCTGGATGTACGCCCTGCCGCGGACTTTGTCCAAGGGCACATCCCCAACTCGATATTCATCGGTCTGGACGGTAGTTTTGCCCCTTGGGTAGGTGCGCTCATCAAGGACCTACATCAGGCCATCGTGCTAGTGGCACCCAAGGAAAGGGAGGAAGAGGCCATTACCCGCCTTTCCCGTGTCGGGTATGACCATACCATAGGTTTTCTGGAAGGAGGCTTCGCGGCCTGGTCCTCCGCCGGCAAGGCCACCGAGGAGCTTCGGTCCATTACGGCCATGGCACTGGAGGAAATTCAGCGGCAGGATGGGAATATCCGCATTCTCGATGCACGAAAACCCGGGGAGTTTGCTCGACAGCACCTATCGGGCGCTACCAATCTACCGCTGGACTTCATCAATGAACGCATGGACGATATCCATGCGGATGCGACCTATTATATCCACTGTGCGGGCGGCTACCGCTCGGTCATCATGGCTTCTATCCTACAGTCGCGCGGATTTAAGCATTTGGTAGATGTACAAGGTGGGTTCAATGCCATTAAGGGAACTCAAATAGCACTCAGTGAGGCATCTTGTACCGGAACTTCGTAAAACAGAGGATAGGTAACATTACCTACTGATAATTAATCCATTAATCTGATAAAAGGGCATCATCCCATCCTATATCGATAGGTTGACTGGGACACCCGTGTCCGATGAACCCAAAATGTTCGTTGGAACTTCGTCATGAGGACTTATACAAACTTAGCTTTTAAATATTGCCTATCTTCCTGTTCATTTTGCTTCACTCTGCGTTGACAATCCTCGCGATAGCGCTGCTATCCCTGCGGTTCTCGCCTTGATTGAAAAAAAATGACCCGCGCAATCTTATACGACATTTAAAACCCAAATTTGTATTAAATGGCAATACATCAGTGCGTTTTTTTGGGTTCAGCGTAGCACCGCTACGGTGAATTCAAAAAACGCATTCATTTACTGATTTGAAGCCAGTTAAGTCCGGAATAGATTTTCTAATGGACATTTTGGGATGAATATACCATTTTACTTATGCCCTTACCTTCTTTCCTATTACAGCCCTGGCCCTGGTACATTGCCGGTCCTTCCATTGGTATGGTTATGCTGCTCTTACTTTATTTCGACCGTAGCTTTGGTGTTTCGGCCAATTTCAGGACTATCTGCCACTTAGCCGGTGCCGAAAAACTCAGCGACTATTTCCGGATAGACCTGAAGTCGCAGTTGTGGAACATTACTTTTGTCGTCGGGGCGGTTCTCGGTGGTGTTATAGCGAAGCTCTTTTTGATAGGAGAGGGGCCACTCGACCTTTCGCCAAAAGTTATCGAAGACCTCTGGCTATTGGGTATCGATAGTCGCCATGACCACTACCTTCCCGAAGGCCTTTTCGGTCTGGAACAGGCCCTGAGCATCAAGGGTTTTCTATGGCTGTGGATAGGCGGGCTTCTGGTCGGTTTCGGCGCACGCTACGCTGGCGGCTGTACCTCTGGGCATGCCATCACGGGCCTGAGCATGCTCCAGCTACCTTCTTTGATTGCCGTTATCGGCTTTTTCCTTGGAGGACTCTTGATGACCCATCTGCTCTTCCCTATTTTCTTCTCATAAACCCAAAATAATCAATAGCCTTCCTATTCCGAACATAAATTGCTTCTAGATCAGCGGCTTTACACTACGTAGGTGCGTCACCTTAGTGATACAAAGGCCTCCTTACCTAAACCACTGATTTTATTGCAATTATGTTTTCATCACGAAATCCTATTGATCAATTTGGGTTGAAAAATCTACTGCGGATCTAAATAGCTGCAAACCGGTCGTTACACTACGTTTTTTGGATTCACCATAGCGGTGCTATGCTAAATCCAATAAAGCTCCCTGATTTATGGATATTCAAACCCTCGTGACGAAGTTCTAACGCATGATCGGGGTTAAATTGTAATTAGTATGAAATTATTGAAATACTTGGTACTGGGCATCATCTTTGGTATCGTTATGAGCAAGTCGGAGGCCATTTCATGGTTCCGCATCTATGAAATGTTTCGTTTCCGGTCGTTCCATATGTACGGCATCATTCTCTCTGCCGTGCTCGTCGGGATAGTGGGCATCGCCTTAATCAAAAAGTTGAAAATCAATAACCGCTACGGCCGACCCATCGACTTGCCCCTAAAGCAGAAAAGTGTGGCCCGTTATCTCTTCGGAGGAATCATCTTCGGTGCGGGCTGGGCCATGACAGGTGCCTGCCCAGGACCCTTGTTCGTTTTATTGGGTCATGGTTTTGTATCCATAGTTATTGTGGTTGTAGGAGGATTGGTAGGAACGATAATATATGCCCTGATCAAGAATAGGCTTCCTCATTGAGAGCGTATCCCTGTCACAGTCCTTCGGGCAGGATCACAAAGTGGGTGTTCACCGCCAAGGCAAGACATCAGACCGTAGGCATTCTTTCCCCATAGGTTTCGGGTCGGCTTCATTATTGTTTTCGTTCTCCTGTTCCATGAGGCAGTAGAGAGTAATACAAATTTAGGTTTTATACAGATTAATATTTTTAATGTCGTATATATTGATTAATTTCCAAGATGGGAAAGAAAGTACACTTCGA
>CANLOE010000125.1 GCA_947492745.1 uncultured Cyclobacteriaceae bacterium | reverse complement strand
CTGCGGTTCTCGCCTTGATTGAAACAAAATGACCAGCGGAATCTTATACGACATTTAAAACCTAAATTTGTATAAAACTATAAAAGCCGGTGATCACGGTGTTCCAGGTGGCGAGAATATGATACGATATGAAAATGGTGAAGTCAGATACTTTACAATCCTTGAAGCGAAGAGAATTCAGACTTTCCCAGACCATTATGAAGTAACAGGTTCTTGGACTGAGGGTATGAGACAATTGGGTAATGCTGTACCTGTCAAGTTAAGCCAGATTATTGGTAATGAACTAAGTAGCAAAATTAGCTATAACGCTATTAGTCAGAATCTTTCAGCATAGTGAGAATTGTAAATAAAAACCCAACCCCAACCCCAACCCCTACCCTTCCACCCCAAAATGGCTAAAGAGTATAGCTTTTCCGTTCATATTTGAGCATTCATGATACTATAAGCAAAAAAATGGCCTTTACGCCGGACTTTATCACCGGCGCAGCACTTTTCACAACCTCACATCACCACCCTGCAAACTGATGCCTCGCTCAATTCGTCTCCCGGAAGAATTCTCCACGCTCGGTTCTCTGAACATTATCTTTAAAACTCACAGTCAACAGATTTACAAGCAGTTCAGAAGGGTATTCTGAGGCACATCGAAAAGTCGTGTAAAATTTATGCTTTTACGGTTATTTTGTTTGCTGTAGATAATTGACGATTTGGTAATCATTCAAGTTACCATATGGGCATCAATGGAGTTATTTGTTAACCCCGAAATGATCAACAGGATTTCGTTTTGAGCATATAAAAAAGTACATGGATATGGGTCGATAAATGAGAAGGCTTGATTCATCATGACCTGCCCTACGGCAGCTCAGTGCTTTCGGGTACCCAAATCTACATGCGTTTACTTTCCTATCATTTGGCTATTGTTTATCACAACCGTTATACCTAAATCTTTAATCCAATGAAGAAACATTCCAATCACTTACCGCTAAGGCACATCGAATTTGATGGCCCTGCCTGCACTCCAATGTTTAGGCGCGCAGCAAATACACTTTCCGGAAGGCTTTTACTGAGTACATTATTTCTACTCTTGATAAACCTGCCGATCCAATGCCTATTCGCACATGGTACGGTAACTAGCCCTCCGAGCCGGGTGTGGACCTGTTTTGAGGAAGGTCCGGAAACTCCTGAATCTCCCGCATGTATCGCTTCCATCGAAGCCTATGGAACACAGGCTTTTTATGACTGGAACGAAGTGGCACGAATGGATGCAGATGGAATGCACAGGCAGATCATCCCCGATGGACAGCTGGCCAGTGCCGGACGTCCTGACAAATATGGAGGCTTGGACCAGGTCAGGAGCGACTGGATCGCTACGCCCGTCACACCAGGACCTTTTACCGTTACCTGGACGATGAACGCACCTCATGAGACCTTGTACTTTGACGTATACATTACCAAAGAAAGCTGGACACCGGACCAACCACTGACCTGGGATGCCTTGGAGCTCTTGGTAAGAACAGGACCCAGACCGTCCTCCACAAGAGATGATATAGATGTAATTTTACCCCAAAGAAAGGGCAAACATGTCATTTACAGTATCTGGCAACGATCACTCAGTAAGGAGGCATTTTACTCCACCAGTGACATTGATTTCGGAAACAACCCAGGTCAAAATGTGGCTCCAAAAGCTGCATTCGCCAGTGATAACGGAAGATGCGGTGGTCCAGAGGTACAATTCGATGCTTCGGACAGTTATGATGCCAACAGAGACCCACTGACCTATTCGTGGGATTTTGGAGATGGAACTACCGCCGACGGAGTAAGCGTTTCGCATACCTATGGCCTATTGGACAGCGCGACCGTTACACTCACGGTAAGTGATGGTGAGTTTACCGATAGTGTACAAAAGACCATCCAACAACTGGTAAAGGACCCCGATTGTGCTCTGAATGATTGTCCTTTTGGCACACCTACCGAAGTTCCCTTGCCCAGTATCAACGATGCCTATGGGTACGTTCATATATTGGGAGAGGGAGGACCGGACCTGAGCAATGTCAGTGTTTTCACGATCAACTGGGATCTCAGAAACAATGGTCTATACCACATGGCTTTGAATACCAGCAATGGTGTTCCGGGTTGGTACATCGACCTTGGGGCAATTGCCACACAGAATTTCAATTCCCCGGAACCCGAAATCACACTCACGGGAACGGGGTATGAAGGATTGGACGGAACCTATTATGCCACCGTGGACGATGGTAATTTTGTATTGGTTCCCGTGGACAGGAGCTTTACGATTTACATCAGTAATTCGGAAATGGCCCCACCTTGTGGAAGTGCCGGACATGACCATGACCATAACCATGGGCACTCGCACCATTCCAAGTCCGCAGAGCCAGCATTAACAACGGAAATAGGGGCATCTTATGAGATATATCCCAACCCTGCAGTCGGTTCACTCACCGTCCAAAGTGCGTCCGACCTGAAAAACAGTGTGGTGATGATCATGGACCTTGTAGGAAAAGAAGTGAAATCGGTAACAATCGATGAGCATATGTCCTCAAGAAGTATAGACATCTCTGACCTGAAATCGGGAATCTACTATGTGAAAATAGTGGACGCTTCGGGCATTGAGCAGGGAACCAGAATATACGTGGAATAAACAGATTTCACTCCGTTTTATCGAGGGGCAGTTTTATGGGTACCCCATTGCCTCTCGGTAATATCATGGAAACGGTCCCAAAAGCTTTTTTCTAATGAAGGATCTTCTGAAATGGCATGATACGGATGCTCAGATTGGAAGATTCTTTTTTTTACTGAAAATTTGCGGCTATCTTAATTGATAAGCTGTTGATTTGCAGTGAACTACAAGAGGTCGGCAAAGTAGCATAAAGAAATCCATACTGTTATGCTGTTTGGCCCACTGTTCTTCTTCTTGATTCGTTTTTTGGGCCAAGCCCAAAATGAAGGATTACCCAAAAAAAGATGGGTTTCGCCATAAAATCTTTGAAATTAGCAAAAGGCGGACTCTTGAATGATATTAACGTTAATATATTCTGAAAACCTGCACAAAAAATGCAAGAAAGTCAGAGGCTAAGCCCACCACCCGCTTCCTTCGGTAAAAAAAGAGGCTGTACCTCTTTTGATACAACCCCTTTTCATTTTCAAACATTTCTATACTATTCTATATAAATCCTTCTGGTCTGCTTTGTGTCCTGAAACCTTATAAGATAAACTCCTGGAGTGAGTCCCTTTAGCTCTAGTCTGTTCCTAGGAGCATTCAGTTGAAAACTCCGCTGTACCTGACCGTCAAGGCATAACAGCTCAACAACCTGCCCCGAGGTAGTTGCCGCTTCTGTGGTTTTAAAATCTACATTCAGGTAGTTGCTCGTCGGTACGGGGTACACCGCCAGATGCTCCACGGATAAGGTCTCATCACAATCATCCTTGTTACAGTCCCCACTTTCGAAGGTGAGGGTGTTGGAAAGAACAGGCCTGCCATCTTGTACATCGATGGTCTCCATCGAACTGGGATACTCCACCCCATCGTTGTAGGCTACCAAATTCACTTGATACCTACCCTTTAACTTTACTTCTAGCTCCAGGGCTCGATTTCCTATTTCATCATTGGCAGATAGTCGTCGGTACAGCTCGCCATTGAGGTAAACCATGGTGCTATCATACTGGGACCTCTGTAAATAGCTCACTTCAATGGATAACTTCCTTGAGGGCGATACTACAAAATCGATGGAAGGAGGCAGCGTAACAGCAGGAATCACAAATTCTTTCAGCTCAGGAACATCGGCAGTCCAGATACCTCGTCCGTGGGTAGCAATGATCACTTGGCCCTCCTTGATTTTAAAATCCCATATGGTCACGGCAGGAAAATCCGTGTTCATGGACCAATTACGTCCTCCATCGGTGGTCACGAACAGGCCTATCTCCGTGCCTGCCCAGATCACATCAGGATTATAGGGCATGGCCTGCACTGCAAATACCGCTACATCCGGGAATCCGAAAGCCTTACTATCCTCGGAAAAACCCGTTATGTCTTCCCAAGACGCTCCAAGATCTTCTGTTTTTAGAATTTTCGGAGAATTGGCCACTGAGAAAACGACAAATGCAGTGCTGTCTTCTGTAGGATGAGAATAAATACCCGTACTCAAACCTATATTGGCAAAGGAAGTAGTTGCCGTAAAGGATTCTCCCCAGTCCGTAGAAACGAAGATATCCCCATCATCGCTCATTCTGCCGCCGGCCCAGACAAAACGGGGGTTCGCTTTGGATACTTCTACATCGATTCCATTCCAAAACCCCCAGTTTTCTTCAATGGGAATGGCCCTCCAATTTCTTCCAAAATCTTCACTTTTATATACCCCATTGGACTCGACGGTATAGAGTACCTCCGGATCTTGATAGGCATTCGATAAACGTGAGACGAATGGCCCATTGCCCGACAGGCCGTTACGTGCATTATAGCGTATACCATTATCTATTCCAACAAAGCCGTTGAACTGAGATCCTCCAATCATCTTTAAAGGGTCCGTATAATGGTTGACCACCTCAAAACCATCACCCCCCAGAAAGAAATCATAATCGGACTCCGCCGTCGCCGCTCCGATATCAGAAGATAGCCAGGTTCCATTATCCTGTGTGCCTCCAAAGTATTGCTCTTTTCCCACCACTTTATCGGCGCCATAAAACTGGGTTGTATTAAAACCACTGCCCACAGCGACCCAATCTCCCTGTTCGATTCCGGGAAAGGTATCCGATGCGGTCAAATATAGACCACCATCATTACACAGGATTACCTGAAACTCTTCTTCTTCCTCATCGGTAATAATGGGGAGCATGTAGTGCTGGTCGGGGTGTACATAACGGTTCAATCCATTATAGTCGCGGTAGACATCTGCCACAACATAGGTTGAAGCATTCCGTAGTTTTGTTGTTTTTGTGACAACGGCAAATTTAGTGTTGTTCCTATCGGCCGGGTTCCATGTTGCGCCTTCTTCCAGAAAAGGCCAAAAGAAGTACATCTCTTGATAGACATTTCCCCCTGCCTGTGCGATTGACGCATTCGGCGCGTCGGGATTGTAATCCAAGTTATGAATAAAAATGTATTCCCGTGAATGGGTAATGGCATCCCCGTCAGTTTTTCTGTTGATAAGCTCGAATGTTCCATTGTGCTGCTGGTCTCGGAAAGAGACCATCAATTGCCTATTGTTCGTTATGTCCCATACTTCGAAGGGGACATTGATATAATCCTCATAGGTATATTCCCGATTGGGAACCCCGGAACCTCGCCCCTTGGGAACCAAAAAACGATGCGCCTTCTGAGAACGCTTCGCTCCAAACCGTACTTCTACTTCTATATTATCCGCCTCCGGACCTACGATAAAAGGCACCGATCCACCCAGAGAGACAAAGTCTATGAAACCATCTACTTCTTCGCCATCAAAAGATAGGGCAGTCTCTACTCTTGACCCTCCGTCCAGCTCTGCTGCATATACCCCGACGCCCCCGAAATACACCCGGTCATCATCGAAAGGATGGACAAGGACCGTGTTATCATACCAACCTTGACTTCCCAAAAATCCAACGCCTCTACCCTGAAAGTTAATATCGACCAAGGTCCACTCCACTCCACCGTTTTCCGTCATGTAGAGATCGGAGCCTGCTCCGGATAGATTTGAATAAGAAGAGGCATAAACTTTGTCGGGATTTGAATAAGAGATACCCAGTTCAATCCGTCGGTCCAGCAAAATGCCCGTATTGCGCTCTGTCCAGGTCAGACCCCCATCGGTAGACTGGTAGATTCCGTCCCCATTGACCACGGATAGGTACTGAATGTTAAAATCCGAAGGTGCCGCGATGATCTGTTGTACGGGATTCCCAATATTGAAAACTTGCTTCCAAGACTTCCCCCCATTAGTGGATCGAAACACACCTCCGAACTCTTCAGCGCCGCCACCTATGGCTTTCCGGCCTCCGGTACTGGCCAATAGGATATTCTCATCCTGCGGGTCTACAATGATACGGCTGACATTGATGAAATCCGGATTACCATCTGTCGAAGGCAGTAACTTCCAAGTATCTCCCTTGTCAGTAGACTTATAGATCCCATTTCCATTCAATAGAAATGAACCGTTAAAAATGAACCCTTCTCCTGTACCGGCATAGATAACATTACTATTGGCCGGAGACATGGCAAGGGTAACAATCGCTAGGTTCTCCATACCAGGGGCAATTTCGAACCACGACTCACCCGCATTTGTGGTCTTCCATATTCCTCCACTCACCCCAGCGGAAAACCAGGTTTTCTGACTTGAATCCTCCGGGTCGACCAGCACCGAACGGGTACGTCCAGGCACATTGGCCGGTCCTCTTTCTTTAAATATGGGCGCGGTCCTCGATTGTAAGCGCGAATCGCTGGAAGATCGGGCGCGTAGACGAAACGCTGCTTGTTTGGATTTGGTCAGCTCATCCCTTACCTGCCCTGAGCTATACTGCGGGTAGCCGGAAGGTGCCTCTAAATCAGTCTGTCCTGCGCGGATGGCCGACTGAAAGTACGCATATTTCTCAGGTCCATCGTATCGCCTCCCTTTGACATTGAGAGACTTCTTCTTGGATTTTACTTTTTTCGAACCGACCTCTTCTTTTAAGGGGCCGTCATTGCTCTCGTTACTTTTCGTGAAGTAAAAAGTAGTGGAAATCGCTAAACCCACTATGAGCAAATAGTTGATTAAATGTAGTTTTTTGGTCATTGATGTAAGTGGTTGCGAAACAAGCGAGATTACCTAAATAAGACCGCCCAATTTACAATTGCTCATGAGCAATAAATAATAAATGGCATGCGTCTTACAAAGACATCATGCTTATTTCATGGTTATAAGAATATTAATTCGAATTATCGTGCATAAGCTCAATTCTTGTTTACCTATAGAAGTTCATAAATGTGCTTATGCTGTATTTAGAGTATAAGAAACAGATTTTGCAGCTAGTTGAACCATCACTAGCTCATCTAGTGCAGAATTATTGCTCCAACTACAAATCGGGTTCATCCGACTTCATGATTCCCGTGAGTATGTGGTAATAATAAAAATCCACCCTCTGACCTGAGGACATCTCAACATACGGTAAAATCTTTATTTTTTGGTTATTCACCCAATTTACACTTCTTGCACGGGCTTCCTCGTAGATGATTTCCTGCTTCTCATTATCATAGACAAAAAATGACAGGGAACTACCGTATAGGCTATGCAAAGGTGTGTGACATATGGCATGTGTCCCGGTTTCATTTGAAATGCATTGGCATTGAACCTGGTATTTTTCAACAGCCAATGCCTCGGGGCTTGATTGGCTTTTCTCCGGTGTTTGGGCAGACGCAATCATCGCGGTATTACAGGTACCTATGATTAGAAATACAGGAAAAGTAATAACGCGATAAAATGCCATCTTCATAAGTAACCTAAAAATTTTCAAGGCTACTCTATTTTTACTGGAGAAAGCCAAAATCATGAATTCAATAATAAGCTAGCCAAATTCTCGGCAAACCCGACTCCTCTTTACCCCAATGGTTATTATTTTATTTCTACGGGAGCTGAAGGAATACCTCATTCAATAATTAGTATCTGTACTTTTTTAGCACTCTTTTCCTTTCTGGTAGAATGATACCACAGGGTTTCGCGAGATAATAAGTATGGTGGACCTGTTCAAAGATAAAGGCATGAATATGAACCGCAACTAGGGTGTGCAGCTCATGCGTTTGACAAGACTGATGGTCATCTATCTACTGAGGTAATTGTAATAGTGCACTGAAAATTTCAGCTCAAATAAGCGCAAACCACTTAAAATCAAATTTATAGCATGTCAATCATTAAGTATTGGTTGAGCTATATTCAAAAGAAAATAGTGGGTTTTACAGGTAAGAGCAACCCCTTATCATAAAGGATTACATGTTTTTCCCAAAGGTATCAGGGGTATATTATAATAGGTAGTGGAGTGGGCTTAATGTCAAAAAGTGCTCCCGTTCCTCTTGTTTTTACTAGGGGGGAAGCACTTTTCTTAAATAATAATTGATAGAACAAATCTATCGTGGAGAGATATTTTCAATCACTGATTTGGTAGTCAACGGTCCCGGTTGACTCGGAGTTCCCTACCATCCACCTGTACATCTTTGAATGATCTGTCCACCGTTTTGGTTTCTTCTTTGGCGACTTCGAAATAAGAACATCTCTTCTCTACGGTGACCACTCCTAAGCTGGATTTTTTGATACCGGATTCATCACAGATGAAATCGATCAGCTCCTTTTTACCTACATTATCCATTTTACCAAGGTTGATAAAGTAGCGCTGCATACCTTTGTTGGTTCTTCCCCCTCTACGTTCACTTCTATCTCCTCTATCTCCTGCGATACGTTCTCCTCTTCTTCCGCGGTCGCGGTCCCTACGCTCTCTCCTATTGGAGCGTCCACCAGCGTCATCACGACCACGTTTGGAGAAATCGTTCAGGTCATCATTACTCTTTTTGGTGAGACTTCTCATCTCTATGCTGACCATTTTTTTTATCAGGTCGTCTTTATCCATCTCCTCAAAGGCGCTCAAGGCTTTGCCTAAAACATCTTCGGGGAGATTTTCATTGATTTCGGCATCCAATATACCTTTGGCCCACTTTTCGACTTTACTGTCTCGAATATCCTCTACCGAGGGGACTAAGGTTTTCTCAAATTCGATTTTCAGATGACGTTCGAACTGCTTCAGTTTCCTTTCTTCTCCTTTATTGGCCAAGACCAAGGATACTCCTTTTTTTCCGGCCCGGGCAGTCCTACCACTACGGTGGGCATAAAAAGCCATATCATCAGGCAAGGAAAAGTGAAATACGTGAGTAAGGTCTTCTACATCGATGCCTCGAGCAGCAACATCTGTCGCTACGAGAATTTTAACCGCTTTGACCCGAAACCGACCCATGACGCTGTCCCTTTGTTTTTGGGTAAGATCTCCGTGAAGGGCTTCGGCAGTATAGCCATTGCGAACCAACTGGTCGGCTAGACGCTGCGTATCCATCTTTGTTCTACAAAAAACCACCCCGTACATATCAGGACTGTAGTCGATAAAGCGTTCTAATGCCCGTGCTTTATCCGATGCCTTAACAGAACTGTAGCAGTGAGCGATGTTCTTATTGACTTTCTGGGAGGAGTTAACGGTCAGCTCTTCCGGCGATTCCATGAACTCGTTGACAATCCCTCTGATTTCTTTGGCCATAGTGGCAGAAAAAAGCCATATATGACGTTCGTTCTCGACGAAGGACAGTATTTCATAAATATCCTCTTTGAAGCCCATGTTGAGCATTTCATCAGCTTCATCGAGAACCACGGTATTGATGTCCTCAAATTTAAGGACTTTTCGCTTGAGAAGGTCAATTAACCTTCCCGGCGTAGCTACTAAAATCTGTGGCGTATTTTTCTTAATGGACTTGATCTGGTTCATGATGGGAGCACCACCAAAAACCACTTCGATATTCAATCCTCGTTTGTACTTGCCAAAAGACTTTAAGCCTACGGCAATCTGCTGCACCAGTTCACGTGTTGGTGCCAGTACTACGCTCTGAGTATAATGGGCATTGACATCAGTACGCTCGATCAGAGGTAGCCCAAAAGCTGCCGTTTTACCGGTACCTGTTTGTGCCAATCCTATGAAATCGGTAGTCTTCTCTAGTAATGTCGGTATAGTAAGCCGCTGAATTTCTGTAGGCTCTACTATGGAAGCCTCTGTTAGGGCAGTAACTATCTCTTCGGATAACCCTAAACCTTCAAATGTTTCTTGCATTGTGTATTAAAAAGTTCATGCAAAGTTATCGATTTTTAACGACAAACCACAAAAAATACAATCTTTATTAACAAACAAGTAATGTTTTGAAAAAATACCAAATGATTCATCTTTGTGTTGAAAATTAATCACTAAAGGACAATAAAAGTGAACTATTTATCTAAATTACCAACGAAATTATACCAGGCTCTCCAAAAAAAATTCAAATGCAAAGGGCTACTTATATGGACCTCTATAAATTATCGCTGTCGTTCATCGATACGGATGAGGTTATTCCGGGAAATTGAGCAACAAAAATCGGATACCATTTTGCTTTATGGAAAAAGCGGTATTATCTACATCGGAGTTTCCGGCAGACTTTTCAAACTATAATTATTTAATGTAGCTTTGTATATACTGGGCTACTCCACTAACACCTCTATAAAATTTTTATTACACAGAACAGTGATAGCATTTACCCTAGTATCGGACCTTTCAACCTCATAATTATTTCATCGAAGGTAAAAACAGGCTATAATTTCACGTTAAGCGTTATTTTTATACTTAGCTCAAAAAATGTAAAATGAACGATTCCAATAAATTCAACCTCTTAGATAACCTTAAATACGATATACCTGCCGGTCTGGTAGTCTTTTTAGTGGCCTTTCCTCTATGCTTGGGGATTGCGCTAGCCTCGGGTGCCCCGGCTTTTTCAGGTATTATCTCTGGTGTTATCGGAGGTATAATCGTCACACTGTTCAGTGGGTCACAACTCGGTGTCAGCGGACCAGCTGCGGGCTTGGCCGTCATTGTACTCAATGCCATAAACGATTTTGACCATTTCCCCACCTTTCTCTTAGCAGTATTTATCGCCGGCGCTTTACAACTTCTTTTGGGTTTCATGAAAGCAGGAATCATCGGCTATTATTTCCCCTCATCGGTCATTAAAGGGATGCTTTCGGGAATAGGGGTAGTGATTATATTGAAGCAGATTCCACATGCCGTTGGTTATGATCTGGATAATGAGGGGGATCTGGAATTTTTTCAACCCGATGGACACACTACGATTACCGACCTATACTATATGCTGGATATGTTCAGTGTCGGTGCCGTAGTTATTGCACTCTGTTCGCTCGTCATACTTGTACTATGGGAAAGACCGTTTATGAAAAGGATGAAGTTTACCCAATTTGTTCAAGGGCCTCTTATTGTGGTCGGCCTGGGTATCCTTTTTACTTTGATTTTCCGTAGTAATCCGGAATTGTCCTTGAAAGGCAAACAACTTGTTGAAATCCCAATGGCAAGTAGCTTCTCCGAATTTTTGGGGCAGTTTACCTTTCCTGATTTTTCGCAGCTTTTGGTTTTGGATAAGACGGGAAGTATACTGATCACAGCAGTCACGATAGCTGTGGTGGCCAGTTTGGAAACCCTGCTATGTATGGAAGCTACAGATAAGCTCGATCCCTATAAACGCATTTCGCCGACCAATAGAGAGCTGAAAGCCCAGGGAATAGGAAACATGGTGGCGGGTCTTATCGGAGGTATCCCCGTCACACAGGTCATTATCCGCAGTTCTGCTAATATACAATCAGGAGGCCGTACGAAATCCTCCGCATTCGTCCATGGCGTGTTGCTCTTGGTAGCAGTAGCGACTATTCCTCAGTTCCTAAACCTAATCCCCAAAGCGAGCTTGGCAGCCATCCTCATTGTGGTAGGTTTCAAGCTTGCCAAACCTTCACTGATCAAAAATATGTATGCTTTGGGATGGAAACAGTTCACTCCGTATATCATTACCTTAATGGGTATCGTGTTTACCGATTTGCTCATCGGTATTGGGCTAGGGCTGGTCGTGGCCATCTTTTATGTGCTGTACAATAATTTCAAAACGCCTTATTTCTTCGACCCCAGCAAACATCATGATGGGGAAAAAATCATCATTGAACTCGGTGAAGATGTCTCTTTCATCAATAGAGCGGCTATCCTACAGACCTTGAATCACTTACCGGACCATACCAAGGTGGTCATCAATGCCACTAGATCGGTACATATAGAACATGATATCATCGAACTTATCATGGATTTTAAGGAAAATGCCAAATTCAGGGGTATTGAATTAGAGTTGATCGACTTCCCAAAACAGAGTACCGAACACCCGGTATCACACTTCGTCAGGGTCATCAACCCCAGCGATAATCAAAATAAAAATAGCAAGAAAAAGAAAAATAATGTCAGTGATGAAGAGGCCGTAGAAAAAATCGTCTAGTTTTATCATCGATCTTCTTTTGTATTGGACCTGAATCATGCATTTTTTCACTAGGCTATTTATCTCCAAGGGTGTTCATGAAACAACAGTTCGATGACTCCTTCGAAGAACAAACAAAGCGTTGTTAAACCCAAAATGTCCATTAGAAAATCTATTCCGGGCTTAACTGGCTTCAAATCAGTAAATGAATGCGTTTTTTGAATTCACCGTAGCGGTGCTACGCTGAACCCAAGAAAACGCCCTGATGTATTGCCATTTAAGTCCTCATGACGAAGTTCCAACGAACATTTTGGGTTAAATACAAATTCGCTGATTCCAATAAAATATGCTGATTTATTGCATTTTAATGCCTCATAACGAAGCTCCGAAACAGCGTATTCAGGAAACCATTAAAACAGACACAACAGTGCGCTAATGCATGACACGGGGTTTAATCGCGAGGTGATCTTGGTCAGGCCATTCAAAAGGCAAAAAACCTTTCACTTCCGCTACAAATTGAAAGCCCAAATCACTTCATTATCATTTTCACACCTCTATATCCTCTTTCCCATTAATTGGAAAACTGAAAAATAATAGCCTACAATAATCATAAAATTTTCATATTTAGATGATAAAAACCTTTTTTTGCTACTGTATACAGGGCCAACCTTAATTTACAATAGCCTAAAACCATGCTGAACAGTCGAATTTAAAGAGTGAACAGTCAACAATTCGGTTTCAGGGAACGTTTTGATTAAGTGTATAATCCGATAGGTGAACTACATGCTATTTTAGGATAGGATATATTGCAGTATTTATAAACTCTACTTCACAAAATAATCGACATCATGATAAAAAGCGCAATTAAGTCCCGTTTTCCAGGGTCTATTTTTATAACACTGCACCATACGGAACCTTTCAATTTACAACATTTATGAAAAAACTATTTCTTTTCTATCTGGTACTTTTGACTTTGAGCACAGCACCCATTATTACCATGGCTCAAGAAAAGCACACCATCAGTGGTTATATCAGGGATATGTCCGATGGAGAATCGTTGATTGGTGCTACTGCCTATGTTAAGGAACTGGGATCCGGTACGGTATCGAATGCCTATGGCTTCTACTCGATTACTTTAGCTTCGGGACAGTACAATCTGGAATTCAAGTATTTGGGATATCAGACAGTGCTAAAGGCCATTGACCTTAAGGGTAATATCACTTTAGATATAGAACTGTCCAATGCGCAGACGAAATTACAGGAAGTAGTCATAACAGAATCCATGGAGGATGATAACGTTTCCAGTATCAGTATGGGCAGTAGCCGTCTGGATGTACAAACGATTCAGAAATTACCTGCATTTCTAGGTGAGGCCGATGTACTGAAGAGTATTCAGCTACTGCCCGGTATCTCTTCGGTTGGAGAAGGTGCCTCCGGTTACAACTCCAGAGGGGGAAGTGTTGGACAGAACCTGATACTATTGGACGAGGCACCTGTCTATAATTCCTCTCACTTGTTCGGTTTCTTTTCTGTATTCAATCCGGATGCAGTCAAGGATACACAACTTTTCCGGGGAGCGATACCTTCTAAATATGGAGGCCGTATATCCTCCATATTGGATGTGAGGATGAAGGATGGCAACAATAAATGTTACAGTACCTCAGGAGGTATAGGTACGGTATTCAGTCGTTTGGCCTTTGAAGGCCCCATCGTAAAAAATAAAGGTTCTTTTATCGTAGCAGCACGACGGTCTTATATCGATGTGTTGGCAGCCCCGTTTACAGACGTACTTGATGATGGTGCAGGATTGAACTTTTATGACCTGACGATGAAAGCCAACTATAAACTGAGCAGCAAAGATCATGTCTACCTTTCCGGCTATTTGGGTAGGGACAGGTTTATGTTTGATGAAAGACAGGGTTTCAGTTGGGGAAACGCCACCTCTACCCTACGCTGGAACCATTTGTTCAGCGACCGACTGTTCTCTAATTTCACCTTGGTCTACAGTGACTATGATTATGAGCTGGCCTTTGGAGATACCGACAGGGATAAATTCGACTGGAATTCCAATATTAACAGTTATATATTCAAGCCTGAGTTTACCTACTTCCTGAACAGTGACAATGAGATGACCTTCGGTGGAGAGGCCATCTATTACACCTTTGAGCCGGCTAATGCCGTGGGCGTCAGTAATGGTAATGTTCAAGATATCAGTTTGGACCGTAAGTATAATCTAGAGACATCCGTATATATCGGTAATCGGCAAACGGTCAATCCTGTACTGACGTTGGAGTATGGTTTGCGTTTTTCTTCATTCCGGCTGTTTGGGCCGGGAACTGCTATCGATTATGGAGAAGCTCCCCGTCCTGGTCTTAGAAGAGACACCGTAAGCACGACTTTTTTCGGTTCCGGTAAGACCATAGCAGAGTATAGTAATTTTGAGCCGCGACTATCTTTCAAAGTACAGTTATCCTCCTATAGTTCCATCAAGGGGAGTTATAACCGTATGGCACAGTACCTGCATCTGATATCCAATACTACGGCCTCAAACCCTTTGGACGTATGGGTACCAAGTTCCAATAACATCGAGCCTCAGATAGGACAGCAAGTATCTTTGGGATATTTTGCCAATCTGGGCAAAGAAGAATCTCTTGAGGTTTCTGTCGAAGGTTATTACCGTAAGGCCGAAAATCAGATTGACTATATCGATGGTGCCGATCTGCTGATCAATGAAAGACTGGAAGGAGACCTGCTCTCCGGTGAGGGCAGGGCCTATGGGCTGGAACTATCGGTCAAAAAGGATGCCGGCAGGTTCTCAGGATGGATGAACTATACCATTGCCAAAACAGAACTACAGGTAGAGGGTATCAACAGAGGAGAATGGTACTCCACACGCTTTGACCAGCCGCATAATTTTAAAATTGCCGCATTTTACGAACTGAACAAAAGAATGACCCTATCAGGTAATTTTGTTTTCAATACGGGAACCCCCATCACCTTTCCGACCTCACGTGTTATCCAGAGAGACCTCCCGGTCATCCCCTATAATGCCAATGACTCTAGGAACAATGTACGTCTTCCCAACTACCACCGTCTGGACCTGGCCTTAAGGGTCGATGGTAAAAAAGAAAAGAAAGGAAGAGTACGTAAGAACAATGATTATTGGGTCTTTTCTTTTATAAATGTCTATAATCGGAGAAATGCTTTTTCCATCTATTTTGCGGAAAATGAGGAGCTAATAGCTGATAATGTTCTACCTACAGAAGCAGTACGCGTCTCCATTATCGGTTCTATCATCCCGGCCATATCCTATAATTTCAATTTCAACTGTCTCTAATTACTTTTACCATGAAGCTTAAAAATACACTCAATCTGATACTGACACTACCTCTGATACTACTGTTCTGTGCCTGTGAAGACCCGATCGATGTCAATCTCGCTGAGGCAGACCCCGTACTGGTCGTGGACGCATGGGTCAACGGTCAAGCAGAAGACCAACGCATATTTCTGACGCAATCGCAGCCCTTTTTCGATAGCGTCCCATTAAGGGGAGTAAAAGGTGCCACTGTACAGTTACGTACCCTAATGGATACCTATACTTTCGAGGACAACGGAAATGGCGAGTACCTGTGGAACCCAAGTCCCTCTCAGCCACAACTGGGACAGGATGGTGATGATTTCCAACTGACTATAACTGTGAACGGTACTACTTACGAATCGATTTCCAAAAGAAACCCTGTACCCACTATCGACAGCATCACTTTTCGGTTCGAAGAAGGAAATGCCTTCTTTCCCGACTCACATTTTGCCGAATTCTGGTCACGTGATATCGTAGGCCCAGGGAATACCTATTGGATCAAAGCCTACAAAAACGGAGAACTCCTTCGCGCTGCCGATGAAATCAATATTGCCTTTGATGGCGGGTTTTCTGCGGGAGGGAACTTTGATGGAGTAGAGTTTATCCGTCCGATACGTGATGCTATCAACCCTTTGATAGATGACGAAGACAATGGCGGATTTCTATCCCCTTATGTCAACGGAGATTCCGTATATGTGGAAATCCACTCGCTGACCAACGAAGCCTTTTTCTTTTTGAACGAGGTGGCCATACAGACGAATAGGCAGGGAGGTTTTGCGGAGCTTTTTGCGGCTCCTTTGTCCAACGTTCCTACCAATATTGTGAAAACCTCTGGAGATGGTGCGTCTGTGGTAGGCTTTTTCAATGTAGCCTCTATAGCTACGAACGGAAAGCGCTTCGTTCCATAATCCTTAAAAAATGTTCTGTTTCCGCGCTGTTATTTGAAAGATAGTAACCTATATTTACCTCTATAACCTATATAAAAAAGTATAACATGTCCTCTGAAATCTTACTTCGTTACCTACACTTTGTCAGCATATTTGCCATCGTCAGTGTAGTAGTGGCAGAACACCTGCTCATCAAACCACAAATGAGCCGTAAAGAACTAAAGCGTATGGCCATCATCGACCGTATTTATGGCATTGCAGTAGTCATAGTATTGATAGCCGGCATGTCCTTATGGTTCAGTGATATAGGAAAACCGGTAACTTTTTACAGTAAAAACTGGATATTTCATTTGAAATTGACCCTGTTCGTTATCGTAGGGTTGTTTTCCATCTATCCTACGGTATTTTTCATCAAGCATCGTAAGGGTAACCCGGAAGAATCCGTAACCGTACCGAAAATCATTGTCTGGTGTCTACGGATAGAGTTATTACTTCTGTTTATCATGCCGCTTCTGGCGGGTCTTATGGCAAAAGGTGTTGGGTTCTTTGGAGCTTAGACTTTAGGTCATATATATAGGATTGGCGAAAGAGGGATTGTTCAGTAGATGGACAATCCCTCTTTCTTTGAGAATGTATTTTCTTTGGTAATAACAGAAACCATGGGTATTCAGGATTACAGTAAAAACCTTCATGCCGAAGATAGAATGGTTTGGCGCCAATGGCTGGAAAAAAATCACGATAAATGAGGAATATCTTTGGCTCATTATCTATAAAAAAGAAAGCAATATACCCTAGTGTCCATTATTCAGAGGCTGTGGACGAAGCACTTTGCTAGGGATGGGTGGACAGCAGACAAGGGCTAAAGGAATAGAAGAAACAGCTCGGCTCACCGGAGAAAATACAAGGGCAAATCATTATCGACAACCCAAAGGAGGTCGTGAGAGAGACTTGAAATATAAAACGGATAAACAAAGTTTTGAGATGGGCATTAGACCAATACCTTACTGTTTAGGGTTCCGCACCTACAGAAGCTTGTAATACCAACTTAGCTTTTAAAATCGCCTATCTCCCTGTTCATTTTGCTTCACTCTGCATGGACAATCCTCGGGATAGCGCTGCTATTCCTGCGGTTATCGCCTTGATTCAACCCGGATCATGCATTAGCCCTTCTATTTCGGTATTAAATAGCTGAAAATAAGTATATTGAATCCGATAAAACGCCCTGATTTATTGCTTTTTAATCCCTCATAACTAAGCTCTAATACATCATCCGGGTTGAATGGCGGCATAATACGATAAGAACACATCAGTTCATTCCTGAAACCCGAAGCACATACTTCCTTTTCTGTCAGGTAATGCGAAACGGCAAAACTCTTTCTTCTCAGTAAATCGGTGTGAGAATGGTCCGTGGTATATCTCCCTTGGGAGCAGTTTTCAAGGGGCTTTCCTCAATCAGTGTCCCTAAATAATTGCTAAAGGTTTCATCTTCCAGAATATTCAGTAACTCCTTTCCATTATAATCGATTTCCTGTCGGACCTGCTTTGGTAGGTCACCTGATGGGTGATAATACCCACCGGCTACGAAGCTCTCACTTAAGCTCATATGTACTTAATAGTCAGTTCGATCGTTCCCTCCATCCAAAAAAAAGCTGAAGTAATCCTTATCGGTGGGCACCTTGGAGCTTATACAGATTAATATTTTTAATGTCGTATATATTGATTAATTTCCAAGATGGGAAAGAAAGTACACTTCGAAGTA
>CANLOE010000124.1 GCA_947492745.1 uncultured Cyclobacteriaceae bacterium | reverse complement strand
CGTTGACCATCCTCGGGATAGCGCTGCTATCCCTGCGGTGTTCGCCTTGATTGAAAAAAAATGACCCGCGCAATCCTTATACGACATTTAAAACCCAAATTTGTATAAATGGCAATGAATCAGTGCGTTTTCTTGGGTTCAGCGTAGCACCGCTACGGTTAATTCAAAAAACGCATTCAGTTACTGATTTGAAGTCAGTTAAGTCCGGAATAGATTTTCTAATGGACATTTTGGGATAAAGCTATTTATCCGCGGAATAGGTTCTCTATTGATCATTTTGGGTTCAAGCAACCCCAACAAGTAACTGTCATCCAATACTATATGTTCGATGGCTCGATTGTGGCTACCAATTGGTAAAGGAGCCATCTCCGCGTTTCAGCCTTGGTATTTCCAGTATTTCAAAAGTCTTATCCACGGCCCAAGCTTCGTTGAACTCTACGCCAAGGCCCGGTTCGTCGGGGATAATGTACCTCGCCCCTTCCAACTTGGGCTGGGTAGGATAAGCTTCGGTGGCATTGGTTCCCAGCTGTTCTGCCGGTGTATTGACTTCTTCCAGCCAACTGAAATTGGCCGTGGCCGCAGCCAAATGAATCGTGGCGGCCGTACAGATACTTCCTATAGGATTATGCGGCATAAGGTCGATATAATGCGCCTCTGCCATGGCCGCTACTTTCATGGATTCGGTGAGGCCTCCTACATTGCACACGTCTATTCTGGCGTACTGGGTGAGGTTCTTTTCCAGATAGGGCATGAACTGCCACTTGCTACTGAACTCTTCTCCGATGGCAAAAGGGATATCGACCATTTGCCGTAGGTTCTGATAAGCTTCGGGAGACTCATCACGAATGGGTTCCTCGATGAAGTCCAGGGTACCCTTGGGCATTTTCTGTAGGAAAGAGTAGGTCTCGGCGATGTTCAGCCGACTATGGTAGTCGATACCGATGACGGGCCGCGTGCCCACTTCTTTGCGCAGGGCGGTGACCCACTCGGATACAATAGCGATGGACTCTCTGGGCTCGAAGCGTACTTTGTCTTCCTGACTTTCGAACTCGGCCGGTGCCAGTCTCAGGACATTCCAGCCTTCTTTGAGCAGCGTGCGGGCCTTATCCATGAGGTCTTCTTGTGTCGTAAAGCGAAGGGAAGCAAAGCAGTCCACATAGTCCCGATGCTTTCCTCCCAGCAACTGGTAGACGGGAACGCCCAGTGCCTTGCCCTTGATGTCGTGGAGGGCAATATCGATGGCCGAAATCGCAGCTGTCAGTACACGACCTCCCTCAAAATACTGACTTCGATAGCATTCCTGCCATAAAGCGCCGATATTCATCGGGTCACGACCCTCCAGAAAATGGGCGTAATGCCGGACAGCGCCGATCACGGCCAACTCTCTACCGCTGAGACCCGAAGCGCCCCAGCCGTAGATGCCCTCATTGGTTTCTACTTTAATGACCAATTGATTACCGAACCCGATGCGTATGGGAAATGTTTTTATCGCTGTGATTTTCATAGAATGGAATACATAGGTGATTTATAGATTACTTGACAGTACCCTTCGGTACGACACGCTCGACCTTTCCGACCAAGAAGATGTAACTCAGAAAAGCGACCATGGCCAAGAGTGCCACGAAGAACAGCGCAGGGCTGAAATCTCCACCATCCACCAAAAAGCCGATGATGATAGGCACTGTGGCCCCGGCCAGACCTCCCACAGCATTGAACACGCCCCCGACCAGACCGACCATTTTTTTTGGGGCCAATAAGGATACGAAAATCCATGTGATGGAAGCCAGTCCATTGCCGAAAAAGGCCAATGTGAGAAAGGTCACTACCAGAAAAGGATCATCGGTATAGTTGGCACCGATGATACTGACCGATATCAAGGTACCCAATAGAATCGGGAGCTTTCTGGCCAGTTCATTGCTCATGCCCTTTTTGATCATATAGTCCGAGCTGAAGCCCGAGAGCAATACCCCCAGAAATGCACCCAGAAAGGGTACAGAGGCCAACAGTCCCGTCTTGGCACTCAGAAAGTCCATGCCTTTGTAATCCTGTAGATATTTGGGAAACCAGGTCAGGAAGAACCAAAAGGTGGCCCCGATACAGAACTGCCCTATATAGATTCCCCATAGTTTTTTATGGCGCAGTACCTCCAGCAGATCGCCCCATTGAAATTTGGTCGGATTGTCTTCCTGTTTTTCTTTCTTGGCCTTATCCTTAAAAAAACCGCCCCCCGCCTTGATGTAATCAAGCTCGGCCCTGTTCGCAGAACCATGCTTATCGGGGTCTCTGTAGAACAGGTACCAAATGGCAGCCCATAGGATACCGATAGTCCCCGATACGATGAACAGGCCTCTCCACCCCACTGCATTCTGAATCCAGAACAGAACGGGCGTCAGAAAGGCCAAACCGATAAACTGTCCAGAAGTATAGACCGCGATAGCCGAAGCACGCTCTTTTTCGGGAAACCATGTGGTCACTATCTTATTATTGGTCGGATAGGAAGGGGCTTCGAAAACACCGATGGCCGCCCGAAAACCGATCATGGCCAGCAACGAATTGGCAAAGCCCTGTAGTAAGGTCACCAGTGACCAGAGTACCAGAATTATGGTATACAGTATTCTCGACCGAAAGAGGTCGGCCATGATACCGCCCGGCACCTGTAGTGCCGAGTAGGTCCATGAAAAGGCCGCAAAGATAAGCCCCATTTGGGCCGTGCTCAACTCCAGGTCTTTGGACAGTAGGGAGGCTGCTATGGAGATATTGCTACGGTCCATATAGTTGATGACCACAGTGACAAAAATCAGAAAAAGAATGTTGTAACGCTTGGTGGTTGGTTTCGGAGTTGAGTTTTTCATCTGATCAATCATAAGTCTTATGTGCAGTCCTTTACGGACTTGCCGTCGGAGTATAGTGAACAGGCCTATTTGTTCTTACTCAATAGTCAATGGTATAAGTGTTGGTCGAGCAGCACGGTTTTCGGTTTTTTGCTCCGATAATTTTAAAAACGGCCTTTTTCATATTATTGTTGAATCCATCGGATGTGTATAGGGCCAATTTATCGGAGTCACTACCGTTCGCTTAAAAAACACTTTCAGTAGCTGGTCTTTAGCTGTTAAAGGCCGCGATAAATTTCCGGACACATCATATAGGCTAAAGCTAAGCTAATACCGCATACTATCAAAATTATAATGGAAGCGATTGTAGATTGATTATTTTATGATAATAGTGGTGTCCCCGATTGATTAATGTGTTTTTTGCAAGACCCTATCCAAAAGGTGCCTTGCTTTGCTACCCTGGGAATAGGAAACAATGAGTGAAAAAGCACTGGCAAAATCAGCAACAGACTTATGTACTTACCTATGTCATTTATTTTAACCTGGATCATGCGTTGGAACTTCGTGACGAGGGTTTAAATAGCAATAAATCAAGGGGTTTTATTGGATTTGGCAGGGCACCGCTATGGTGAATTCAATAAACGTAGTGCAACGACCGGTTTGCAGCTATTTAGGTCCGCAGTAGATTTTCCAATGCATGATCCGGGTTTAATGGTTTATAAACAGATGTCTTTGTGCTTGCAACTCCCGGTGGGTATTGTGCATTTCATGGTCGGGATAAGCGGTCAACCTGTTCTTTGATTGCCCGGAAATTTGTTTTCGCCCAGGCCCGTGGGATGCAGGAAATTTCAAACCCGCTGCGCTCAAACCGTAGATGAGGTGAAACACAAATCAGTGTATTTTATTCCCAAAGCGTTTCTGTAGGTCCCTGCCCGATTTTTGTTCGGGACAATATTCAAGGTATTCCTCCTGACCGGAAAGATTGGAAAATCTACTTTTGAAAAAGTAACGTTATCAGCACCTTGTGGGTCTGATGCAAAGTAGTTTTCAAAACATTCTATCTTTCCACTAATTCTGATCCAATGCCTCCATCGGTGTCAAGAGTATTTATGGAATCTATTGTTTGTCCGCAGGGTGTCTATTTTCGGTGGGACTCGTGAGCTCAGCAGAAGGACCAACACAGCAATACATGATAATAATCCACAAAATCTAATTTGAATTATACCATCATCACGTATTGGTTTCTTTTCGGACAAGACATAGTGTTGGGAGAAAATCTTCCAATTATAGAACCGAACAGCGTAAAGGAAGTAAGATTTCATCCTACAAACAATTATAATATATGGATTGAGCTTGATATCTTTCACGGTCCATTGAGCAATTATACTTAAATTTTTCACTCCTTCCCTGCTTAGCTTGTGGTATTTTCAATCTCAAAATCCCCCCCACTAGAAATAAACCAGTCTGTTACATTGAAATTACAGTCTCCTACCGTAGGTATCGCATTGCCGTCAGGCTGCATCTTATGACAATGCAGGCTATTCTTTCCAAACCATACTCACTGCACTTTTGACAGGTACTATATAGCCTATGATTTATTTGGAATAAACCCAACATCCAATTTTATTAGAATCCAAAATAGATGCCTTGGTCTTAGAGATTACTTTGGAATTAGATTATTACTAACCGTTAAAATTATTTTAAAATGGCACAGTTTGAAGTATTGAATAAAAATGTGGAGGTCAATAGAGAAGCGGTTATGTCCGTAGTGAACTCAATGGAAAAAAATAAAGAGTGCAGAAAAGAAATCCTAATGAACAATGGAATCGACATTCAGAACAAAGAATGGGTCAATCAACAAAAATGGCTGGATGCCTTTGAGGAAATAACGGAAAGTCTTGGTGATATGAATGTGTTCCTAATCGGAAAGGCCATCATTAAAAATGCAAAATTCCCACCGATAAAGGATTTGGAAGATGGGCTGAAAGCAATAGATGTCGCTTATCATATGAACCATCGTCTGCATGGAAAGATTATGTTCGACCCCGCCAGTGGAAAAAAGCTCAAAGGTATAGGCAACTATAATTTGGTTGAATTCAACGAGAAGGAAAGAATGGCAGTGATGGTTTGCGATAATCCATATCCTAGTAAATTTGACGAAGGTATCATAACGCAGATTGTCAGAAAGTTCAAACCACCTGGAAGTCGAGAAAATGTAACTCTCGATGAATCCAAAACTAATAGAACAATGGGGGGGGACAGTTGCAACTACTTGATTAATTGGTAATTATAATTGAAATTTCCACAAACGAGCGGGTACCCGTTCATAACACTCTTTCCAAACAAAACAGGCTATAGAGATTGGTCAATGGCAACATATAGAAACAGTTGAGATAGGTAAGGTTTCCGAGAAGGAACAACGTCTTAGAGACTGTTTTAAAATGTATCTTTTTCTTTCTTATTGTACTTCTTTTGGTGCCTGATTTCGTTGAAATTTCCGCTAGCTAGCGCGACAGGCTATTTTTGTCAATGGCTCACGCGGCAGAAGGCCCCTTCACTGATAATGCTCTCGGGGCATTATTTTAACGCTCGGTCCTATCTAAAATAATTTCAAAAAAGTCTCTTATTTATTTGCTAAAAAGAGGCGTTATACAAACTTACACTTCAACCCGTATCATGCATTGGAACTTTGTCGTAAGACGTTAAATCCAGAGTATGCGTTGGGACTTCGTAACGAGGGTTTAATACAAACTTACATTTCAAATGTCGCCTATCTTCCTGTTCATTTTGCTTCACTCTGCGTTGACAATCCTCGGGATAGCGCTGCTATCACTGCGGTTATCTCCTTGATTGAAAAAAAATGACCCGAGGAATCCTATACGACATGTGAACCCCAAATTTGTATAAAACCACTGATTTTGAAGTAATCTAATGTCTTAATAGAAGGTCTAACGCATGATACGGGTTCAAACGTCGTACACCTTACCTTTCGTTTTTTCTCGCTCTCCGTTGGCAAAACGCGTGATAGCGATGTTATCAAATGACTCTAGCCTAGGTAGGAACAATACCTTTTAGAGTATTATAGTACTATGTTCTACATGAAATGATATCCCTTTGCCCCCTTCAAAGCACCCAACCATTCCCTAAAGTTATAATTAGACCGAAGCTAGAGAGCAATACCTTTGACGATTAGCGCAGGGCATCGACCAGAGCTGCCATGTCCGAGGTATCATTGTAGACATTGACCGATATACGGAGGGCCTTACCACGGATGGAGGCATGAACATTCCCATCCATGAGTTTTTTTCGGATATCCTCCATGGAGCGGCTTCGAGGCAGTCGTATTCCAAATAAGTGATGACCGCGATAGGCCCCTTCCTCGATAAAGTAGCCACGTCGACGCAGTTCGGCTATGGGTTCTGTGGTTAGGGCCTTACAATAGTTCTGTATATTTCCCACACCCCATAGGTTCAACTTGCGGAGGGCCTCCAGCAGCATGGGCACCAAGATAAAATTACTATGCTCCCCTACTTCGTACCGCAAGCTCCCCGGCAGGTAACGGTCCTCATAGCGGACCAGTCCCGCGAAATCCTCGCTTCCCTGCCGGTTTATCCAGTTTTCCTCTAGCGGTATCCCATCGTCAAAAGCAGCTCCATAATAGGCCATGCCAAGAGAGTAGGGGCCAAGGAGCCACTTATAACCGCCACAAATCAGGGCATCGGGCTGTATCTCGGCGATGTCGAAGGGCAGTGCGCCTACCGACTGTGTACCGTCGATAATGAGAAGCGCCCCTACTTCACGACTGCGCCGCCGCAGTTCGGTCAGCCAGAAGAGGGTGCCGTCGGCCCAGTGCACATGCCCCAGCGCCACGACTTTGGTACGTGGTCCGATAGCCTCCAAAAGTGCTTCGTTCCACCGTTTGCCCCTTCCTTCTTCTCCTTCGGGTGCTTCGACTACCTCTACAAGGGCTCCGGAGTCTTGGGCCAGTTTTTCCCAGGTATAATAATTACTGGGAAACTGCTCTCCCGTCACAATGATTTCCTCTCCTTGCTGTAAAGTGATATTCCTTGCCACTGTGGCGATACCATAAGATACGGAGGGAATAATCACTACCCGCTGTGGATCTTCGGCATGGACCAGTTGTGCAAAGGCCCTTCTCAACTGATCGCTCTCTTCGAAAAAATCACTGGGCCGTACCAGCGTAGGGTTGACCTTGTTGTCGATGCCCCTCTTCCCCACGTCGGCCACTGATTTCGCCAGTGGCGACATATAGGCGCAGTTGAGATAAGTAAGGTCTTCGGGAAGGGAAAAGTCTTCTTTTTGGCAGGACAGTAGTGATGTGTTGTTCATGGGTAATGGACGTGATTTTTTTGCAATTTCAGTTTGAGATAAGATGATTTCTTCCATGAAGTGTGCTGCCTTCCGAAAGCCTCTAAAGACCGGCTTATGTCCGTTTGAATACGACTCGGCCTATTGTCGGTTTAGGCTGTAGCTCGCAGTACTTTTTCAAGCTGACCAGTACTTTCTTCACTTGTGCGGTTATTTTTCTCCGAAAAAGGGCAGAAAACAAAAAACCGATGACAGGGATAGGGTCAAAGTGTACTTCGGCAATGACCTTGGTCCTGCGTTCTCCTTGGCGTTCGAAGATGTAATAGATATCCAAGGTCTTGACAATGGGAATACTTCTTGTTCTTTCGCCATAGACCAGTTTTCCCTTCCCAAAGTCATTGGTAATGGTCTCTATGTCCAGTAACTTGGTATTGACAATACATTTGTGCCGTGCACCGACCTGATTGATGTTATGCTCGTCTTTGATGATTTTCTTTAGATTGCTATTCCATAAAACCCTAAAGTCAAGGTCCGAAACAATTTGGTACAGTTCATTCAGCGGGTAGTCGATCAGCACGCTTTGGGTTATCGGTCTTTTATTGGTCTCCGGTAACCGAGGGCTGACTTTCTGTATCTGATTCCTGAGCGGAGAAAGTTCCGTCCAGCGATAGGGTACCTCCCCGATAGTATCATATACGGAATGCTGCTCTTGGAAAAAAGCCCAAGAAGGGTAGTCTTCCCGTAGGGCAGTACCGTCCTGAAAGAATGCCTCGGTGAGCAATAGGTACTCGTTATGGGGAATGTCATTTTTCAATAGCCGATGACTAAGGATAATGCCCGGGCCAAAAGGCTTTGTACGGTTCCGCACATGGGTAAAACCCAGTTTGCCCTGATGGGCCACTATCTTCAGCGTGAGCGATGAGGCTGAGGAGCAGGCCCCGCACTGGCAAATCCGATGGGTCTCATAGCGGCCCAGGTGCTGATGGAAGTCGACAAACATCTGCTCCGCCTGTCGCAGTAATGCAGCGATGCTGGGTATGCCCGATTCTTTATAGAAAAGTACGGCATCGCCTTCAATCTCGGCAAGGGCCATATCCAACTTGTTGGCCGCGATGATGATTTCCAACAACTCGGAAATGATGTGCTGGCTATGTTCTATCTCGGTGGTGTTCACGAAATGGGTAAAGCCCGATATGTCGGGGATAAAAATAAGGGATGCTTCGCTTACGTTCAAATCAGTACGCTGAATAATGTGTCCTATCGATTATAATACCCCTTAACACAGGCTTTTTCTACATGGATCCGGGAATTACAGGTAATATACAAAAATTCGCAAAGAAGGTATATTTGCTCCATCTGTACCGATTCGAAAACCTGTGGTTTTGATTGAACCCAAAATAATCAATAGCCTTCCTATTTCAAGCATAAATCACTTCAAAATCAGCGGTTTTATTATACTGTATGCCCCTAAGGAAAATACCGTCTACGAACCCTATGTAATACAAACTTAGCTTTTAACCCGGACCATGCATTGGAAAACCTACTGCGGATCTACATCGTTGCAAACCGGTCGTTGCACTAAAGTTTTTTGAATTCACCGTAGCGGTGCTATGCTAAATCCAATAAAACTCCCTGATTTATTAACATTTAAACCCTCGTCACGAAGTTCCAACGCATGATCTGGGTTGAAACTAAAATGACCGGCGGAATCTTATACGACGGTTGAAACCCAAATTTGTATAACACGTGACTTTGGTAGAGATGATCTGACTTACTTCATAACCTAACAAAACAGGTTTGGGTAAAAGGATTTCTTCAACATGCTGTAGCCATTGGGTTGTTCCTTATGGTCATTGCCATTCTTGATCATCTTTTCCATAACAGCTCCGCATGTGGCGCTTCGCCCGTTACCTTTCTACTATATCGCAGCTCCCCTCAAAGATTCAGTTCTTTGCGAAGATGTGCATCTTTAGTGCCGTTTTTAGACCAATAGTCGGTCATCAGGGATTTGTCCAGCACGCCCTTCGTTGTCAGCACCTTGCCCCTTATCCCTTTGGCCTTTTCTTCCCAGGACAGAATCTGATGTGGAAAAGACTTGTCAAAATTAATGGTCAGTACACGTCCTTTATCTACATAATCCAGCACGTAACTCATCTCATCCCTTTTAGCGCTAAGGCTTGCCCTCACTTTTAGCGGCTTCATCTCCTTATGGTTCAGTCGTGTATGGAACAGCCCGGGCAGTACCTGTATTTCTCCCTGCGGCAGGTTTTTATGATCCAGCCGAATCTTGTTCCAGAGTTCATCTTCCAGCAGGGTTTTCTCCAGTGTCATGGATTGATCTCCCTCCCGCTCGAAATAGGAGAACGATTTCAGTTCGTAAGTTGTTTTTTTCAGGTTCATCTGCGAAAAGACCTGCCCGCACCACTCCTGCGATGACATGGTCACTTTGGGACTGTGTACTTCTTTGCCCTGTGCCACGGGACTGAACACAGAGAGCATCATCGAATAAGGGTAAATACCCGTAGTGAATTTTTTAGTAAAGTTCATTTTCAGTACGGGTAACCTATCCTCCCCGGCAGCGGCCCCATTGTCCAACTTTACCTGCTTGGACTTGGAAAAATCTTCGGTGACGAATACCAATACGGCCTTGCCCTCATGGATTTCCCCGTACCTCGATTGCGATAATTTGTAGGAAGATATCTCCGCTTTGCCCGCATACCAATAGTCGTTGAAATTTTGGCTGCCCGGCTCGGCGGTTTTTGCCAGTGAAGAGGATTTTGCCTGTTCATAACAGCTGTTCATCGTGACCACTATGGCCAAAAGAAAGGTCAGTAAGTATACGTTTTTCATAGCTTATATAATTATTGGTTGACAACAGGGCCTGGGGTTTTCATTCCCTATATCAGGCACCTTCGGTATATACACTAGCTCTGCGCAAGTTATTAGTTATCCCATTCTGTCTTAGTCCGCAGACATACGCTAAGTCTATCCTTTTTGGAAGAACAGATGCCCTTAAGCTTATGCAGAGATTTTATCCTCTTAACAAAAAGGAACCTTATTGGTTGGAAAACGGACTCGATTTTGTTGTACGGCTCACTATCTTTCCCAGAGCAGGTGATAATCTCTCCCCCTCTAGGAGACCGATTTGGAATGAACCCTTTGACTTTTTCTGGATACTACTTTTGCTTATGGTTTCATTGAAATCTCCATAGATACACTACTATCTTTTCAAGCGCGGTAGACCGGGCTTTTTTTTAACGCTCAGTCCTGACCCGCTCTACACTCAGAGCATGCGATGGGCAATTCTAAAACAATCTTTTTCAAAGTAGTCTCTAACAGGAATTAACGAATTGCTCTTAAAGGAGTTTGGAAAATTGATATAAAAGTAAAATTATTGCACCGTGAAAGCCTGCTCCACAATTGCTTCAGGGCCAGTAATGGTATTCTGTGCATGACGCGAACAGGAAATCATAGTTTTCACCTGATGTTCAGACAGTTGAAATCAAGTCCCGGACAATTGTACCTGACCTGTATTTCGAAAACTATGGTAGCCTATATTTTTTGAAAACCCAGTCCTTCACCATAGGGGCTATGAGCAAAGTCAAACAACCTTTTTTGAGAGGAGGCTGTCCTATACGGGATAGATGGAAACTCAGAAGAAATGAATCGTATAAACCTATGAAGCAGTACCTTTACCCAATTATAATTATCGTTGTTTTCGCTATTTCGTATGCCTTCCTGTTCGATGCCAAGATGGATTTCAACGGAGACAATGTCACCTATTACATGCTGGGCAAAGCACTGGCGGAAGGAAAGGGCTATGTAAATCAAAACCTGCCCGAGCCCACGGCACATTCTCATTTCCCCCCTGGATATCCCGTCCTGATCAGTGCCGTCTTCCGTGTTTTCCCTCGGCAGGTGCTGACAGTGAAAGCAACCAATGGTATACTTCTTCTTTTATCCCTTCTTTTGCTGTACTCACTGAGCCACAAATTACTCGATCATGGTGGCCTGGCACTACTGATTACGCTGATGTCCCTGGGCAATGTTCACCTGATGCACTACGGGATGAAGATGATGAGCGAGATACCTTTTCTTATGTTCAGTCTGTTGAGCTTATGGGCCTTTGTTTCCTTGGACAGGGAGCGTCCTCCATGGAAACAGCCAAGGTTCTATGTGGTATTAATTGCGGTCATTATCTGCTTTTACCTGCGTAGTCTGGGGCTATGCCTTTTCTTGGGAATAGGGTTGTACTTAGCGTTCTATAGGCAATGGAAATCCCTAGGGGTACTTATCGTTGGTTTTTTTATGGCCGTCCTACCCTGGACACTCCGCAATCAAAGTCTGGGCGGCTCCTCTTATGGTCGTCAATTCTTGCGGGTAAACCCCTATCGTCCTGAGTTGGGCGAAGCCGGCCTTAGTGATTTTCTGACTCGGTTCTGGAGCAATACGGTCCGGTATACCAGCAAAGAAATCCCCTCGGCACTGGTCCATTGGTCCGAGGTGGACTATAAATCATCAGCTAATGGCCTAGCCTATCTATTGGGCTTTTTGTTCATTGTGCTTATCGCCTATGGTATGTATTCGCTTCCTAAGTTTAGGGGATTACTATTTGCCTATATCCTATGTACCTTCGGAGTACTCCTGATCTGGCCTTCTCAGTGGTACGGCACACGGTTCATGCTGCCCTTGATACCCATTCTTATCCTATGTGCCTTTTATGGAACCTATCGCATCCTACTGCATATTTTCCCTAAACAACTACGGTGGTATTGGCTGGCCCCTCTTCTGCTTGCCCTAGGGCCCGGGCTTTATCTATTGCGCCAAAAGTCGCTCAGTAACTATGAATCAAAATACAACAATTATCGAGAACTGGCCCAGTGGGTACAACAAAAAGGGGACGAAGGTATTGTCGTCGCTTGTCGCAAGCCCATTATATTTCACGTGCTCTCAGGGGTCAAGACGCTACGCTATTCGGACACGGAAGATACGCAGGTGTTTTTACAGCACTTGGAGCGCCACAAGGTAAGCTATGTAGTATTGGACGGCATGGGCTATATCTCTACGGAAAAGTACCTTATCCCGGCACTAAAGCAACAGGCGTCCCGTTTTGAATCCAAGGTTTTACTCAGGGGTCCAGACACCGAGCTATTCGAATTCAAGATGGATGCCGACCGGAATTGATTTCAATCCGGGTCATGCGTTGGAACTTCGTAACGAGGGTTTAATACAAATTTGGGTTTCAACTATCGTATAAGATTCCGCGGGTCATTTTTTTTCAATCAAGGCGAGAACCGCAGGAATAGCAGCGCTATCCCGAGGATGGTCAACGCAGAGTGAAGCAAAACGAACAGGAAGATAGGCGATTTTAACCCAAAATGTTCGTTGGAACTTCGTCATGAGGACTTAAATGGCAATACATCAGTGCGTTTTCTTGGATTCAGCGTAGCACCGCTACGGTTAATTCAAAAAACGCATTCATTTACTGGTTTGAAGCCAGTTAAGTTCGGAATAGATTTTCTAATGGACATTTTGGGTTTAAAAGCTAAGTTTCTATCAATCGGTCTCTAGAACCTTCGATAGAGCAGAAGACAGGAACAGTGATTTACCTTTATTTTTTTGGGCTTTTTATTAGAATTGACTAACTAGTTGTTTTTAAACACAGATGTATCGATGAGAATGAAACATTTCTATTTATTTACTGCCATTATCTGCCTAATAAGCTCTTGTAGCCCGCAACAGAAAACCGAGGAGCCACCAACAGTGGACAGTACCACAGTATCACGGGACTCGCCTACCGAAGTACCGGCCGAGGTCAAAAACGATCATCAACTCCGAGAGGCTGTCAAAGCCCATACTCCTCCGGAAATCGATGGTGATAGTTCGGACACTGTATGGGACAGTGCTATCTGGTACCCTCTGGACCAACGGTGGCTGGGCGAAGCCTATAGCGAGGAGGATTTTTCGGGTCGTTTCAAGGTGACCTGGTCTTCGGAGGCACTGTACCTGCTGGTAGAAATAAAGGATGATGTGCTCTTCGACCAATACGAAGACCCGCTAAAGCTATGGTGGGACGATGACTGTGTAGAGATATTCGTCGATGAGGATAACTCTGGGGGCAAGCATCAGTATACGCACAATGCCTTTGCCTATCATGTGGCCCTAGATGGCAATGTGGTCGATATGTCCCCAAAAGGGGAAGGGGCGCTGTACAATGACCATGTCATCACGAAGCATATCACTTCGGGCAACACGAGCCTTTGGGAGCATAAGATATACATCTATGAGGACAGCTATAGCGAGGATAGCAGCAATACGCCCGTAACCTTGCAAGAAGGCAAAAAACTGGGTTTCATGCTCGCTTACTGCGATAATGACTCCAGTAAGGAAAGGGAAAATTTTATTGGGTCGGTATTCGTGCCGGGAGAGGATAAAAACCAAGGTTATATCGATGCCAATGTGTTCGGGACCCTTCTTCTGGTAGACCAGTAATTATTTTTCAGCATTGGAGGCCATTACTCTAGGAGGAAGAGAAACCTGGAAATCCGATGTATGCCCTACCCTATTCAGCTCTGGTGTATACCTACACCTTTTGCGGCAGTACAGGCCTGTACACCAGCGATTGTGCGCAGGATAAGATAACACATTCTTCATCTGCGCTGTGCCCGACAAAGTATTGAAAGTGTTAACATTGTGGTGAGTGATGCTCAAAGGCAACCGGCCGAAGTGAAGACCAAACCCGGATTACCAGGACACCGGTCGTATGCAAGGGAAAATTCAATCTCGACGTATATTCAAGATAAAATGATTTGAAAAGAAGGTGAACAGTACCTTAGGGGCAACAAAAAAGACCTGTCTGAATTCATTTATACGTCGATCAATAGAGACTTCCAGAGCAAAAAACATTTCTAGGGCCATTCCTTTTTTGTTTTACCCTAGAGATTGTTTTTGGAGAGAATATATCTCCCAAGAGGCATTAAACAGCAAAGTCCGAGACAATATATACCAGCACAAAAAAATGACCAGAGAAGAATTTATCGAGATTTCAGGGGGGGTATTTACCCACCACTCTTACTATAGGGCCTGGGGTGGCAAAGAAAAAAGAGCTAATTTTTGGGCTTTTTATGATGGCATTGTCTACGATGAAGAGGGTAATAAGAAGGCACTGGATGAAGAGATACTTTCCATCTATGCGGGCATACGTGTGGACGAGCTCCTTCGTAAGCAAAAGTACAGTATAGAACACATCATACCCAAGTCTTTCTTGAGGAGCTACCTGACCACTAATGGTGCAGAGAGTTTCATCAAAAGGGGAGCTACCACTAACCCATTTAACTTTGCGCCTGCTCACCGTAGCCTGAACACCACGAGAAGTTCCTTTCCTTTTGACTTTGATGGGGATAAGATTGTCCGTGATTTCAGGATATCCCTGGAACCGAACTATACCGATTACGGTATGGATTTCGAGATGGAGTGGGTCGTTCCCACCAAAACCAGGGGCGATATCGCTAGGGCCATATTGTACATGTCCTTAGTGTACAATATCCGCGAATACTATGGAGGGCACCTTAAGGCCTTGATTACATGGGCCAAACAGGATGTTCCTACCTTCTGGGAGAAGAAGTACAATGAGTGGGTAAAGGCAAAGCATGGCATCAACAATCCTTTCATACACTTGGAGGGTGACAATAACCTACCCTATTCCAGCTTACTGGATGATAGTGAGCTTCTCAACTCCCTACTACTGGTACCGACGACTCCTACCGTACCTGTGGACCCTACGCCTATCGGCAATGTGAAGGATACGGGCAGCATCAAAATCATCGCTGCTTTGGTCAACCCTTTGGGAGAAGATGAAGGTCAGGAGACCGTCTCTATCATCAATACCTTTTACAAAGACATCGATTTGCAGGGTTTCATCTTAAAGGATAAGATGGATAGGGCCTTTACCATCAAAAATACTGTCGTGAAAGCCGGCTGCGTAGAAAAGGTCACCATACACGATAGCCCGTTAAAACTATCCAATAAAGGAGGGGAAATCAGCCTTTTTACACCACAGAGCGTACTCATACACCAAGTGGAGTACGAGAAAGTAAAGGTTCCCGATGAAGGGCACACATTACTTTTTGATTGATGCCCAAGTATTGAACTCCAGTGCTCAGTGTTCCGGTAAAAACCTCACTTATCGGAACGCTCTGTATTTTTAGCCGATATTATTCTTAGGTGATGGTGATAAATACCATCCAAATAAAGCCCAGAAAGTGCCAGAACCAGACGGTATTGACTAAAAAAGACCGCTGGCGACCGTGTATGCGGTACTTGGAAACCTGCGAAGCCGCAGAAATCAATAACAGTAGGGCCACTACGACATGTGCGAAATGAGCTGCTACCATAGGTAGCAATATATTCCTGAAATTGAGATTGTTCTGCATAAAATCTTTCCAACCCAAGATCTGAACAAGGGCGAAACACATACCTAAAGCTATCCCGATAAGGAGCCAACGATAGGCCCGCTTTTGCGCCCCCTCTTTGAGTGCCCTGACACAGTAAAATAGGGCGATGCTCGATAGCGCTATGATGACCGTATTGCACTGAAAGGAAAAAGGAGTCTTCAGGTTCGGTAAACGAAATGCAAAAAAGACCACCAGAAATGTAGCAAAGATCAGCGAGCTGGATACGACAAACAACTGTGCGATATGCCTCAGCGCTTTTCGGTTACGCTCTTTTTCGTCGAGCCTCCGGTCGATAATTTTCCTATAGGAATTCTTCATAAAAATACAGTTTCCATGGGACTGATATCCACACACTCCATAGGGTATTATAATCCTCAAAAAATACTTTTGCGGTGGGAAAGGTTCTGTCTTATCACTTAACCACTCATACCTATTCCAAATTGGACATCAATCAGACTAACAGCAAAAATAAAGGGATTGTTCTCGGGTATACCAAAGTAATGCTACGTACGCTCGGACCATCAGGACGGAGTGAGCCTATATCATACTTCTTCCCCATCTTCCAAATGCAGCTTGCTCCAGCGGCAGAGTTCATGCAGCACCTCTGCCAAGTGGAGTCCTGCCGGACTGAGATGGTACTCCTTCCTCGGGGGAACTTCGGCATACACTTCTTTCTGTACCAGCCCCGATTTTGATAGCTGTTGGAGCGTTCTGAAGAGTACATTATCAGAGATATCGCCCAACTCCCGTTTTAGAGAGGAAAAACGCTTGACATCTTTTTCTATCAGGAGAAGGGCTTCGGTCGACCAGCGTTTGCCCAGAAGCTGCATGACCTTGTTCAGGACACAGCGTTCTTCCAGAAAGCACTCATTGATACTATTATTACTCGATGCTAACTTTTTTTCTGCCATACTCACTTTATTCTAAGTAACTCACAAGTACCCTTCTCTATAGATGGAAAAGGCAGTATACACTAACTTGCGCAAATATCAACCCCATAGCTATGCATAAAATAAACGTAGTATCGTCAATGCCTTCAGTATCGATGGCCATGGAGGCAATCCTGCCGGGGTGGTATTCGGGGCCGATGCCCTATCCCATGGGGATAAACAGACCATAGCCCGGAACTTGGGCTATTTGGAGACTGCTTTTGTCTCTTCTTCAAAGCAAGCTTTAACCCAAAATGTCCATTAGAAAATCTATTCCGGACTTAACTGGCTTCAAATCAGTAAATGAATGCGTTTTTTGAATTAACCGTAGCGGTGCTACGCTGAATCCAAGAAAACGCACTGATGTATTGCCATTTAAGTCCTCATGATGAAGTTCCAACGAACATTCTGGGTTTAAACTGGATTTTTTTACCCCGACCCGACAGATAGCCCATTATGGACATGCGACCATAGCCGCCTTTACCCTACTAAAGCGGGAGGGAAAAATCAGTGGGAACAAAAGCAGTAAGGAAACCATCGATGGCACTAGGGATATATTTTTCTATGAAGGCAAGGCCTACATGGAACAGCAAGCCCCCGTCTATACGGCTACGGAAATGGATAGAACGGAGGTAGCTTCATCATTACATCTAGAAGCCAATGAACCGGATGACGATTTATACAAATTTGGGTTTCAAATGTCGTACAAGATTCCGTGGATCATTTTTTTTCAATCAAGGCGATAACCGCAGGGATAGCAGCGCTATACCGATGATTGTCAACGCAGAGTGAAGCATAATGAACAGGAAGATAGGCGATAGTCAAAAGCTAAGTTTGTATTACTCCCTACAATCGCCAATACGGGCAATGCTTTTTTTTTGATACCTGTCAAAAATGAAGCAAGTCTGAAGAGAATACATATCGACAGGGACAAAGTCAAATCCTATTCCGATTTAAAAGGCCTCATCGGGTACTATGCCTTCTGTACTGATACCGGTCATCGCGAAGGATTTCACGCCACTGCAAGGAATGTTCGCGCCAAGTTATGGAATCGATGAAGCAGCAGCAACGGGAATGGCCGCCGGACCACTGGCCAGTTATCTGTATGACCAGGCCCGATTTGAGGAATCGGAACTATCCGTTCTTCCGGGAGTCCATATGCCTCAGCCGTCCCCTAGTCGCCTGTCCATCAAACTGGTATTGAAATCGGGGCAGATACAAAAACTATATGCAGGAGGCGATGCCTATCGTGTAAAAAGCGAAGAGGTCAACTACTGACCTACCCGGAGTACCACTAAATGTCCACTACCATATAGACCCGAACCGTACAAACAGCGCTACAAAGTCTGTTTCGATACGTTCAACGACCTATAGGGCATACCGTAAAAATTCACTTTTTGATAATGCCCGATATCCCTATATTTGATTATTAACAAATTAAAAAAGCTTTAGGGAAAATCCTATTGTTCTAACCAATAAATAGTAGTACCCTAATCCGACATAAGTCGCATCTTAACCTTAATGCCAAGTAAAAACCAATGAAGCCCGCCTACTAGCGGGCTTTTTTCTTTTCTCATACCTACCGTATAGAATTATACAGATTAATATTTTTAATGTCGTATATATTGATTAATTTCCAAGATGGGAAAGAAAGTACACTTCGAAGTAA
>CANLOE010000123.1 GCA_947492745.1 uncultured Cyclobacteriaceae bacterium | reverse complement strand
AGGGCGGGGGCCACTACCGCGTCATGATGATCGCCTCCGAGCATGAGGTGGACGGTGATTATACGCCGGGGAGGGAGGAATTGAACGCTCGGAGGAGAAGGGTTGATAAAGTGGAGCTTGCCAATGAATTAACAGTAAGAGGTTTTCGCAATGCCGGAGAATTTGTGGAGCGGATGGGAAATTTAAGAAATAGACTTAAGAATTTAAATATCAAGGGCATGAGTTTAGATGATATTAATGTAGGACTCAGGGGTAGTTCTGTCACAGGAAACTCAACCAAAGGTGGCGTATTTAGAATGGGTGTAGATAGTGACAGACCTTCTGATTTGGATTTTTTCTTTAGTTCTCAAAAATTGGAAGACCTGGCACGACGGAAGGGACTGAGGTTTAAAGATGGAAGAATGTCTCCTGAATCCTTAAGAGTACTTGATGAACAACTATATAATACCCTGAAACAATTTGGTGACGCAACGAGAAGCCAAACGGGCAGATCTTCTTCAGCCTATTTATTGAGTAGAGACCTGATCGAGCATCTAGAACCTAGAGAATTTATACTTAATTAATCCATGAAATCATCGTATAGCTTAAAGAAGTTCAGTTCCAGTATCAGGGGCTATTGTTGGAACATGCCCAAGAGCAAAGAGAAAGTATGTGTAATTCAGTGGGAAGGCAGACAGGATATGGCAGATTTTGAATCCTTTACAAGGTTTTCACTACTGAAGACAGAGCAATTCAGGGCATTGCCCTACCTATACATCAATCCAGCTGTTATAGATCTATGCCGCATAAAGTTTGAAGATACATCCTTGATACTACCCTTTCTCCTGAGGATAGTTGCGAACCTACCTGCTGGGACACAGTGCATTCTTCCATCAATGAGTAGCATTCCGGAAATCAAAGAAATCAATACTGCCCCCAACCTAGAAGCAGCATTATCGTCCATTGCCTTTGGCATTAAACAAAAAAGACATGATGGAGGCAAATCAATAGTTGAACCAATTCACTACGAACCCATAAAATTATCCCCGATTGATTTAAGGTCAAGTACTCTGGTGGTTGCAACCTATAGTTTTCATAACACCGATAAAACCATAGGTCTTATCAGTTTTGAAGGACATTATGCAAAAGAGGGAGATGAACAATACGATGCATTGTTCATCCAGTGGAAACTAAGCGAATTTGCCGTGTTGGGCCGGTTCGGGGCGATACTTGTAGACCTTCGAAAACTTGACAATATCATAGGCGAGCAATTGGACATTTACCCAAGCGGCTTTACCGGCCCGGAAGATAAAATAGCATTCTTGATTCAAGATGGACAAAGACAAATCATAAAGCATTATATTTTCGATGGTGATGAAGGCAAGATATTCACAAATGAAAAGGAAGCCCTTGCTTTTTTGAAAGAATGATTTCTTTGAGCTGGTCTATGCTTTAACTTTCTCATTACGAAGAAGTGAAGATTCCGATTATCTGCCCAGACCTTCTACAAACAAACGAGTAACATTTCACTGGGATAAATATGATGCAAATGCTCAATCTGGTGACCATGCCCCTAGGGGAGCATACCTCCGGATTCACAAATTTGAGGGTTAAGATTATTCGAATTTTTTATTAAAAAAAAATGAAAAAAGAATTGAGCAAAGGAATGAGAGGAAGGTTTTATGAACTTGATGACAATGAAAACAGTCTTTTTTTCGAGATACATGTTTGTCCATATGATGAAAAGCAACTTGAACGGTTGAAAAGTTTACATGTTTTGCCCAGTTCAAGAATAGGTGAATTTTTAAAACTGATTAAAGAGCCCATACCTTCAGGAACATATTTTTTGTATAAACTCCAAACGTATAGAGGTGAAAAAGGAATCAAGGACTCTTGGGAATTCAATAGTAAGATTTCGGACTACAAAGAGTTTGGTTTTTTTAGCATAGAGAATCTTTTGAAATTTTGCAGAGATACATGGGGCATAGCCAAAGAGGATTTTAAACCTATTGAAGAAACAAATATTCCTTGTTGATATAAGGGGGTATAGGCTTTGGTTAGTGCTGAAATTTTTGCTGCAATGAAAAATTAGAACAATCATTACTCTAAAACTGCTTATTCTACCGTCGCTAAGCATAGCCCGTAACAGAAAATACAGCAAATCACTTGACGTAAGATTTTTTAGTGCTCTTGTATTTTCTTGAAAGATGATATCAAGTGGTTTTACGGCTACGTTTCGTTGAAATCAATTTTTTCAGAAAATAAGGTATTTCGGATAATAGGGTACAGTGGCAAACTACACCTAGATGGGCGTCCTGGCCATCTTCACGGCGGGTGCGGGCAATGCCCTCAAGTGGATAGGCCGCCTGTCCAAGGCCGCCCCGCGACTGGCCGCGGTACTGCGCCGGGCCCTGGCAAGGGTGGACAGTGCGCTGCCCCCCAATTTCAGGCACCGGGGCCGGGGCCGCAGCGACCGAGGGGACCGCCACCCGGATACCAATGACAGCAGTGCCATGGACAAACAGAAGGCACTCATCATGGCCAAGGCCATCACCGAGGCCCATGATGCCTGCGACAGCCCCCTATCCGTACTGCGGGCCGGCCTACTGGTCGTAAAGCAACAGTTCCGTGTTGTGGACCGGTTCGATATCATCCCCAAGGGCGGGGGCCACTACCGCGTCATGATGATCGCCTCCGAGCATGAGGTGGACGATGATTATACGCCGGGGAGGGAGGAGGGGAGCATAAATACCTTTAGGCCCAATATAAATGAAGTAAATAGTAGTCAGAGAATCGGTTCTGCATCATACAAAAGCCTTGACATTAATGATGCACAACATTTTTTTTCTGATATAATAGATAATTACGCTTCTCAGGCTACTAAATTTAGTATAAAAGGAGGTGACGGAATCGTTAGAAATCTGTATCAGATAAAAGGTTCCCTAAGGAGTAGGATAGGAATTTTTGAATGGATATTTGACGGTTCAAATGTAACCCACAGAAGATTCATTCCAAACGGCGATATTAATGGAATACCAAATCAAATTGTTAAATGATGAAAGGAGAAAACTTTAGAATAACTAAGGATGTATTGCTCGTTGGTTTGGAAAAAAACTGGCTTACTCTCAGTGAAGCAATAAAACTTGTCAATGAACATTCAATTGATTTTTCGATAGATGAAAATCTACTGATTGAACTCAATGTAAATGAGGATAATAAAGACACTATTATTGATTTGTTAAAGACCAATGGAAATTCAGAGAAAGAACAGGCAATCAAATATTGGCAAAATAGTGCACTGATGGCAATCGAGCAATCAAATAAACCGGTTCAGGAAAAGCTGAAAGATATCGAACAACAGTGGTCAAGGTTTGATTATCCTGAAGATTGGAAAGACTTTATCTACTACTTGCCAAACGGGAAATCCTCCTCAGAGGAAGGTGTCTATCATCTATTTCTGGACTATCTCAGCAAGATAACGCAAGAATGATTATAACGATTGATATGTAATAAAATCATCACCGAGGCCCATGATGCCCGCGACAGCCCCCTATCCGTACTGCGGGCCGGCCTACTGGTCGTAAAGCAACAGTTCCGCGTCGTGGACCGGTTCGATATCATCCCCAAGGGCGGGGGCCACTACCGCGTCATGATGATCGCCTCCGAGCATGAGGTGGACGGTGATTATACGCCGGGGAGGGAGGAGGGGAGCTATGACCTTGATCCCGACGACCCAAATTATGCTACAAAAAAGGAAATTATCGATGACCCATTTGAAAACGTAAGGGCCAACGAGCTAGATGATGAACTTGTTGATATTGCTACGTCAAGTACCTGCCCGCTTAAACCCGGATTATGCACTGGAAATCTACTGCGGATCTAAATACCTGCAAATCAGTCGTTGCACTAAGTTTATTGAATTTACCATAGCGGTGCTATACCGAACGAATCCAAATGGCTGATATTTTACTATTTATACAAATTTGGGTTTTAAATGTCGTATAAGATTCCGCGGGTCATTTTGGTTTCAATCAAGGCGACAACCGCAGGGGTAGCAGCGCTATCCCGAGGATGGTCAACGCAGAGTGAAGCAAAATGAACAGGAAGATAGGCGATATTTAAAAGCTAAGTTTGTATTATACGCTCATCACGATTTCTATCGATCAATTTGGGTTAAACCTATATATCAATAAAATCAAAGCAAACACCAATGACCAATATACTATTCCACCATTTCCCCAATTCCCCAAGTCTACCATTCCACGATTCAACTGATCCACTGCTCCCCCCAATTTCCCCAATGTCCAATGTCCGGTCCCCACTCCACCGCTCCACCGATTTCCCCAATGACCAATGACTATTGTCCAATCCCTACTTTCCCAATGACCAATGTCCCATTCCCCCATTCCCCGTTCCACTCCTTCATGAACAGGCAATTGTATAAGAACACTTAGACCAATACCTTCTAGAGAAAAAATAGAGCAAGGTTGGTTGGAATCTCCAAATAATTCCTTAATATTATACCTTTTCCATGAAATCATGGCATTCACACATTTTTCCTTTTAGGCAATGGCAGGAAACCGCACCCCCGAACAGGAACCGCCCCGGAACAATAACCATCCACGTCCGGACATGGAGCCGCAGCTGCCGGCGCAGGGGCCACTTCAGCCCAGAATGATAAAGGAGGAAGGGCAGCAGCCCGGAGAAGAGCGCATGCAGCCCCGACGGGACAGCCAAAAACTCAGCCCGCAGCAGCAGTTGAGCCAACAGTTACAACAGCATATACCCGACACGCCCCAGTACAGGATCATACAAAAGCTCCAATCGAGGGTGCCCGATACGCCCCAGTACAAGATCATACAAAAGCTCCAGTCGGGGATACGGGACACTCCGGGACGGGACAGCCCGCAGCAGCAGCAGGAGGACACTGCCTCCTCCAAGGGCGATGGTCCCGCAGGAGCGCCCAGCCCCGCGCCACCTCCGAAACAGAACAGTGGCGGCGGACAGGACCTTCCCCAGCCCCTACAGTCGGGCATGGAACGCCTCTCGGGCCTGTCCTTGGCGGATATCCGCGTCCACTATGATTCCGAACAGCCCGGGTTCTTTGGAGCACACTCTTTTGCACAGGGCCGTGACATCCACCTGGGGCCAGGCCGTGGGGATGATCTGCCCCATGAAGCCTGGCATACCGTGCAGCAGAAGCAGGGAAGGGTGCCCATCACGCGGCAGTTCAGGGACACGGGCATCAATGATGACCCCGGTCTGGAAAGGGAAGCGGACGTGATGGGAAAAAAGGCGGTGCAGAGGAGAAAAAGTGGAGGGAATGATACAGAACCACCGCAAGATGCTACGACCAGTTACAAAGAAGGAAGTTATAAGGTATCCGATGCGATGGCGGTCATCAGGGACAAAGATAACAATTGGGCACCCATCAAATATAAAGCGGGAGATGGGGACCTACCGATGAAACTGGACGAAAACAAAAAACAGGTGCCGGATACATCTTTTGTGGGAAAAGCCAAAACGATTCCAAAAGACACGAAAATTCAGATAGATGATGTATACATCCAAGTATCCTCAACAAAAACCGTCAACGATAAATTAAAATACGTACACGTTGTAGGTTATGGCTGGACCAGTGCAAGTAATATCAGTGGAGGCCTAAAGAACCATTCAGTAGGAGTGATGAAAGCAGTGAAGCCCCTTTCGGAAGTGGAGGGGCATTATACTGTTGGAGTAAAAAATGCCATCGTCCTTGAACCCGGCCATCGCTATCTTACATTTGAAAACAAAAAAAAATTAGCCCTGAACACAGTAGTGACCGTAAAAAAAACCTTCAAAGGCTACTACAGGGACAACAAATCCAGAAACTTAGCCAAAGTCAATGTGGGCACTAGGCCCACCTTTACCTCCAAAGGAAACTATGCCTCCAAAGCCCACGATAAAAAGAAACCGGATGAACGAAAAATAATAGATAAAGCAGCTTATGAAAGACAGGAGGTACCTTCATATATACCTGATACCACCAAAACACCCATGAAGCTGGGGGAGCATGTCATGGTAGGACAAGCCTCAAAAAGAGATACAGGAACTTATGTTGAGGTATTTACGGCTCTTGCCCGGAAAGAATCCGATGGGGCAACAATATATACCAAGGGACCTGCTTTAGGTTGGACCAATTTACTGAACTTGACGAAAGGGTTCCATACTGACCTGAAAGGCCTGAATGCCCGTTGGGACCAAGTCGTTCCGGACGAGAGGTACGATAGGGCCAAAGGTAAGGACACAGAAGGGACAGCAAAATTCAGTGGAAATGATGATATGATAAAAATCGTGGATTCAAAATCGGACATTGAACATGTGGCCAAGGAAATATGGCCTAGTCTGAAAAGAATGCTGGACGCAGCCAATGCGGCAGGAAAAAACCTTCAGGTCAATACGGGTTTTAGAGACTGGGATTACCAACAGGCCATGGTCGATGGACCTTATGCGGCCAACCCAGCGGGGTTCAGCAGTCATCAGAGAGGCATTGCCGTTGATTTGAACAATAAGACGGATACCGGTGTGGGGGGAATTAATTGGTGGATGGAGCGAAACGCCTACAGGTTCGGATTTGTAAGGACCTATAAAAAGTATAATGAAGGCCATCACTGGGAGTATAGGCCCGGTGAAGTTGTGCAGCCCCAAGAGATAGAAAAGGAGGGAAAGAAATATATGAAATACACCTTTGCCACCTTTAGTTCAAAGTCTACTTCGATTTGGGACCGAAACCACGTTTTGGAAGAAATCAAGGCCGGCCCGAATACCGAAGAGAAGTAAGAAAACGATGATTTATTTAAATTTATACTCAAACGCAATTGTTTTGGGACATATCGAAGATTATTGCAAAAGCACTGTTCCGCTTGGAACGACCCTAATGACCAATCCACTAATGAAATTTCACCAATGCAGGATTTTCCCTTGATTTGCCGAACCCCGGATTTCCCATTTCACTTTTTCTTGAGTATAAAATAATGGTCCATACCAACAAAATCATAGGCACCATCATTTTCATAGGCCTGTTCTCCTGTCAGAGCAAAATGAAGGCTTCGGAAAATGAAAGTACTGTTCCCAAACCTGGCCAAGCGGTAGAAGAACAGAGTCACGGAACAAAGGAAAAACCAATGCCCGAAAACAAACCTGCCAAAAACGAAACTGTTCCCGATACGACTACCGAACAAAACCGGCAGGATAAATACGCCTTGTTGCCCCACCTCTTGGAACAGCAAACCATCCTTCGGGAAAAATCGGTACGGCAAAAAGATACCCACTTTATGCCCGATGGAAAATATTCCCATGGGAATTTTGATGAAGGAGTGCTGAACCTGAAGATCATAAACATTGATGGAGAGCCTCATTATCTTTATGGGCAGGCCGAAAAAGGGGGCGACGGTACCGAACTGGAGTTTCTTGTCTATGGCCTGAGCTCGGAAGAATTGGGCCGGTACAAAGCAGGAAATACCTACCGTATTTTTTGGGCCGAGACCCTTTGCCTCATGGAGCCCTTTGACGATGGCTACCAACGCCGCTATGTCGTCTATAAAATAGAAAATCTATGATCCCAAAACAATCGATAGCCTTCCTGTTCCGAACACAAACTGCCTCATCATCAGTAGTTCTGCGCTACGTAGGTCCGTCACTGTCACCTTAGTGATGCAAAAGCCCCCTCACCCAAACCCTTGGTTTTATTGCTATTCAAACCCCCGTTACGAAGTTCCAACGCCATAATCCGGCGGAAACCTATATCATCAACAAAACCAAAGCAAATACCAATGACCAATGACTATTGTCCAATCCCCACTCCCCCACTCCCCCGATTTCCCTAATGTCCAATGACCGATATACCACTCCCCCACTCCATGCCTTCCCCAATGTCCAATGACCAATGACTGTTGTCCGCTCCCCACTCCACTGCTCCCCCAATTTCCCTAATGACCAATGACCGATATACCATTCCCCCACTCCATGCCTTCCTCAATGTCCAATGACCAATGACTGTTGTCCGCTCCCCACTCCACCGCTCCACCGATTTCCCTAATGTCCAATGTCCGGTCCCCAATCCACCGCTTCCCCAATGACCAATGACTATTGTCCAATCCCTGCTTCCCCAAAGACCAATGTACGGCCCCCCATTCCCCCATTCCCCAATCCACTCCTTCATGAACAGGGCATTGTATAAGAACACTTTGGCCACTACCTTCTAGAGGAAAAATTGAGAAAGGTTTGGTTGGAATCTCCAAATAATTCCTTAATATTATACCTTTTCCATGGAATCATGGCATACACACATTTTTTACGTTTAGGCAATGGCAGGAAACCGCACCCCCGAACAGGAATCACCCCGGAACAATAACCTTCAACGTCCGGACATGGAGCCGCAGCTGCCGGCGCAGGGGCCACTTCAGCCCAGAATGATAGAGGAGGAAGAACAGCAGCCCGGAGAAGAGCGCATGCAGCTCCGACAGGACAGCCGAAAACTCAGTCCGCAGCAGCAACTGAGCCAACAGTTACAACAGCATATACCCGACACGCCCCAGTACAGGATCATACAAAAGCTCCGGTCGAGGGTACCCGATACGCCCCAGCAAAAAATCATACAAAAGCTCCAATCGGGGATACGGGACACTCAGGGGCAGGACAGCCCACAGCAGCAGCAGGACGCTGCCTCCTCCAAGGGCGATGGTCCCGCAGGAGCGCCCAGCACCGCGCCGCCTCCGAAACAGAACAGTGGCGGCGGACAGGACCTTCCCCAGCCCCTACAGTCGGGCATGGAACGCCTCTCGGGCCTGTCCATGGCGGATATCCGCGTCCACTATGATTCCGAACAGCCCGGGTTCTTTGGAGCACACTCTTTTGCACAGGGCCGTGACATCCACCTGGGGCCAGGCCGTGGGGATGATCTGCCCCATGAAGCCTGGCATACCGTGCAGCAGAAGCAGGGAAGGGTGCCCATCACGCGGCAGTTCAGGGACACGGGCATCAACGATGACCCCGGTCTGGAAAGGGAAGCGGACGTGATGGGCGAAAAGGCCCTACAGATGAAGGTCAGTAATGATGTACAGCCCCTGGCCGAAGAGCCTTTGTCCAAAGCTGCGGACAGCGGTCCACTGCAAAAGAAGGATGCCGGCACGGAAAGCGCTACCGATACGGCTACGGCCACTGACAGTGGAGGCTTTACCGAAGGACTCATCATACAGAGCGGCAGCCTTCGTCTCTACAGCAGTCTGGGACAGCTGAACAAAGGACTGGCCGACCGGAGCTATTATGGCGGTATCTTGGTGGACATGCCACCGGGCACCAAACTCTTGGTCTACAACTCCACCATCAACGATGCCAAAAAGAGGGTCAAGGCCTATGTGAACGGCAAGGAATACGACGGTTTCTGTTCGGGGCATCCTTCGGAGGTGCGCTTACTGTCCTCACCCGAAGAAAAGAAAAAACAGGAAGCCGAGACCGAGGAGCGGATTCGTGAAACCACAACCTCCGCTAAAAAAAGTACCAAGAAGGGCATTACCTTCGATTCGGGCAAGAAGGATTACGTCGATTTCATCAACGGTCTGGGAGGATTCGGTGCCGGAGGCGTGGTCACCACTGGCAGTATCGGCCTGGGAATGGAAATCAGCTTCGCAGCCCTAGGGACCGTACTCTGGGGTGTCCTAGAAACTGAGATAGGAGGTAAACTGGGGCTTAAAGGAAATATCAATGTACAGGATGACCGTAGACTAAGGGTAACAGGAGCCATTAAAATCGCATCTTATGCCAAAGGTTCCGTTCTTTGGGACCTAGTTAAACTCGAAGGTGAGAAATTCTTGGAAGTATCGCTTACAGGCGTATACGAAAGCCCTGAACACTTGGCTGCCATCATGTATAACGGTGTGATGAGTGTTCTGGCAAATCTATATGAAATTCTCGAAAAGCATCATATAAAAGCTCCTTCAAGTATTTCAGACTCTCCTGATAAGCAAAAGGCTTCTCAGTCTGATATAAAGCGTTATAAAGAAGTAGTATTGGTCGCTGGAGCGGCCGATGGGGAGAGTGTTAGTGTGGAGACCTCTGCAAAGGCCAGCAAAATCATCGGGGCAGGTATAAAAATCGAAGGGGGAGGCAAACGTAGCGCCTACCGCCCCTACACCGATACCAAAAGAAAGGGAAAAAAGGCCACCAATACCGAAAAGTTCTTTAAGGTTACCGTTGACTTGGGAAGAGGCGGTCTGGAACTGAGCGCCACCTATAACGATATCAACAATGACCCCAACCCTGATAACAATGGCCAGTATCTGAACCTCAAGGCCTTTATCTATGGTAATTTTGAAGTCTCCTACGAAGAGTTCAGTCTACTCATCAATGGCATGCCCTTACCTAAGGGGGCATTCAATATCGATACCCTAGAGAAGATGGCCAATTTTCTGGCCAAAGGACTGCGAAAAAGCGTCAAGCCCAGTACGAAACTGAGCCGGTACGACCTGGGGGCCAATCGCAAGGGCGGCTCCGTCATGGAGTTCAACCTCGTCAATGTGGGCAGCAGGGAAAAGAGCGATTATGCCCTACAGTACTTCAGGACCTCCCTGAGAACAGAGGTGAACTACAATACCGAATCGGATTTCACCAGTGGCGGCGGTGCAGGAGGAGTAGGGGTACGCGCGGGTGTCGATATCGATGGCGAACTGGAGTTCGGCCTACTCGAAATTTTGGGCAATGGTACCCTCACCTATATCAGCACGGTCTACAATGGACTGATGAACCGAAGAGGCGGACAAAAGGACTGGAATGCCTACAAAGTACTGCACTTTGTGGGCATCAGGGACATCGCCATCCGTCTGGGAAATCCACAGTCCAATGTCCGTAAAGAATACACTGCACAGGGCATTTCAGCGGGAAGTTACCTAACTTTATGCGAAAAGGCCTATCAGCAATACAAAAAGGGCAGTTTGGAAAATGGCCTAGCGGTACAATTGGTCGAAGGCATGGAATCCTACGTACTGCCCGTCATGCGTACCAATACAAAAAAAGGTGCTTTTTAACCCTACTATGAAAAACAATATACTATATCTCCTTGTACTCTCATTATTATTCACCCATTGCAGCCAAAGCCAAGATATGAAACTACTCACGAAGAACGAACTGATACAGGCGGAGGTCTACACCTCTATAGAAGAGGCCCTCAACAGTAGCGAACCCGTGTACAAACTCAGTCTTGCGGGAGAGGGGCTGGAATCCCTGCCCGAGGGCATTACCGAACTCACGCAATTACAACAGTTGAGTATCGGAGACAATGCATTGAAGACCTTCCCCATGGAAGTCCTGAAGCTGGAATACCTACAGGAACTGAACATGCCCTATTCGGGCATACGGCATATCCCAAAAGAAATCAACCAACTGAAACACCTGAAACAATTTTCCCTACGTGGCAATGGCCTGAGTGAACTGCCCGATGAGCTCTTTTCCATGACCTCTCTTACTTTCCTGCACTTGGCAGATAACCAATTGGAAAGCCTATCGCCCCTCATAGGTCAGCTGAAACAGCTCGATGTATTAGATCTGGCACAGAACAAGCTAAAAGAACTCCCCGAGGAAATCGGACAGCTGGAGAATCTCACACGACTTTATGTAAAAGGTCTTTCCAATCCTAGACAGAAGACTATCAAGCAACTGGATGCCCTCCCCGAGAGTCTTACCCAATTGAAAAAATTACGCGTACTTGATGCTAGTGCCACCAATATCACCCGACTGCCGAAAAACCTAGAGGCCTGGGAGCTGGAACGTATAGATATTTCCGAGACGAGTCTTACAGAAGATGAAGTAAAACGACTCAAAAACGCACAACCCAACGCAAAGATTATCGCCTATGATATTGAATGAGCAGCAAAATCGACAACAATAGCTGAGCATAGCCGCCGATGGTATACTATCGTTTTTGTTGATTTCCTGGATTAGAGCATATACCATATGTCCCGAGCACAGGGACCTGTAAAGAATACAAAGGAAACAATAGGCCCAACACCTGAGCTATGCTTATGCACATTCCACGCCAACTGGCGTAAGCGTCCGCTTGTGCCCCACCGCTGCAAGGTTCGGCATTATCCCATAAGCCCGAAGCAAAGGTTCCATGATAGGCGAAAGCCGTACCTTGTCCGTTTTCGGTAGTACACCGGATAGACGTTTCACAGGGCATAGAGCAAAAGACCATGGGGTAACAGGTAGGCTCTATCGGATTACAGGGTGCATGGAAGGCACAAGCGGACGCTTGCGCCATAGATAGGTCGAAAGTACTCAAAAAAGCACGGCCCGACACGAAGGTAATCGCTTTAACCCAGAATGTTCGTTGGAACTTCGTCATGAGGACTTAAATGGCAATAGATCAGTGCGTTTTCTTGGGTTCAGCGTAGCACCGCTACGGTGAATTCAAAAAACGTATTTATTTACTGATTTGAAGCCGGTTAAGTCCGGAATAGATTTCCTAATGGACATTTTGGGTTTAAGTATAGAACAATAGACCATGGCCATATCTTGTTTACTATCGACTGATGTGCTATCTTGGTACATCGGCCCAACTGATGGGCCAATGCGTAAATACTTGCCCGATAAGCTATTGAAAACCACGAAAACGACACTGTCCATTCTCTTGGTGCTGCTGCTTTTCACCCATTGCAGCCAAAGCCAGGATATGAAACTACTCACGAAGAACGAACTGATACAGGCGGAGGTCTACACCTCTATAGAAGAGGCCCTCAACAGTAGCGAACCCGTGTACAAACTCAGTCTTGCGGGAGAGGGGCTGGAATCCCTGCCCGAGGGCATTACCGAACTCACGCAATTACAACAGTTGAGTATCGGAGACAATGCATTGAAGACCTTCCCCATGGAAGTCCTGAAGCTGGAATACCTACAGGAACTGAACATGCCCTACTCGGGCATACGGCATATCCCAAAAGAAATCAACCAACTGAAACACCTGAAACAATTTGCCCTACGTGGCAATGGCCTGAGTGAACTGCCCGATGAGCTCTTTTCCATGACCTCTCTTACTTCCCTGCACTTGGCAGACAACCAATTGGAAAGCCTATCGCCCCTCATAGGTCAGCTGAAACAGCTCGATGTATTAGACATGGCGGAGAACAAGCTAAAAGAACTCCCCAAGGAAATCGGTCAGCTGGAAAACCTGAGACTGCTCTATGTCAACGGCTTATCAGAAAACAGAAAAGTTGTAAAACAATTAGATGCCATACCCGAATCACTGACTCAATTAAACAATCTACGTATACTGGATATTAGTGCCACCAATATCAGCCAGCTTCCCAAAGATTTAGAAGCAATGGCGCTGGACGAAATCAATATCTTTAGATCTAATCTTTCTAAAAGTGAAATCGAGCGATTTGAAAGAGCACAACCGAAAGCTAAGATTATAGGCAATATTGAATAGTCCCAATCAGTAATAGCCAACCGGCGCAAGCGTCCGCTTGTGCCCCACCGCTGCAAGGTTCGGCACTATTCCATAAGCCCGAAGCAAAGGTTCCATGATAGGCGAAAGCCGTACCTTGTCCGTTTTTCGGTAATACACCACCGGATAGACGTTTCGCAGGACATAAAGCAAAAGACCATGGGGTGATGATGGGACAGGCTCTATCGGATTACAGGGTGCATGGAAGGCACAAGCGGACGCTTGCGCCAGAGATGGATTAAGGAATATTGCACTTCAACTGGGTAATCCTAAATCCAATGCAAGAGCCGAGTACAATAATAAAGGGTTGAATGCCGACGCTTATATTGCCCTTTGTGAAAAAGCCTTCAATATGACGCACTTCTCATTGGATAGCCTTCATGATGGGTTGGAAGTGCAATTGGTCAAGGGTCTCGAAAGATATATTTTAATACCTTTGCGGAAACAAACTCGAAAAGATGCCAATGCGCTTTATCAATGATTATATTGCAATTTCACTCTGCCTGATCACCGTACTTTTTTCTCACTGTAGCCAAAGCCAGGGTATGGAACTACTGACAATGAACGAACTGCTGAATGCTGAAGTGTACAGCTCAATGGAAGAAGCTCTCAAAGAGCCAGAGAAAGTATACAAATTGGACTTGGACCGTTCGGGATTAACACATTTACCTAATTATATTGAAAAGTTCAGGAACTTACAATTTCTAGCACTCGGAGGAAATCCGTTTGAAAAATTTCCTGATAAGATTCTAAATTTCGAAAAGCTTCAGGTATTGTATATGCCCAGCTGCGGTCTCAAAGCACTCCATCCCGATATAGGGCAGCTCAAACACTTGAAGGAACTCTCGATACCTGGCAATCTTATAGAAGAACTCCCAGCCTCCTTTTTCGAGCTGGAAGAACTGAAACTGTTCGATATCCATATGAATCTTTTGAAAAAGCTTCCCCCGGAAATCAAAGGATTGAAAGCTATGGATGCACTTACCATCTCCATGAATCCTATTACCAAGCTGCCCGAAGAAATCGGCGAACTCAAAAATCTGAGAATGTTAGAAGTATGTGGAGCAACACATTTCGACCGCTCATCAGATCCCGACTACAATGCTGCTATCAATGCCCGCTATCCCGTCAAGAAGCCGATGAAAGCCCTGCCCGAGAGTATCACAGAGCTAAGTAAGTTAAGGATACTTGATATGAGCTATAATGGTTTTGTTCGCTTACCAAAGAATATAGGTAAACTAGAACTGAAAAGGATCAATGTCTCTCTTACGGACATGCCTTTGAGTGAGGTGGAAAGGCTGAAAGAGGCCCAACCCAATGCAAAAGTTATCGCCGTGGGCATAGAGTAGGTCACCAACCGGCGCAAGCGTCCGCTTGTGCCCCACCGCTGCAAGATTCGGTATTATTCTATAAGCCCGAAGCAAAGGTTCCATGGTAGTCGAAAGCCGTATCTTGTCCGTTTTCGGTAGTAAACTGGGTAGATGTTTTCGCAGGACATAAAGTAAATGACCATAGGGTGACGGGACAGGCTCTATCGAATTACAGGGTGCATGGAAGGCACAAGCGGACGCTTGCGCCCCACCGCTGCAAGATTCGGCACTATCCCATAAGCCCGAAGCAAAGGTTCCATGATAGGCGTAAGCCGTACCTTGTCCGTTTTTCGGTAATACACCACCGGATAGACGTTTCATAGGACATAAAGCAAAAGGCCATAGGATGACAGGACAGGCTCTATCGGATTACAGGGTGCATGGAAGGCACAAGCGGACGCTTGCGCCATAAATAGGTCGAAAGTACTCAAAAAAAGCCCGGCCCGATACGAAGGTAATCGCTTTAACCCAGAATGTTCGTTGGAACTTCGTCATGAGGACTTAAATGGTAATAGATCAGTGCGTTTTCTTGGGTTCAGCGTAGCACCGCTACGGTGAATTCAAAAAACGTATTCATTTACTGATTTGAAGCCAGTTAAGTCCGGAATAGATTTTCTAATGGACATTTTGGGTTTAAGTATAGAACAATAGACCATGGCCATATCTTGTTTACTATCGACTGATGTGCTATCTTGGTGCATCGGCCCAACTGATGGACCAATGCGTAAATACTTGCCCGATAAGCTATTGAAAACCACGAAAACGACACTGTCCATTCTCTTGGTGCTGCTGCTTTTCACCCATTGCAGCCAAAGCCAGGATATGAAACTACTGACAATGAACGAACTGCTGAATGCTGAAGTGTACAGCTCAATGGAAGAAGCTCTCAACAGTAGCGAACCCGTGTATAGCCTAAGTCTGGCCAGACAGGGGCTGAAAGAGGTTCCCAAAGAGATCCTCCAGTTAAAGAACCTACAGTACCTTGGACTCGGTGACAGTGATTTCGGGGAATTTCCCGAAATCGTCCTTGAACTGGAATATCTTCAAGAACTGAACATACCCGCTGCCGGAATAAAGAGCATCCCTGAGAACATCCAAAAACTCAAGCACCTAAAGGGCATTTCCCTGCATAACAATGACCTGAGCGAACTGCCGGAAGGGCTATTTATGCTGACTTCCCTTACCTCGCTCTCTCTTGGGGAAAACAATCTGGAAACCATCCCTGCTGCTATAGGAAATCTAAAGAACCTGGACAATCTCGACCTATCCCACAACCGACTCAAGGAACTCCCCGAGGAAATCGGACAGCTGGAAAACCTGAGGCTGCTTTATGTAAGGGGTCTTTCCAATCCTCGACAGAAGACTATCAAGCAACTGGATGTCCTCCCCGAGAGTCTTACCCAATTGAAAAAATTACGTGTACTTGATGCTAGTGCCACCAATATCACCCGACTGCCGAAAAACCTAGAGGCCTGGGAGCTGGAACGTATAGATATTTCCGAGACGAGTCTTACAGAAGATGAAGTAAAACGACTCAAAAACGCACAACCCAACGCAAAGATTATCGCCTATGATATTGAATGAGCAGCAAAATCGACAACAATAGCTGAACATAGCTCAAAGGAGGTTGAGGATAGCTGCCGATGGTATACTATCATTTTTGTTGATTTCCGCCAACTGGCGCAAGCGTCCGCTTGTGCCCCACCGCTGCAAGGTTCGGCACTATCCCATAAGCCCGAAGCAAAGGTTCCATGATAGGCGAAAGCCGTACCTTGTCCGTTTTTGGTAGTACACCCGATAGAAGTTTTCATAGGACATAAAGCAAAAGGCCATAGGATGACAGGACAGGCTCTATCGGATTACAGGGTGCATGGAAGGCACAAGCGGACGCTTGCGCCATAAATAGGTCGAAAGTACTCAAAAAAGCACGGCCCGACACGAAGGTAATCGCTTTAACCCAGAATGTTCGTTGGAACTTCGTCATGAGGACTTAAATGGCAATAGATCAGTGCGTTTTCTTGGGTTCAGCGTAGCACCGCTACGGTGAATTCAAAAAACGTATTTATTTACTGATTTGAAGCCGGTTATACAAATTTGGGTTTTAAATGTCGTATAAGATTCCGCGGATCATTTTGGTTTCAATCAAGGCGATAACCGCAGGGATAGCAGCGCTATCCCGAGGATTGTCAACGCAGAGTGAAGCAAAATGAACAGGAAGATAGGCGATATTTAAAAGCTAAGTTTGTATTAAGTCCTGAATAGATTTTCTAATGGACATTTTGGGTTTAAGTATAGAACAATAGACCATGGCCATATCTTGTTTACTATCGACTGATGTGCTATCTTGGTACATCGGCCCAACTGATGGACCAATGCGTAAATATTTAACCAACTGGCGCAAGCGTCCGCTTGTGTCTCGTCGCCGCAATGCTTAGCTTTATTCCATGAGCCGGAAATACAAGTTCCGTAATCAACAAAAGCTGTACTTTGTCAGTTTTTCGGTAGTATACTGGATAGACGTTTTCACAAGGCGCGAGTACAAAGACCTTCTCCTATCCAGTCTAAGATACTGCCAAAAGGAGAAAGGACTGGAAATCTATGCTTGGTGCTTTATGACGAATCATGTACATCTGATCATCGGTACGCAGAAAGAGAAGATGCAGGACATACTACGTGATTTCAAAAGTTATACTTCCTCTCAGCTCAAAAAGCTCATCATAAAAAACCCCCATGAAAGTAGAAAGGAATGGATACTGTGGATGATGGAAAGGGCGGGAAGCAAAAACGGCAATAACCATGGTTACCAGTTCTGGCAACAGCACAACCACCCCATAGAACTTTCGGGTAACGAAATGATGCAGCAGAAAATGGAGTACATTCACAACAACCCCGTAGTCGCCGGTATAGTGGAACGACCCGAAGATTATATCTATAGTAGTGCAAAGGATTATGCGGGTGCAAAAGGGTTATTGAACATTGAATTCATAGAATAAAAGAAGACGTGAGAAGGTCCATCAGTACAAGCGTCCGCTTGTGCCCCACCGCTGCAATGTTCGGCACTATCCCATAAGCCCGAAGCAAAGGTTCCATGATAGGCGAAAGCCGTACCTTGTCCGTTTTTCGGTAATACACCACCGGATAGACGTTTCATAGGACATAAAGCAAAAGGCCATAGGATGACAGGACAGGCTCTATCGGATTACAGGGTGCATGGAAGGCACAAGCGGACGCTTGCGCCAGAGATAGGTCGAAAGACTAAAAAAAGCACGGCCCGAAGCAGAAACCCTTGCCTATCATATCGACTAGGCAGGTTTTGAAATTTATGAAGTAAACAACATTCTATTGGCAACAACTGGCGCAAGCGTCCGCTTGTGCCCCACCGCTGCAATGTTCGGCACTATCCCATAAGCCCGAAGCAAAGGTTCCATGATAGGCGAAAGCCGTACCTTGTCCGTTTTTGGTAGTA
>CANLOE010000122.1 GCA_947492745.1 uncultured Cyclobacteriaceae bacterium | reverse complement strand
CTGCGGTTCTCGCCTTGATTGAAACAAAATGACCCGCGGAATCTTATACGACATTTAAAACCTAAATTTGTATTAAAACATTGAAATAAGGGAAAAACCCTCAGACGGCAGAACTGGGAAAACGAAAAAAATGCCCTAAGAATTGGGGTAGCACAGTCCAGGTCATACCTAAAGGAAGGGATTGAATTGGCCTTGCACACCAGCGGTAGAAGGGAGGAGGTTGTGGAGTTGCGGTGGGATAAGGTTCACCACAATGACCAGGGTGAACCGATCTATCTGGTATTTTTAACCTTAAAGTTCTTCGATTGGTTGGTGACGGCTTCAATCACGGGGTAAAGCCTAAGATAGTCCCAATGACTGCTGAGCTTCTTGAACTGCTCAATCGGATGGGTCTAAATGAGAAGACGTGTTCTAGTGATTATATCCTATGTCCTGATAGGAGTAATCAGAGGACCAAATCAATTATGAACAGTCTATCAAAAGGTTTTACGCATTTCTATAATCAGCTTGGCACCTGTAGGAAAGTACAATTGAAAAATTTGCGCAAGACCTACTTGACCCATTTGAAATTCGCATTGGGTGAAGACGCAAAAGAGTTGTCCTCTCATGCGAGCAGTCAGGTTCTTGATGACTTCTACATCGATGATGAAGTAGTGGCGAAGTCATTGAGGAATTTCCGAATTTTTAGCTGAAAAGAGGTCAAAAGTGTACACCAAACGAAAAAAAACCTATTTCCGATACCCATGTGATGATAGGTGATTTCGATAAATGTAAGATCGAATGCATGATTTTTTGAAAAACAGTGTCTTAATAAAAATTTTAGGGCAAAAAAAAGCCCGAACTTTTTAGTTCGGGCTTATGTAGCGAGAGGGAGATTTGAACTCCCGACCTCAGGGTTATGAATCCTGCGCTCTAACCAACTGAGCTACCTCGCCGAATCGGAGTGCAAACTTACGAAGAATCGATTTTAAATTCCAATAGTTTTAATGAAAAAATGTTTTGCTACTAGCGAAAAAAAAATTATATTGACACAAAGCCAGAAATAAACACGAAAGAATTGATTTTGTATTTATTTGTAAATCAGTAATTTGAAGTTTTGCCTATGATATAAATTGAGTTCGATTTCCACAAAAAAAATAAAAAATACGATACCTGAAATTAAAGCTTGTTACATAAGGTGTTAGGGAAGCGATTTAATGGTGACACAAGGCAAATAGCAATCTTATACTGTCGTATTCTTTTATGAAAAGTATAATTACTTGCTTCAAATTACGTTATAACAAGAATTTATTAAGTATAGGATTATGAGCAAAAACCTATTTACGGCGGATTTCGAAATCAATGCATCTAAAAAGATGCTGTACCCTTACCTGAACACGGCCAGTGGTCTGTCACAATGGTTTGCCGAAGATGTCACCGTCAATGAAGACAAAGTCTATAATTTCATTTGGGATGATGAAGATCATCGGGCCAAAATGATTTCTTATCGTACCAATCATTATGTGAAATTCCAGTTTCTGCCCGAAGGTGAACATGATAGTGATACAGAGGAAGACCCTGCCTATTTTGAACTTCGTCTCGAGCTCAATGAGTTGACTCAAAGCGTATTTATAAAAATCACCGATTACTCTGTAAACGATGATCAGGAAGAACTTATGGACTTATGGGAAAGCATGGTCGATGCCTTAAAAGAAACAGTGGGCGGCTAATGTTCTGTGGACCATGATTTAGAGACTGTTTTAAAATACATCTTTTATTTCCTTATGTACTTCTTTTGGTTCGTGATTTCATTAAAATCTCGACGAGTAGCATTGCTATTATGATTACTTATTCTGGAATCAGAATAAGTAATCATAAATTTTAACCAGCATATCTTTCGAAGCAGTCTCTTAGAAATGAGAAAGAAAAAGGCTATTATCTGCCATCGTTTTTGTAGGTTTGGCTTTCTTTTTGTGGTACGGACCGTAGAATTGTCAGGCACTGATTATCCAAATGAAAAAACTAGATAAACTTATCATATCCTCCTTTTTGGGGCCCTTCTTTTTAACCTTTGTCGTAGTCGTATTCATCTTACTGACGGTGCATATGCTCAAATATTTTGATGACATCGTAGGCAAAGGACTAGAGTGGTATGTTATCGGTAAGCTGCTTTTTTTCTTTGCCATATTCGTTACGCCCAATGCGATTCATCTGGCCATACTACTTTCTTCTTTGATGACTTTCGGCAATCTGGGAGAGCACTTCGAACTCACGGCCATAAAAAGTTCCGGTATTTCCCTTTTACGTGCCTTGCGACCTATTTTCGTCTTTGTACTCTTAATGACGGTATTTGCTTTTTATTCCAACAATTATTTTGTTCCCAAAGCCGCCCTGAACGCCTATAGTTTGATGTATGATATCAAGCAGAAGAAGCCCGCACTGAATCTAAAAGAAGGAGCTTTCTATGATGGTATTCCCAACTTCAGTATCAAGGTCAACGAGAAGTTTTCCGATGGACAGACAATCAAGGATGTAATCATATACAATCATAAGGACAAAGATGGAAATAAGGATGTTACGATAGCCGATTCGGGTAGGATGTATACTTTTATGGACGATAAGTATCTCAAGTTCGAACTCTTCAATGGGCGCAGTTATAAGGAAGGGGAGGGAAGCTCATCTCGTACGTATCGTCGTTCGGATAAGCCCGAATCACTGAGCCGTTACAAATTCAAGGAAAGCAAATTCGTTATGGACTTATCCTCCTTTGACATCAAAGAAACGAAAAAGGAATTGTTTTCCAGAAACAGGATTATGCGGAACCTCTCTGAGCTGGAAGTGGATTCCGATTCCATTCGTAATGAGGTGTGGGATGAACGGCTTAATCATGTAAAGAATTTCAAGTTTTTTTTCGGTAAGTATGACTTTAAGGAAGAACCTCTGCCTATTCCTTTGGAACTGGCACGATATCAGGTAAGGCGTGACTCGTTGGACAGTGTGAAAAATGTTCTCGCCGAAATCAAACGAAAGAAGGCCGAAGAGGAAAGGAAGAAGGAGGAGAAGCGCTTAGAAGAAGAAGAAAAAAAGCGACAGAAAGAGGAAGCCGAAAAGAGTCGGGCTAGAAAGGATAGCATTAATGCTGCTATGAAAGCGGCAAGAAAAAAGAACGCTATTTCGAAGCCTTTGGATATTGCGAGCAAAAAAAAGCAGAAAATGGTCTCGCCTCAGGTCAATAACGCTACAAATAAAGAAAAATCTCCTGCGAGAAAATACGAAACTGCTTCAGACCGTCCTAATGTAAGCAAGGAAGTCATAAAAGATTTCAATAAAAAAGAGAAACGTAAAAAGTCAGTTCAAGCCAAGGACAAAGAAAAGCCTGCACTAACACCGAAAAAGAGGTCAAAGAAAAAAGGCATACCGGGAAAGCAGAAAGAGCAAGTCAAAATAGTGAAAAAGAATGAGACAACGGCCGGAAAAGTAGCCGCCGCCGATGAACCTCTTGCATTGGTCGAAGTGGAGAATGATACCATTATTGCAGAAAAGATAGTTGAAAAGGATAGTGCGGCTATTGCAGATAGTATTGCACTCGCGCAAAGGACACCGGAGGAAGTATTGGAAGACTTTATACAGCAAGGAAACACCAATAGTAAAGTGCTGAGTTCCTCGCTCAATAAAGTGCGACAGGTCAAAAGCAAACTGAGCGGTCACAATAAAAGAATGAAGGATATCCGTCGTGAATTTTACATTGTATCCATACAATGGCATAAGATACTGGGCAACTGCGCAGCCTGTATTATTATGTTTCTGATAGGCGCACCTTTGGGAGCGATTATCAAAAGGGGCGGATTGGGTATGCCCGTTCTGATATCCATTGTTTTTTTTATCATATACTATGTGATCAATATGACAGGGGAGAAATGGGCTAAACAAGGAGCTATAGATGCCGTTTGGGGTATGTGGGCGGCAAATGCTTTACTACTCCCCATTGGAATTTTTTTTCTAAGACAGGCCAGAAACGATGCCCGACTGTTCGATGCCGATTTTTATAGTGTAGTTATTGAAAAAGTCAAAGTATTTGTAGGTAAGCGAAAGAAGGTCAAAAACCTTACGGTAGATAATAAATAGCCATACATTTGTTAAATAGAGCTACTGTTAATAGATTTGCATTTTAATGAATTACTATTTAAATATTATTAACTAAGCATGTATTTACAAAAAGAGAAGAAACAAGAGTTGTTCGAAAATCATGGTCGGTTAAAGTCTAAAGTGGATACGGGTTCTCCTGAGTCACAGATAGCACTTTTCACCTACAGGATCAATCACCTGACCCAGCATCTCAAGAAAAATAAGAAAGACTATTCTACACAGCAGGGTTTGTTAAAATTAGTAGGTAAGCGTAGAAAATTGCTCAACTTCCTTTATAAGAAAGATATCGAAAGATATAGGGCGATTATCGCAGAACTGAAATTAAGAAAGTAAGCTGATAATATAAAGGGAATCCAAGGCATTGGATTCCCTTTTACTATTTTAACAATCTAAAGTACCTTCCTCAACCGTTTCATATCCTACCTAAATACTACTAACGGTACTGGTACAAACTATACTTAAACAAAAAATAATTTATGCAATTTAATATAATCAATAAGACAGCAATGCTTCCTGATGGCAGGGAGATATCGGTGGAGACCGGAAAACTAGCACGACAAGCCGATGGAGCGGTAGTAGTCCGTATGGGCGATACCATGATTTTAGCCACGGTAGTATCTTCAAAAGATGCCAAAGAAGGTGTCGATTTTTTACCATTATCCGTAGATTACCAAGAAAAATTTGCCTCTACCGGTAAAATACCCGGGGGCTTTCTGAAACGCGAAGGAAGGCTTTCCGATTATGAGATTTTGACCAGTCGTTTGGTCGATAGGGCCATCAGACCATTGTTCCCTAGCGATTATCACGCGGATACCCAGATAGCCATCTCTTTGATTTCGGGTGACGAAAATGCAATGCCCGATGCGCTTGCTGCCTTTGCTGCTTCTTGTGCATTGTCTGTTTCGGATATTCCTTTTGACGGCCCTATTTCGGAAGTACGTGTAGCAAGGGTTGCGGGAGAGTTTATCGTCAATCCCACCATGAAACAAAAAGAGGAAGCAGATATCGACTTAATCGTTGCTGCTACCTTAGAAAATATCATGATGGTCGAAGGTGAGATGAAGGAAGTGAGCGAAGACGATATGTTGGAAGCACTGAAAATTGCGCATGAAGCCATCAAGGCCCAATGTACCTTGCAAGTAGAACTGACAAAAGAGGCAGGAAAAGAAGAAAAGCGTGAGTATAGTCATGAAGCTAACGATGAAGAACTGCGCAAAGAATTGTTCGACCTGATGTACGAAAAAGCCTATGAAGTGGCCAAACAACAAATCAACGATAAGAAAGAACGTTCGGCGGCTTTTGGTCAAATCAAAGAAGATTATATAGAAAATCTACCCGAAGAGCATGAAATCGATTTGGGCTTGGTCAGCAAATACTATAAAGAAATTCAAAAGAAAGCCTGTAGAGACTGTGTGCTGAACGAAGGCAAGCGGCTTGACGGTAGGGCTTTCGATCAGGTAAGACCTATTGCTACGGAAGTGGATTTCTTGCCCAGACCTCATGGTTCTGCACTGTTCACAAGAGGCGAGACCCAGTCATTGAGTACGGTTACGCTTGGAACAAAGATGGACGATCAGCTCATCGATCAGGCCATGACAGAAGGTTACAACAAATTTTACCTTCACTATAATTTTCCTGGTTTTTCCACAGGAGAAGTAAAGCCGAACAGAGGTCCCGCTAGGAGAGAGGTAGGGCACGGTAATCTGGCCTATAGAGCTTTGAAGCAGACTTTGCCTCCCGCTGAAGACAATCCTTATACTATTCGTATTGTTTCCGATATCTTGGAATCAAACGGTTCTTCTTCAATGGCTACGGTATGTGCCGGTTCCATGGCACTGATGGACGCTGGAGTACCTGTATCAGCAGCGGTATCCGGTATTGCTATGGGGATGATCTCCGATAGCGAAACAGGTAAGTTCGCTATCCTATCAGATATCTTGGGAGACGAGGATCACCTCGGGGATATGGACTTCAAGGTAACGGGTACTGCCAAAGGGTTGACCGCTTGTCAGATGGATATCAAAGTAGATGGCCTCTCTTATGAGGTGATGAAGCAGGCCATGGATCAGGCCAAAGCTGGAAGGGAACACATCCTCGGAGAAATGCAAAAGAGTATTGATGCACCACGAGAAGACCTCAAGCCCAATGCTCCACGATCTGCGGTAGTCAGGATTGAAAAAGATATGATAGGGGCGGTGATAGGGCCCGGTGGTAAGGTTGTTCAGGAAATCCAAAATGAAACGGGTGCTACTGTGACGATTGAAGAGATCGATAACAAAGGAGTGGTTTCTGTATTTGCAGTGGATAAAGCCGCTATGGAAGATGCTTTGAAACGTATCAATGCTATTGTGGCCATGCCTGAAGTAGGCGAAGTGTATGACGGAAAGGTCAAGACCATAATGCCTTTTGGAGCATTTATCGAATTCATGCCAGGTAAAGACGGCCTACTACATATCTCCGAAATCAAATGGGAAAGAGTGGAGAATATGGATGGTGTCATGGAAGTAGGTGAAGAGGTAAAGGTAAAATTGGTTGAGATTGATAAAAAGACGGGTAAATTCCGATTATCAAGAAAAGTGTTATTACCGAAACCGGAGAAAAAAGAGGCTTAGGCCTCTTTTTTGATATCTTTTTCGGTAAAGTGCTTGTTATTTGGAGTAAAATATTTTAATATCAACGTTCAGCTATAAGGAATATTATCAACCAAATCAAACTTTGAATGAGACAGCTCAAGATAAGCAAACAGATTACAAATAGGGAAAGTCAGTCGTTGGACAAATACCTACAGGAAATCGGTAAAGTAGATCTGCTTACTCCTGATGAGGAGGTAGATTTGGCCAAGCGTATCAGAGAAGGTGATCAACTTGCACTTGAGAAATTAACAAAAGCAAATTTAAGGTTTGTTGTCTCTGTGGCCAAACAATATCAGAATCAGGGACTATCTCTGGGAGACCTCATCAATGAAGGTAATCTGGGCTTGATAAAAGCAGCACAGCGCTTTGACGAAACAAGAGGATTTAAGTTTATATCCTATGCTGTATGGTGGATTAGACAATCCATATTACAGGCATTGGCAGAACAATCAAGAATAGTGCGTTTACCACTGAACAGAGTCGGATCACTGAACAAGATATCCAAAACCTTTTCTGAACTGGAGCAGAAATATGAGCGTGAGCCTTCACCTGATGAACTTGCAGAAGTTTTGGAAGTGACTACCTCTGAGGTGGTCGATACCATGAAAATATCAGGACGGCATGTTTCTATGGATGCCCCTTTTATTCAGGGGGAGGAAAACAGCCTTCTGGATGTGTTGGAAAATGATACAGAAGAAACGCCTGACTCAGGCTTGATGAATGATTCTCTCAGAAGAGAGGTGCAAAGGGCACTTTCTACTTTGACACAACGGGAAGCAGATGTGATTTCATTGTATTTTGGATTAAATGGAGAACATTCCATGACCCTAGAGGAAATCGGAGAAAAATTCAATTTGACCCGTGAAAGAGTAAGGCAGATTAAAGAAAAGGCGATAAGAAGACTTCGACATACTTCAAGAAGCAAAGCCTTAAAGCCTTATTTAGGATAGATAGACATGCAATAGAAAAACAGAAGGTTTCAATAACATAAAATTGAAACCTTTTTTCTTTTATGGCAGTTGCTGATATACCGAAGATTATTTTTGTCGCATAGTTTTTAAATATAGAGGCGATTTAGACTTTTTGTTTGGCACAGAGAGTTTTGGCTTTTGTACCCTGACAAAGGTTTTTTTCCGTTGCATAGCCGAAGCTACGGAACGTAAAAAAGACAAGATCAGGGTGCTAAACGTGAAATTCGCAGCTAAAAGAAAAATTCTAAATCACTTCATAGCCTTCATTTTTTGTATACAGGTTTGTGACGGCTAATAAGGGAAGGTACATAGAGATAATCCGGTGCGGTGTATACACACCGTTATAGAAGGGGCAAAGACGATATTATCTTAGGATTCATCTCCTTTGCGAAAAATAGACACCGTAATTAATGAGTAAATAGAAGGTTTTGGAAGTGAAAAAAGATATATGTCATTTTTTGGACATAAGCACTACTCCATGTAATCTAATGAGGATATTCCTGCGTAAAGATATAGGATAGGCTACAAAGTTTGGGGTAAATGTCATTTGCCTAGCCAATAAATTGATAAGTAAAGTTTACATTTACATATCAAGAAAGAGAAAATAGAAGTATCATTTTTATTCTTATTGTAATGACTGAAGAAAAAGTTAAAGTATTGATTATAGGTTCCGGACCAGCAGGTTACACAGCTGCAATATATGCAGCAAGAGCAGGGCTTTCCCCTGTTTTATATACAGGTGGCCAGCCAGGAGGACAGTTGACCATTACTAATGACGTTGAAAACTATCCTGGCTACCCCGAGGGTATCAATGGACCTCAGATGATGGTGGATTTTCAAAAACAGGCAGAACGCTTTGGTACAGATATACGCTATGCCATGGCAACTTCCGTGGACTTTTCGGGATATCCCCATAAAGTGACTATAGATGAAAAACACGAAGTTACCGCTGAAGCTGTTATTATTTCCACAGGAGCATCTGCTAAGTATCTGGGTCTTCCCTCCGAAGAGAAATTTGCCAATAAAGGAGTCTCCGCTTGTGCAGTTTGCGATGGTTTTTTCTATAAAGGTAAAAATGTTGCTGTAGTAGGCGCTGGAGATACCGCTGCCGAAGAAGCGACCTATCTTGCCAATCTATGCCCAAAAGTCTACATGTTGGTAAGACGAGACGAGATGAGAGCTTCTAAAATCATGCAACAGCGTGTTCTGAATACTCCGAATATCGAGGTCTTATGGAATACGGAGGCCGAAGAAATCCTAGGTGATGATCTTGTCAGTGGTGTAAGAGTGATCAATAACAAGACCAAAGAGACCCAAGAGTTGGATGTGGAAGGTTTTTTCGTGGCGATTGGGCACGAACCCAATACCGCAATATTCAAAGACTATTTGGATATGGACGAATCGGGCTATTTGAAAGTTATACCGGGTACCTCAAAGACAAAAATAGAAGGCGTCTTCGTAGCCGGAGATGCAGCAGATAGAGTCTATCGACAAGCTGTTACGGCCGCAGGTACGGGATGTATGGGTGCCTTGGATGCAGAACGTTTTTTAGCAGCGAAAGAAGTAGAACTAGCATAAATATCGATTAACTCCGGATAATCGGTGTTGATCCTTAACTCCACAATAATTAAAAAAACCTTGTGATACTAGTTCGATGAGAGTGAAGTGATTTAGACTTTTTGTTCGGCACCGAGAATATTGGCTTTTGTACCCTGATGAAGGCTTATTTCCGTTGCATAGCCAAAGCTACGGAGCTTAAAAAAGACAAAATAAGGGTGCTAAATGTGAAATTTGCAGGTAAAAGAAAAAGCTTAAATCACTTCGGTTAAAAATCATCATTATCGAATAAGGACTGTTCTAAAAGAATAGCCTCTATTCCGTATCTCCCCTAAAATCGCTTCTATATTTGAAAATGTTGCATCGTTATAGTTTAAGTACTGTGAACATTTTTCATGTAAGTAATATATTTCTTCTGAGCTAGATAGTAAACAATTGTAATTCCCTCAAAGAAATCGCTTCAAAAATGACCATCGCGAGCAGTTGGTAAAACTAAATAGTACAGATAATATCCATTATATATAGTAATCGAACCCCTTACAATATAAACATACAAAATGAAACTTGATTTATTGGCCTTTGCAGCCCACCCTGATGATACTGAGTTAGCTTGCTCCGGGACATTGGCAAAACACGTGAATCTAGGGATGAAAGTAGGTGTAGTTGATTTTACACGTGGTGAAATGGGTACGCGAGGCACACCTGAAATTCGTGATCAAGAGGCTGCCGACGCGGCTGAAATTTTAGGGTTGAGCTTAAGAGAGAACCTTCGTTTTGCTGATATTTTTTTTGAGGATGATAAGCAGCACCAGCTGGAAATCGTAAAATCAATCCGTAAATACCGGCCTGATATCATATTGGCCAATGCCATAAGAGATAGGCATCCTGACCATGGCAAAGCTTCCTCTCTGGTTTCCAAAGCTGTATTTATGGCCGGTTTACAGAAAATAGAAACCGTAGTGGATGGAGAAGTGCAGACCCCATGGAGGCCTAAAGCATTGTATTGTTATATTCAAAGCAACTATATCGAGCCCGATTTTGTCGTAGATGTATCAGACTACTGGGATGCAAAAATGGAAGCTGTACGTGCTTTCAAGTCACAGTTTTACAATCCCGATAGCAAAGAACCCGAGACGTTCATCTCTAGCCCATATTTCATGAAGTTACTAGAGGCGCGCGGTATCGAATATGGTTCCACTATAGGGACTAAATATGGAGAGGGATTTACTGTCGAACGCAATATAGGCGTAGATAATCTTTTTGATTTGATATAGGTACTATCAACCGGATTGATGATTTCGCTTGTATAGAAAGTAATCGCAGGTTCTACAGATCTCATTGAAATCAATTATCCCAAAATGTTCGTTGGAACTTCGTCATGAGGACTTAAATGGCAATATATCAGTGCGCTTTCTTGGGTTTAGCGTAGCACCGCTACGGTGAATTCAAGAAACGTATTCATTTAATGATTTGAAGTCAGTTAAGTCCGGAATAGATTTTCTAATGGACATTTTGGGATTATCATTAAGTTGTAAAACCTGTGCAGCGCAAAACCGCTGATTTTGAAGCATTTTATGTTCGTAATAGGAAGGCTATTGATCATTTTGGGTTTAATCTGTATCATACGTTGGGACTTCGTAACGAGGGTTCAAATGTCAATAAATCAAGGCGTTTTATTGGATTTGGCATAGCACCGCTATGGTGAATTCAGAAAACGTAGTGCAACGACCGGTTTGCAGCTATTTATACAAACTTAGCTTTCAAATATCGCCTATCTTCCTGTTCATTTTGCTTCACTCTGCGTTGACAATCCTCGGGATAGCGCTGCTATTCCTGCGGTTCTCGCCTTGATTGAAACAAAATGACCAGCGGAATCTTATACGACATTTAAAACCTAAATTTGTATTAGATCCGCAGTAGATTTTTCAATGTATGCTCCGGGTTTAATCCATAAAAGTCGGAGTTGTATTGTTTTGCCGTTTGCAATCAGGTTTTGTACTTAGGTACAAGAGACGAATACATCTTTGTAGAAGGCTATATGGCTTAGCATTGGCTTCCTTTTATATCAATCGCTCTATAGTACAAAAGAAGTTCTTTTGCATCTTCCTTTACCTTATCATATCCCGGTTTTGAAGAAAGTAAGCGATGAGCTGCGCTAACGACAGGTATATTAGTGTGGTAATGATCGCGTGCATAGTGCACATACTTTAACACCTTAAACCCATTGAACCAATGGAAGAAATGTCTGACGAAAGTAGCTTCGCTTGCGCTCTGTCTTCTTAGCGTATCCCATTGTTGTACAAAAGAGTGTTCTACAAGAAACGACCGGATAGATAGGGGGAGTGTTTGTAACCATGATGTACATGATATTGTGTCCATGGTATAGAGTCTATAAATACCATCCAAAAAACACTTTAGGTCTTGGAAGGTAATAGGGGAGTAAGTCATCAACCCATGAGACTTCATCCATTCACCGACGGCTTTTCCTGTACCGAAAGGGACCCGGTCCGAAACTCTGGGAGAAGGAACGACCGTAGTTGTGGTCAAATCGAAAAAGTGGCCCAGAGGTATGATTTTATGCAAGAAATAGAAATCCTCACCTGCTTTTCGTCGATTCATGCCCCCTTGCTTCAGATAGACACCCGACCGTACAGCCATGGAAGACCCAATGGTCTGATGTGCATAAGGAAAACCGGCAGATTTGAGTGCGTGGTCATAATACCTTAGAAAAAGCTCATAGTCAATGATTGCGGTATAGATTTCAGGAGACAGACTGCCTTCCAAAGGGTGTTCGAAATGAATGGAGCAAGCTGTAGCCTTGGGCCGTGTTTCGAAGCTATCGATAATGGCCTTCAGGTAATTGGGCGCACAGGTACAATCAGCATCAAAACAGGCAATGATGCCCTTCTCTCCATTGCCCACCGCGCTCAATCGGCGTAAGGCTTCGTCCATGGCAATTTTACGGGCCATGCCCACACCAGCATGTTTCTTCGGAAGGTCCTTGATATATAGCGGAAAAAAACGGAGTTTGGACGTGTTGTTCCGCGTGGCCCAGTTCAGGGCATCTTCATAGGCCTGGGTATTGACTTCGGAGACTTCCACGGGACTGTTCGCCCCTTCATTGATTACAATGATTACTTCCACGCTGCACCTCGGCCTCTCACAGGCGTTCAGCGACGATAAGCTGTTGATCAGCTCCCGTTCGTTAAAACAAGGAATGGTGACCACAAGTCCCAAATCAGCATTGGGCTCACTATCGATGAGTTGATGATTGTAAGCTGCATAGCGCTCAAAATACAGATTTTCCTTTCCTGAAACCTTTTTCAAAGTCATTATGGAGCCAAACGCTGAATGTCCCAGTTCCCCTTTTCATCCCTGAAATAGGTCAAGCGGTCATGCATACGACTGGAACGCCCCTGCCAAAACTCAATCATCCCAGGTATAACCCTGTAACCGCCCCATTGTTGTGGTCTAGGGAGTGTCTCTACAGTAGCATATTGTTTTTCCAATTGTTGAGCGCGTTCTTCTAAGATCTCCCTGTTTTCTATGATTGCACTTTGGGGCGAGGCCCAGGCACCGATTTGACTGCCCTTTGGGCGGCTCTGGAAATAAGCGGTGGAGGTCTCAGGGCTGACTTTTTCAGTCACGCCTTCGATACGTACTTGGCGCTCTAGTTCCGGCCAGAAAAATGTCAAGGCGGCATGTTCATTTTCCTCTATTTGTCGGCCTTTTCTACTTTGGTAATTCGTATAAAAGAGAAAACCATCTTCTTCGATTCCCTTGAGCAAAACGATACGTGATGAAGGAGTGCCTTTCTTACTTACCGTTGCCAAGTTCATGGCATTGGCTTCCATGACATCTGATTTCAGTGCCTCATCGAACCACAGTTGAAACTGGACTAGCGGATTTTCGGACATCTGTTCAGGGTCCAATGAAGACTTCCGGTAATCTTTTCTGATATCTTCGATATTTTTGTTCATAGGAAGTGTTGGATTGACCTTTTGAGTTACAATTGTAAATTTAATGGCTAATTCATCAATATGACATGGAAAATGAGATAATATATTATAACTAGGTCATGAACGCTATTTGAAGTATAGTGAACATTTTATACAAACTTAGCTTTTAAATATCGCCTATCTTCCTGTTCATTTTACCTCACTCTGCGTTGACAATCCTCGCGATAGCGCTGCTATCCCTGCGGTTATCGCCTTGATTGAAACCAAAATGACCCGCGGAATCTTATACGACATTTAAAACCCAAATTTGTATTATACTGACCTTTCTTTTTGACAATTACTCATTTCATTTTTTCTTGGATAGAGGGTGTAATGGTTTTTCAGTACAGAATGTACGGACCCCGTTTCAAAGTATGAATTGTGATACTGTAATGATTCGCTCGTGTAAAACCTGCACTTTAAGCCGAGAAAACACTATGATAGCTTTTTGGACTTGCATGAGGGTTATTTTTTCCGTAGATAGCAATTATGTTGTGAAGCAAAGAAGCTATTGTCGATTTGGGCAGTCATTTTGCTTGCACTTTCAGGATATGGTAAAGAAGTATCCGTAATATGCTCTTGAAGCCAGATCGATGGTAATTGTTCTGCCGGTTTATCTTCATGATGAATATTGCTGGGAGATTACCGGGAAGGTTGTCAGCATAGGGAAAACCTAAAGATTTTGTAATTTGAGCAGTAGGATTTTCAAGCATTCCCGTTAATGTTGTAGTATCCACTTTTAGATACTACAGTGTGTGGAGAAAAGATACGTCTGACCTTTCAGTGAGTCAGAAAGCCTGCCGCCAAAGTGAAGGTTCGGTAGTATCGGACGGTACTTAAGAAAAGGTTGCATATCCAGTATCATGCAGCCACTTTATCCGCAAAATACGAAGTAATAGCGAATTTTTCTAGGGCAAACATGCCATAGAATATTAGGTCTGCGAAAGAAGAACGAAGTCAATTTTGAAAGGTTTTACAGTACAATTAGTGTTAAATTTAGAGTAAGTAAATGAAATTTAGTTTAGAGTTGGTCAAAGAGAGCAGTCAAGAGTGGGTAGATACGGTAATGTCCGATTTTGATACCTTTCTACAGGACCATGCAAATTGCGAGCGTAAAGCATCTGCAATGGCAATGAGCTTTGTCGCGAAGTTTCCTGATAGAAAGGAAATTATCCCAGAACTCATAGAGACAGCAGTGGAGGAGTTGGAGCATTTTAGGGACGTATATGCGATTATGGAAGAGCGTGGAGTCTCTCTACCCAAGGAGATGGGGCAGGACCTTTATGTGAAGGCTTTGGTAGGACATTGCCGCTCAGGTAGAGAAGAAAGATTTCTTGACAGATTGCTATTGGCCTCTATCGTAGAGTGTCGAGGGGCAGAGCGATTTAGATTAGTCTATGAGGCATTGCCCGAAGGTGAGCTGAAAAAGTTTTACCATAACTTATGGGCCTCAGAAGCTAAGCATGGTAATATCTTTGTGAAGATGGCCCTTAACTACTTTCCCGAAACGGAGGTATATCCGCGTTTGGAAGAACTGAACCAAATCGAATCTGTAGTGTTAAATGAATTACCCTTGAAAGCAGCTTTACATTGAACTATTGAATAATGGAATTTTTCAAATACGGAAACGGAATCAATGCAAAAAAAGGCAGGTTGTTGATATCGGAACCTTATCTTTCCGACCCCAACTTTGACCGTTCGGTCATCTTATTGTGCGAGCATAATGAAGAGGGGTCTTTTGGATTTGTTCTCAATAGACCATCGAAAATCGTATTTGACGAAATCATTAATGATGTAGAAGATTTCAAGAACCGGATTTATATCGGAGGTCCTGTACAACAGGACACACTTCATTTTATACATAAGGCAAATTACATTGAAGGAGGTGCAGAAATCATCAATGGACTGTATTGGGGGGGCAATTACGAGCAATTATTAGATCTTATTCAAAGTGGAGGAATTGCAGCGGATGATTTTAAGTTTTTTGTGGGCTATTCCGGTTGGGATAGTGGTCAACTGGAAGAAGAGATGAAGAATGGAGCTTGGATAGTTACTGACCATATTAAACCATGGATGATTTTCGATCATAACCAAGATGCCTTATGGCGAGATGTACTGAAAGACATGGGAGGTAGGTACAATGTTTATTCCAATTATCCCACGGATCCGAGATTGAACTGAATGAAATTAAAGACTGTTTTAAAGATAGTATTTTGAAAATTGTTATGGCTTATTTACAATGTGGGATAGAGCAGTGTGGAACAGGAATAAAATAGTCATTAGGACATTTTCAGCGATAGGTCCAGCCCAGCGCCATTAAGGATTGCAGAACTATCAACGAAATGAGGTATTAAATGATTACATACAACAAAGAGCATGACCTAGAAAGTAGAAGTTTGAGATGAATGTTGTCCCAAAGAATTTTTAGGTGTCTATTGGAAATCAATACACACCTATGAAAATAAAAGATGCATTTCGAAATAGTCTCTTAGAATGATTTTATTAAATTTATAGTTATAGAGCAAAGCAATCCTAGATAAAATGGACAAACCGCAAGACCTATCGGAGAACACCGAAAACCAAAATGAAGGTGTACATTCCAGTGAAGGTAAACCTGAGAAAGAAGAAGTTGATAATACCGTTCAAAACGATCTTCAACATGAAAAGAATACGTCTACGCCTTTGGAAGTAAATCAGGATGCCAAAGACGGCGTGACCGATACAATACCGGAAGGTACTGATGCAGAAGATGCTAACGAAAATCTTCAGGATAAATCTGAGCCAAATATTGTTAAGCCCTTTCATCAAGAAGAAAAGGTAGACGATGACGGTTCTTCATTACTTACTTCCGATTCGTCCGACCGACCTTCGGAAGTGACAGTAGAGGGGGCTAAAGCTACCGAAGACGAAGCTGTAAAAGCAGAGAAAACCGGTCATCAAGATGCCAAGAAGTTGAAAAAACTGGAATCAGAAGAAGACCTGTCCGAAAAGCATGATGAGCACGAATCCAATGATCATCACGAACATGAAGAAGACGTTGATTATAGCCATTACGGCAAAGAGGAACTGGTGGAGGTTATCAAATCACTAAAAGATGCGAATATTCAAAAAACGGATAAAGTATTAAAGGAAATCAAACCGCTTTTTGAATCGATACGAGACAAGGAACGGAGCGAAGCATTAGAAAGATTTATTGCCGAAGGTGGCGAAGAAGACGATTTTTCTTTTCGGCATGATGAGCTAATCAACCGCTTTGATGCCAACTATAAATTACTAAAAGAGCGCAAACACAAGTTTTACAAAGACAAAGAAGAAGAGAAGGACAAAAATCTCTTGAAAAAGCAAACATTGCTGGAAAAACTCAGGGAATTTGTTGATGCCGATGATACGGACATGAGCTTTGATACTTTCAAGCAGATGCAGGAAGAATGGAAAGCTATAGGCCCTATTCCCGGAGCACAGGTCAAAACCTTATGGGCGAATTACAATGCCTTGGTCGATAGATTCTATGATAATAGAAGTATCTACTTTGAACTCAAAGAACTTGACCGGAAGAAAAATCTGAAGGCTAAAATCGAACTTTGTGAAAAAGCCGAGCAACTCAGTAATGTCGAGATACTGAAAGATGCTATTAGAGAACTTAACGAACTTCATCACGAGTTCAAGCACCTAGGCCCAGTACCCAAGGCCGATCAAGAACCACTATGGGAACGTTTCAAAGCGGCCTCTGATGCAGTATATAGTCGTAGAAAAGACTATATCGAAAAGCTAAAGCACTCTTTGGATGAAAATCTGGTCAAAAAGGATGCACTGGGTAATGAGGTTCAAGCTTTCATTGAGTTCGATTCGGATAGAATCAAAGAGTGGAATGAGAAGACCAAAGAAATTCTTGAACTACAGAAACGCTGGGAAGGCGTAGGTGGTTTACCAAGGGACAAAGCCAAAGAAATCAATAAGAAGTTCTGGACGGCATTCAAGACCTTTTTCAATAATAAAAGTAATTTCTTTAAAAAACTGGATGCCCAAAGAGAAGAGAACCTAAAGCATAAGGAGGTATTGGTCTCCGAAGCCATAGGTTTTCAGGATAGTGATGATTGGGTCAATACTGCCAATCAGTTAAAGGAGCTACAGAAAAAATGGAAAGAAATCGGACCTGTTCCAGAAAAGCATAGGGATGAAATCTACCGTCGTTTCAAAGCTGCCTGTGATCATTTCTTTGATAAGAAAAGGTCGAAGAACAAAGAGCTTGAAGGGGAGTACGAAGCCAATCTGGCAAGTAAGAATGCAGTCTGTGATGAGATAGAACAGTTGGCTGCTGTTGATGGTATAGCTATGGAATCTTTGAAAAATCTGCAAGAGAAGTACAATGGCATCGGGTTTGTACCTAGAAATGCTATGTCCTCCATTAAAAAGCGCTATAGTGATGCTGTAGAGAAGTTCATAGAATCAGTAGGAGGGGTCAGCAATTCCGATAAGGAGAAACTAAAGCTAGAAAACCAAATCAACAAACTGAAAGGAGGACCAAACGCCGATCAGAAAATATACAGAAAAGAACAAGCGATACGAAAGCATATTCATCAAGTAGAGAACGATATCGCACTCTGGAAAAATAATATTGAATTTTTCGCTAACTCCAAAACTGCTGATAAGCTAAGGGAAGAATTCAATACCAAGATCGAAAAAGCTACCGAAGAACTAAAGGATCTCAAGCAACAATTGAGGATTATAAGAAGTATGTAAAGTACTTATTAACTTTTTTGTTATTTTTTAGCCGTGGACTTGCAGATAAAAAAAATAACGCTACCTTTGCAATCGCTTTAACACAAAAAGCAAAAGCCTCCATAGCTCAGTTGGCCAGAGCAACGCACTTGTAATGCGTGGGTCGTTGGTTCGAATCCGACTGGGGGCTCCTTTTGATTAAGGGATTACATTATTGTAATCCCTTTTTTTATGCTCTCTCCGCTGTAATAACCAAACTCCAAAGTGTGGATCAAGCAATATTTCTGTGGGTTTGTAACTTTCGGATCAAGCGGAAAAGTTGGGGGATTTAAAAACTCAAGCATAGATTTTGGATAATCTGTACAGGAAGAATTTAACGTTTCTGACGCCTCTGAACTGATTTCTGAAAGCCT
>CANLOE010000121.1 GCA_947492745.1 uncultured Cyclobacteriaceae bacterium | reverse complement strand
GCCCTGCCCGAGCTGCGGATCCAGTACAGGGATTATGCCTGTTGGCAATCGGAGCGGATGTCCTCGGGAGACCTGGAGCCTTCCAAGGACTACTGGCGGTCACAGTTGTCGGGTACCTTGCCCTTACTGGACCTGCCCACTGGTAAAGTAAGGCCGAGATACAGGACCTATGAAGGGGAAGGGCTGACCGCCTTTATCGGCAGCGGTGTGGCCAATGGTCTCCGGTCCTTTACGGCCGTTCAGGGGGGTAGCCTGTACGTGGCGGCACTGGCGGCCTGGAAGGTACTGTTCCACAGGTACACCGGAGAGGGTGACATCATCATCGGCAGCCCCTTTGCCGGGCGGAACCATGCCGACCTCTCGTCCCAGATCGGCTTTTACGTGAACACACTTGCCATCAGGAGCAGGCTGGACCCCGGTGAAAGTTTCGGGGACTTCTACGGCCGTCTGAGGGACCGGGTGGTAGCCTCTTTCGAGCACGAGTCCTATCCCTTCGATGCCCTGTTGGAGGACCTGGACATCAAAAGGGAGGTCAACCGCAGCCCGGTCTTCGATGTGATGTTCACCTTTCAGAACACCGGCGGGGACAGTGGCCCCGCTCCCTTTCCGGGGGACGGCGGCGGTACCGTGACGGCTGTGGAAAGGACAATGGCCAAGTTCGACCTGGACATTACGATGAAGGAGGCCGGCGATGGCATCGCCCTGCATGTCATTTACAACACATCGGTCTATGACCATGGGATGGTGGCGGGGCTTATCGGGCATTACCAACACTTACTATCGGATCTGCTAGAACGTCCAAAGGTTAAATTGAGCGAACTGGGCCTGTTGAGCAATGCTGAGAAAGCAAGGATGTTAGCGCATGCCAGAGGTACGGTTTGTACTTACCCTGAAGGTACTTTGCATGGACTTTTTGATGAGCAGGCTCGTTTGCGTCCGGAGGATATAGCAGTATCCGATACTTCGGAATATACCTATCGTGCTGTTCAGGAAAAGGTTAGTAGGTTAAGCTCCTTTTTGATATCCCAAATAGCGATAGATCAAGAAGAGCGGGTAGCGGTACTGCAACAGAAGGATGCAGGCTTCATTGTCAGTATATTGGCGGTGATGCAGTCAGGTGGTGCTTATGTACCATTGAGCAGTGACTCCCCGGAGGAGCGCCTACGGTATATGCTCGGTGATGCGGGGGTAACTACATTGTTAGTGGACCGATATCATTTTGAATTAGGTGAGGCACTACAACGATCATGTCCGAGCATCCAACATTTGGTATGTGTAGATGCTCCCCTATCAAGCAACCGTACCTTTCAATACGGAATCGACGAGATACAGGCCTGCCCTGCGGCAGTAGAAAAGGTGCCGGTGAAGGGCCATCACCTGGCCTACGTGATCTATACTTCTGGTTCCACGGGTAATCCCAAAGGGGTCATGGTAGAACATGAAGGTATCGTAAGTACTGTTTTCGGACATATCAGCCAATTGGAACTCCAGCCTGGCGACAGCATATTACAATTTCTGTCTTTGGCATTTGACGGTGCGGTATTGGATATATTTAGCTCATTGTTGTCAGGAGCCAGGCTGGTACTGCCCCCAAAAGACATCATCAGCGATCCGGAACAATTTGTCAGTTATATCACGGAGCAGAAGGTAACGGTAGGTCTTCTTACCCCTGCCTATCTTAAAGTTTTGGACCAAGCCCCCTTGCCGACCCTGCGTACCTTGATCACAGGAGGTGAGTCGGCCTTGATGAAAGATGCTTCTTACTACGCCAGAAGCAAGGTATTCTTGAATGCCTATGGCCCGACAGAATGTAGCGTCATCAGTACCCTGTACCGAGTAGACCCTGATAAAGACTATACTGCTATCCCTATTGGCAAGGCTACCCCTAATAAAGCGGTGCTGATCCTCGACGACACGTTAAATATGGTCCCCGAAGGTGTAGTCGGTGAAATCTGTATCGGAGGAAAAGGAGTGGCACGCGGTTATTTGAACAACCTTGAGCTGACCCGTGAACACTTTATCGACCATCCTGATTTTCCTGAAGGGAAACTGTACCGGTCCGGTGATCTGGGAAAATGGCTGCCCGATGGTACTATAGAGTATATGGGCAGGAAGGATGACCAGGTCAAGATCAGGGGATACAGGGTAGAACTCGGTGAGATAGAAGGGCAGTTATCTTCGCATAGCCATGTGGGGCTGGCAGCAGTGCTGGTCAACCCAGATACCAATGGAGACAAGCAACTGGCGGCTTATGTGCAGCTGGAGCAGGGGATGGTCATCGACGAAAGTGGTCTACGTGCTTACATGGCCGAGAAGGTCCCCAATTATATGGTACCCGACTTTTTCTTTTTGATGGAAGCCTTGCCTTTGACCACCAATGGTAAGGTAGATACCAAGGCACTGTCCATGTTGGAAATAAGGCATGAAAAGCGACGTAAAACAGTCGCCCCATCAGGGCAATCTGAAACAGCTCTGGTCAAAGCTTGGGAAGCCATACTTGACCGGGATGAAGTAGGGGTTACCGACAACTTTTTTGATATAGGGGGCAATTCCCTTTCTGCAATGAAGCTGGCGACAAGTATGAAAAAGTTAGGTTATGACCTTGAAATCCCTGTATTGTACCAATATCCTACTATCAGGGGACTGATCGATGCCCTAGCTGATACAGATGAAGGTTTATCCGGTCTGGTTTGTTTATCCTCCTCACCACTGGAAGAGAAAATATTCTGCGTACCTGGTGTCGAGGGGCATATGTTCGCTTTTCAGGACTTGGCCAAGGTTTTGGATGGTCAAGTAGCATGTCATGTTTTCCAATCTCAAGGGCTGGAAGGAAAACAACCTTTACAATACATAGAAGAAATGGCCCATAGAAATGTTCAATTATTAACCGAATCCCATGCAGGACCTTATACTTTATTAGGCTACTCTTTTGGGGCAAGTGTGGCCTATCAGATGTGTGCGGAGTTGACCTCAAAAGGACATAAGGTCGATCGGTTGGTCTTGCTTGATGGCCTATCTCCCAAATGGAATAAACGGCAACCACTCACATATACTTTCCTTGAGGTACTGATCGATGTTGTAAGGCTCATCAATGACCGGATATCTCTCAGAGCGGATGAGCTGAGAGGCAAGCATCATGACGAACAAATCGACTATGTACAGAGAAAGTTAGATAGTGCCGGGATAGCTATTTCCAAAAGTATGATTAAAAAGACAGTCAATGTCTATCGGGCTAACCTCAAGGGTATGCTGGCTTATCGGCCAGCGGTTATGCCTGTGCCTATCGCTACTTACCTTGTTAAGGCGACGGACACGGCTGATCGGATAGATCGGTCAGGAGCAAGTGATGCTGCATCTTATGGCTGGCAAGCTTTGCTGAAAGACCAAGTGCATGTAGCGGAGGTCACGGGTACCCACCAAGCGGTTTTGAGACAGCCTAATGTTTCAAAAGTAGGTGGGTTGATCATAGATATCCTGTTACGCGACTTTGCGGCAATGGAATAGACTATGGAATCAATAAGAAGAGAAGAGTAACAGTATCAAAAACTAACTAACAACAACTATCTTGAATTACGAATCAAACGTCAGTGGCTATTCAAAGTCTTTCCCTACTGTGTTCAGCTACTCGAAAAATGATATCCTCAGGGATGTCGCCGGAAAAGATTATATTGACTTTTTCAGTGGGGCCGGAGCATTGAATTATGGGCACAATAATCCTCTTTTCAAAGAAGAGATATTTCGCTTTTTGGAAAGTGATGCACCTGTCCACTTTTTGGATATGGACAGTGAGATGAAACTGGGTTTTTTAAGGAAATTCAATGAGTGCATACTTGCTCCCAGGGGTTTAGAGTATAAGGTGCAGTTTCCCAGCCCGTCAGGGACCAATGCCGTAGAGGCAGCCATCAAGCTTGCCAGAAAAGTAACCAAGCGCAGTAATGTGGTTGCTTTCACTAACTCTTATCACGGGATGACAGCCACTTCTTTGGCTGCTTCGGGAAGCCAAGAGTCGAAGCATTACTGTATCCCATCACAAGAGGTCACTTTCTTTCCTTTTGATAATTATATGGGAGAAAATATCGACACGATTGATTTTCTGGAACGGATGATTATCCCACAAGGCTCCGGACAATCATTACCGGCAGCCATTATTTTGGAAACGATACAAGCAGAAGGAGGAATCAATATAGCCGGTAAGGAATGGCTTGGAAAATTGAGCAGTTTCGCCCAAAAGCACGGCATCGTCATGATCATTGATGACATTCAGGTGGGCTGTGGTCGTACAGGTAGTTTTTTCAGCTTTGAAGAAGCCCAAATCTATCCCGATATCGTCCTTTTGTCCAAGTCCATCAGTGGCTTTGGCTTGCCTCTATCCTTGTTGCTTATCCGTCCCGACCTGGATGTTTGGGCTCCGGGAGAACATAACGGAACCTTTAGGGCCAATAATCTATCCTTATGTACTGCGGCCAAAGCCCTCGATTATTGGAAAGACCAAAGCTTTGTCGATGAAGTAATGGACAAAGCCAAGATGATAGAAGAAAAGCTCCTCTTGTTAAAAGAGAGTTTTCCGGCAGTGGTGGATGTCCGTGGAAAAGGCTTGATATGGGGGATTGAGTTTGAAAATGGACAAACTGCTTCTGAGCTATCAAAAAAGTTATTTGAAGACGGCCTCATCATAGAAACCTGTGGTAACCTGGGGCAGGTCATCAAATTACTGCCACCTCTCACCATTGCTATAGAAAACCTGAGTCTCGGCCTTGAAAAGATCAAAAATCAAATAGAAAGGCTCATGTCCCCAGAGAATAATGGTGCTTACGTGTTGAATGATGCCTCATACAGTGGAAATTAGTATAGATATTATCGATAAGATCAAGGCAGTTTGTGGTGATACCGACCTACAAGTGGGCGATACAGGAAAATATGCCCATGATGAAACACTGGATCTGGTATTTCCCTTTGACTTGGTGGTAAAACCTTCTTCCCCAGAGGAAGTCGCTTCCGTCTTAAAAATATGCAACGCGCATGGGATAAGTATTACACCCAGGGGAGGAGGCAGCGGTGTTACGGGAGGTGCACTACCCGTTGCGAAGGGAGTTGTCTTATCATTAGAGCGTCTGAATAAAGTGTTGGAAATCAACAAGGCCGATAGCTATGCCGTTGTGGAGAGTGGTGTAGTGACCCGTACGTTCTGCGATGCTGTTGAGAAAGAAGGCTTGTATTTTCCTATTGTGCCTACTAGTGCGGATATGTCCTTTGTTGGAGGTAATGTATCCGAGAATGCAGGAAGTATCAACTCTTGTAAATACGGCACTACCGGTGACTATGTGCTCAACCTTGAGGTAGTACTGCCCAATGGCGAAATCATTTGGACAGGTACTAATGTGGAGAAGGATGTAGCCGGATTGAACATTACAAGCCTAATGGTAGGCAGTGAAGGTGTGTTGGGCGTGATTACCAAAGTAGTTTACCGACTGATAGAAAAACCCAAAAAAGAAATCAACTTATTGCTAGGGTTTGAGTCAATACAAGCTGCGTGTAGGATGGTCGCCCATATACCGAAGGCGGCCATAGCGCCACCCTCAGCAGTGGAGTACCTTGGTCCTGAGGCCATAGCTTTGTGCCAAAAACACTTTAAAGAAGATTTCTTACTGACACAAGAGGTCATCAAGTGTCATTTGCTCATTCAGCTGGAAGGAAAAGATGATGGTGATATCTACCGGCAACTAGAGGAGATATATAGCTTGGCCCAAGGCCATACCTCACATGAAATGGTGGTCGCCCAAGCAGATGCCGAGAAGCAAGCGGTATGGAAAATACGGAAAGGACTGGGTGCGGCCCTGACCGCTAATAACCGGAAGTACCGTGATATTGATATCACCGTCCCGCTTTCAAAAATAGAGCAATACATCGCAAATGTAAACACTTTGGCACATCAGTATCAGCTGGAAGTGATCATGTTCGGACATATCCTCGACGGTAACCTACATACGATGGTAATCATGGATGTGGACGTGGACCATAAAGCAATGGAAAGCGCTATCAGGGCAATATATAGCCAAGCTATCCACATGGGAGGAACCCTCAGTGGTGAGCATGGTATAGGCTATTTGCAAAAGGGGCTGATGCCCCTACAGTTTCCCTCGGCATACCTGGACTTGATCAAAAGCATCAAGCATACATTCGACCCAAAAGGTATCCTTAATCCACAAAAAATTATTTGAAGACATTAAATCAACATCAAGAAAATGAAAGAGTACATTGTAGACCAGAACTATGAGCAGTATACAGAAGAAGACCACGCTGTGTGGAAAGAACTATGGAAGCGGCAAGGCGAATTGGACGAATCACTGATTTCGCAACAGTATGTGGAAGGTTTTAAGCGTTTGGAAATTGACCGAAACCGTATCCCAAGGATAGAAGATATCAGTTCGAGATTAGAAAAGATATCAGGGTGGGACCTTATTCCTGTAGATGGTTTGATTCCCGCCAAGGATTTTTTCCTGATGTTGATCAATAAAAGCTACCCGATCACGGTACATATAAGGAAGAGAGATGAGTTCGACTTCAGCGAACAGCCGGATATCTTCCATGATATCTGTGGTCACCTACCGTTGTTGACGAACGAACGCTTCCTGAAATTCCTTACTTCTTACTGTATCATCGCCATCAAATATGCTAAAAACGAACGTGCAGTGGAGTTTTTGGGAAGGCTGTACTGGTATACCTATGAGATGGGGCTGATCAAAGAGGAAGGTGTCAATAAGCCTTATGGTGGTGCCGTATTGACCTCATCTAGGGAAATACAGAACATCAATGAGCAAAAAGTGAGCATACATCCCTTTGACTTGAGCCATATCTTCCGGACGATGTACAATCCTTTTGATTTACAAAAAGAGTATTTCTATATCCACTCCTTTGATGAACTGTTTTTAAGCCTTGAAAAAGTGGAGGAAAAGCTGCTGGAGATATTGATCGACCCAGAGCCTACGAACTGCTTGCTCAACTATCCGATCAATGATAAATTAGGTAAGAATTTTGAAAATGTCATCGGATTCCTGAATGACACCCAATTCAAGTACCCGGAAGCTACTTCGTTTGTAGCTGGACAGCCCGACGAAAACTTTTTTGATGTAGAAGACCACGTGTCCAAGTTTGACAGGTTTGTGGAGTATAAAATGAAACAGACAGGGAAGTCAAGAAAAGAGGTGGTCAATTACATTGGGCAGTATGGCATGACAAAAGGGATCATCAATGATATATTGGCAAAATACTTGAACAATGATGATGATATCAATGTCAATGCAAGGGAGATCTTGGTTACTTCCGGCGCTCAGGAAGCCTTTTCGGTCATTGTATCTACGATCTGTAACAAAGAAACCGATGTGGTCCTTACCGAAGACCCCAGTTATATTGGACTGAGCTCTTTTGCCAAAGTATTTGGATATGATATCCAAGGGGTAGCCATAGATGAAGAAGGAATCGACCTGCGATTGCTGAGAGAAAAGATACTCGACATCAACCAATCCGATAAGCGCTTAAAACTGGTGTACGTTATCCCGGACCACCAAAACCCATCAGGTTCTTGTATGCCCATCGGTAGTCGGCTAAAGCTGCTTGAACTTGCTGAAAGGTATAATTTTTTGATTATCGAAGATAGCGTATACAATAGCTTTACCTATCGTCAAAAACGGATACCCACATTGAAATCACTGGATAAGTACAATAGGGTCATTTATGTGGGTTCATTTTCAAAATCATTGTTTCCCGGCTTGCGCATAGGCTATACGGTAGCCAACCAAAAGTTAGAAAACGAGTATGGTGAAATAGTGCCTTTGATGGATGAGATGATCAAGGTAAAGGCACAGGTAACCAATAATACCTCAGCCATCAGCCAAGCAGTATTGGGAGGCGTGCTGGTAGACTTCGGCTTTAGTCTGAACGAGTACAACAAACCAAAATTCAAGAGTTACCAGCAAAAACTAGAGCACTTCTTGTTGTTATTGGATGAGCATGTAGGGAAGTATCACCATGATTGGGCTTCCGGAATAAGCTGGAACAGCCCCAACGGTGGTTTTTTCATTAAGATGAATGTCCCTTTTACGGTGGACAAGGAAGCAGTGATAGAAAGTGCCCGCAAGTTCAGCATTATCTTCTGTCCAATGAGCTTTTTCTACCTACGCGAAGGGGGCGAAAATGAAATCCGACTTACCTTCTCCAATCTGTCTTTACAGCAAATCGAAGAAGGGGTCATAAAGCTGGCAGCCTATTTAGAGTATAAGACCGCCAAAAATATCAAGTTGTTGCAACCCGAAGCATCATTAGCATAGTACATCAACAAAAATCGACCATGAAAAACCCATTCCTGAAAAATCCCGAAATAGCTTATATAGAAATATATACACCGATGGCCAAGGTACTGGCCTATTGGCACCAGAAAGCTCTGGGCTTTGATTTAATAGCCCAAAAAGAAGATACGACAAGCAAGACGGCTTCCTATGTGCTGAAAAGCAATGCCGTCAACCTGGTCTTGACCAGTGCTTACCCAACAGTGGGAGGACACCTTAAGAACGACATTATACCTTATGTACAGAAAAATTATTGTGGTGTAAAAAGGATTGCCATCAAAACTGAAAATGTGAAGGAAACCTTTGCATGCATGCTTCAAAATGGTGCGATAAAGGTACAAGGACCCACTGTTACCGAAGATGAGGGCGGAAGTTTTGAGGAGGCGAGTATCCAGCTTTATACAGACAATGAGATTGTCATCACCGACAGTAAAAATTACACAGGGGTGTTCAAGCCAGGTTACGTAAAAGCTCAAGTATCAACTCAGAATGAAGCGCATTTTGAAGCATTCGACCATGTCGCCGCTGAACTTAAAGTGAACGAAATCAACTTCTGGACCGATTACGTCTCCAATACCATCGGTACCAACGTAGTGCAGAAAATAGAACGCAGCGAAGGGAATACCACAGGTATGCTCTTGAACATAAGCCAGTCCGACAATAAAGCGCTGACCTTGGTAATGGCCGAACCGGATTACAAAAAGGAAAACACCAAAATCCAAAAAAATATAGAGGAGTTCGGCGCAGGGATACACCACTTGGCTTTCTCTACGAACGATATGGTCAAAACCTTGGAAAGCCTTCAGGAAAATGGTGTCGAATTTGTGAAATTTCCTCCCTCTTACTACGATATCCTGAGGGAAAATGAGGACATGAAGGGTATGGATATCGACCTGCTGGAGAAGCATGGTATCCTGGTAGACAAACAAGGCGATGCCTACCTATTGCAGAAATTCATCAAACCATTGACAGAAAGGCCATTCTTTTTTTACGAAATCGTACAGAGGGTCAATGGATATAATGCTTTTGCCCTGGCCAACATCAATGTCCTCAAAAGGGCCGAAGAACTGCAAATCATGAAGTCTGAAAAGGTGGCCGGTTGATTCGCGTTTCCACTACAGGAATTGGCGGTCCGGTACAAATAGGTCAAAGCTTGGCAAGGAGACCGATCGGACACTGAGAGCAGTACACCATAGGGCCACTGTTGTATGCTTTGGTCTGTTTGTACCCCACCAGTGTTTTGTTGATTTGACTATCAGTGGAACTAGTTGTTAGGCTGGTTTACTGGTGGCATAGTTTTGACTCAGAATGATCATTTGGATTTCATGACGAGAGCATAGGATACAATAAGCGCTACGGTCGAGGTGAGGAGCCTAAACGACATGGAGCTGGTGGTTTTGAAAGTACCTATGTGTTCAATAGGAGGGTCAGTGATCATTCTGGGCTTAAGTTTCAAATGACGAATGGCAATATCAAATCCATCACAATGAGTAAGTAGGTTGTCGATACCTTGCTAGAAGGGCATCAGTATCCACAAATCGATGAGGTCGGTCATCAAGCATCAGTATCACTGTAATGTCAGGATAATGTGGACCACAATACTTTAACCCAGAATATTCGTTGGAACTTCGTCATGAGGACTTAAATGGCAATACATCAGGGCGTTTTCTTGGATTCAGCGTAGCACCGCTACGGTTCATTCAAAAAACGTATTCATTTACTGATTTGAAGCCGGTCAAGTCCGGAATAGATTTTCTAATGGACATTTTGGGTTTAACATCATGACCCGTAATATAAAATTGAAAAAACAAGCTTTATAATGTTTAATATTTCCCCTAAGAAATTAGTTTATCTATTTATCTACGCACTGGCGAATACCATCTTGAGCTTTGGCATTGTATACATTATCAACAATGCACTGGCCGGAGAGAAAGCTTTTTTGAAAGACTACATGGGCATGGTATTTCTGGTATTGGTGGTGTATACCTATTTGCTGAACATTGTTTTTCAGAAACACTTGAATAAGTTCTCTTTCAAGCTATTGTATGACAATGAAAAGAAGGTTTTTGCTAAAATACTCAACTCCCCGTTGGTCAAACTGGAGAAGCTGGGTCCTCAGCGGTTCTTCTCAACAGTAGAAGATCTGAGGGTTTTCTCCCTGTTGCCTTTTACGGTAACCCATACGATCAACTCTATCTTGATGATACTGCTTTGCCTTATCTACATGTTTTTCCTGTCCGTGGTATCGGCATCGGTAGTAATAGGCATCATCGCACTTGTTGTAGTGTGTTACTTTATCGTAATGAATACGATGTCAAAGGAGATAGAAAGTCTTAGAGAGTACAATGATGATTATTACAGATATGTGGATGATGTGATCAAGGGGTTCAAAGAGTTGAAGCTTAGTTTTTTCAGGAGGGAAAACCTGATGAACCGCTTTTTGATTCCCAATAGGGATACATCTGAAAAATTGGACTATAAGGTCACTTATGTCTTTTTGTCCATTAATTTGATCAGCCAGTACGGATTATATGTCGTGATTGCGGTCACTTTGTTTGTTTTACCGGAAATGGGCGTGCTGGATAGGGCAGATGTTATTGCCTATGTAGTCATTATTTTGTTTATCTCCGGACCTATCAACAATATCATCAACTTACAACAAACCTATACGCGCTTTATGGTGGCCGATAAGCGGATCAAAAAATTTAATGAGGACTTTGACAATGACTTGCCATTAACCCATCATGAAGAGATATCCGCAACAGTTTTTAGCTCGCTTGATTGTAAGGACATTGCTTTCAATTATGGGCAAGGAACAGATGAAAACAGTTTTAACCTAGGGCCGCTGAACCTGACGATACAACAAGGGGAGACGGTATTTGTAGTAGGGGGCAATGGTTCGGGCAAAAGCACATTTATCAATATTTTGACAGGTCTATATCAAGCTACGGAAGGAAATATATTGCTCAACGGTAAAAAGGAAGCTACGGAAGGAGCGCTCCAGAACCTGATCACAGCGGTTTTCACGGATAACCATATCTTTTCGCACAACTATGAAAACTATGATATTGAAGAAAATGAAGAATACGCAAAACTATTGGAAACACTTGAGCTGGACCATGTCGTAAAGGACACTAAAGAGGAGTCGGCCAGAAGGAAATTCTCTAAAGGGCAAAGTAAACGGATGTCCCTCATATTCGCACTATTGGAGAAAAAACCCATACTGGTTTTGGATGAATGGGCCGCCGATCAGGATCCTCATTTCAGAAAATTCTTTTACGAAGTACTGATACCCCGGCTAAAACAACAAGGTAAGACTATTATAGCAGTTACCCATGATGATGCTTATTTCCATATCGCGGATAGGGTCGTTAAGTTTGATTATGGTCAAATCGTAAAAGATGTCTCTACGAAGCACTTGCAGAAGGCCGGTTCCATGATTTGGTAATGCCGGTCACTACTGTGTGCTTACCATGTATGTCCGCTACCTATGCAGAAACGTCCTCTCAATAAATTATGCTACAAATGATCGGAACCCTTAATTACAGACCTTGACTATGAAACTTACCCTTCCACAACAGGATATTTATTTCGAGCATTTCCTATTTCCCGAAGCTCCGATTTATAACATCGGGGCAAAAATCAAGATAAAAGGCGTTCTGCATACCGAAGTATTGGAGATGGCTTATAACGAGCTGATCCAACAACATGATGTGCTCAGGATGGGCTTTGCCAAAGATGACGGAGGGGTAGTTGCCCAATGGGGTCCTTCTGTTTATCAAAAACTGAAATACGTTGATTTTTCTACGCAAGGAGATGCAGATGACAAAGCCGATGCATTTATGCAAAAAGCATTTGTAAAACCATTTGACTTAACTGATAATAGCCCCTTACATGATTTTTTATTGCTGAAAGTAGCCGAAAATACCCATTACTTTATGGTGGTATACCACCACATCATTACGGATGGCTGGGGGACTTCGCTGATGTTTCGCAGGCTGATAAATAATTATAATGAAATCCTGGCCTCCGGACATGTAAAATCTGAATACCCATTCAGCTACGCGGATTTCATCCGGGATGATGATGCTTATCGGCAGTCTGAGGCCTATGAAGTGGATAAGCAATATTGGTTGCGTAAATTTGAAAACCTACCGGCAAACCTTTTTGAAAAAAGAACCCTTGGACCCGATCTCCATAAGAGCCGGAGAAAGGCATTGTACATCAAGCGGGAAGTATATGACCGGTTGGGCGTACTGGCCAAGCACAATAAGTGTACGACTTTTCATGTGATATTAGCCTTGTTGTATGTATACTTTGGCAGGAAACAACAGAATGAAGACTTTGCTGTAGCACTACCTGTATTGAACAGGGGCAAGTCCATTTTCAAAAAGACGGTAGGGCTTTTTATGGGAGTTTCGCTATTAAGGGTGGCGGTGGATATGGAACAAACATTCCCTGAATTGTTAGCGGTCATCAGGCAGCAGTTGAGGCAGGACTATCGGCACCAACGTTTTCCTTTAGGTAAGCTTATCGCTGCACTTCAAACTTACCAAGAAAAGGAGCGGTTGTTCAATATGACGCTTTCTTACGAAAAACAAGACTATGCCGATCATTTTCGGGGCACATCTACTTCGGTAGTCCCGATGACGCACCAAGCGGAGCGTGCTGCATTGGCGATTTACATCAGAGAATTCGACGATCAACAAGATGTGAAAATAGATTTTGATTATAACCTCAGCTACTTTGATGAGCGGAGCATTGTCCAAGTGGTCCAACACTTTGAAAAGCTCGTCCATGATGTTATCCAAAACCCGACAAAGCAACTGTATGAGCTGGACTATTTGCTGCCGGAGGAGGTACAAAGGGTAACCACCTCTTTCAATGGTACGACCGTTCATTACCCCAAAGGGAAAACCTTCGTTGATGTCTTTCAGGAACAGGTCATCGGGCAAGGGTATAAGACTGCTATAGTAGACCGGGACAGATCCTTGTCTTATTTTGAACTGGATAGGGTATCGGACCACATAGCCCGGCACATAATAGCCAACACCGGGTCGGTGGAGCAGGCTCCCGTCGGAGTGCTGCTCGGTAGGAGTACCTATACCATAGCTACATTGATAGGGATACTCAAGGCCGGAAAGCCTTATATCCCCTTAGACCCTTCCTTTCCGGACGAACGGTTACAGTACATTGTAGCCCATAGTGGTGCAGAACTGATTATAACAGACCAGGACAGTGCCGGCAATGTATGGTTCCGGGGTAAACGGGTGATCGGGCTCTGGGACATGCTCGATGAGGAGCCAAGTGAAGAAGCCCTGCCCTTGGTACAACCCTCCGCTACCGCTTATGTCCTATATACCTCCGGTACTACAGGCCAACCCAAAGGAGTGGAAGTAGGGCATCGGTCTCTGTTGAACTTTTTATGGAGTATGTCGGAAAAACCCGGCTTGACCGATGATGACACCCTGTTTGCGGTAACGACCTATGCCTTTGATATTTCGATATTGGAGTTTTTTGCGCCTTTGTCAGTAGGTGCCACTACCTACATCGCTGATAGCCAGACTCTCCTTGACGTAACCAAAACCATCATGGCGCTTCAGGAAGTAAAGCCTACGGTGATACAGGCTACACCGAGCTTTTTCCAATATTTATTCCATGGTGGTTGGCAAGGGAGCAAACAGCTGAGGGTGTTTTGCGGAGGGGATTTGCTCAGCGAAGATCTGGCAGGAAAACTACTAGAGGCTTGTGGAGAATTATGGAATATGTACGGACCAACAGAAACCACGATATGGTCCAGTATCAAGCAGATCCAACGGCCCCAAGAGGCATCCAATATAGGCAGTCCCATAACCAATACCCGGTTTTATGTGCTGGACAAATATCGGCAACTCCTGCCGGTAGGGGCCAAAGGCAATCTCTATATCGGAGGAGAGGGGCTGGCAAAAGGGTATTATAAGGCTCCGGAATTGACCGCTCAAAAATTTATCAGCGACCCGCGCTATCCAGGCCTTTTGTATGATACCGGCGATATGGGCCGATGGACAGAAAACGGAGAACTCTTGTTCATGGGCAGGAACGACTTTCAGGTCAAAATCAGAGGCTATAGGGTAGAGTTGGGAGATATAGAGACCAAACTCAACCTGATAGAGGAAATCGAAAGGGCAGTGGTAGTGGCTAAACAGCAACAGAGACAAGAAGCCTATTTGTTGGCTTATGTGATCAAGAAAAGCGAACATTATGACGAGCAAAGTTGTATTCAGCTACTTGAAAAACAGCTACCGGCCTATATGGTCCCTTATGTGATCATTGCCCTGGATACCTTCCCACTGACTCCTAATCGAAAGGTGGACAGGAAGGCGCTGATGGAAAGGAAAATCGAAAAAGCAGCTACCCGGAGTGATCATGAACAGGCTCATACAGTCCTACAGGAACATCTGGTCCGGTACTGGCAGGAGGTATTGATGGTGGATGAAGTGGGTATCCATGACAACTTTTTTGCACTGGGAGGACATTCGCTCAATGCTGTCAAGTTAGTGCATATGATCGGTACCGGTCTACAGTATCCTATTGAAATGAAAACCATATTTGACTGTCCTACCGTAGCGTCCCTATCTCATTATTTAGAGACTAAAGGTGCCCAACCCACAGCAGGGGGTATACCCCAGGCACAAAAGAAAGATCATTATGCAGTTACGACATCTCAATACCGGATTTGGCTGGCCTCACAAGAACCACAGAGGTCGGTAGCTTACAATATGGTAGCCGTTTTCGAAGTCGAAGGTATCCTTGACATTGAAAAGCTCAACCATGCCTTCCGGCAACTGTTGAAGCGATATGAGATATTAAGGACAAATTTTATTGAGCAGAATGGTACGGTTTATCAGAAAATCATGCCCGAATCCAGTGTCACGATTGAGGTAACTGAGGAAAAAGTCGCTGATACTGATTTAGGAGTATCCATCGATCGTTCTATCCATGAAGAATTCGATCTTGCAAAGGAGCTCTTGGTTCGTGCTACTGTACTGCAAACCGATAAAGGGCAAAAGCGGTTCGTTTTCTGTACCCATCACATCATCTTGGATGGCATGTCCATTGAGCATTTTACAAAAGCACTATTGGACCATTACCAAAACACACCCAATATCACTTTTGCCCCACACAGCTACGAAAACACTATCCAGTACAAAGATTATACAGAATGGTCGGCAAAGCAGGAGCGCTTGGATGATCAGCACTCCTTTTGGAAGAAATACCTGGCTGACTACACCCCACAGCAGAGCTTTGTCCCGGATACTGTCCAGGAGAATGAAAACCACCAGGGAGGACACTTTTACATTGCATTGGACCCCATGGAAACCCAAAAATTAAAGCAGATGGCACGAGTTGGGGGAAGTACAGTACACAATGTGGTACTGGCTTTATTGAAGGTGCTTGTCTTCAAAGTGACCGGAGTGGAAGATATCCTTATCGGAACGGTCAACTCAGGGCGCACCCACAAGGCGTTAGAAAGCATGCTGGGTATGTTCGTCAAGACATTACCGGTAAGGACAAAGCTAAGTGCCGAACATACTTATGGTCAAATACTCTCAGAGATCCATCAGGATATAGCCCAGGTCGCTAGTCACCAAGATACCCCTCCGGCACTCAGTAGTCAAGGACAGTTCGATCTGCTGGTAGCTTATCAAAACCCGGGCTTTGCCCATCAGCAAGAAATCATCGTTGGAGATGCGGTATTGCGTGCTTTGCCCATCGATACACGGGCCTCAAGATTGCCGCTGCTGTTTAATTTTTACGAAACCAGTGGGCAGTTGCATATAGATGTTTCCTATACGACACCTATGTATGAAGAAAACACCATTGACCTGCTCCTTATGCGGTACAGGAAATTGATCGAAGTGATCGGTGACAACCCTTCCATCAGTATCGCTGAGATAGATCTGTCCGTAGCCTCTGAACAAGAACCCTCTATCGGTATAGATTTTAACTTTTAATAAAAACCTAAGCCAAGTAAAAATTGCCAACCCTATTAAAGTATCGTATGAATTATTGGACCCATTCTTTTGTCTTGCTGTTACTTTCCTTGTGCGGAACGAACAGTATGGCCACAAATATTTCCTTTGAAAAGGCAGCACCCTTTATCGCTGATATTGAAAAGTTTCACCCTGCACCCGTAGAATGGGGCTACTTCATCGTACCGGAGGACTGGGATAAGCCTTCCGGGAAGAAAATAAAACTGGCCGTGGCCCTGTTAAAAAGTACCACTGCGGAAAACAGCAGTGACCCGCTCGTCGTGATCGATGGAGGACCGGGAGCCGGCTCCATCGAAGGCTTATGGCACTGGCTGAACCACCCTTTGAGGGCCAAAAGGGATATTATACTTATGGATGCCAGGGGTACAGGTTTTTCAGAACCTAGGCTTTGTCCTGAACTGGGGCGAAAATTCCTTCATATACTGGCCAAAGACCAAAATCCGCGAGAGGATGAGGCAGACAAAGCAAAGGCCGCACTGAGCTGCAAGCAACGGCTTATCGGAGAGGGGATTGATATCCAAGCTTACCACAGCCTACACATGGCCAAAGACCTGCACGCTTTAAAGCAACACCTGGGATATGGCCAATGGAATGTGTGCAGTGTTTCTTATGGTACTTACGTAGCACAAGTTTACCTGACACACTTTCCCGATGACTTTAGGACTTTGATAATGGATTCGCCCATCTCCGAAATCGACAAATTCTACACCCACAATACCACTAACTATAAGCGGAGCCTAGAGAGGGTTTTTGCTGCTTGTCGACAAGACCCCGATTGTCACTTAGAGTACCCGGAGCTGGAAAGTAAGTATTATGAGGTCATCAAAAAGCTGCAACGACAACCGATTACCGTTGATGTCGATCCAGAGATCATCCCCTCGGGCACCTTTACCTACAATACAGAAGATTTCAAGATTGCCGTCCATCAGGCCCTCTATCAAAAAGAACTGGTAGAGGTGCTGCCATTGTTGATATACCAGTTTCATCATGGCAATAAAGCCCCCTTGAGTGCTCTGGTCGAAGCTTTTTCGGGTGCGCTAGGCCTAGACTATGGGCACTATTACTGTGTCAGCTGTACAGAAACCCTCCCTAACAATGTACTTGCCGAATACCATCAAGATGCGGCAAACCATGAAAACCTAGGTGGAGGGCTTTCATTCTATAGTTCTGATTTTGCCGTCTGTAGCCAATGGGGCAATGGCTCAGGGCATATCTTTCGGAAAGACTCCCTAGCGGACAGTTACTCCGTACCGATGTTGATCGTCACCGGGACTTTTGACCCCATTACCCCTATGGAAAACGGTTTGTACTTAAAAAGCAAAGGTCAAAACACACACTTGGTCAATGCGGCTTCCTTTGGGCATGCCTCTAGTTTTACATTTTACGGATTGGCATTGGTAGATGATTTTGTCAATGACCCGGATAAAAAGCCCCATATACCGGCAGCTTATAACTCCCCATTGAAATTTGCCGATCATATCATGGTCAATGGAGGGGTGGCAAGACTTGGAGAGAGTATCGACCGGTTTGATATCCTATTTTTCTCTCCTTTTATCATAGCCCTGCTGGTGTCCTTGGTAGCCCTATTTGTCTTCCTGTGGGCCATGGTCAAAAAGCGTCCTATGGGCTTGTCGGAGAAGGTCGTGAAGTGGTTGTTGGGCATTAGTTCATTAGTAGGTATAACAGTGGTAATAGGGATGGTTTATGGCCTTAACGAAGTAGCAGCCCGTAATTTTTATATCCTAGCCTTCGGATTGCCCCAGCAGTACGGTTTTCTTTTTCAGCTTTTGACGGTATTTGTAGTGCTAGTGATCCTTAGCTCGGTGTATTTTGTATTTACTTTACGAAAAGTGCCGGAACGGAGCATTTTGTTCTCAGTGCTTTTTTCCAATATGGTCATGGTAGCCTACTTTGTATACTGGGGTTTCTTGCCTTGACTTGTCCTGAAATAGGATTACACCAACAGTAGACTGAGACATGGATAAAACCAAGAAAGCTCACACGAGAACAGGCAGTTCGTTAAGTAGGGAAGAACGAGAAGCAATGCTCAAGGAACGGCTTATTGGAATAAGAGTGCTAAATGTGAAATTTATAGGTAAAAGAAAAAGTCTAATACAGATTTACATTTTTAATGTCGCATTGAAACATTTCATATAATGGTGGTTTGATGTGATTTCCATTATG
>CANLOE010000120.1 GCA_947492745.1 uncultured Cyclobacteriaceae bacterium | reverse complement strand
CGGGACCGACTGCTGAGCACCGAGCATCGCATCAACGAAGGGGACTGGGTCACCCTGGCGCACCACCGCTACAACGAGATCGGACAGCCCCCCATTGGTCCTCGTTTAGCGTGAGCGCAACGAGGATCTAATGAGGTTCAAAACATGAAAGGAAAGCGATTGTATCGCGGATAATATGGAAGAAGCCCTTCACGCAGACATGGTTTTTTTTTGTTTTGTTGTAATATCAGTCCGCAAAGGTTGTCCTTGAGCTTTTTCTATTTGGCAAAAGCTTCATCGATCCGGATGGGATGTTACCGGAAGATGTGATTATTACCGGGTCTGCAGCTGGTGAAGCATTCGATCAACTTCAACAATCTGTGTCATCTGAGCTAACATTATCCAAGGATGAAAATGGTAAAGTCACCTATAAGAAAGTGAATTCGGGTGCAGAGCTTTCTAAGGATGCTCAACAATTGGCAAATGCAATAGATGATGGTTCTGTGATAAATCAGATTCATGCTGAGAACTCAACAACTACTTCTGAAGGTGACCTTATGGTCGGAGAGGCTTTTATGGGTAATGAGATTTCAATTGAAGGAGAGCATCTAAGCACAGTTACAACAAATCAAGAAGTTAATCCTGAAGTTTTTGGTGCTGTTGGCGAAGGTAACGGTTCACCTGGAGCAGATATGTTACATGAAGTTACCGAAGCATATCAGGGAGGGTTAATATCTCAGAAGAAGAACGAGGGTTCGGGAAATGCAAATGCTCCAGGATCTGCATATGGTAAAGCACATAGAAGAGCTACTTCACAGTCTGGCAGGATTTATGAAAGAATTTTTGATGCAAGTGGGAATGTGATGCAGATGAATACTGATGGTAGTTATCCTGCGGGTGTAAGTGGTGCTGAATGGTATGTGAAAGATAGAAGGGGAAATGAAACTGTAGTACAAAGATTAGGAGGTAATTAATGAAAAGCTTATCAATTTGTTTAGTGCTTTTGGTGTTCACTTCGGCTAAGTGCCAAGAGGTAAATAGATATTTTGTGAAAAGTATTGAATCACAAAACTCTTGGAATATAATTTACTTAGAACGTGATTCTATAATGTTCAAAGTTGTGAATAAAATAGTAGAAGGCACTGATTGCTCTGAGATAGAGGTTGGAGAGTTTTATGACTTAGTTCTTAAATCAAGAAGCGAAACTGCTCCAGAAATAGATGGTATAAAGCTTAGACCAATCAATAAATTGGATGTTGAATGTTACTCATTCGATAAAGAAACAGAGATATGTATTGAACCCGAAAGAGGAATAAATGATATCTATATTACGGATGATCTAATTGGGTTGTGCCTAGTAAAGGAATGAGCCTTCGTTCCTCCTGGAGGACGGGGCACTGCAACAGGTGGGGCATGCGGAGGGCCGTGCACTGCCCCATGCGGGGGGCTGGGAGTACCAGTACCACCTCAAGGACCACCTGGGCAATGTACGGCTGACCTTCACGACCTCTCCGGAGGTAATGACCTACCGTGCCGGCATGGAGGAAGAGCGGGCGGCCGAGGAGGGCCGGCGCTTCGGGTACCTGGAGGACACACGGACACGCTTTTCCCTGCCGGGCCACCCCGGCCGGTCGGTGGCCAAGCTGGACGGCCGCCATCCCATCGGCCCCGGCAAGACCCTCCCCCACTGGCGCAAGCTTGTAGCTTGTGTCCCTACGAACCACAGATCAAGAACCGTGAGTCCATTATCCAATTATTCTCCCGACCGATCTGTTTTCGGCTAATGGGCTGGAATTATAAGTTTATACCCAAAAAAAAAGTAAAATAGGAAGGAAATTCGGGGTTCGGCAAACCAAAGGAAAACCCTGCATTGGTCATCAGAGCCGTTCCGGGTGGAATGGTGCTTTCGCAATGATCTTCCATCTGTCCCAAAACAATTGCATTTGGATATAAAACCCCGAAAGTGCTGTGTTCTGTAAGCGTTGCATCCATTTACTGGATAGATGTCCTTACTTGGGACCGGCACTCTATATCCGGCCGCCATTGTCCATGGACTTGCCGGGCCCACGGCGGGCGCGGAGCTGCAAGGGGCGCTGGGCGAGGCCCTTTCCGGTGTACCTGCCCTGCTCGCGGTGGGACAGGAAGGGGAGACAGGGGCCGATGCCCCCCATGCCCACCTGAACTATATCCTGCTGGACGACTCCCTGAAGGTCCTCGATATGGGGTACCGCTCCGTAGGGGAAACGGAGCCCTTCAAGGGCGGGTCATGCGTTGGAACTTCGTAGCGGGGGTTGAAGATAAAACAATATGCCCTTGGAGGAGTGAATATGCTGCTGCTTAATAGAGATAACCGTTCCGTGTCAATTGTAAACGATCATTACCTGGTCTCGGGGAAGGCTACTGACTAGGATTGGAATGGTGCCAGTAGAAAAACCAGAAATGCCTTCATCAATGCAGAGAAAGCAAGGGTGGGCCTAGGTGCACACCATGGCCTTGGAATCTGTTACAGTAATTGAATTCAATCTGGTTTGTCAGATTTTATTAATCTGATGTATGCTTCTATTGCGTTGGTCTCTCTAAGGTGAAATCCAATCATTTCAAACAGAGAAATGAATGGAGGAGCGAAAAACAAAAACAATAACTGAAATACATCGAAATCACTACTCAAAAGATGGTGAAAGCTTAGTCCCCAAAGTACGATATAAAATCCAGCATGAAGTATTCTGTCTTCAGGCCCTCTGTAATTGGCAATGGTCAATTCAGTTCCTTGCTCTGCTCGTTTTACCTCAATGTCAGAGATAATATCATTGAACCAACCCCATTTATAGGGCATTCTTCCCCTATAACGATTCTTTTCTTCTTCCTTGATGATCAGGTTATCACCTGATTCGGAAAAACATTGTCTAATAAGTACCTCACTTTTATCTGATTGGATAATATGTGTTTTGGTAAATAGGCCCATACAACTGTGTTGTTAGCATTGAACCCAAAATGTACATTAGAAAATCTATTCCGGACTTAACCGGCTTCAAATCAGTAAATGAATGCGTTTTTTGAATTAACCGTAGCGGTGCTACGCTGAACCCAAGAAAACGCACTTATATATTGCTATTTAAGTCCTCATGACGAAGTTCCAACGAACATTCTGGATTTAACCCAAAATGTCCAATAGTCTTCCTATTACGAGCATAAATCACTTCAAAATCAGCGGTTTTCCGCTACGCAGGCTCGTCACCTTAACGATACAGAAGCCTCATCACCCAAACCATAGATTTTATTGTACTTTATGCCCTCATTACGAAATCCTATTGATCAATTTGGGTTTAACGAGATTTGAAACATCCATGGCGATTACCTAAGATTGTATTGAACTGTCAAACTCGCACTTCCAAAAACCTCCGGTTCAAAGTTCTCCATGTATGAAACACGACCACCCAATCCATCAGCGAAACGCAAGCCAAGATTAAAAAAAACGCCCTTTGTGAAAGTTTCTTCCGGTCCCAAAGTGCTAAAAGAGCTGAAACCATATCCAATACCACCAAATACTCCAAAATTTGATTCACTTTTGGGGTACGAATAGGCACCATAATTGAACTCCAACATCAATGGGGCATCTATACCGATAAATTCTTGAACCGAGCCACCTCCGGAACCGGAATCGCCACTTTTTGCAGCTAATCCGATATGGGTGCCAACAGATATCGTAGAGGCCTCCCCAAATTTGACCATATTTATTCGAGGTGAGTAAACAAAGCCAGGGCCCGTTCCTTGGTCACCTGATATAAAACCGGCCCCCACTGCATGGGAAAAAGACTGTCCGGAAACCGTCCTACCAATTGAAGACGAAATAATAGTAGCAATAAATAATATGATGAATTTTTCCATATTTTATCTTTTTGTTGATAAACTGATAATCAGTGGTACCTGATGGTATAATTTTAAAAGAACCAAATTATTAATGTTCGGTGAAATTTGTCTACTGGCACCAATTGAAATACACCAAAGAAGAGTACTAATAGAATGTACTATATGACCTTTGCCATCAGCATCACGAGAACTGTAGTGCGCATACACTTTTTCAACACTATTAATGGCAGCCTCTACTTCCTCCTTCAAAACAATATTCGGTAGTTCCGGGTGAGTAACTCGATTACTTTTATTTTGGGATTTCCATGATCTGAGTATTTTGCGAACAAATAAAATTTAGTTTTCAAAGTCACCGTATCCCAAATAGCCCTCTAATACAAATTTGGGGTTTTCTCCCAAACTTCGTTCCTGACTGTATTTTTCATAGTTCACTCTCATCATCTTTTTGAGATATTTTACACAATCTTTAATATTGCATCATTTCATCATGAGTAATACAAATTTAGGTTTTAAATGTCGTATAAGATTCCGCGGGTCATTTTGTTTCAATCAAGGCGAGAACCGCAGGGATAGCAGCGCTATCCCGAGGATGGTCAACGCAGAGTGAAGCAAAATGAACAGGAAGATATGCGATATTTGAAAGCTAAGTTTGTATAAGTTCCAAAGTCATAATCTGTGGGTTTTGTGGACTTATTTTTTTCCATGATTTTTTGAAGCTTTACGTAATGACCAATGTTTTATCGCAAACAATAAATACCTGCTTTACCTTCCTCCTTTACAATTATATAGTTTTCAATTTAGAAACAAAACATAGAGTATAAATAGGACCAATATCGTTGATATGAGGAACGAGTAACCTCTTACTTCATTCGATTTGCTCAAATGTCCCAAAACCGATGTTATTATCAATATCAAAGGAAATATGTAGTAACCATTCTGTAGGCCGTATTCCATTTGAATATAGGTGTATTGATTTCCTTCAAGTATTTTTACTTCCGTAATCTGACGAAATATAGCCGTTGAGTTGACTTCCACACTATCCATTTCGGATAACATACGTCCGTATACAGTACCTAAAAGTATAGTTTTGAACCCAAGATCAACCTTCGATACATAATCACCCCTGTAATTTTTGTTTCCGGCAACCCAACCATCGTTGATTTCCAGTATTTCAACAGATTTCCATTGTGTTAGAAATTCAAAATCGATGATAATAACAAGCCCGAATAATGTGGTTACTATAAGCCAAACCTTAATCCATATCCAGTTGATTAAGTTTTTACTGTTCTTGCTTTTGTCTGTTTTTGAGTTTTTCACATCCTTTATTTCCAGCGTATTATGAGACATTTCAAAACCCCATGGGCTAATCCTTCATGCCAATATAGAAATTGTTCATTATATCACAAATAAAATTATCGTAGCCATTAAATACTGACTTCACTTTATTAAAATCGTCTATGTCGGTATCTGTAAAGTCTGATGGGCTTTTAGGATGGCTTATTTTATCTCTAGCATACTTAATTGACAATAATCCTTCAAAATGGGAATCGAAGTACCCCCACTGGTCCTCGTTTAGCGTGAGCGCAACGAGGATCTAATGAGGTTCAAAACATGAAAGGAAAGCGATTGTATCGCGGAGAATATGAGAGAAGCCCTTCACGGAGACGTGAGGGCTTATTATTGGGCTAGCTTCTGTTACAGATCAGACCCACTAATTCCTAGAATGTTAAATAACAGTAATCAGCCAATAAGACCTTCTTGGGTTCCAGGCAATTATTAAACAATGAGTAAAATGATACGAATATACTTTTTGGTTCTTATAAGCTGTTTTTGTTTTACTTCCTGCAAGTCTCAAGAAAGGGTGGCTGTTTTAGATGAAATACGTGATAGGCAGAAATCATATTATGATAATGAAATTAAGGATAAAGAAAACTACTCAAGTGTAATCAGCTTTGCTAGTCAAGTCGAAAAGAGTCTAACCAAGAAAGCAAGTGATATACTACAGAGCAAGAGTTTTGTGATTTTAGAAGGATTTAGTCCTGGAGGAGGAAACTTTCAAGGGTTGATTTGGAATGATCATGAAGATTACTGAAATTAATTTTGACCGGAATTTTAAGGAGAAAACAGGTATTGGCATGTATATCATAGATAGGCTTGATAAGTGGGACATCGAATACATTGGTGATCTTGATAATAAAATTGGTATGGAAACCCTAGACGGTTACAACTTCATAACGAGTAGAGTTACAAATCGAGACGGTAGCATAAAAGTTGAAACAATTGCCTTTGAGCAATTTATAGACGAAGGACAATCAAATTAAATAAGACCCTGCTTCCCCATCCGGCGCAAGCGTCCGCTTGTGCCTATCTCGTATGGATACGGTCGATAATGGGAACACATTACCTCCGAGGAAGATTATTTCCGTCCCCACTTTCGCGCCGAGACGAAGGGATTTGTCTATATTTATCCTGGAACATGCGTTGGATCTTCGTAACGAGGGTCTGAATAGCAATACATCAGGGTGTTTTATTGGATTCAGCGTAGCACCGCTATGGTGAGTTCAAAAAACGTAGTGCAACGACCGGTTTGCAGCTATTTATACAAACTTAGCTTTCAAATATCGCCTATCTTCCTGTTCATTTTGCTTCACTCTGCGTTGACAATCCTCGGGATAGCGCTGCTATCCCTGCGGTTCCCGCCTTGATTGATACCAAAATGACCAGCGGAATCTTATACGACAGTTGAAACCCAAATTTGTATTATACAAACTTAGCTTTCAAATATCGCCTATCTTCCTGTTCGTTTTGCTTCACTCTGCGTTGACAATCCTCAGGATAGCGCTGCTATCCCTGCGGTTCCCGCCTTGATTGAAACAAAATGACCAGCGGAATCTTATACGACAGTTGAAACCTAAACTTGTATTAGATCCGTGGTAGATTTTCCGATGCATGATCCGGGTTCAACGAAATCAAGAAGTACGTAAGAGAGAAAAAGATACATTTTAAAACAGTCTCTAAGAGTATTAAGAGCAGAATGGTAGTAATCAGGCTGTTCTGGAAGTGGCTGGAAAAGGAAAATCTAGAAGCGGAAAATGTGAGTTATGTAGACTTACTATTGTACATGAAATACAGAAGTAGAAAAGGAACGGGTCAGCTATCCATACAAAACTATATGAGCGCCATAAAGCACTTTTTTGAACACCTGATTGGAGAAGGAAAGATCAGCAAAAATCCGACATCAGAAATAGAAGTGAAAGGAGTAAAATGAAAAGCACTCTATCACATTTTAGCACCGCACGAATTACAGGCACTCTACAACAACTATCAGGATGAAACCTGCAGAGGAGTTAGAAGCAAAGTGATGTTGGGGTTACTGATCAATCAAGGGTTAAGGACGGATGAACTGGCAAAACGGGAAGTGAACCACACCAAGCTAAGAGAAGGAAAGATAGATGTTCCGGGAGGGGTTAGAAGTAATGGAAGGATCATGAAACTGGAGTCCCACCAGGTTATGAAAATAGTCCTATTCCTATTATTTTTTGATGAAACTGTATATTTACCCAGCAAAAATTTTGGAGACCCCAAATACCTATTTATCTTTGTGGGCAGCAATTTTAAAATGCTATAAATCCTAGTAATCAGTGAGTTATGAAATTATTCTTACTATAGGGAAAAAACATCCTTTTCCATCAGGGATGGATTCACGGCGCTTTCCCGTTTTGGCTGTTCTTGAGAAAAAATCAAGAAAAATTTAGCTCGAAATGTCCATCGCCCCTTGAAGGGCAATGGGTTTTCCATGGGGACCTGCTCTACAGGAACGGGCTATCCCTTGCTATGAATTTGACCATCATACAGATAATGGACCATGGCCTATTTGTCGATTGTGTGGTGACTTTTGGAGCGGTTGCGACTTATGACAGCACCTATTCGGAGAAGTCGGGGAGCCGCAGTGTCCATGGCCCAAAGAGTGCCAATCCACCAAGTTTGGGGAGAAGTGGACCGGTCCACGGGTAAATCACCCGGAGAACAGGAAGAAATAGAAGGGTATGGGAATAGAAAAAAAAAGAAAAAAGAATGAGCGCAGTGCGGGCCCGTCCGGACCATGACCGGAGTCAGGTCCGCCACAGTTCAACCCGGATTATATATTGGAGCTTGGTTATGAGGGCTTAAAAAGCAATACATCAGAGTGTTTTATCGGATTCAGCGTAGCACCGCTACAGTAAATTCGAAAAACGTAGTGCAACGACCGGTTTGCAGCTATGTTAAGGCCGCAATAGGAAGGACCAATGCATGCACCGGGTTCAAAATACATACAAATCCATCAACACAAATGTACACCAAAAGAAGATTCGTCAAGTTTGCGGCCCTGTTCCTGCTGTTCGAAATGCTCGGCAGTATCCTGGCCCCCACACTGTCCTGGGCACTGACCACTGGCCCCCAACAGCCCGAGTACACTTCCTTCGAAAGTGGAAACACTACCGATATGGTCAACCTGCTGAGCGGAGACTTCAATTATAGTCTGCCCCTGCTGGAAGTGCCTGGACCAGAGGGAGGTTATAACGTGCCACTGTTTTACCACTCCTTCGTCTCCCTGGAGCAGGAGGCCTCGTGGGTAGGCCTGGGCTGGAATATCAATGCAGGGGCCATTACCCGGGACATCGTAGGCTATCCCGACGATGCTTTCGATCAAAAACATGCCGTCCGCACCCTAGATCCGGGAGGGAGCTATTGGGAGAAAAACTACGTACTGTACAAAAGGACCTGGGACTCCAACAAAGGCTACGGAGGAGGTATCAACTTACTCAATCTGGTAGGGGCGGACTGGGACAGTGAGGGGCTCAGTACCGGAACTGCCTTGGGGCTGCAGTTCAACAAAGACGGCATCAATGGCCACTGGGCGGAAAATGTATTCAACGTAGCGAATGCAGCAGGGACCATACTCAAGCTGAGTGCCGCATCATCGCTATCGAAATTACCGAAAGCCGCCGCACAAAAAGTGAAAATTGCGCAATCTGCGGCCACGGCCGTTGAATTGGGCAGCTTGGCACTTACCTCCAAGACCACGACCACTACGAACACCTACAACAGCTGGCTGGTAGAGTCCACACAGGGTATCTTCAAAAAGAAAGCACGCTATTGGCTGGACGAAACGCGTAACGAGTATGGCTTCGGTACCCTGTACCTGGGCAGCACGGGAGATAGCCGGGTAAGAAAGTGTATCAGTTGTAGTGATCGTGATCTCGACTTTGTACCCCGTATTATGGATGAAGGTGTCGATTTCGATGATTATGAGAGAAGTCCTCTTTTCGAGAACAATGTGGATTATAAAGAAGCAGTAGCCTCGGACATGTATACCGAGATACTGCCCGGTCGCCGGTACTCCGAGCAGAACCGCTCGGTCCACATCGCTATGGACAATTATTCGGTGATGGCCCCTGAGATCTCGGGCAACATCAGCCCTACCCGTCTGGACATCGGTACCCTGAACTATCCCAAGCGGATGAATCTCAGTTCCATTCGGCATAACCCCGTGCCCTTTCTGAAAGAAGACAGTCCCGCACTGAGCAAGGTCCACTTTCGCTATCTGGGTGCCCTGTCCAACAGCTATACCTACCACGATAGCGAGACCATGGGCATCAACGAGTACCGCTCTCCACTGGAAGAGGACGATACCACGGAGAGGGGCCGTGGCTTTTACTACCACCTCTACGATGACAGGCTCAAGGACCCCGACAAGAGGATAGCCCCCGAGCGTACGGGCCTAGTGAAGGATAGGCTGGTCCATGGCAAGCACATCGAATGGTTCACCAATAATGAAATCCTGTATCGGCGGTATGGTCAAGGGCAGTTGATGGACTACCACAGACCGCTGCAGCGTCAGCAGTTGCCCGCCAAGGGTATCGGGGCCTTTGCCGTCACGGGAGAGGATGGCAAGACCTATCACTTTGCCCTGCCCGTCTATGGCTACGATGAGTTTTCCCTCACGGGCAAGCGGGGAGAAGAGCAAACGAAGAATGCCACCGTGCACAAGCCCGAGAAAAAAGCCATTACCTGGCTGCTGACCGCCATAACAGGCCCTGACTATAAAGACCGCGGACCGAACGGGACGGCCAATGGGCTGCTGGACGAACATGACAGGGGCAGTTGGGTCAAGTTCGACTATGGCATGTTCTGTGGGGACTACGCCTGGCGACAGCCCTATAGGGGCTATGCGGAAGACGGGGAAACGTCCTCCTATCAGTCCGGGCTCAGGGAGACCTATTACCTCAACAGTATCGAGACGCGCTCCCACATCGCCCTGTTCTCCAAAGGTATCCGTAAAGATGCCCGAGGGGCCTACAACGATGCCAACAACAGCAATCCCATGATGCCCCGTTCTGAGCAGGAGCACCTCAGCGCAGGGTCCTCCATGTACCTGGACGAAATCGTACTGCTGAAAAAAGAACATTATGCCGAGCTACAGCACCTGGGCCTTTCTATGGAAAACAATACCCCGGCAGAGTACAGCGCGGGCGGCAGCTGTACCTTACTGGCAAACCTCTGGGACATCCACGACCTGCGCCGCAGTCCCGAGCTACAGGACCTGCTCAAGGCCAAGAGCCTGAAGACCGTCCGTTTCCACTACGAAGAGGACACACAGCGGCAGCTTTGTCGCGGTACGGAAAATGCCTTCGAAGACCCCAATCAACCGCCCGCACTGAGCAGTCCGATTACGGGCGGGGGCAAACTGACCCTCAAAGGTCTGTCCATACTCGGCCGCAATGGTGTCGCGCCCATGCCCTACTATACCTTTGAGTACGGGAACAATCCCCGGTACGACCGCTATAAGTTCGACGGATGGGGAGCCTACAACAGCCAGGGAAGGGCAAATATCGCTTCCCATAAAGCATCTGATAGGGATAGTGATGGCTATGCCTGGTCACTGACCAAGATCACCACCCCACTGGGGGCAACACTGGACATCGACTACGAGCGCGATGACTATACGAGTGTGGCGGGAGAGTTTGCGGGAAGGGAAATCATGTTTGGGACTGAAGAGATAGGAGAAGGATGGATGGATATCACCCCTAGAAACGACTTCGGACTGGAGGTCGGTGACAGGATGAGGCTTCAGGGCAACTTGATCGACTACTGTATATACGGTACGGTGTACGAACCTGTGGATAAAGAAGCCACGGTACTGTCGGTAGATGAGGAACGCATCCGCTTGCAGGTGGATTTTCCCAAATTTACCTGTGCAGGAACTACGGCCCCGCATTTTGCTGCTGCCTATGGTGGAAAAACGATACTGCTGAAGGGAGGAAAGAAAGGAGGCAATATCCGCGTTCGGGCGCTGACCACGACCAATACCGATGGAGAAAAATTCAAGACGCGCTACCTCTACACGGTCGACGGGCTGCCCGGAGGGCTGTCCTCAGGGGTCGTCGCACAGGAACCCGAGTTTATCCGGGAGGCCGATAGGGACATCTATGAGTACTACGATTTTCCCTTTACCCCCGTACTGTACGGCAAGGTGACCGTACTGAACGGTCTGCTCGAAGACGATACCGACTACGATACGAAGACCGTCTACGAATTCGAGACACCCCGTGAGGACATGGTGCAGGAGCGGGAGGTAGAAGGATATACCAAGGACTACCGCATTGCCGACTATCGGATTTCTTTCAATGATGACATACGTTTTCGCAGCCGCTTTACCAAAATCGATGTACGGACGGCCAAAATCGGGGCAGTCAAATCCATACAGCTGTGGAAGGGCAGTGACCATCTTGTAGAGACCCGCCGCTTTTCCTATACCGAAAACCTGCCCGACCAACTGGGGACCTATACCACAGGGTCCTTTCTGGCCGAGTTCAACAGTGATGCCGATAGTGAAGCAAGTGGCGGACATGGGTACCAGCCCCAGTCTTTCAAGCTATTGAAGACCCTCAAGACCGCTCATCCCTATGCCCTCGAATCGGTCACCGTGGAGCGGGACGGCTTTGAGACCTTTACGAAAAACAGGGACTATGACTTCCTGACGGGTCAGGTCCTGAAGAAAGAAAATACACTCGCCTCGGGGATCAGGATACTTTCGGAGTATGTCCCTGCCCATAAAATCTATCCCGAGATGGGCCACAGGTCCATCGATCCGGAGTACAGGAACATGTTGGGCGCAGAAGGGGCCCGTACCACCTACCTGCTCGATGCGGAAGGGAACAGGCAGGGCCTTCTATCGGCAGGGGTACAGCTCTGGAAAAAAGACTGGAGCAATTACAGGGAGCATCGCCTCCTGTCGGGAGAGAGCTACTTTCAGGACAGTAATATGGAAAACTATGCCGTATGGCGACAGTACTCCGACCGCCAGTGGGAAGGGGACGGGACCACAGCGCGCACCGCACAGGGAACCTTTGTCCTGAACGACTTCCATCCCTTCGACTTTCGCCGCCCTTCGGACAATGCAGGCTGGTACTACAGCGGTGAGGTGACCCGCTACGATTACTTTTCCTATCCGCAGGAGCAGATCGACCGAGAGGGTATCGCTGCTTCCACACAGCTGGACAGAGCGTCCAAGCAGGTCATGGCCGAGGCCCTCAATGCCTCCTATACCGATATGGCCTATAGCGGTGCGGAGTACCCTCCCCTACAGCTGGGAGGACAGGCCTACCTATCGGGAGAGATCCGTATGGACCACGCAGCGCAGCGCACGGACCGTAGGGCCCACACGGGCCGCTACAGTCTCCTGCTGAGCAGGCCCTTGGAGAAGGGCTTTCACTATAGGCTGGACGACGGTCTCCGGAGCGCCTATGATGCGAAAAGGGACTACCGACTGCTCGTCTGGGTCAACCGTGCCGCAGAAGAAGGGGTAGAGTTCTACTATGACATCGAAAAGACCACGGGAGAGGTCTCCTCCTCGGGCGGAGCCATTGTGGCCCGCGCGGGAGACTGGTCGCTAATGGAGCTCCGTATCCCCCACAGCGCACTGCGGCACGGATACATCATGGAACTCGGAGTACGGACCAGGGCAGACTTTCAAGGGCAGGCCTATGTGGACGACTTCCGTTTTTCCCCATGGGAGAGCAGCATGACCTGCTATGTCCATGACGAGTTCGATGCCCTGGAGTACCGGCTCGGGGACAACCACCTCTATACACGCTATGCCCTCGATGCGGCCGGAGAGCAGCACAGGACCTATGTGGAGACCCCCGACCGCACCGAAAAACTGGTTGCCGAGGTCGATAGGAAATACGCCCTGCAAGGGACCCGGCCCCTTCGGGCAAGTATCGTCGAGCGCGGAACCGACCGCTATCGGGCCGAAGTAGAAGGTGCAGAGGGCCCCTTTCTCTTCTCTTGGTACCTCAACGGCACCTTTGTCAGGGAAGAACTGGGCAACAGTCCCTACTCCGAACAGCTGGCGGTAGAAAATGATATCTGTGGCTATGTCCTCAGCTGCCGCATCAAGGACAAGACAGGACGGGTCGGCACCGTTCGCAAAGATACCCGGGGAGGGCCACTGATGCTGGACCATAGCGGGCTTACCGTCAGGATACAGGGAGGTATCGCGCCCTATGACTACCGCTGGACCTATAGGGAAAATGGAGAGATGAACCCCGCGAAATCCTATACCACGGCAGATTCGCCCCATGGTTCGGCCACCTATATCCACAGTACGGGCAGCAGCTGCCACGAACTGAGCTGTACCGTAGTGGACGCATGTGGGAAAGAGCAGCAGATAGAAGTATCCTATGCCGCTCAGACCCTGCGCGTGGTCGAAGGCAGTGGCTGGGGCGGACCCTACCGCGTAGGCGACCGGAACACCTTCAGCGTCCGGGTCAATGAAGGCTGCGCCCCCCTGCGCTATACCTGGGCACTGAGCAAGGACGGTGGTGAAGTACTCCTCCCCACAGAGGATACCGATGGGTCCACGTTCCGTTATCGATTTGATGAGTGCGGCCTCTATGACCTCAGCTGTACCGTTCGCGACGAACATGGAGGCCGGGTCCACATTGGCCGATCGCTCAATGTATTACCGGAAGACGCTACGGGCAATAACCTCGACTGCTTCACCGGAGCGGGCAACGGAGGCCGATAGTTACTGTAGAAGGAAATTGGAATGGTAGAATTGTAGAATAATAAAAATAGTCATTGGACATTGGTCATTAGTGCATTAGTCATTAGTGCATTAGTCATTAGGGTATTAGTCATTAGGGTATTAGTCATTAGGGTATTAGGTATGGTTGATTGGTCATTAGGGTCGTTCCGAGCGGAACAGTGCCGTCCCGATAATCTTCAGTCTGTCACGTTTGGGTATAATTGCTCATTGCCAATTGTTCATTGTTAATTGCCCCTAGGTGATTCGTAGAATAGAACCATGAACATTTAGGACCAAGCCGGAAAGACACCGAAGGATACAAGGACAGAACAAGGATATAGAAAAATGCTATACGTAAGAATGCGACAGAACAAGCAACACAGGAACAATAAGAAAGCAGCACTATTGGACATCGAAGCCATTGTTCATTGCTAATTGCCCATAGAAAACATCACCAAAATCGATGAAGAAAAAAGATACAAACACAACAAGGAAGACATTGTTAATAGCCCATTGCCCATTGCCCCTTCGGCCCCTCAGGTCCCTTCTCCTCACCCTCCTGAGCCTACTGAGCCTCAGTGTCCTTCACGTCCTCCATGCCCAGCCGATCTGTGGCACCACCGGCACCATAAAAGGTTCCGACTTTGTACGGCAGGGCCATAACTCAGGGCACATACAGCTGGTCACATTCAGGAGCGAAGTCCTCCGATGGGAGACATCCACCGACAAAGGGCGGCACTGGCAGGACATCGGCCATGCGGGCGAAACCCACCTCTACTACCGCAATCTCATCGAAGAGACCTGGTACCGCGCCATAGTGGAGGCCAATTGTCCCTTCGGGGCACAGTCCCCCACCGCCAAGATATGCCTACTCGAAAGCGACCGCTTCAATACCGAGTACAGCCGTGCCTATGATGAGAACGGTAGGGAAGTTGCCGCCTCCGCCAGCTACACCGATGCCTTTGGCCGCTTGGTGCAGCAACAGACCCGGAACCAAAGCGAAAAGCAGGTACTGGCCGTGCAGCAGGTCTTTGACCGCAGGGGCGAGGCCGCGCTCACTACCCTGCCCGCGCCCCTGCACCGCAACAGCTTCGGCTACCGCGAGCACTTCATCACCAACGACCGGGGCGACCGCTATGGTGCCGGGGACTTCGATGCCCCCGGCACGGGCGAAGGCTCCCGCGACCGGCCCCGGCCCGTGGGCAGTACAGGGCCCGGCTCACTGGGTCACTACTACAGCAGTGCCAATACCCTCGAGCCCCTGACCCCGCACAGCACCTATCCCTATAGCCGCACCTGGACCGAGCCCGGCCCCGATGCCCTCCACAGCAAGGCCGCCGGACCCGGCGAAGCCCTCCGTATGGGCGCAGGGCATGAAGCCTCCGGAGAGAGACAGCAGTGGTACGCCGCAGAGCTCGAACACTACCAAAGAATAGCCAACACCTATTTCCCGCAGGCAATCGCCCCCCTCTTCCAAGGCTACAAATATTACCAAACGGACCCCAACGGCCGACAGACCATCGCCTACCGCGATGCCGAAGGGCGCAGCATCGTCACCGCCCGCCGCCGCGGAGCAAGCGAGGGCGGTGCGGAAGGCATACCCTATACCGACTACAGCTATACCTATTACAACCGGGTAGGAGAAGTACTGGCCCGCATCGCCCCGAAAGGAGTGGAGGCACTCCACGCAGCAAGGCTGCCCGACCACTATCCCGCACGGGAGGACCTGCCCTATACCGAACTGTATGAATACTTCACCAATGGCCTGCTCAAGGCCGTCACCGAACCCGATGCGGGCCGTACCGAATACCTCTACCGAAAGGATGGGGCCATCCGCTTTTCGCAGAATGCCGAGCAGCGGCGCGAGGGTACCTTCTCCTATACCGATTACGACCCATTGGGCCGGCCCATCGAAGCGGGCGTATACCGCCCACGACGGACCGACCTACAGTTCGGAAGCCCGGGCCTCCGGTCGCACCTGGAAGACCGCGGATACACCTCCGTCTTCCTGCCCGCCCGGAAAGAAGACTGGATACGCTCCCACTACAGCGACCCCGACCCCGACTACCACCGCAAAACGGGCCTGGGCGAACGCTATCCCCAGAAAGAGGTGCGCAATACCGTATCCCATACCGAAAACGAACATATCGAGACCTGGTACAGCTATGACATCGAAGGGCAGCTGCGCTACTTCGTGCAGAAGCCCAAGGCCCTCGACCGGGTCTTTGTCTCGGAGTACGACTATAACTTCCTCGGCGACATCACCCGGACGGGCTTCCTCGCCTACGATACCGAAGGACAGCTCCGGGAGTCCTTTTACCATCACTACAGCTACGATGCCGACCGACGGCTCCATCAGGTACATACGGGTACGGACGGACAGCGGGAAGGGGCCACCGAACAGGCCCGCTACAGCTATTACCTCCATGGCCCCCTCAAGCGCGTCACCCTGGCCGAAAACCTACAGGGTATAGATTTTACCTATACCATCGAAGGTTGGCTACGGGCCATCAACCACCCCGACCCGGGCAAGGACCCCGGCGGGGACGGGCATAACGGGGTGCGGGAGGATGCCTTCGGCATACTGCTACAGTACTACGACAGCGAGATACAGGGACTCTACCGCACGGGCAGCATCCGCGGTATCGATGTACGGCAGCGGCACGGACTGGACCCCACACCGAAAGTGGCCCCCGAACTGGCCGCCGCATTTGCTCCCCTACGGCCCGTCATCGGCCTGTCCGGCCCCGAGAAAGGCCTACCTTCGGAGCCCGGGCACCTGGCCCGGACCTGGCAGCGGACCCCTGCCACCGCCGCTCCCGATGGCCCTGCCCTGGCCGCCCTCGACTGGAAGGCACAGGGCCTACAGGGCGAAGGCTTCGCCGAAGTACTGCGCGCCTATGCCGAGCGCCGCAGGGCAGCGGCCTATGACCGTGTGCCCGATGCCATCGAGCTGGCCGCCCTGCGCGACCTCTTCGAGGCCACCAACGGTACCGCTTGGAAAAAGAACACCCACTGGCCCGAGCCCGGCCACTGGCCCGCCACCGCCACGGCGGAGGAAATGGCCCAGTGGTTCGGCCTGCGCGAGGAGAACGGCGATATCTCCGCCATCTACCTCGCCAAGAACGGCCTACAGGGAACACTGCCCGAGAGCATCGGCGACCTCAAGGGCCTGAAGATACTGTGGGCCTATGGCAACCAGCTCTCGGGAGCATTGCCCACATCCATCACCGCACTCAGCGAACTCGAACAATTGAAGCTGGAGTTCAACGCACTCAGGGGCAGCATCCCCGAAAACATCGGACAGTACCGGCACCTACAGATCCTCGACCTGACCAACAACCGCCTGGAAGGGAGCATTCCCGAAAGTATCGGCGACCTGTCGGCACTCCGGCGCCTGGGACTCGGCGGGAACCTCCTCAGTGGGACCCTCCCTACCTCCCTGAACGCACTGAAAGGACTGAAGCACCTCAGTCTGGGGCCCAACCGATTGGAGGGGAGCGTAGCGCTCGACTTCTCCGAATGGAGTGACCTGGACTACCTCTCACTGAAGCGGAACGGGTTCAGCGGTCCCCTGCCCAGCGGACTGGGGCAGCTGCGTAACCTGAAACAGCTCCTGTTGGGCAACAATGCCTTCTCCGGCAGCATCCCCGACCTCTCCGCCCTCGGGCAACTGGAGATACTGGAGCTGAACCACAATCAACTGACCGGGCCTGTCCCGTCCGGCATTATCGGGCTACCGCAACTGCACACCGTCATGCTCCACTACAACCGCCTGACGGGCGGCATACCTGCCGCACTGGGCAGTGCCGTACAGCTACGGCGGCTCTACCTGAGCGGCAACGAGCTCGGGGGCCGTATCCCCATGGAGCTGGGGCATCTCTCCCGGCTGCGGGTACTCTACCTGGACCGCTGCGGACTGGAGGGCGAGCTCCCGCCCGGACTGGCCGCCATGAGCGAGCTCCGCTACCTCAACCTGGAGCGCAATGCCCTCAGCGGCCCACTGCCCGACATGGCCCGGTGGGGGGAACTGGTCATGCTCTACCTGAACCACAACAGCTTCACGGGGCCCCTTCCCGAAAGTGTGGCCGCCCTGCGTAAACTACAGCTCTTCCAGGCCCAATCGAACGGGCTCTCGGGCCGTATCCCCGAGGGGTTCCTCACCCTGCCCCTACTGGCTCGCCTACAGCTCAGCTATAACGCCTTCGAGGCCCTGCCCGACTTTACCGCCTACCCCCGACGGGACCGGCTGTCGCTCTTCGTGGACCGGAACCGCATCGCCCTGGGCGATATCGCCCGGCACCTGCAGGATGCCACGGGAAAGCATGGCTTCAGGGCCTTCACCTACAGCCACCAGCAGGGCAGCCTCGAAGAACGCGAAGTGGCCTACCTGAGCGGTGCGCTGCGCCTGTCCACCGAAGACCTCCATGCCGAGAACAGCTACCGCTGGCAGTATTGGCACGATGGGGGCTGGCAGGACCTGGACCATGCGGGGGAATCCTTTCTGTACGTCTATCCCGATGTCCTGCGCGAGGGCCGGCGCTACCGCGCCGTAGTGAGCAATGCCTGGCTCGGGGCCACGCGAACCGATGAGGTACTCGTCCTGCGCCGGGGCGTGGCACCGCCCGCCGGGGACCATAGGGCCACCTCCCTCTACAATGGGACCATCACCGCCATGAGCTGGCGCACGGAGGCCATCGGGAGCAGTGCCACCGGTGCTACCCGGGGCATGTACCTCTTGGACTATGACGAACGCTACCAGCTGAAGGATGCCGTATGGGCCGAGGCCCAGGGCCCCACGGGCTTCACCCTACAGGGGAACCGCAACCGGGTCACGGGACTGCGCTACGATGCCCATGGCAATATCCTCTCCCTACAGCGCTTCGACGCGGCCGCGGAAAA
>CANLOE010000119.1 GCA_947492745.1 uncultured Cyclobacteriaceae bacterium | reverse complement strand
TCCCTGCGGTTATCGCCTTGATTGAACCCAAAATGACCCGCGCAATCTTATACGACATTTAAAACCCAAATTTGTATTATACTCAGCAAAAAATGAAATGGGAGATTTGAAGTTCCGTAGGTCTTGGACAAATCCTGTATTTGTTGATCGGTCATTAGTTGATTGGTCGTTAGGACCGTTCCGGGCGGAACAGTATTTTCTTGATTGTTTCAGTAGGTCCCAAATCAATTTCATTTGGGTTTAAAACAGTAATCGGTAAGAAGATGTCATTTCGCCCTGTAAGATTCCATCACCTTAATTACAAGTGATTTTTTACCCAAAAGGCCATGTGATATGCTCTGGGTACTGATCCATCATTTCCTACCCTATTTTTTCCCGGAGTATAGCTATCGCCTCATATCAAGAAAGTCGACTCCCTTCAAGGTCCATGTTTGGGGCAGAAAGGAAAACGGGACTTTTGATTTGATTTCGGTCCCTTGTCCCCTTCTGATTTCTACTAACTCTGGCCAGCTAAATTGCTGGGGGAATCGCGAAGCTGCACGGAGGCTACATATCTGATAGCTTGTGCAGGTATATATTGGAGACCACCAGTATCCCTATCAGCAGTAAATTGATTACTGTTATGACAATAGGGTCTTTGTGGGCCGTATGCGCCACTATCGCGGTGATAAAGAATAGGCCTATCCCTGCATAGGCCCATTCTTTCATCTGGATAGAGATTTGTGGTGTCAAAAGTACGATTACACCTATTACTTTCAATATGGCAAGCTCCACCCTAAAATGATCGGGAAAGCCCAAGGCCCTGACCCCATCTATGGTAGCTTTGCTGAATAAGTAGGTATAGGTACTCCATAAGAGGAAAAGTGACACGACACTCGTCGCTGACCAGTATATTGCTTTCATGACTATAGGAAATATTCAATGACCTGATCGATTAATTTTGTCCCATCGGAATCGGCTTCGGTTTTATAGGCCGTCATGTTATCGGCCCACTTGGAAGTCCTTGTCCTCAAGGGAGGGTTTTCTGATTGAGCTACTTTGAGAACTACTTCAGCTACTTCTTTTCCCGTCTGATAAGGTGAGGACTCTTTATCATCACTAGCTCTGCTTTGTGCACCGGTGACATACTTATTGAATATGGGCGTATATTCTCCGGAGACCATCTCGCCTTTCTCATTGGAAGTTTTGGAAATAGCACTGTTCATGAACTCTGTAGCTATACCGCCCGGCTCCACTATAGAGAAATGTAGGTTGAATGGCTTCGCGGCATAAGTGGCCAAAGCTTCTGTAAACCCCTCTACGGCAAACTTAGCGCCACAGTAAAGTTCGTTGAAAGGCTGGCCTACCAGACCGCCCACAGAAGTGATATTGATCACGCGACCTGCCCTGGCCTCACGCATGAAAGGTAGCACGGCTTTGGTCGTTCTCACAACACCTGTGTAGTTGACATCGGTGACCCAGTCGATTTCTTCCAGGGACGTCTGCTCTAGAGTCTTGGCAAAGCCCGCACCCGCATTGTTCAAAAGAATGTCGATTTTTCCGTCTTTATCGATGACCGTTTTTACCGCCTTCTCTATAGAACCATAATCGGTAACATCCAACTCCAGAATTTCTATAGCGAGGTCCTCACCATCGATAGCCTCTTTCAAGGGTCCGGCCTTTTTGAGGTTACGCATAGTGGCATAGACTTTATAACCATTCTTTGCAAATAGAATCGCGCTTTCGAACCCGACTCCCGTAGATGTGCCGGTAATTAATATGTTTTGTTTCATTGAAGTATATGATTTAAATTTTAGATAGAATGTTCATTCCAAATTTAAGCTGTTATTCCTTGATAGCATCCCATACCAATTGTAACTGACGGTCAAGGGATGATGGTGCACTGGCGGTTTCCGCGAGATGCCATCGTGTATACGATAGGACGGACCCACCGATAAACTGCATCAGTTCATTGGTTCTGATGGGTTTGATGACTCTGTTCTTTTTTCCGACCTCAATCAGTTGCAGTATGCATTCGACTGCATTTTGTCCTACGGCCTTACTTTCTGCCGTAATTATCGGTGAAGCATGTAACTGGTCCATAAACTTAAGATAGAGAGGGGTTTCCAAGAAAAAGAGTACAGTAGATCTATAATAGGTTTCGAACTGGGTTTTTAGGGGGACGTCTTCGCTAAAATCAAGTAATAATGATGCTTCTTTTTTCTTGATTTCGGTATAGATCTCATTGATAAGGTGTTCTTTTTTAGGGAAGTAATTATAAATAGTCCCCATGCCCGTTCCTGCTTCCTTGGCGATAGCTGACATCGGGGTAGCATGTATCCCATTCTGGGTCAGTAGTCTTAGGGCGGCAGAAATAATACTCTCTCTTTTACTCACAATACAAAATTACACTAATTTTGGAATAATCACTCCAAAATAGGTGTCTTTTTTTAGATTTTATCGAGGGCGATTTTACAAAGTATAGCGTATTGGGTAGTACTGTTTTAATATAGAATGTGTGCTGCCCATGATTTATACAAACTTAGCTTTCAAATATCGCCTATCTTCCTGTTCATTTTGCTTCACTCTGCGTTGACCATCCTCGGGATAGCGCTGCTATTCCTGCGGTTCTCGCCTTGATTGAAACAAAATGACCCGCGGAATCTTATACGACATTTAAAACCTAAATTTGTATTACACCTTAATGATGCAAAAGCCTCCTCATCTAAACCACTGATTTTATTGCAATTATGCTCTCATGATGAAATCCTATTGATCAATTTGGGTTAAAGTAGTGCTGTTCTTACCCCGGTAATATCATTTGGCTTTTCATCATAAAGGTATAGCCTACGGTAAAATCAGTTGTCTGTTCAGGGAGGTTTTAATGCTGTATTTTTAATGCCAGCGGAGTGGTGAACGGCTGAAATGTCAATCGATTTGGGTCTGGAACAAAAAAAGCGAGGAGAGTTGTGCCGACCCCAAGCTTATCTGAACCTGCCGGTAATAAGCCGAAAAACTACTTTGGGTAATTTTAATTTCCTGATCTTGTTTTCACAATATTCCCTAGTGTTATAGGTTTTCCATATTTATCTAGAGGTAAATCAAGGTTGATGACATAGCAACCGAACCTATGACCGGGCAGATCCTCAAAAAATTGTTTCCCCTCGGGTTCCGGGCGTATCGATTCAAAAAAAATCTAAATCACTTCATTGTTAATGATGCTGTACTTAAAATGAGTGATAAATAATTTCCAAACAGTCTCTAAATAAAAAAAAGGCTACCGATTTTGGTAACCTTTCTGCGAGTGGCCTCGGCAAGAATCGAACTTGCATCTAATGTTTAGGAAACACCTATTCTATCCATTGAACTACGAGGCCAAGATTGCATTTAAGGGTTGCAAAAATAAAAAAATAAATCAATTTCTACTATGCAATGCTCTTAATTTATACATAAATAGTTATACTGTCGGATTCAGCTCCTTCACATCAGCTCTTCTTGCAATATTAAATCGACAAACAATACGCACCTCCCTTTAGCTTGAATTGATGTATTTGTTCACCGTTTTATCTATTCTAATGGTCTCGTTGAACACGCTGTATTCGAAGCCCTCATGAGGACTTCGAATACAATAAACCTATGGGTTTTCTTAGGTCTTGTGTAGCACCGCTACGGTCAATACAAATAATATTCATTTTAATAATCTGAGGAAGTTTATTCTATAATAGATAGAGTCAAATCAAAGACTACCGATACTCCGTATAGTTTTGATGGAATCGGTGGGTTGTCATTTTAATGAACATCCATAAAAATCAATAGAATTTGAACTAAGTGAATGACCTAGGGCAATGACTCTCATTGATTCTTCATTATTCCACTACTGTCCCTGCCCCTGATTACAGAGATTCATGGATATTCGATTTATTTCGGTAGGGGCCGAGATCACCTGATAGAAGCGCTAGCACTGGTATTGCTATGAGAAATGAAGTAAATGAGCTTGAGACATGCGACCTGTGATATGTAAGCTTAGTAAACGGATTTCACATAAATGTTCAGTTGTAAACATTACCTAAGAATACCAAAATCTGATAAGTAGCTGATTGTCTAACCATAGTCTACATGAAGGCGATTTCTATAGGACTCAAGCTATATTTTATACGGTGAACATCTGACCATCAGAACATCAGTTAAGAAGGCTCGATACAATGTGTTCGGTATCAGTTGTGTCTGTAAATGCAATATTGTTGCAAAAAGAATGGCTCTAGATAAATTTCATTACCTATACTTTAATTAAATGTTATTTTGTCATCGATTTTTAACTGGCTCATTTTTAATCGTTTTAAGATATACGTTAAAACATTTTTACGTTTGTACTTTTTGGGTATAATGAAAGTGAAAAATTGTTTATATAGATAAAAATTAATTATAAAATAATTTTATCGAAAAATATGTGAATAGATTTAAATTGTGTTTTATAGGTTTAATTTCAGTTTTTTGGCAGTTTATTTTCTTTTAATGGATTTTAAGCAGTTTAATGTTCTGTATTTTGTTACATATACAAAATATAATTTTTTTTGCATTAAAAAAAGATAAGCAATTGTGTCATCTTTGCATTGAAACTATTTTAAAATCCTAAAAATCAAACCACTATTATGAAATTTCTGAATCATTCCTTTCGAGTATTAGTGACCCTAATTGGAACGTGTGTTTTTCTGTATTCCTGTACCGAAACCGTGGAGTTAGGTACTGCGGATGGACAGCTCAACAAAGGAGAAAGCATCATACCCGGCGAATACATCGTTACGTTGAAAGAGGAAGGTACTACTAGTGCTAGTCGTACGTCCGAACCTAACTTTGGGACTGACAGGAACGCAAAAAGCAGGTACTCTTCGCAGAAAAGAGGAATTCTCCAGCGCCATGTAACCAGTGTGGCCAGAATTGCAGGAGTTTCCGAAAAGAACATCTCACAGGTGTATACTTCTGTCATCGTTGGTTTTGCGGCCAAGATGAGCGATAAAGAAGTGAAAGCCTTGAGAGCAAACCCTAGTGTACTTTCTATAGAGCCAAATACTACATTATCTATTTCACAATTGGAAGTTACAAAAGGAACAAACGTCAATGCTGCTCAGTCTTCAACTTGTGCTATTTCGAATGCTGGTGGTAGCGTTAGTGGTGCTGGAAAAAGTGCTTGGATATGGATTGCAGATACAGGTATCGACTTGGATCATCCAGACCTTAATGTAGTCACTAATACTAGATATGCTAAGTCTTTTGTAGGAGGTAGCCCTGATGATTGTGATGGACACGGTACTCACGTAGCAGGTATCGCAGCAGCTATCAACAACAGTATCGGTGTCGTGGGTGTATCTGCTGGCGCTCCAGTGGTACCTATCAGAGTCTTGGGTTGTAAAGGTACAGGTTCTACTGCTGGAATCATCGCCGGTATGGACCATATCGCTGCCAATGACCTTGCAGGTGATGTTGTTAACATGAGTCTTGGGTCACGATTCAGAACAGGGTGTCCTTCTAACGGTGCTTATCGTAGGGCTCTAGAGCGATTGAACGATCAATCATGGGTAGCTTTGGCTGCTGGAAACTCTTCTGACGATACTGCTTTCTACGATCCCGGTTGCCAGAACCTGAGCAGAGTATTTACAGTAGCTTCCATGACTTGTGGCAAAGGTTTCTCTTCCTTCTCCAACTTTGGTTCGCCCGTTGATTATATCGCTACAGGATCTAGTGTTCGTTCTACTTATAAAAATGGCGGATATGCTACATTGAGTGGTACTTCCATGGCTTCTCCTGTTATTGCTGGCATACTGCATCAAAGAAATGCTGCTCCTAGAGCATGTGGTACGGTTACTAGCAGAGGTAGAGTCTATACTGTAGGTTGTAGATAATCTCTCTGGAATCATCATCAGATATATAAAAGCGAAAGAACGCCCATAAAAACGTTCTTTCGCTTTTATTAATATAAAGTTCGGATAGGTGATCTGTTTAAGATTTGTTATTGAAGTGATTTGGCCAGTAAAAGGGGCCACGGGCCGCGTGAGTCATTGACAAGAATAGCAGCACTATCTGTAGAAATTTCAACGATTTATTTTATTGTATACTATGAACAAATAGTGTCGGAGCATAAGTTATATTTAGGCTTTTTTTACTCAAAAAGTCTCATTTTCCAGATAATTGGGAAAGATAGTCAAATGCTTTTTCTTTACCTTCTCCAAAAGCACTGCTCTAAGCGTATCGATATTTTTATGCTTCTCTGCTGATATGAATACGCTTTCACCAAATACTTTACCAACATTGGGAGCGTCCATAGCCTCAGCGGTCATCTGTCCATCGATGATACCACCCTCGTTTTCCCACTGCGCTTCTGTTTTCAATAAGTCTATTTTGTTGAAAACCATAACCGTAGGTTTATTACTGACGCCAAGGTCGGCCAGTGTAGTGTTGACCACATCGATATGGTTTTCATAAGCAGGGTGTGAGGCGTCTACCACGTGCAGAAGGATGTCTGCTTCACTCACCTCGTCCAGTGTGGATTTGAATGATTCGATCAAGTGATGTGGTAGTTTCCTGATGAAACCAACGGTATCCGAAAGAAGAAATGGAATATTGCCGAAACTGACCTTGCGTACAGTAGCATCCACAGTAGCGAACAACTTATCCTCTGCTTTTACATTGGCCTTGGACAATAGCCGCATGATGGTGGACTTTCCCACATTCGTATATCCCACCAGAGCTACACGAGCGATATTCCCTCTTGATTTTCGTTGTGTAGCATTTTGCTTCTCTATTTTATCCAGTTTTTTACGGAGTACATTGATTTGATTTCGGATATTCCTACGGTCGGTTTCTATCTCTTTTTCTCCTGCTCCACCTCGTGTGCTTGTGCCTCCCCGCTGTCTTTCCAAGTGTGTCCACATTCTGGTAAGTCTGGGCATCAGGTATTGATAACGGGCCAGCTCCACTTGGGTTTTTGCCTGAGCAGTTTGTGCCCTTTTCAGGAAAATGTCCAAAATCAATAAACTACGGTCATATATTTTGCATTTGATCTGCTTTTCGAGATTTCGGAGCTGCGAAGGGCTGAGGTCATCATCGAATATGACCATATCGACCTCTTCGGCCTTCACATAAGCTATGATTTCTTCTAATTTACCTTTTCCGACAAAAGTGCTATTGTCGGGGTGGCTCAGTTTTTGGGTAAAGGTCTTTACGGCAGTAATATCCAAGGTAGATGCGAGGAAGGCTAGCTCGTTTAGATATTCCTCAACAGTATAGTTACGTTGTTCTTGATAAACGATGGCCACTAATACAGCAGTTTCCTTTACTGGGGCCGTAGAGAATGTTTTTGACATAAATAGTTGTATAACTTTTGGATGGCCAGATGACCATGGCATTTACATGAAAATAGAGGCCATAAGCACAAAATTAGGCTTTTCAATATGAAATTGAAACACGTTGTTGCTAATCTTGTTCATTATTATGTATCAACTTGTTGTTTATCAGTATATTATGGGTGTTGGTTAGGTAAATCTCAATGATGAGTGGGTTTTAGCTGAATATTTTACTTATTTTAACAAGATGAATGACTGGAAAGTTTTTTTTAGATAGTTTTATCATTACTTTTTGATATATGAGGATAGCTATAGTATTGAACAGCTCTTGGAATATATTTAATTTCAGGATGGGGTTGATCGAGGCTTTACAAAATCAAGGAATTGACGTTTACGCTATTGCCCCAAGAGACGATTACAGCAAACTTCTGGAACAGGCCGGTTGCCAATTCGAGCCTGTCAAAATGGATAGTCGGGGTACCAATCCCATGAAAGATATCCGATTGATAAAGGAACTGTACAATGTCTACAAAAAGATAAGGCCGGATGTTGTACTGCACTATACCATCAAACCCAATATTTATGGTACCGTGGCAGCCAGTCTACTTCGAATTCCTGTCGTAAACAATGTATGTGGACTGGGTACGGTTTTTTTGAAAGAAGGCATTACTTCAAGAATCGCCATTGGCATGTACAAAATGGCTTTTCGTTTCCCTAGAAAAGTGTTTTTCCAAAATGATTATGACTTAGATCTTTTTGTTGAAAGAAGAATTGTCAAAAAAGGGATTTGTGATGTACTTCCCGGTTCTGGAATAGATTTGAATAGATTTTCCCCAATGGGATCATCTAGAACCAAAGGAAAGTTTACTTTTCTTCTTATTTCCAGATTACTTCACGACAAGGGTGTTCTAGAATATATTGACGCTGTTCGGAAGTTGAAGGAATCGGGTCTAGAGGCGCATTTTCAGATTTTAGGTCCCAAAGCTCCCGATCATAAAAGAGGAATAGACCTCTCCATAATCGATAGCTGGTTGGAGCAAGGACTAGTAGAATACCTCGGTACTACTGATGACGTGAGAGAATACATAGACAAGGCCGATTGTGTAGTTTTGCCATCGTACCGAGAAGGTACCCCTAGGACATTGCTGGAGGCTGCCAGCTCTGCGAAACCTATCGTGACCACTGATGTTCCCGGCTGTAACAATGTGGTCAGTGATAATGAAAATGGTTTTCTCTGTCGGTTAAAGGATGCGGACGACCTGGCACAAAAAATGAAGAAAATGGCCGAACTGCCCGACGATAAACTATTGGAAATGGGACGAGTGGGAAGAAAACGTATGGAAGAGCGGTTCAGCGAGCATGTGGTCATCAATAAATACCTTCATACTTTAAATCAAATAAAGTAATAAATAGTTGATTTAATAGCTGTTTCGGGTTTATTTAGCAGCCCAAATCGCTACTACAAACAGTCTGATATAAGAATCGAACTATGGAAATTAAGAATACGGGTTTTGATGGCCTTATCGAAATATACCCCCAATCATTTGAAGATGAAAGGGGCTTTTTTTTTGAATCGTTCCGTGCTGATAAGCTGAAAGCCGCAGGTATCCAAGAAGACTTTGTGCAGGACAACCAGTCCTTTTCTAAAAAAGGTGTATTGCGAGGCCTACACTTGCAACATGCCCCATTTGCACAAGGAAAACTGGTACGTGTCATCACTGGAAGAGCCCTCGATGTCGTGGTGGACCTCCGAAAAGAATCTACTACTTATGGCAAGATCTATAAATACCTGTTAGAAAGCACCAAGAACAACATGTTGTATGTTCCCGAAGGCTTTGCCCATGGGTTCGTAGCCTTGGAGGACACCATATTTTTTTACAAATGTACGAATGTGTACGACAAGGCATCAGAATCAGGTATACTTTACAATGATGCAGAGCTAGCTATCGATTGGGAGGTTAAGAACCCGATTGTATCGGATAAAGATCTACTCCTTCCTACGATGGAGACGTTTGAAAAGATGTCATGATTTTTCGTACCTTTGAAAATGGAGGTCAGTCATAAAATATAAAGGCATTGAAGTATAAACGCATACGAATAGTACGAATTCCACTTTTCATCCTTTTGTTATATCACTTTTCATCCTGTAAGTCCTATAAACAGAACATAATGTTCAAGGTTAAGGAAGATTTTGACGTAACGGAAGCCAACAAGGCCAGCTGGGAATTGGAAAAAAACTATCTGATACAACCCGCGGATTATCTATCGATAGAGGTGTTGACCAATGACGGGGAAAGGGCTGTCGATCCTAATTATGTACTGTCCAAGGATATAGGGTCGGTGCAGGATGTTGTCCGACCAAAGTTTAAATATTTGGTGGAAAACGATGGTATGGTAAAAGTACCTCAGATAGGTAGAGTGAACCTTGGAGGACTCTCTTTAAGGGCAGCAGAGACCTTACTTGAAGAGAAGTTTGCCGTTTATTATGAAATCCCTTATGTGAAAATCAACTACTTGAACAAGCGGGTTTCCATACTAGGGGCCGTGGGAGGGAAGGTACTCCCTTTGGAAAACGAAAATACTACACTCATAGAGATTCTTGCACAGGCAGAAGGTATTAATAATGATGCCAAAGCACATAATATACGACTTATCAGGAGTGATGAGGTATTTGTTATTGACCTTAGTACTATCGAAGGCATGCGAAAGACCAATATGATCATAGCACCGGGTGATATTATCTATGTTGAACCCGTGAGAAGGCCACTAAGTGAATCCGCAAGGGAGTTTGGGCCCGTCATAGGTATATTTACCAGTGTATTGACCCTAGTCGTTGTTTTATTAAATTCCAATTGATATTGTCAGACACCAAAACTACACAAGAACAGGAGTTCAATAATTCTATTTCGGGTCAGGCTTTTCAAAGCTTGGATCTGGAGAAACTGGTCAGGATAATAAAGAAAAGTATTGTGTGGATTGTCCTGATTTTTATAGGGTGCAATGTACTCACCTTTCTTTACCTACGGTGGACCAAACCTATATACCAATCTACCTCTCTTCTGAAACTGGATGTGAAAAGTGAAGCCACCTCCTTGGGCTTAGGGGCAATCAATGAACTTGCCGAAAAACAAAAGTTAAATAACCTTTACGGAGAAATCGAACTGATAACTTCTGACCTTTTCTTTAATAAGGTACTGGAAGTGATGGATTTTAATGTTTCCTATTACTCTCCCGGCAATGTATTGAGCTATGAATGGTACGGCCGACAGCTTCCTATTACGATTACCGAATATGATATCTCCTTAAAGCACTTCTACAATACCCCATTTCATATTGAAATTCTGGATAAGAACTCCTTTCAACTGACCTATACCGTCGATAAGAATACCTACTCTGATAGGTATAGTTTCGGAGAAATAGTCAGTGGGAGCGGTTTTAATTTCACTATCGACATCACAGAAGCGTATAATAGTAGCAGAGAATCAAAATATTTCTTTGTCTTTAATAGTCATGAAGCACAGTTGGCTTATATCCGTCATAATATAGAGGTTCAACCACAAAACCTCAATGCCAATACCATTAGGGTATCTTTCCAAGACTTTGACAGGAACAAATCTTTTGATATTGTCAATATTATCGACTCACTGTATCTCAACTATTCTAGAGAAGAAAAGAGCCTGACCAACAAAAAGAAGATAGAATGGCTCAATGGAGAGTTGAAAAATATTGAAAAAAGGTTGGACGGTTTCGAAGGGTATTTTGAGAACTTCACTATTACCAATCGTACCGTTGACCTAAGCCAAGATCTGAGTAGTACTATCAAAGGTATCGTAGCTATAGACTCACAACGCTTTGTATATAACCAGCAGGTATCGACACTGGAAGAAATCTCGGCTCGAATGAAAGAGGATGAGGATGCCAACGCCCTACTGAACAGTAGTTTTCAATTTCCGGAAACCCTCGGTGATGAAATACAGTTGTTTTCAGCAAAAATTGAAGAAAGGAACAACCTGAGCCTATCCTACAATGAATCTACCTTTGCACTTCAAAAGAAAAATATCGAAATCGAGCGCTTGAGAACATCGATTTCGGAAAAGCTTTCTGAGCTTAAAGAATATTACCGAAAACAACTCAATGAACTGGCTCAGAAAAAGTCGATATTAGAGGAAAGCTTCATTGTGCTTCCCGGCAAGAGAATCGAATATGACAAAGCACAGCGCTTTTATGAGCTGTACGAAGAGCTATACCTAGCACTGATGAAAAGTAGGGCAGAGTTCGAAATCGCGGATGCAGGTACGGTTACCGATTTTAAGATATTATCACCGGCGACTTTCCCTACGGAACCACTATCTCCTCAAAAAGCAATTATTAGGGGGCTTGGAGTAGTGGCAGCTTTACTGCTTTCTTTGTTGTTCATAGCAGTGAAGTATGTACTCAATGATAAGATCAGCAATATAGAAGAACTGGAAAAGTCGGTCAACGCAGCCATTTTAGGGATTATCCCAAGATACTCCGATAAGATAGAGACAAGTCTGGTAGTAGGTAAGAATCCAAAATCAGCTATTAGTGAAGCGCTGAGGACGGTTCGGACCAATATAGAATTTATGTTTGCGGGAAAAAAGAAGAAGATCATCTCAGTGACTTCAACTGTAGGTAGTGAAGGGAAAACCTTCGTGTCGGTGAACCTTGGTGGTATCGTGGCGCTCTCCAATCGTAGAGTCGTCTTAGTGGATTTGGATATGAGAAAACCCAAGCTCCATATCGCCGTAGCGGGGAGCAATGAAGGCTACGGTGTCAGTACCCTATTGATTCGGAGAAGTACCTTGGAGGAAAGTATTCGCTCCACGGAATTGAAGGGACTCGATTATATACCCGCTGGGCCGATGCCGCCCAACCCCTCAGAACTACTGCTGAGCGATGCCTTTTCTGAACTTATAGAAGCACTCCGCGAACGCTATGATATGGTTATTTTGGATACTCCTCCTGTAGGAATAGTCACCGATGCTTCACTGGTAATGAAAAAAGCGGATTTGCCTATTTATGTCTTTCGTGCCGATTATTCAAAAAAATCCTTTACCAAGACATTGGACAGGCTGGTGCAGACCAATAAGTTCAATAATATTGCGATTATTCTTAACTCATTACAGAGCTTCAGAGATCATAAGTATGGGTATGGTTACTACGAGGATAAGGATAAAAAAACGACCGGTTTTTTTCAAAAGATAAAATTGAAAAAATGATGTCTTTCTTTTTTAAAAACAAGGGGAGGAAGGTTATAGGACCAAAGACAGACATACACTCCCACCTTATCCCAGGACTGGATGATGGAGTGCAGAGCCTTTCGGAATCTTTGGAACTGCTTGATGGCCTACAGCAACAAGGATATGAAAAAGTTATAACGACACCTCATGTCATGGGCGATTTTTACCCGAATACCCCCGAGATGATCAGGAGTGGACTTATTCAAGTACAGGAAGCACTAAAGGCCTCGGGACTGGATATCAAACTCGAAGCTGCCGCTGAATATTACCTGGATGAGTTTTTCGTGGAGTCGCTGAACAAAAGAGAGGAACTGCTCACCTTTGGAGAAAAGTATCTCTTGTTCGAGACAGCTTTTATGAATGAGCCAGTTCACTTAAAAGAAGCGATTTTTAAGATGAAGTCCCTTGGTTACCAGCCCGTATATGCTCATCCCGAGCGCTATCAATACTTGCATAGGGACTTTTCTTTAGTGGAAGATATAGTGGATAGGGGAGCTTTATTACAGGTAAATATCAATTCATTGACAGGTTATTATTCCAGACCGGTACAGAAAATGGCCGAAAAACTGATTGATAGAAACCTCGTTCACTTTTTGGGTTCCGATTGTCATAATCAAAAGCATTTGAATACAACAATAGCAGCTTTCAGTAAAAAATACTTCGCTAGGGCTATGAACCTACAATTACTCAACGACACATTAAACTAGGGATTGATGATGGTACTGGTAACGGGTGCAAATGGCCTTTTAGGTAGTTATATCTGTAGAGAACTACTGACCAAAGATGTGAACTTCCGTGCTTTGGTCCGAAGTGGTGCGGACAAAGGACTGTTAGAGGATATTATTGGACAATTGACCATCGTCGAGGGAGATATTCTCGATGTGGTACGCATGGAAAAAGAGCTGGTGGGGGTCACCCACATCATACACGCTGCGGCAGTCGTATCCCATCATTCCGAAGACGTAAAGATGATGTTCAAGGCCAATGTAGAAGGGACACGAAATATGGTCAATCTGGCACTGAAGTTGGGGATAGAGCGATTTGTTCATGTCAGTTCTGTAGCGGCACTTGGGAGAGATAGGAACAGCCTAGAGATCGATGAGACTTCAGAATGGGTCGACTCACCGATGAATACTACCTATGCCAAAACAAAATATCTTTCGGAAATAGAGGTATGGCGCGCGCATGCCGAAGGTTTACGGACGACGATACTCAATCCATCACTTATACTCGGTCCCGGTGATTGGAACAAGAGCAGTACCCAAGTGTTCCGCTATGTTTGGGAAGAAAGAAAGTATTATTCCTCAGGTATGGCCAATTGTGTGGATGTAAGGGATGTAGCTAGTATAGCCGTACTGGCATTGAACGGGACGAAAAGTGGGGAGCGGTACATTGTCAATGCGGAGAGCCTTCCTTACAGATCCCTATTGGAGCGGATTGCCCATAGATTTGAAAAAAGACCCCCTTACAAACCTGTTACGCCACTATTGATGACCATGGCAATACTAGCAGCTAAGATTCAATCCTTTTTTTCCGGCAAAAAGCCAATGATTACCCGCGAGGCAGTCAGGTCGGGACAGTATCATTTCGAGTATAATAGTGATAAGGTAAAAGAATCTTTTTCCTTTAGATTCAGGGTTTTAGAAGACACACTGAGTTGGACAGTCACACAACTTTTAGCACAAAAACCAAAATAATCATCAAAATATATCCACGACGTTGCTCACTAATAAATAGATTAGTATATTTTTATAATCAAGCCCTTAAACCTAACTTTGTTGAATAGAGGTACGATGAAAGAGGGATACATATTTGTACAGTTGTTTTATTATATATTTCAAAGGTTGAATGGCAGGAAATTTTAAAAAGAAAAGAGGGGATAACGATTTGATCAAGCACTTTGAAGAAAGTCTCAAGAAGCAGGAAGGTCTTTTCTACGATTTGGAAACATATGAGCGTATCATCGATCATTATGTTGATTTTGGTAAGTACCATAAGGCATTACGGGCCTGCGAACTTGCGATGGACCAATACCCGTTCTCTGTGGAAATCATGTTGGACAAAGCACAAGTACTATCCAATATCGAGGCCTATGATGAGGCTATCGAACTATTGGACAAAGCCATGTCCTTTCAACCCAGTGAACCGGAGATTTATATCATGCGCGGTTCCATATTATCATTATTGGGACAGTTTGAAGCATCCATCGATGCTTATGAACATGCACTATTGTTCTCCGACCATAAAGACGATGTTTATTATAATATGGGACTATCCTATCAAAGTATGGATAAGCATCAAAAGGCCATCCGTTGTTATAAACTAGCGATAGAAGAGAATATTCATAATGAAAATGCCCTCTATGAGCTTGCTTACTGTCTGGATGTTGTAGAAGAGTTGGAAAGCAGCATTGCTTATTATAAACAGTTCATCGATGCCGACCCTTATTCTCATGCAGCATGGTATAATCTGGGGATTGTATACAACAAACTGGGACAGTTTGAGAAGGCACTTGATGCTTATGAGTTTGCTATTGCCATCGATGAGACTTTTGCTTCGGCGCATTTCAACATGGGAAACACGCTCATGAATATGTCCGAACAGATAAAGGCATTGGATGCCTACCGCAAGACCCATGAAGTAGAAGGCCCCAGCCCAGAGACCTATTGTTGTATGGGGGCGGCCTATGAGCAGATAGGTCAGCACGAACTAGGGTTAAGGTATTATCAGAAATCGGCCAAACTGGATAACTTATATGATGACGCATGGTTCGGTGCTGGAATATGTCTGGGAAAACAAGAGAAATGGTACGAATCACTTCATTTTTTGAATAAGGCCCTCAAGCTGGATTCGGAAAATCCAAAATATTGGCAAGCAGTAGCTGAAGCAGAATTTAAAGTAGGGAATATTATTTCCAGCTTGGATGCTTATGAAGAGGCAAGTATTTTAGATCCTCAGGATAAAAAAAACTGGCTGGACTGGTCACTGGTTCATTATGAGCAAGAGAACTATGACCAAGCTATAGAACTCATTTTGTCGGGTATGGAGGATAAACCCGATGATGCCGATTATCATTATCGACTCACAGCTTACTTAATTTCTTCAGGTAAATATAAAGAAGCCTTTAATTATTTAGAAAATGCATTAATTTTGGACTTTGAAAAACACACTGTTCTTTTTGACTTTTTCCCCAAGCTGGAAACCCAAAAAGCCTTGTTCAAAATCATTGACCAATTTAGAAAAGATAACCTTTAATGAATTATAAGCTGAACAATATTCCTGAGCGTACCAAAAAGCCCAGGCAATATGGATATACTATGGCTATGGATAAAGGCCTTAGCTTGAGACAAGTAGAAGATTTTATCGAAAATTGTGGTAACTATACCGACATAGTCAAGCTAGGTTGGGCCACATCTTACGTTACGCCCAACCTTAAAGAGAAGGTAAAACTATACCATGATGCCGGTATCCCGGTCTACTTTGGAGGGACTTTATTCGAAGCGTTTATTGTTCGCAATCAGTTCGATGACTACCGCAAAGTACTGGATAAATACGGCCTGTCCTTTGCTGAGGTGTCTGATGGCTCCATTATATTGGACCACGATAAAAAATGCGACTACATCACCAGATTGTCCGATCAGGTGACAGTGTTATCAGAAGTAGGCTCTAAAGATGCCGAAAAGATTATCCCTCCCTATCAATGGATAAAGCTGATGCAAGCAGAGCTGGATGCCGGTGCATGGAAAGTTATCGGTGAAGCGAGAGAAGGGGGTAATGTAGGACTGTTTCGCTCCAGTGGAGAAGTCAGGTCAGGATTGGTACAGGAAATCCTCACTAAAATACCCTTTGAAAAAATCATTTGGGAGGCTCCGCAGAAAGAACAACAGGTATGGTTTATCAAATTGCTAGGTGCTAATGTCAACTTAGGTAATATTGCCCCTCATGAGATGATTCCCTTAGAAACCATACGTCTAGGTCTAAGGGGCGATACTTTCGACCACTTTCTGGATTTCTCACAAGAGAGTTGACCGTAAGGGGGCTGCTATAAGTTACGTCAGATAAAAGCTTACCAATACAGGATTTATTTCAGTGATAGACATTCTCCCATTTTACTAAAATGCGCCAGATTAAAGATTACCTACTATTGTACCTGAAAGGGATGGCTATGGGGGCTGCGGATGTAGTGCCCGGAGTATCCGGAGGGACCATAGCTTTTATTACGGGTATTTACGAAGAACTGCTCAACTCCATAAAGAGCATAGATAAAGACGCGATAGCTCTTCTTCTAAAGTTCGATATCAAGAGTTTTTGGAGTAAAATCAACGGAAATTTCCTTATTGCTCTTTTCTTTGGTATCGTAACAAGTCTATTGAGTCTGGCAAAATTGGTTGCCTATCTATTGGTCGCTTATCCGATACAGGTATGGTCTTTTTTTTTCGGACTCATTATTATATCTGCTGTGCTGGTGTTGAAGCAGGTGCAGCAGTGGTCTATGCCAGCAGTCTTGGCAGGTCTTTTCGGAATAGGTATTGCTTACTTCATCACTGTGGCCAGCCCCGCTGAAACACCGACCGACCTATGGTTCGTATTCATCACAGGGGCTATTGCTATTTGTGCCATGATACTTCCCGGTATTTCGGGAGCGTTCATACTGCTGATCATGGGGAAGTATGAGTACATAGTACACGCTCTGAGCGAACGTAACCTTGCGGTGGTAAGTGTTTTTATATTGGGCTGCCTTACAGGTATACTGAGTTTTTCTCGACTGATATCCTATATCTTGAAGCACTATCATAATGTGGCAGTTGCTTTGCTGGCTGGGTTCATGATAGGTTCACTGAATAAAGTGTGGCCTTGGAAAGAAGTACTGACCTACAGGACCAATAGCAAAGGAGAGCAGGTGCCGGCCTTGGACAGGAGTATTTTACCCGATACCTATATGGAAGTAAGCAATGCTGACCCTTTGCTCATACAAGCACTTGTTTTTGCCCTTATCGGTTTTATGGGAGTATTCCTTATGGAACGATTTGCAGCAAAAGGAAAAACGATAAAAGACGAAGCATAGACCAAATACTCATTGGCTCGTCAAGTAATGGTATATACCAATATATTTCATCTTGAGTATTGCTGATGATTTCTGTTGACTGTGCTACTGTACTTGTGTTTTGAGCCTTATTCTAAAAAGCGCTTTCAATAATCCTGAACACGAATAAATAACCGAAACGGTGTGCTGTCTCCGTATTAGCTCAAAGGTCTCAGCAAATAGAACTCATATCAAACCATGGACACACAAATCACTAAATATGGACTTATAGGTTATCCGCTGGGGCATTCTTTCTCAAAGAAATACTTCAGTGAAAAATTTGAAAGAGAAGGTTTGATCAATTGTGAATACCATCTATTCGAAATTGAGGACCTTACCTCCTTGCAGGATATACTGAAAACAAAACACCTTAAAGGGTTGAATGTGACGATACCCTACAAAGAACAGGTCATTCCCTATCTCAAGCGACTTGATGAGAGCGCTCATTCTGTAGGAGCGGTCAATGTTATCCGTATTTTTGAGGATGGAGCTGTAGGGTATAACTCTGATTATTATGGTTTTAAGCAATCTTTGGAGACATGGTTGGCAAATGCCTGCTCCGAGAAAGGAACCGAAAAACTTCAAGCATTGGTACTAGGTACAGGAGGTGCTTCCAAAGCAGTAATAGCGGCCCTTGAAGCCATGGATATACCTTATTTTTCCGTGTCGAGGACTCCCACAGAAGGGGATAGGCAGATCAGTTACGATACACTCAAACAAGAGCGTGATACTCTAGGAGTACATCGCCTTATTATCAATACGACCCCTTTGGGGATGGCCCCTCATTATGATACCGCTCCTGATATCCCATATGACGCATTGGGCGAGAAACACCTGCTTTATGACTTGGTCTACAATCCTTTGGACACCACTTTCCTGCAAAGAGGGAGACAGCAAGGAGCGCTTACTAAAAATGGTCTAGAGATGTTGCACTTACAGGCCGAGAAATCTTGGGAGGTGTGGAATAGGCCAGTAGATAGCAACTATTGATCGAAGAGAACCCCTGTCGGCCCTTAGCCAGTTTTCTTGTCAAAACCAACGAACATGATTCCGGTCAAATTATGCATTGAAGTTTCCTAATGAAGGCCTTAATAACCATAAGTCAGCGTGTTTTATGAAATTAGTATAACACCGCTAGTTTTTTTTAAACTTTCATTTCGCTGACTTGAAGTAGTTTAACCCAGATCATGCGTTGGAACTTCGTAACGAGGGTTTACATAGCAATACATCAGGGAGTTTTATTGGATTTAGCATAGCACCGCTATGGTGAATTCAAAAAACGTAGTGCAACGACCGGTTTGCAG
>CANLOE010000118.1 GCA_947492745.1 uncultured Cyclobacteriaceae bacterium | reverse complement strand
TTGTTTTCTTCATTCTTTCTGTAAGTTAACCCTATTGAGCTTTTCTTACTGTCCAGTCAAATGTATACACTCCAATACCCTACGCTAGGCCTCCTCACCTAAACCACTGACTTTATTGTACTTAATGCCCTCATTACGAAATCCTATTGATCAATTTGAGATAAATCGAGGCATTATCCAAAATCATATAGTTTACTACTGTCTTCGAGACATTCTTCTATCCGCTCTACCATTTTACTGATTTCGTTTCTATCCAGTAGGTTTTTGATATGCTTATCGATATCGAACAATAGGGCACTGACATAATCTACGATGACTTTGATGGCCTCAGTGTTGCTGCGGGCAGCATAGATGATACTGTTTACAGCTTCGAGTAGATTGACCATAACCAAAGTATCCGTTTTACCATAGGTACGGATAGGGGTGAAGTTTTCATATAGCAGCATGGAAAGGTCGGGTTCTTTGTAGAATAGCAGCGGGCTATCTTTGGGCGAAAAACCATGATTTTTTAGACTCAGCCTATGGATGAACAATATACTCAACATATCGATGGCCTTTATGGCCGTCCCCGAGTCGTTGATTCCAGGACTTAGTGCTTTAGTGGCAATCTCGGAGATCTGTCGAAAGCCGTAGTGGTAATGATCGCTGATGTACTCTTCCACATAGAAGAAGAAACAGTCCAGTATATCTTGGCGAAGTGAGTCCTCTTCGTCGAGTTTTCTGCTTACCTTCAGGAAAGGGTAGCCTTTTAACCCAAAATGATTAATAGAGAACCTATTCCGGACTTAACTGACTTCAAATCAGTAAATGAATGCGTTTTTTGAATTCACCGTAGCGGTGCTACGCTGAATCCAAGAAAACGCCCTGATTTATTGCTATTTAAGTCCTCATGACGAAGTTCCAACGAACATTCTGGATTTAAGCATCTGATTGAATTTTTTCACATTTTTCAATGAGATATCCACGACATTGAGGTCGGAGCAGCCCCCTAAACACACTCTATGCTCATCAAATTTTTTTTCACGAATCAAATTGATTCTTTTCTTGGGAGAAAAAGACAGATTGCTGTCTTTCATGTATGAGTTTAGATCCTTGGAAAACTTACGGCTCCATCGAACGGTTCTATTTAAAAGGTCCTTTAGTTTAGGACCATTCGCCATAGAAGATGCTTGCTGAAAATTCAATTCGAACAAATAGTTAAAATATAAAGTTCGACTCAATTGAGAAGAGATTTTAAGTTGTGACTGTGCGTTTTCCATAATAGAAATTCTGCCATAAACCCAAAATGATCGATAGCCTTCCTATTGCGAGCATAAATCACTTCAAAATCAGCGGTTTTACGCTGCGCAGGTTTAATACAAACTTAGCTTTCAAATATCGCCTATCTTCCTGTTCATTTTGCTTCACTCTGCGTTGACAATCCTCGGGATAGCGCTGCTATCCCTGCGGTTCTCGCCTTGATTGAAACAAAATGACCCGCGGAATCTTATACGACATTTAAAACCTAAATTTGTATTACACCTTAGTGATACAAAAGCCTCTTTACCTAAACCGTTGATTTTATTGCAATTATGCTCTCATAACACAATCCTATTGATCAATTTGGGATAAACGTACCGGTCAAAATAATGGTATCTTACTCAAAATCTAAGCAAACACTGTCTGTATAATTGTAGAATCAATGCTACAGTTGTGGTATTTTTTGGACAAGCGATGGTTGGATGGTACTAAACCAAATTGGCTACTACTTCTCTCAGTACTTTATTGGAAAAGGGCTTTTCCAAAAAGGCATCTGCCTTCATATCTTCTATTTTTTGACCGATTTCAATGGTACCGCTAAGTAACAATATAGGGCAATGGCATAGATTAGGATGATGTTGTATAACAGCCTTCAGCTCCAAAGCGGTGTGTATACCCACATGATAATCCAGCAATATCAAGTCTGCCTTAAAACTGGATGGTAAAGCAACGAGGCTTTCGTAGTTATCGATAATGGTAGTAGCGTACTCCTTGAGTACCATAGCTAACATTTCCAAGTAATCCCGATTATCGTCAATGATCAGTAGTCGTTTCAATAGTAGGAAGTGTATGATGGTAAAGTATGGAAAAATAGTAGAAGCCATACTTGGCTCCTTCGATAGCCTTTTGTCGATGGGTGATTTCTGTTTGAGTGTCCAGAGTCTTGACGAATAACTTCCACAAAGGGAGGTAGGTAGCTCCTTCTCCATAAAAATTTCTAGCCTTCTCCGGGATGTAATCAAGTCGTTTCAGCTGTTTGCTGATGACGGCCGTACCCAATTGAGAACCCAAGACCACATAGAGTAGGCCCATATACATATCTTTGTCCATCCGGTCCATGGTCGGATACTCAATCTTTTGCTTATCCATGGACTCCCTGTTGTAATAGGATAGATCCATTTCTGCCAGATGGGATTTCTTTATCTTATAATCATCTAAACCCGAAATTGTTTCGGAGAAATGTTCGAATTCATGGAAAAATAGATGATTTATACTCAATAGATGAATATATTCTTGCTTTTCTAAGCTTCCTGCCATGATTTTGGTCGCGTATAGCTGTTGTTCTAGTTCTAGATGCAGGGTTTTGGTAGCTGTTCTGAGTTCTTTAATCATATACTGTGGTACTTAAGCTTGTGTGATTGTACTTCAACCAAAAGTTACAGCACTCTTCTACAAAATCCTTTAATTTATTGAAGCTGCTGGGTTTGCTCACATAGGCATTGGCCCCTAGACTAAAGGCTTGACTGATATCTTTGGGATTGTCGGATGTGGATAACATGATCACAGGGATATATTTCAAGCGATTTGATTCCTTGATGGATTTCAATATCTCCAAGCCGTCCATTCCATGCAGGTTGATATCGAGAAATATCATTTTTGGTTTGATATACTCTTCGGATTTTTCCTGTAGCACTTCGACAGCTTTGTCCCCTTCTTTGATAATCTCATACTTCATGGAAATGCTGCTGTTTTTCAGTGCTCTACCCAAAAAAAAGCAGTAGTCTTCGTTGTCCTCTACACATAATATATCTAGTTCTTTCATTTTAAAAATTGATTGAATAATGAAACATAAAAAGTAGAACCTTCACCTTCTCGGCTTTCCACGCGAATTATCCCACGGTGCTTTTCTACTATTCTTTTAACGATGGTCAAACCTATTCCTGTTCCTTCGATTCCCCTTTCGTTGGGAATCCTCTGAAACAATTGGAAAACCTTACTACTATATTTATCGGCAAATCCGATGCCATTATCCTTTACGCGCAGAGTGGTCATGTTTCCATCTGTGGTGCCATCGATAATAATGACAGCTGACCTGCTCGGGTCAGCATACTTTATGGCATTATCTATAAGGTTTGAAAATACTTGGTAAAGCATTATTTTATTGCCCATGACAGAGCAGCCTTTCGGTAGGTCTATCTGGATACTGACTTTGTTTTTGTCAAAATCCCGTTGGGCAATAATTTCATCAAATAGGTGGCCGAGTTTGACATCCTGTAACACCAGTTCTTCCCGGCTCATTTTGGAATAGGCCAGAATGGAACCGATCATCTTTCTCATCAAATCGGTGTTTTTGGTGATTTTCGCGAAAATGGGGTCATTCTTGATTAGGTCTTCATTGTCTTCGACAAAAAGGTCTAAATAGCCACTGATGGTATTCAACGGTGTCTTGAGATCATGGGAGAGCGTGTAACTGAAGCTATCCAGTTCTTCATAGGCCCGTTTCAGTTCCTCATTGAGTCTTCGGATTTCATTGGCTTTCTGATGTTGGATGGATCTGACCTTTTCTATCAGCAAGTCAGCCGTTTTTAGTTCCATGGCGTCCCACTCTTCGGAAGTGTTCCGTACCTCATGTGTCCATTTTTCAAAAGACTTTCGGGGAGACAGCCTGATTTTACCGGACTCCTCGGTAATCGATTCTTTGTTAGGCTTGCCTGCCCAAGAGATGCTTTGTAGTTTCTCGGGTTTGAACCAGAGCAGGTACTCCTGTAACTCTTCCGATAAGGTAGCCACCAAAAGGCCGCTGGCAGTGTCGGTACAAGCGTCTGCCCTAGGGATGAACCGGGATAGATTGCTGGTATGAAAGAGTGGCTCCCGTTTTTGGCTGTCCCGGACCCACTCGACGATGGACATTATTTCTTCCGTTGTTGGTGTCTTTCCGATGACGCTCAGTTCTCCTCCCATGAATATGGCCGCTCCTGTAGACCGATTGATATCCATGAGTGTTGTTGGGTGTTCGGAAAGCCCTTTGGTAATGTTCCAGTCTTCCCGCATTTGTGCTTCGAGAGTCTCTATCGCATGCCGGTACCTGTCCTTAGCTTCCTCCGATACCTTTGCATCCATGATATCCAGTACATTGGAGAGGTAGCTGGAGATAATTTCGCTGATTTTCCGCTTCTCATAGTCGATGAAACGAGCACTGCGATGATGACAGGCGATGAGGCCCCATAACTTTCCGTTTTTCAACAGTGATATGGAATAGCTGGCACCTACCCCCATGTTGTGCAGGTATTCGATATGGAGAAGTGATACCGCTCTCAGTTGTGAGTGGGACAGGTCCAAGGGCCGATTTTCCAGAGATACCAAGGGGACCTGTGGAGCACCGGTATCTGCTATGATTCTCGTCAGGTTTTTTGTGTAGAGTAAGCGTGCCTGTTTGGGTATATCGGTAGCGGGATAGTGCAATCCCAGAAAAGGTTCGAGCGCTTCTATTTTGGACTCTGCGACAACTTCACCATGCCAGTCTTCCCAGAATTTATAGACCATAACCCGATCGTAGCCCAGAAGCTCCCGTAGTTGATGCGCAACGGTCTGTAGTGTTTCCTGTAGAGAATCATTGCTGACATTGAGTTTGAGCATGATCTGTCCGAATATCGTCTGATTTTTTAGCGACATCTCATCGGATAGGGAAGGTTCAAACTCTAGTATGATCAGCTCTTCGTAAGTAGAACAGATCATGTTAAAAGCTTCATCGAAAATAGATACCTTATAAGGATTGTATTCGTTCAGACTGTCCGATCGGATACTGGCATCCAGAAAATCCGTTAGTACCTTTCCATGTTTTTCTTTAGCTATATGTGCCTCCAGTTGCCATAAATCCCATCCAAGGACCTCCTCGCCAAATAGTGCTGGGGTATTGGCACTGGCATGCCGTATACTATAGTCCTGCCGTCGGACACCCAATAGATAGCCATGGTTCTGTATATGATTGATGATGTGTATCGGCTCCTGGTCACAGGTAGTCATATCCTCATCGATATTATTCTGAGCTGTTGTCATAGTCTATATGATAATAGGGTTCGGCATGGGAAACACCAAAAGCCTTAATTGGTCAAAGGAACAGTTCCTAGAACGATATGCCTTCCATAATAGGGGGCATATTTTGTCTCCGAGAACCTCCGACTAACCTGTAGCTTTCTATAAACTGCTGCAAAGTCTTGTCATCCTTGCCGATAGCCGTTCTTTATCGTATTGGTATCGATACTACCAAAGGACACCTTCGCGCTAGGACGATAGTACCAACTTTGATACCCCATTGACTTCATCGATTTTGTAACAAATATACCAAAACTTCAAAACCTCTCTAAAATACATTGGTCAACATGGAAAATCTTTTCCTACCAACAGGCCCATCACCTATACAGATGGGTATGATTGTATAATCCCGGGTCATGCATTGGAAAATCTACTGCGAATCTAATACAAACTTAGCTTTCAAATATCGCCTATCTTCCTGTTCATTTTGCTTCACTCTGCGTTGAAAATCCTCGGGATAGCGCTGCTATTCCTGCGGTTCTCGCCTTGATTGAAACAAAATGACCCGCGGAATCTTATACGACATTTAAAACCTAAATTTGTATAATACAAACTTACATTTCAAATGTCGCCTATCTTCCTGTTCATTTTGCGCTACCCTGCGTTGAAAATCCTCACGATAGCGCTGCTATCCCTGTGGTTTTCGCCTTGTTTAGCCCAAAATGATCTGCGAAATCTTACACGACATTTAAAAAGCAAATTTGTATAAATAGCTGCAAAGCGGTCATTGCACTACGTTTTTCGAATGCACCATAGCGGTGCTATGCTGAACACAAGAAAACGCACTGATTTATTGCCATTTAAGTCCTCATGACGAAGTTCCAACGAACATTTTGGGCTTAACATAAGTGATGATAGCTAATAGGATATCATTCCGTAACGGTCCTTGAAACTACGATTCGAAAAACTCATGGATGCATAACATTTATAAATCGCCATCCCACTCATCTTTCATTGTATCTCTACTGTATCGCTCCTCTCATTGGCCTTTTCGAGTTTTTCTTTTGCCTCTTGTATATCGGACTGTTCTACTTCTTTTTCGGGCAAGCGCTTCTTATGCCTTTCGTGCAGGCTCAGGGTAAGGGCTATGGGCAAGTGGTCAGAGTTGATATGGGGAAGGGTTTTTATATCGATGACCCTAAAATGTCTGGATACAAAACAATGGTCCAAAGGCCATCTTAGGAAGGAGGGCAGCTTGGCATTGAAAGTATTGTAAAACCCCCGGCCGACCCTAGGGTCCAGTAGACCACTGATGGAGCGGAACAGGCGAGTGGTATGTGACCATGCCACATCATTGAGGTCTCCTGTGATAATAACGGGAGTATCCAAAAGCTTGGCTTCTCTGCCTACTAGGACCAGAGCGGCATCTCGGGGAAGTGAACTGTTGTTCTCTCCGGGAAAGGGTGGTTTGGGGTGTACCCCGAAGAAAGTAATCGACTGCCCATCGGGCAGAGCAAGTTTAGCGTACAATGAAGGCACATCTTCCTGTACCAGAAACTTTATTTCACTCTCTTCTATATACAATTTAGAATAGAACAATAGGCCATAGGTGTTCGACAATGGACATAGCACCTTGTAGGGATAGATTTCATGCAGCGAAGAAAGGTTGTCCTGCCATGCCGCATCAGTTTCCACTACCAGTAAAAGATCAGGGTCATACTGCCGTACTACTTCCAAAAAAGAAGCATAGTCCCGGTTATGCATATAGATATTGGAAGTCATCAGTTTGATCTGAAGACCTTTTTGTCCACTTTCAAGATGTGGTATTTCTTTACTGTGAAAGCGCGTGTAGGGATATATGGTATAACAATGATACGCAATGGCAACAAAGCTGAAGCCAAGTAGGACATAATGCCAGACCAAAAAGCTGTTATAGCTCCAGAACAATAAGGGCACCCCTATCAATGCTAGGAAGAGTACCTGAGTATTCGGGAAGTCAAAAATACGTACCCACCATATTTCCTTCTTGATTACTTGCATGAGTGCACTCAGGATACTGAGTATACAGAGCACTATGGCTATGGCTTTTAACATAAAGGACATCGCATTAGGTTAGGAATAGATGCATCTCCGCGCTGAATCATAGGCAACCTCGAATAGTACATCTCAGAGATAAAGAATTACGTTGACATTTTCAGGAAATAAGGCAAAGAGCTGCACAATGCTACCTATTCCGTAATATGGCAATAGTATACATAAAAGAAGCAATACGAATCTTATCAATTTGTTAATTTGCTCATTTTGTGTATTGATGATGAATCGGTAGGCAGACTCTACAGGGATGCAAGAACCATTTATCCTAACCTGTTGTACGTAGGACACCCATTTAATGCTTGCTTACCGAATCGATTTGCAAAAATAAATACTTTAACCCAGAGTATGCGTTTAGTTCGCTGTTGTGTTTTATTTTTAAACCAAAATGATCAATAGCCTTCCTATTCCGAACATAAATTGCTTCAAAATCAGCAGTTTTATGCTGCACAGGTTCATCATCCTAACAATACGCTAGGCCTTCTCACCTAAACCGCTGATTTTATCCTACTTTGCATCGCGAAATCCTATTGATCAATTTGAGTTTAAACAGCGCACCCTCCATTTTCCTTTGGGCATAACGGCACATTGAGCCATTATGCTGGTGGACTGCTCAGGCGATATATACCGTTTTGGTATTGACGAACTCCTTTATACCATGATGGCTGAGTTCACGGCCGTAGCCACTTTCCTTTATACCACCGAAGGGCAGTCGAGGGTCGGATTTGACGAAGTCGTTGACAAAGCAACAACCGGCTTCCAACTCCACATTGGCAATACGTTCGCCCCTCTCAAGGTCTGAAGTAAATACCGCAGCGCCTAAGCCGAAAATACTATCATTGGCTACCCGAATGGCCTCTTTTTCGTCCCGAACGGTAATAATTGCGGCTACGGGGCCGAACAGCTCCTCATCATGGGCGGGCATACCTTTTTGTACATTTCCAAGTACAGTGGCGGGATAAAAGTTTCCTTCCCGATCAGGTATCTGTCCACCTAGCAAGCATTCTGCACCTTGGTCCACACTCTTACGGACCTGCTCATGTAGCTCATCTCTGAGATCCTCTCGGGCCATGGGGCCATAGTCGGTACCTTCTTCTTGAGGATTGCCCATGGTTTTGGAGCGCATCTTGGCAACGAATTTTTCTTGAAACTCCTTCTGGATGGATTCGACGACGATAAACCTTTTGGCACTGATACAGCTCTGTCCCGTATTGAGCATGCGGCTGTTCACACAGGCTTCTACTGCTTTGTCGATATCGGCATCTTCTAGGATAATATAAGGGTCGCTACCTCCCAGTTCCAGTACGGTTTTTTTCAATAGCCCCCCCGCTTTGGCGGCTACTGCTTTTCCTGCGGGTGTACTACCCGTGAGGGTAACAGCGCTCACTTTTGGATGTTCTATGACAGTTGCAACCTGTCCCGAGCCAATGAGCAAAGTTCGGAAAACATCCTGTGGAAATCCAGCTTCCTGAAATACGTTTTCTATCGCGAGAGCACTGCCCGCAACATTGGAAGCGTGCTTTAGGATACCCGCATTGCCCGCCATGAGTGCGGGGGCCGCAAAACGAAATACCTGCCATAAAGGGTAGTTCCAGGGCATGACGGCCAAGACGATGCCCATAGGACGATGGGCGATATAACTATTACTGGCTTCGGTCGTTATGGCTTCGTCTTTCAGGAACTCAGCGGCATGATCGGCATAGTACTCGCATACCCAGGCACATTTTTCCACCTCCTTGGTTCCTTCGCTGAGGACTTTGCCCATCTCTTTGCTCATTAGCAGGGCAAGTTCATCTTTTTTGCCTCGAAGGACTTCGGCAGCTTTTTTCATGAGCCGACTACGCTTCTCATAAGAGGTTTTCTTCCACTGCTGCCAGGTAGTATCTACATTATCGACGATTTTACGGACCTCTTCATCACTCATGGAGTTGTAGGTCTTTTCGGTTTGATTATTGGCGGGATTGATGGTCGTTATACTCATGTGTTATGCTTTTTTGTTCCAAAAATTGTCCAGTTTTTCTATGAGTTGATTGTTGACACTTGTTTCTATGGGTACCTCTATAACGCAAAGCTCCTGTTTTTCTAGGCTTTGAGTGAGTATCTCTCTGAGACTGCCGGCATCGGTAGCACGGTATCCTTTGATGCCGAAACTCTTTGCCAGCAGAGGTATATCGGGGTTTTGTAGTTCGGTGAAGGCGGATTTGCCGGCCGACATCTCCTGTTTCCACTTGATAAGGCCAAAGTCGTTGTCATTGAAAACAATATTGATACTTCTGGCGCCTACGCGCTTTGCTGTTTCCAGTTCCTGTACGTTCATCAGGAAGCCCCCGTCCCCCATGGCCGTGACGATTTGCCGCTCGGGTTCATGCAGTGAGGCGGCCACTCCACCGGGTAGGGCTATGCCCATGGAAGCCAGTCCATTACTGATGAGGCAGCCATTGGGGTAATAGGTCAGGAAATTACGGCCTATCCACATCTTATGACTACCCACATCACTGATAAGCAATCCATCATCCTGCATGATGTCCCGAAGGATATTGAGTGCCGATGGGACATTGAGTACGCCTTCTATAGGCGCATATCCAGCGATATCGTCGAGTATGCGCTGGCGAACAGGCTCGAACCAAGCCGTGTCATAGTGCTTGCGGTGTTTGGCCAAATGTTGGGACAGGCTCTGAAGTACAAGGGAGATATCAGCGATTACTTCTACTTCTACCTCGTAGTGTTCATACACCTCGGCAGGTTCGAAATCAATGTGGATAATGGGCAGTGTACCGTTGGGGTTCCAGCTCTGAGGCGCATATTCGGCAATATCGTAACCTATGGTCAAAATAAGGTCTGCCTTCTGGACGGCTTCCAGCACGTAATCATCAAAACCCAGGCCGATGGCCATCAGAGAAAGGTCCGATTTGTCAGAGATGGCCCCCTTGCCCATAAAAGTGGAGACACATGGAATCCGGAACATTTGGGAGAAATGTGCCAGCTCATGGCTGGCCCTTTTACGGATGGCCCCATTGCCGGCGATGATGAGCGGTCGTTGTGCATTTTTGAGGTGCTCCACTGCCTGTTGTAATACCTCGGGATGTGGACCCGGTCTTTTGGTGCTGACCTGTTTCAGGGGAGTAGCACTGCTCGGTTTTTCCATCGCGGCAATGTCCTCGGGGAGTTCGATGTGAGTAGCTCCCGGTTTTTCCGACTCCGCGATCTTGAATGCTTTACGGATGACCTCTGTAACGGTTTCGGGCGACTTGATGGTATCGTTCCATTTGGTTATACCCTCAAAAGTCTGCTTGATATCGATGTACTGGTGACTCTCATGATGGAGTCTGTCCAGATTGCCCTGTGCAGTAATAGCTACTAAGGGGGCTTTATCCAGATTGGCATCAGCTACACCTGTCATCAGATTGGTAGCACCGGGACCGAGCGTGGCAAGGCATACTCCCGCATTGCCCGAGAGCCGACCCCAAACATCGGCCATAAATGCAGCCCCTTGTTCGTGACGACAGGGTATGAATTCGATGGAAGATCCTACCAAGGAGAACATCAGGTCTTCATTTTCCTCACCGGGTATACCGAAAATGTATTTGATCCCTTCGGGTTCCAAGCATTGTACAAAGAGGTCGCTTACTTTTGTCAGAGGTCTTTCTGTTTAGCTATTTAGGTTGTTTTATATCATTTTTTTGGTATAGGGAAACAGAGGTGAAAAACCGTACCCATGCCGATATCACTTTCTACTTCTATACTTCCTTCATGACTGGAGATAATATTCTGAACGGAGGTCAGGCCGAGTCCCATACCTCCCTTTTTGGCGGTAAAGAAAGGGTCGAAGAGCTTGTCGAGGTCGGCTTTATCGATGCCTTTGCCATTATCACGGATACTTACTCTAACAGAAGTTCCGTTTTTGTCCAATGCAGAACGGACTTCGAGCTTTCCTTCTCCCTGCTTCATCGCTTCGATAGCGTTGATCATGATGTTGAGCAGAGCCGTCTTTAGCTGTGCTTTATCGATTATCAAATCGGGCAGCTCATCGGAAAGCTCTTTGTTGAGGTTCATGCCCTTTAGGTTGATCCTGTCCTGCACCAGTACCAATGCATTTTCAATACTATCATTGATACACTGTCGTTCCAGTTGCAGATGTTGTGGTTTGGACGAGTTGAGCATGTCGATGATCAACTGTTCTATGCGGTTGGCATTGCGTTGTATAATGTCCGTATACAGCCCTAGCTCGGCTTTATCACTGAGTTCATCGGTCAGTTGACCTAGGGCGAGGTTCAGATTGGTCAGGGGATTACGGACTTCATGGGCTATGGTACGCGCTATTTTTCCTGTCATAGAGAGGCGTTCCGCCATGCGCAATTCTTTCTCTGCTTTTTTCTTTACGGAAACATCGTGTATGATTCCCTGAAATCCGATGATATCATTATCCTCATTGCGCAGGGAAGAGATGGTCATCTGACACATCTTCTTGTTACCTTCTTTATCCCTTAATATCGTTTCATAATCCCTCAAAAAACCTTCGTTAGAGATTTCTTCCATGATTCCCTCTACATCACTCTCCGACAGCAGGTCCTTTAGGTTCATGGTCAGAAACTTCTCATGTGTATAGAGAAACAACTGGCTCATGGCCGAATTGCAATCCGTAAAATCCAGTATACGGGAAGTAAGGAAAATGGGGTCAATGGATTCTTGAAATAGGGAACGGTATTTTTTTTCGTTCTTGTTCAGCTTTTGTAATATGCTGTTATTATTAATGGCATAGCGTATGCTTCTCTCCAGTACGCTGGGAGAAAGCTCGTCCTTGATGAGGTAATCGGAGGCACCTACCTGCATGGCCATAAAATCAATGGCCTTGTCCCCTTGCCCTGTCAGGAGGATCAAAGCACTTTGACAGTAATTTTTCAGGGCAGCCTCGATAAGCTGTATGCCCGTGAACTCACCTAAACGATAATCTATCAAACAGACATCGAACTGGTTGCTCCTGATTTTCATCAATGCCTCATCGAAATCGGTGACCCACTCCAGTTCACCGTTGAAGTGGGTGATGTCGTCCAGCGTGTCGACGGTGAGTATATAGTCGTCCTCATCGTCTTCTACCAGCAGTATTTTTATGGGGGTATTGGATTTCATCATTATTGTTCGTCACTAGGTGGGAGTTCAACTATACCGAACCAGTAATTTCCGATATGACGGGTCAGCTTCACCAGATTCTCAAAAGTAACAGGCTTACTGATAAAACTGTTCACTCCTAGGTCATAGGTCTTGATGATGTCCTGCTCGGCTTTGGAGGTAGTCAGTATAATAACGGGTATACGCTTGAGCTTTGGGTCGGCCTTGATGAGTTTTAGCGCTTCCCTTCCGTCCATTTTGGGCATGTTCAGGTCCAGTAGGATCAGACCCGGACGGGGCGCATTCTCTGGGGTGTATCCGCCCTTATGCTGTAGAAAATTCAGTAGTTGCTCACCGTCCTCAACGAAATGGAGTTCATTGGTCAGTTTGTTTTCTTTTAAGGCCTCTTCGGTCAACATCCTATCATCGGCATCATCATCAGCTATGAGAATGGATACATGGGTATAATTTGTCATAGGGTCATTGTTTGTTCTTGCTACGTTAAAAAGACATAGTTCTGTTCGGTGTCGATAGGGCCATCTGTAGGTATGATAACTTTAAAAGCCGCTCCTTTTCCAAGAGAGCTGCTGGCCGTCAGGGCTCCATCGTGATTCTCCGCTATTTTCTTGCAGATAGCCAAACCGATGCCTGTACCTTCATATTCCTGCTTACCGTGCAGGCGCTGAAATACATTGAAAATCCTATCTAGGTATTTTTCATCAAAACCGATGCCATTGTCCTTGACGACGATGCAGGAGTACTGCCGCTTTGGGTCCAGCCTCAACTCGATAAGCTCTTCCTTGAAGGTGGAACTTCCCCGCACATCGATAATCGGGCACTGCCCTTCTTTACGGAACTTAATGGCATTGCTGAGTAGGTTCTGAAAGAGCCTACGAATCTGTCCTGTATCACAGTACAGTTCTTTCGGTAAGTCATTTAGGGTAATCCGGGCCTCGCTTCTATGTATGGCCTCTTGCAGATCTTCCCGCACACCTTCGATTACGGTCTTGAGGTTTTCTTTCGTTATTTTGGTCTTACTGGAAGATACCCTGGAGTAGGCCAGAAGATCCTCGATAAGGACCTGCATACGGGCCGCAGCACTTTGCATACGCTCGATATAGAGTGTTCCTTTTTTGTCCAGCTGGTTTTCGTATTTGCTGGACAGGCGGTCCCCGAAAGCCCTGATTTTACGTAAAGGTTCCTGTAGGTCATGTGAGGCTACATAAGCGAACTGTTGTAGGTTTCCGTTAGAGCGTTCCAGTTCTTCCTTTTGCTTTTCCAGAAGCAGACGATTGTTCTTTTCGACACTCATATCATGGAGTACTCCGATGAAGCCTATGAAGTCATTCGATTCGTTATAGTTGGCTTTGGCCACCACGCGCATGTGCTTCATTTTGTTACCGTCGGACCATCGGTATTCCAGACTGTAATCTTCCCGCTCTGCCACGGCCTTCTGCATTACCTGCTTCATCGTATCGATATCTTCATGATGGATATTCTTCATGAAGATATCGGAACTTAGGGTTGCCTCTTCCGGTATTTCGTTGATACGATAGGTTCCTCTGGACCAATGGACCTGTCCACTGTCCACATTCCAGGCCCAGCTCCCCATTTTCGAGATTTTCTCCGCCTGATTGAGGAGTACTTCCTGTTCCTCGATTTTTTGTTGTCGTAGTTTTTCTTCGGTAATGTCCACAAAGGTGACGGCGATACCATCACCTAATTTTACAGCCATGATATGAAACCAATTATCGAAGCCATCACTCTGGTACAGTTGTTCCGTCTTGAAGGGCATACCTGTATGTACTACGTTCTTATAAGCATGAAAAAGCCCTGTTTCCTTGATGCCGGGGACGAGATTGAGCAATTGTTCTTTGAACAGTTCCTGAGCGGTATGGCCCAAGGTTTTTTCCGCAACAGGATTGGCCAGAAGCCATCGGAAATCCACGATATCGCCACTACTGCTGCGGATGGTTTCAAAAGCCATAATACCGTTCAACGAACTATCCGAGACCTTTTGTAAAAGGCTTTCGGTAAAGCGCCTGGACTTTACTTCGCTAGCGAGTTCACCGACTTTTTCCTCTAGCTGTTGAGCTGAGCGGGTTTTATTGGCCAGTGCTGTATCTGTGAGGAGGGAAAGATAGACAAACCCTATCAGTGCCATAAAAGAAGGTACGGCTATCATGTAGGGTTTGTAAGCAGTGTGATCGATATTCATGGATTCGTTCAGCGCCAATGTATTTTCCTCATCAATGACGACGAGTCCTGCCAGTTGTTGGATGCTGTCCAGATTTGCCATGCCCATATATATGAACCCACTTTTTTCTGATTCGATGGAAGAGGCACTGCTATTCACATCGATTTTATTTTCAATGAGTTCATAGTGCGTGTTCACTTTTTTTTTGAGCAGCTGCCAATTGCCATTGTCGGCATTGTCCCCGTAACGTTTCAACAGACTGTCCAGTTTAGGTATCTGATGGGCCAGTAGCGTTTTGGCATCATAGAATTTGATAAGAAAATCGTCGTTATGTGTCAGTTGATATCTAAAATAGCCGATTTCCATGTCTTTGGCCTCGGAGATGACTTTTTCGAGCAGAAGAAGGATTCTTTTGGAGGTATTGATTTTTTCTATGGTCGCCTTTTGGAAGACAAGGCTCTGTTGCTGTTGGCTGAGTAAATAGTAAAAAAAAATCGTCGTTACCAGTAATACCAGAAATAGAGAAATATAGATATAACGGGTAGCCTTATGTGATGGTGCCATGGGATGAAGATAAGCAAATATATAGCTGTAAACAGTAAATGGAGAAAAGTCGGTACTTTTTCCCATGTAAAACAGAACAGCACTTCTTCAGCGCTGTTCTGTTGATAAGGATATAGTTAGAATATATATCCTTTGATTAGTCGTCTTTTGCCAAGTTCAGAGCGATATAGACCTGTCCTACGGAATTTTTGGCATTGCCCAAAAAGAAATTGGCAGCCTCGCTATCCGATAGTTTCTGAAGGCCGTAATTATACCGTACACCACCACTGAGAGGCCCGAAGTTCAATACAAAACCGGCAGCAAGTCCATAGTCGAAAGACTTGAGATTATCCTTACCGATATTCTCTCTGCCATCGCCCAAGTCTCCCTCTGTAGAGATATCGGCATTCAATAAATAACCAAAGTAAGGTCCAAAATGGATCTCTGCGGCATCACCCAACTTGAATGCCAGCATGACAGGAAGTTCCAGATAGCCTAAGTTGAATTTGTTCTCTCCTTTGAAACCGAGTACGTCATATGCTGCCTTTGCTCCTTTTGTGCTGAAGGCCAGTTCCGGTTGTAGCGCCAGTACGTCTCCTATCATCAGCTGGGAAAATATACCGATGTTATAACCCACGCGGGCATTCTCGTCACTTACATCATCTATATAGAGGTTACTGAAATTCAAGCCTCCTTTGATACCTGCGCGTGCACTTTGTGCTATACTTTTATATTGGAAAGATACTGCTAGGAGTATCATTGTTATAATGGTCAATTGCTTTTTCATAATGCTGTCTACGTTAGTTAATCTATTTTACTTTTCATATACCTATGGGGATTCAAAATAATTATTATGCCAATCATCGATATGGGGCAAATAAATCCGCCAGCTTGATTTTCTATGATGTGATACCGCTAGTGTGCGGTGCTGACTCTACAGATCTGAGGAATGCCCTACGTTGATTTTGCTCCATGGATGACGAATTGCTTATTTGATATCAACCCAAAATGATCAATAGCCTTCCTATTGCGAGCATAAATCACTTCAAAATCAGCGGTTTTACGCTGCGCAGGCTCGTCACCTTAGTGATACAAAAGCCCTCTCACCTAAACCGCTGATTTTATTGCGCTTTATACTCTCGTCACGCAATCCTATTGATCAATTTGGGGTCAATGAAAATACAGAATCCCGACTAACCATTAGTGGATTGTTCCAGAGCATCGTTGTGTCCGCTTCCTTGGGCATACAATTGATTTTCTTCATCCCGTAGCGAGGTCGTCTTTTTGTTGCTTTCCAATGTTCTTCCCGGCACGTCCAGATCTTTTCCCTCAAAATCTACCTTTCTATCCCGTTCTTGTAATAGCATATCATCGCTACTATCATTGCGGAGATTTTTTGTTTTTTCTCCGAGTGCCATTAGGTCTTCCTTAGTGATATCGGGACTGTAAGTGTTCTCTTTGTTTTCAGTTTCCATAATCTTGTATTTTTAGGTAATGGGCCAAAAGCTGTCATGGCCCATACCATTTATTGATTTTTCTTTACTCGAAATCGTATGAAGATTTCCTTATCATAATTGATTTCGCATTGACAAATTCCTTAATACCGAAGCCACCATGCTCTCTACCAAAACCGGAGTTCTTCACCCCTCCGAAGGGCATATTGGGTTCTGCAAGACCAAAAGAATTGACAAACACCATACCCGTATCAAAATGCCTTGCTGCCAGTCGTATGGCACTCTCTTCATCTTTAGAGAATATGCCTCCTCCCAGACCATATCGACTGTCATTAGCGATACGTATGGCATCATCGGTATTTTTGGCTCGAATCAGGGAAGCTACAGGCCCGAAGAGCTCATCATCATAAGCTGGCTGCCCTTTTTCTACTGCACTTAGTAAAGTGGCGGGATAGTGGTAGCCCTTTCCTTCGGGTATAAACCCGCCGCATAGAATCTCGGCCCCTTTCTCAACACTTTTTTCCACTTGTCCATGAAGCTTTTCTCGAAGGTCTTCCCTGGCCAGAGGCCCCAGTTCTACATCATCGTCACAGGGGTTTCCGAAGGTAATATTATCCATAGCCTCCACGAAAGCTTTTTTGAACTGCTCATAAACAGCCTCCACGACTACGAAGCGTTTAGCGGCAATACAGGTTTCGCCGTTATTATAGATTCTACCTTTTACGCTCATCGCTACGGCTTGTTCTATATCAGCATCGTGCAGGACAATATAGGCATCATTACTGCCCAGCTCCAGTACTGCTTTTTTCAGCTGAGCCGAAGCTTTTTCCGCGATTTTTTTACCAGCATCGGAACTTCCCGTCAAAGTCACTCCTCTGATCATGATCGATAATCAGTACTGTAAATAGGTTTTCCGGCAATCCACTTTCCAAAAAAATCTTTTCCAATAGTTTGCCCGTCCCCGTTACATTAGAGGCATGTTTCAACACTACGCCATTGCCTGCCATAAGACTGGCGATGGCATAGCGTACCACTTGGTAAGCGGGATAATTCCACGGTTGGATACCGTACACTATGCCTATTGGGGAGTAGGTGATGATGCCACGCCCCCCATTGGAGAGTAACCTTTCTTCATCTTCCAGTTCTTCCTTTCCCACCTTGGCCGTATAGTCGCATATGGCCGCGCATAATCCTACTTCTTGATGACTCTGGGATAATAATTTTCCCATCTCGTCAGTCATCAATTGCGCGAGTTCTTCTTTGTTCTTTTTCAGACCTTTGCCAATGGCCTCCATGATTTCAGCTCTATTGGATAAGCTTTCATGACGCCAGTTTAGAAATGCCTTGTGACAGCGCTGTATCGACGCTTCCACTTCGTCGTTGGTTTGGTAACGATACTCTTTTATGGTTTCGCCTGTTGCCGGATTGACAGTAGTGAAATCTTTGATCTCTACTATTTCTGTTGTTCCATTCATCATAGCTTGTCTTTTTGTGATGGATAATGTAGTAATACAAATTTGAGTCTTAAATGTCGTATAAGATTCCGTGGATCATTTTAGTTTCAATCAAGGCGAGAACCGCAGGGATAGCAGCACTACCCCGAGGAGTGTCAACGCAGAGTGTAGCGAAATTATCTTGAGCCACGTGAAGGCCTATACCTAAAAATGAACTCTGACGATGTCAGACGATATATTTATCAGCCAAACTCGGGAGGTAGTGAGTAGGCAAATAGCGTCCGACGATGTTGATAATTATTGTTGTTCGCTGGGCATAATGTAAACATCATTGATATTGACCCTGTCCGGCTGAGATAGGGCATAACTGATGGCTTCGGCTATATCCTCTGATTCTAGCATGGTCATATCTTTCATGCCCGAAAGCTGATTTAGTATCTCCTCATCAGTGATAGTATCCATTAGATTGGTGCCTACCGCACCGGGTTCTATAGAGGTCACATTGATACTGTGCTTGGGGGCAAGCTCTTGGCGAAGACCTTCGGAGAACATTTTTACTGCTGCCTTAGTGGCACAGTACACAGCTCCACCTGGAAAGTATTGGTAAGCTGCCGTAGATGAAATATTGACGATATGTCCCTTGTTCTTCTCTATCAAAGTAGGAAGGACCGCAGCCACTCCATTAAGTACTCCTTTTATATTAACGTCTACCATTTTCTCCCATTCCTCCGTTTTCAGGTTTTTGATATAGGATAGCGGCATTAGTCCGGCATTGTTGACCAGTACATCGATGGTGCCATACTTCTCCAGTGTGGCCGATACTATTTTTGCGAAGTCTTCCTTTTTGGTAACATCGCCCACGACTATGAGTGCATCTCCTTTATGGTACTCTATTTCTTCTTTCAGTTCTTTCAGCTCTTCTTCCCTTCTGGCCGTAATCACGACCTTGGCCCCTTGCCCTGCAAGTTGTTTTGCCGTTGCTCTGCCGATACCGCTGGATGCTCCCGTGATGATGATGACGCTATTTTCTATGTTCATAGGTGTCTTTGATTGTGTTATACAGATTTACATTTTTAATGTCGCATTGAAACATTTCATATAATGGTGGTTTGATGTGATTTCCATTATGG
>CANLOE010000117.1 GCA_947492745.1 uncultured Cyclobacteriaceae bacterium | reverse complement strand
ACTTCGAAGTGTACTTTCTTTCCCATCTTGGAAATTAATCAATATATACGACATTAAAAATATTAATCTGTATTATTGAGCTAATATTGATAACTTCTTACATTGGATAAACGTACTATTATACAATGAATAAATAATTAAGTTTTTTAATTGATGATAGTTTTTTTCTATTGTCAATCTTTTATCGATTAGCTTTAAGCATACCAACTGATGTTCGGTACTGGGGAATTGTAACCAAAATTTAAAACCATTTCCAACCTTGTATCAAAATGAAGGGTCTATGCAACAGCAAATTTGTATTGGATAAGGAGTAGATAAGTAGATAGTGGAAACTTTTTACGTTTTGATACTATTGCTATTTCTTGCAATGAAGGAGGAAACAAATATTATTCTTATCTTCGACAAAAGAAAAGTTTTCTTTATTCTGATATTTTTATTACATGACAAAGTTTGAAGAAACAGCGTAGTTTGTGGCTCATACCATCTCCATAATTACCATATATTGATATTGAAGTTTACATATAACATTAACAAAATGCCAAATAGCCTTTACCTTATTATGCCCCGTCCGCATATTGAAAATTCTATTCTTATGCAAGTGTTACGATTTGGGCGGAGATGGAACCCCTTGCCAAAAGGAGAGGTGGAACATCTTCGTTAATGTACATTTCATTTCCAGAAGAAATGAGATTCACCTCAGCTTCACATAGCATCCAGTACAGTGCTTGGCATGGCTAGATGTCTGTCGTTTTATTGCTGACTATTTAGGTAATGTCCACTGAATGCGTTCTGCGGAACAGTATTTTCTCTTTTCCCAAAATCGGAAACCTAGCTAGAGTTTTGTAATAGAGTCAATTTCCATCAAAGTCGGCCAATTTTATCATCAATTTACAGAGCCAATAATCTTCAAACTATTGACTCTATAGCCGTGTAAACCTGCCTTGGTAAGGATTTCTGCTTAAACGTATGATGCATCAGAAAATTTAAAACGGCCTCAAAATAGCCTCAAATCAGTAAAATGAACCCAATAAAACCTAAAATTTACTGTTATTTGAACCCTCATGAAAAATTTTCAATGCATAATACAGATTAAAAGCAGGAATGGACGATTACGCAAATCAATGCCATATACTTAACAATAAAAGATGAATAATAATACTACCTCTTATAACAAATACTTCGTAGCAGAATATCTACCTGAGATTCTTGCCTCATGATGACTTGATAGCGCTGTATCCCGACTGTTTACGATACATGAAAGATCTATAATGGTCTTTTTGATTATTTTCTATATTTATTAGAGTCATATTGACGTTACCGACACTCACTCAAAGAAAATCAATGGATTCCATTCCCTATATGAAGATTAAAGAGACTTGTGAAAAGGTCTTTCGAGGCAAGTACCGCATTTTTGATGAGGATGTTATCTACGATACCATGACGAGCATCATTATCCAATACAAAAAAAACAGTACTCATATTCGTAGTTTGGATGCTTGGCTGTATGGTGCGATACATCATCACTATTGCACCTATGTCAAGGTAAAGAACAAGAAGAAAATGTTTACCTATGATAGTTTTATTGTGAGCGAAACTAATGGGTACGAGACATTTCCGGAGAGCAAGTTAGATGTGGACAGCCTCAAGTCCATCATCGCAGAACTGGAAGAACCCTACAGTAAAATATTGGAATTGAGGATATTCGAAGGCTTCTCTCATAAAGAGATTGCTAAAAAACTAGAGATAAAAGAAGCTACCGTTCGAAAATATTATTCAAGATCATTAAAAAAAGTGATAAATGTTTTCAAAGTAGTGTCACAACTGATTGTGTTTTCCTACTTACTTTTAAACTAAGGCAATCATGGAAGAGAATAAACTTACCGATGAGGAAATCAATGCTCTTGTCCAGTATGAGGCTGGCAATAGGGAGTATTTTAGAATGGATGAGGATAAGGCCGCCGAAATAAGAGCAAAAGTACAGTCTAACGATATCAACCAAGCTAGGTATAAAGAGTCAAAAGAAATCTATCTGTCCATAAATAGGATATTGAAGAAACGGAGCAAGTTCAATCCTTATGCCGTAGCTGCTGCCCTTTTGTTTCTTTTCTCCTTTTCTTTTGTTTTCATCTACTTCGAAAGTCAAAAATTGGTCAAAGATGGAAGCGGTGGGAGCATAGTAGCAGAACCTGCTGTAGATACCCTGGGTTCCGTGTTGAGTGATGAGGAACTGTTGGCAGAACATTATCGACCTAATGAAGAACTGGAAAACTATGTCAATTACGCTTTAAGAGATATAGTGCGGTTGGAGGCAATGCCGAAAAAAGGAACAGTACTCAATACTACTGTCAATGTATCCTGGGCCGGAGAAGGAATCTCGCGTCTGACATTAAAATTATTTGATAACAAAGGCGCATTGATACGAAAAGAGGAAAACCGCTCTTCTCCGATACCCTTATCCGAGCTAAAGGTACCAGGTCTGTACTATTGGTCTCTGGAAAATGATGAAGAGGTTATTTATTGGTCGAAATTTTATCTAAAATAATATCCTTTCACTGATTTTCATGTAATTGTAAAATAGTGATATTTAGTATGTGGGATGTGGTTTTCTGACTTCATCATACCGTAGCTGATCATCAAATAGGTGTACGATACAACAGCATCGCTATAAGGAAGGCTTTTGTTCAGTTGACGCGGGCAATGACCAAAAAAACGATCATTAAACCCAGATCATGCATTGGAAATCTACTGCGGATCTAAATAGCTGTAAATCAGTCGTTGTACTAAGTTTATTGAATTCACCATAGCAGTGCTATGCTAAATCCAATAAAACTCACTGATTTTGGAGAGATTTATGCTCGCAGTAGGAAGGCTATTGATCATTTTGAGTTAAACTTTACTTCATCATCAGAATAAAAAAACAGACCATCACCATACTTTAGAGACCCTGTTCCGAGATTCTTTCAGAAGTTGATATCATTTGTTTAGAGTTAAAAACTGATAAAAAGGACATGGCAATCGGAAAAGGTTTCAGCGAATTGATGTGTTATGCTCAACAAAAAATGAAATGGGAAATTTGAAGTTTTGTAGGTCTTGGACAAATTCTGTATATGTTGACCGGTCATTAGGACCGTTCCGGACAGAACAGTGTTTTCTTGATCATTTCAGTATGTTCCAAAACAATTTCATTTGGGTATAAAAGCAGTATTTATCAAAAGAATAGAAAGCAAATACTTGAGATGGATATCATTTTTCTGCGCATGCCATCTCCGTACCTGTTATATATCGAGAAATTCGCTCGAAAACGAAAGATACATTTCTACACAGTGGCTTAAGTTGGGACAAAATTGTGTACTTAAAAAATATAGAATCAATGGAGAACAAGAAACTGAGACTGGGCGAACTGAAAGTCAAGAGTTTTGTGACCAATATCCGGAAACGAAATCACATCAAAGGAGGAAACCCTTTGACTATTGCAGATGGGGTGGGGGCAAGTAATGAGTGCCATGTTGATACAATACAATCACAAACTGTATGCGATTGTATTGGGACAACGGGTTTTACTACCAGATGTGAAGACGGCGAAACTTGGATGGACCCTACCCATACGGGATGTTGATACTGATTTAGTACTGCTTCGCATTTGTTTCTTGCCATGAAAAGTTAAATGTTTGCTGGCTAAGGTTTTTCTGGATTGTGAAGAATCCCTTTATGAGTAGTATCAGTATGACGAGCCAAGCGATAGGACCAGGATCATTTCTAACTAAAAACCCCATGGGGTTTCATTGCCGGAGTATGAGACGAAGTAGAATTATTGGATTGATTTAGAGGGAACATTTTTCTGCTGTAGTGTAAGTATTTGTTATGCAAGTATCTGATTTTTAGTATATTTATGTCTAAGTATGAGGCGGTTTCCAGAGTTGTTGTCATCAGCACTGATGCTGACTCTTCTTGTAGATTCCTTGGTGTACATCACCCAGGACAGGTATCGTCGACGGCTTACTAATGTATCAGTTATACCGATTAACAGTAATGAAAAGAAAATTAAGATTGACCGAATTGTCCATTGAGAGTTTTGTGACCGATGAAAGTAGTTTGGGCAAGCTTAAGGCCGGTGGGGCCATGCTTACAACCTTCTGCAACTTAGATTCGTTAACCTGCGGCCCGGCACCGGGCTTTACCATGCGCTGCTCTAATGAGGGCTCTGTATTGGAGTCCTCTGAAGTCGCTTGCTGACCCTGTCATCGAATGGATATTGGACTTTATCAGACCCTATGTGAGGTATTTATTGAATCAGATAGGATGCAGGGTGTACCTAAGCAAACGCTCACCATTCCTTCAGGAAAGTACTCATCAGGTTTGAAAAATTAGTCATACACTGAAATTCAGTTAGATGTATATTTGAGGATACCGTTTATCCCAAACTGATCGATAGAAATCGTGATGAGCGTATCAATAGCAAAATACCGGCCATTTGTATTCGTTCGGCATAGCCCCGCTATGGTGAATGAAGACCGGTGGGCAAAGCTTCCGGTAGGAAGCTATTTATGCGCGGAATAGGTTCTCTATTGATCATTTTGAGTTAAAACAGTCTCTAAGAAGCGATATGTACAAAACCGGCCCAATTCTTGGGAAATGCTAAGCTTCTGTCTTTCAAAAAAGTCCTTTTGGCCCTACCCAGTGAGGTGGCTATATCCTCAGTCGCTATCAAATGTCCATAGAACCCAATCATGATCTCCTTGGAGTAATGGTCGTTGACCTTCCATAGGGAGCAGATAATATTCTGAGCTCCTGAGTAGTAAAAACCTCTTGTCAGGGAGAGCAGGCCTTCTCCTTTACTGATCATACCCTGGCCGCTTTCACAACTGCTGAGTACCAGCAGTTCGGGGTTCAGTTGCAGATTGTAGGTTTCCGACAGAAAGAGTTCATTATCGGTTTCACTATCCATCTCACCTTGTGCGAAATACACTTTCGAGAAATTCGGATTGCTCTTGTCCCAAAGTGTATGAGTGGCTAGATGTATAAAGCGAAAACTATCCACCGAAGAAGCAAAGGCTTCTTTAGTTGCTTTTTCACCCATGTATAGCTGACTTTTTATACCTTTTGCACCTAATAGGGCAACTATTTCAGTTACTTCTTCCTTGCTTTCGGGCAATTTCGGTAGTGTCCTATTTCCCTCTTGGGTATCGCTGAATGGAGCGAAAGCTATCAGGCCCTTGGAGTATGTCGCTTTATGCAGAGCGGACTGCAATAGGGTAGAGGAGTAATGGTACTCGACATTGACTTTCTTGATCAGAAAAGGCAATGTAGTATAATCTACATCATTACTTTCGTCAGGAAGTTTCGCCATTAGGGCCTCGAAAGGAATCTCGGACAGTGCCCCATGAGGTACAACAATTAGCTTAGAGGCATTATTGAGTTCGTTTTCTATGGGAGCAAGCAGCTCCTTATAAAGTCCATAGGACCATGTAGGGAAGGAGTGTTTATCATAAGTGTTGATGGCTTTCATGAACCTCTTCATTCTTTGGTCGAATTTTTCCGGTAGCGGACGGTGTAGGACATTGATTTTGGATGGGCCTACAGCAAATAGGGTGATGAACCGCTCTCCAAGAAAATACTCTACCAGTAGTTCACGCTTTTTCAATTTGGATTGTATCTTGGACAGAGAGATGCTGACCTTTTGTTGTTTTAAATTAAAATATTTGGGATTCTTGGATTCCAACTCTCTGATAAATGCTTCGTATTCCCGCTGTAGATGGAAGAGCTTATTATTGTAAAGCTTTATTTTACGGACATCTTTTTTTCGCTTTGATTTTTCCTTGTAGAGCATTGTCTGATAAAATACCAGATCGACCTTTAGCGCTCTTTCTTTCTGCAACACAGCAGCAGGTATACCCGCAAATTTTTTTGCTTTGGTATCGATCAGGCTTGACAGTAGGATATTAGCTCTGTTTTGTTCTGCAAAGTAAAAGGCCTCTTCCCAGTACCGCTTATCACCTGTCGTTCTGTACAGGTGCATGGCGGTGTTGATGCCCTTTTCATAGATTTCGGATGTAGATTTACTCAAGAAGAGCTTTGATGTTTCTGATATATAATTGCTTCTTACTTTCTCAACAACCTCGGCCGCCAGTCGAAAGCTCCCTAGAGCTGCTATGTCACACCTGATATTCTCAAAAGATAAAAGGACATCGCCTTTCAGCCGCAACCTATCACATAGCGCACTGCTGGCTCGAAGTTGCGATAAAGAGGGGAGTTCATATAACCCGATGGATACAGTGGTATCACATAGACTCAATAGAGAGGCTTGAGCATGTGCAAGTGCTTTTTCATTTTCTTTCTGTGCTTGATATAAAAGGGCCAGTTGTCTTTCTGCCTTTGAGGTATGTTTCGAACGTTTCCCGAACAGTGACCGGTAGATATCCTTGCTTTTTTTTAAGTAAAAATAGGCGCTGTCACTGTTCGTTTTTTGATAAAACTGCCCTATTTTCAAATAGTCTCTGGCGATGGTGCTATGTGATTTGCCATAGATGTCTTTTTTGATACGTAGAGAACGCCGGTAGTAGGAGAGGACCTCTCCCTCACCCGCATAGAAGTTACAGTCCCCAAGAGCACCAATGGCACTGGCCAAGTGTAATAGGTCTTCTTCCGTTTCGGCCTTATCGATTACTTTTTTGAACCATGGGATAGCTTTTGCCACTTCACCCGTTTCTTTATAATGCGACCCTAGACTGTTATAGATCATATACATCCCGAAATGGTCACTGGGCAGTTGACCCTCCCATAGATCAAGTGTCTTATAATAGTAACTCAGCGCTTTTTCGGATTCTCCCAATTGATTATAATTATGAGCCATGTTGTAATAGCACTCGCCCAGATAGATATCGTCTTTTTCAAGTCGGTTGACCCTTATCTCCAAGGCCTTTTCCAAATATTCCAATGCTGTCGAAAAATCCTTTTTTCTACCGTAGTACCAACCTAGTCCCTGATAGCTTTCTGCCACGTCGATATGCTGTGAACCCAGTAGTTCTTTTCGCTGCTTGAGCCCTTTTTTCAGGTAGTACAGCGAAGAATCGTAGCGCTCTAGCTTACCATAGAGGATGCCCAGGTAATCCAGGGTCGTGGCAGATACCTGTGTAGGTTTGTCTAGTTTAGCATGAAGTTGTAGCGCTTTTTGAAGAATGAAAAGCGTAGAGTCGAACTGATTTAAATCGATGTATTGGGAGGAAAGACGATTATGGGTGTGGATGAGTAGGTCCCATTCCTCATGTGCCTGGAATACCGCTTTGGCCTGTTCGAGCAGTACGATACATTTACCGTATTCTTCTTGTTCGTTCAGTTCCAGAACCTCATCCAAGTAATTCTGAGCACTATCCAGATCTTTTTCCTTTTGACTTTTGCAGGCTAGATGTCCCAGCAGTAGGATATAAAGTACAGAGTAGTAAGTAAAGCGCAAAATGAATCCGATTGTATTAATAAATGTATAAAAATAAAGGATATTCCCTATAGGGAAATCATATAAGAGGCCGTTTTGAACGGTATTTCCTCTGTTTTCATGTTTACCGTGTTGATTTTCAAGGGACAAATAGAACTCGTATGAACAACATTCACCTCAAACTTTTGCTTTCTCCATGATACTTACTCATTGCTGTAGTTGTTTCTTTTGATGTACGACTTTGTTGAAAACCCATAGATAGCACTACTGTTCGTCCATGGCTCACAGGGCGGGTCGGCCACTTTGTACTATCCTCAAGACATTGTTTTCACGCTCATACCTCTCCAAAATAAGTGATGACAGATTTCCAAAATCATTTCAAAGCAGTTTCTGATATGGAGAAATTAAACCCGTATCATGCGTTGGAACTTCGTAACGAGGGTTTAACCCAAAATAATCAATAGAGAAGCTATTCCGCGCATAAATAGCTTCATGCCGGAAGCTTTGCCCACCGGTCTTCATTCATCATAGCGGTGCTATGCCGAACGAATCCAAATGGCCGGTATTTTGCTATTTATACGCTCATCACGATTTCTATCGATCAATTTGGGTTTTATACAAACTTAGCTTTCAAATATCGCCTATCTTCCTGTTCATTTTGCTTCACTCTGCGTTGACAATCCTCGGGATAGCGCTGCTATTCCTGCGGTTCTCGCCTTGATTGAAACAAAATGACCAGCGGAATCTTATACGACATTTAAAACCTAAATTTGTATAATACAAACTTAACTTTTAACTATCTTCCTGTTCATTTTGCTTCACTCTGCGTTGACGATCCTTGGGATAGCGCTGCTATCCCTGTTTTAACCCAAAATGTTCGTTGGAACTTCGTCATGAGGACTTAAATGGCAATACATCAGTGCGTTTTCTTGGGTTCAGCGTAGCACCGCTACGGTGAATTCAAAAAACGCATTCAGTTACTGATTTGAAGTCAGTTAAGTCCGGAATAGATTTTCTAATGGACATTTCGGGTTTAAGCTGCGCATGCTCGTCACCTTAGTGATACAAAAGCCTCCTCACCTAAACCGCTGATCTTATTGCACTTTATACGCTCATCACGCAATCCTATTGATCAATTTGGGTTTAACAGTCGGCCAACCTATACCCCGCTTTTGAGGAAAGTATTTTGGACGTATTGCCTTTTCATCGTTCAAATCGTGGTCAATATGTTCTCTATCCGCCCAGAACTCCGTTTTCGCCTAAAGCCGGCCGGACGCTTACCCTTGCGCGGCAGACCGGCCCCTTCGCTGAAAGGGGTTCCCCGAACCCTTTCTTTACGCTCGGTCCTATTGATAAGAATTAAGCAGGATGAAACCCATAGGAGTTTCGGACCAGCCTGTGGGATGCAGAAAATTTTGAAAACGCTGCGCCTGGACAGAAAAATTTTCAAATGAACTACCGGAATCCGTATTCCGTTCAACGGTATACCGGATTCAATGAGGTGAATGAAACACAGTCAACATAACTAAGTCTCTAAGTCTATGCAGCTATTTAGGTCCGCAGTAGATTTTTCAATGCATGATCCGGGTTAAAATCCTTTTCAGTCTTTTTAAAGATACAGATTTGAACCGGAACAAAGTCCATGCCGGCCAATATCTTGACTGCAAACCTTTTGTGAATCTTCGTAGCTTGGTATGGCTCTTCTCAATAATCGGCCCGTAGCCTTGATAGGGGCCTGTTTTTACTCGTACCGAAATTCCCTTTACCGTAGTCAAGCTCATGTGGGTACCAAAGGACTGCTCTAGGTCCGAATGGGTTTTCGATAGGTGCCGATATCGAGATATGGGCCTCATCTGTGTATAGTGCTTCCCATAAATTCCTATTTTTAGCTATGCCCCACTCAATATGAATTCAAAAAGTATATTTTTGTGTCCATAGTTCATTATTTAATCTTTTACCGTTCATCACCCATGGCAGAATACGACTTTCGAAGCATAGAAAAAAAATGGCAGGATTACTGGGAAGAAAATCAGGTTTTCAAAGCAGGTATAGACACCACTAAACCTAAATTCTATTCCTTGGATATGTTTCCCTACCCATCGGGAGCCGGTCTTCATGTCGGACATCCTTTAGGTTATATTGCCTCTGATATCGTATCGCGTTATAAACGTAACAAGGGGTTCAATGTACTGCATCCTATGGGATTCGATGCTTTTGGTTTGCCGGCAGAGCAATATGCCGTACAGACAGGACAGCACCCCGCAGTGACCACGGCCACGAACATTTCACGTTATAAAGAGCAATTGCGAAATATCGGTTTTTCTTTCGACTGGGATAAGGAGGTACAGACCTGTGACCCTAAATTTTACCGTTGGACACAGTGGGTCTTCATGCAGTTGTTCAATAGCTGGTACGATACCGAACGGCAAAAGGCACGCCCCATAGAAGAACTGAAAGCTATTTTCGAAAAACAGGGCAATACCGCTGTTCGTGCTGCATGTGATGAAGATACGGAAGTATTCACTGCCAGTGACTGGCAGTCCATGGATGAAAAAGGCCAGCAGATCTGGTTATTGAAGTATCGTTTGGCTTACCTAGCGGATACGGTCGTGAACTGGTGCCCCGCACTGGGTACCGTATTGTCCAATGATGAGGTAAAGGACGGTTTTTCCGAAAGGGGCGGCCACCCTGTGGTGCGCAAGAGCATGATGCAGTGGAGCCTGCGCATCACGGCGTATGCACAGCGTTTACTGGAGGATATAGAAGGCCTCGACTGGTCCGAGCCCATTAAAGAGATGCAGCGCAACTGGATAGGTAGGTCTATCGGAGCCGAACTGAGTTTTGCCGTCGAGGACAAAGACCTTTCCATTAAGGTCTTCACAACGCGGATCGATACGATTTTTGGGGTGACCTATCTCGCTATCGCTCCGGAAAGTGAGCTGGTACAGGCACTGGTCACTGAGGGCCAGCGCGATAGCGTGGAAGCGTACGTATCAGTAGCGGCCAACCGATCGGAAAGAGAACGCATGACCGATGTCAAGACAATCAGTGGTGCGTTTACGGGCGCTTATGCACTGCATCCCTTTACCAAGGAAAAAATCCCTGTTTGGGTGGCCGATTATGTACTTGCGGGCTATGGTACGGGAGCGGTCATGGCCGTACCCGCAGGAGATCAGAGGGATTATGATTTTGCCAAACACTTCGATCTGCCCGTTGTCCCCATCATCGAAGGTGTGGATATCAGCGAAGCTGCTGACCCGACCAAGGATGGAAAGATGATCAATTCGGACTTTCTGAACGGATTGGAAGCCCGCGAAGCCATGGTCAAGGGTGTGGAAGCCATTGAAGAGGCCGGTATTGGCAAGGGGAAGGTCAATTTCAGGATTCGAGATGCCATATTTACCCGTCAGCGCTATTGGGGTGAACCCTTGCCCGTTTACTTTAAAGAAGGTATTCCTTACCTGCTGGAAGAAAGCGAACTTCCACTGGTATTGCCCGAAATCGATAAGTACTTACCCACAGAGGACGGTGATCCCCCACTGGGAAGAGCCACAGATTGGAAAACAGAAGAAGGACACGCCCTAGAGTTGAGTACCATGCCCGGGTGGGCCGGTTCGAGCTGGTACTTTCTGCGCTATATGGACCCACACAATACCGAGGCATTCGTAGGAAAGGAAGCTGAGCAGTACTGGAAGTCTGTAGATCTTTATATCGGTGGCTCAGAGCATGCTACCGGTCACCTACTTTATGCTCGATTCTGGACTAAATTCCTCTTTGACCGAGGTCTGGTCAGTGACCCCGAACCCTTTAAGAAATTGATCAATCAGGGAATGATCCAAGGGCGGTCCAGTTTAGCTTACCGTATCAATGGCACCAATACTTTCGTTTCCTATAATTTGAGAAAAGAACATGACTGTACACCACTCCATGTGGACGTAAGCATGGTCTACAATGATGAACTGGATATCGAGGCTTTCAAGAATTGGCGTCCTGATCTGGCCGCTGCGGAATTCATTTTGGAAGGAGACAGATTTCTCTGTGGATATGAGGTGGAAAAAATGTCCAAGCGATTGTACAATGTGGTCAATCCCGATGATATCGTGGACAAATATGGAGCGGACACCCTTCGGCTCTATGAAATGTTCCTAGGACCATTGGAACAGTTCAAACCTTGGAATACCAATGGCATCGATGGGGTTTTCAAGTTTCTGAGAAAAGTTTGGCGACTTTTTCATGATGAAGAGGGTAATTTTGTGGTAAGCGATGGAAAGGCCAAACCAGAGGAAATGAAAGCCTTGCACAAGACCTTGAAAAAAGCAGCCGAGGATATCGACAGGTTCTCATTCAATACGTCAGTAAGCACATTTATGATCTGTGTTAACGAACTATCCGCCCTCAAGTGCAATAACAGAGCGGTACTCAGTGACTTGGTCATAGCGCTATCGCCCTATGCTCCGCACATTGCAGAGGAACTTTGGCAACTCTTGGGCAATAAGGAGAGCATCGCCACGGCGACTTACCCCGTTTATGATGACAAATACTTAATAGAGGACAGTCATGAGTATCCTATTGCCATTAATGGTAAAATGAGGGTGAAGATGAACTTCTCGCTCGATACGCCAAAAGAGGCCATCGAAGAACAGGTGATGTCCTCAGAAGCAGTACAAAAGTGGCTGGAGGGCAAAACCCCAAAGAGGGTCATCGTTGTGTCCAAGAAAATCGTCAATATCGTTCTATAAAGGATATTTTGCTGCTTATGATTCTTTTTGAGTAAAGAGTCATGCTCCCTGTTACATGAAGGTATTTATTATCTTGTTTTATTATTGGAGCTTTGGGGTCTTTGTCTTGAAAGTATCATCGATCGAAAGGTATTGGATTGTTGTATGTCATTACAACGAAGGGTATATGATCTAAGGTGTACTTATTATACTTAAGAAAAAATGTTTTGGGAAAATGTTGCCTAGAGACAAAAGGATGACCATTACCAAGTTTGATGGATAAGTTATTAGTAGAATGGTCATTAGGGTTCATGCCTCGATAATTCTCGGAATTTTCATGCATCCGATTGTAGTCCCATATCAATTGAGTTTGGGTATAACAGGCAGAGGGGAGGGCGATAAAAGACTGACAGGGTCTAGTTCATATACTGGAACGCAAGAAAATAGTTGACCTCATTTATTGACTAACGTACCGAACTCTAGCAGGAGTTCGGTACGTGTGACAAGACTATCTTGGAAATACTTTCATAAATTGTGCCCGTCTACGAGGGGAAACGGTCTGACGTGGATTAACGGTCCATCTCCCTAGTTCTTTAAAAGACTTTGGTTTTCCTTTCCATAATACAATCAGCGCTTTCCTATTGTTGACGGTTACTCTGCGCACTCCTGACGAACCATTTCTTCCTAAATTATAGTTTTTCGTACTACTGGTAGAATAGGTAACCGTACTGCGATTTTCGAATACTACCTTGACATTAGTGCGCCTTGCCTCTGTTGTAACCTCTGTTTTGTTATCATGAAGATAAGTATTCCAGAATTGGTCCAGTTCATTTTCACTATCAAAAACGTAAACGTCGGATTCGATAAAGAGTTGGTGTAGATTGTCTGTAGTAGTAATGGCAGACTCGAAGTCAATCACGCCTTCGTACGTTTTACCTTTATAATGATAAATAGCCGAAGTTTCATTCATCAGTTCATCGACACTGACAGTTGCGGTACTGGACACTTCCTGTGAAGCGTTGGGTACAATGGTCTCGTTGTCGGAACTACAGCTTACGAATACCATCGTAAACATAAAAATGGTATTGAAAATAATGGATTGAAAATTCATGGTCTTTAAGGTTTGATGTTAAATTATGGTTAATAAATTTTAGGATTTAAAACTATGCAGCAACCTTTGGAAAAACAATCAAGGGTTTGGTTTTTTTGTGATAATTGATTTGGTCTACTGCATACTACGCAAAGAAATTGGGCCTTTTCACGATGAGTAATTCATGAAATGACCAGCTTCCGGGCATACTGTCGGAAACGGTTTTAGGATGGATTTGGAGATTGGCTATTGTTTATCTTGGAGAGGTAAGAGCGTGAAAATTATGTCCTGAGGATTTAGCTGGCGAAGGAGGCGGCCAGCCTCGTGAGATGGACAGAAACAGTAGTGCTGTCTATGGGCTTTCAACAAAATCATATGCCGAAAGCAGCTACAGCGGTAATGGGCATGATGAGGAAAATAAAAGCTTGAGAGCATATCGTTCTTCTGCTGATCTTGAATGTCCATCGAAAATCAATGCGATACCTATAGAAAAAAGGGATGAAGCCAAAAATAGCCCATGACAGAATGAACTTCAGATTTATCCAGTGGAAGGCATCTGGGATTTTAATCTTGTCTATGCCATACAGGTTTCGGTGAAATTCGGAAGAAGAAGCTGAAGACAGTGATTTTCTTTTCTATTTGCGAGTGTTGCTTTTAAAATTTAGATGATTATTCTAAATTGTAGAGGCATTACCATCTTAGATGTAGGCTTTTTGCTTTTGCTTATTTTGAATATTTTCGAAGTAATGAATGTCCTCTAGGTATGGCTTTCGTGTATTTTTTAATAATAATTGTTTATGGTCAGGTATAATCCCAAAAGCTGGTTATCACTTATATTTCACACGTATAGTCGACATGTACTGAAGTTATTGCTTCCGGCATTGGTTACAATAGGTATTTACACAACACTGATTGCTTTTGTGTTCCATTTTTTTGAAGTCGAGTTCAAGGGCACTACCGCAGTACACTCGCTACTGGGTATAGTGTTGGGACTTTTTCTTGTGTTCAGGACCAATTCTGCCTATGACCGATGGTGGGAGGGAAGGAAGCACTGGGGGAGTCTTGTCAATAACACACGTAACCTTGCTTCTAAGCTCAATGCTTTTCTTCCTCAAAATCATGTAGAGACACGATTCTATTTTGCCCAGATGATTCCCAATTTTGTTACTGCTCTGCGCGATCATCTAAGGGAAGGCACCGAGGTAGGAGAGCTTGATATAGTCGACCCCTATACGCACGAAAGCCTAAGTAAGTACGAACACGTGCCGAACATGTTGACTACCATAATCTACCGAAGGATAAATATACTCTACAAAGAGGGAATCATTACGGGTCATCAGTTCTTTTTGTTGGATAAGGAAGTGAAGTCCTTTTCGGATATTATGGGAGCATGTGAACGCATTAAAAACACCCCGATTCCCTATTCTTATAGTATGTACATCAAAAAATTCATCTTCACCTATACAATCACACTGCCATTTGGTTTTGTGTACGAGTTTCACTACATCACCGTACCTATAGTACTGTTCATTTTTTTCATTCTTTTAAGTATAGAACTCATAGCGGAAGAAATAGAAGACCCTTTCGGGAAAGATATCAATGATTTACCTACCGATAACCTGACCGTAAAAATAAAGAAGAACGTACAGGAGCTATTGCTCTCTGAGCTGGACAAAGAATCTCCTCAGCCGAAAAAAGTAATAGAAGATAGCAGTGAATAGGGTTTACAAAGGGGGTGTTCTAAAATTTGCCACCACTTGTTTATTATTACAAGACGGCAGGAGCATGCGTGAAGAAAATGTCCTAAGGGCTTTGTCAGTGAAGGGCCCGGTCTGCTACGTCGATAGAACAGCAGCACTATCTAGCGCGGGTTTTAGCGAAATTATTAACCATTGCATACGGTAATGAGCATGATAGGAAAGCTCGAAGACAATAAAAGAAATTTATTGATTCTCCCTACTTCTCCCTCTCCCGAAAGGGAGAGGGAGAAGGGGAAATCAAAGCTTACTATTATTTCGCAATCATAAACTTCTTTTTTATCACTTCTTTTGTAGTGGACTCTATACTAATAAAGTATAGTCCATTTTGATAATTGTCAACAGTAATGACTTTACTGTTTTTATGATCTTTGGTCAAAATACCATTATCTATTATTTTTCCGGAAATGGTACTGATACTATATTTCAAACCCTCTCCTTGAAACTCTTCATTGAAATCCAAATGTAGCTGATCCTTTACAGGGTTGGGGTACAGTTTAAATTGGGGATCGGTCAATTCGGAACTTCTATTGAGCGGAAGTAAGCCAGCCCTACTTGAAATTTTTTCTATTTTTATAGAAGAGGTCTTATCATTAAAACCTTCTCTGATAAGACAGCTTGCATCAGAGGTCAGTTCTAAAGCTTTTCCGGATAAACTGTGTTCATACAGTGTCACTTTATAACCGCTGGGGACATCAATAGATGATAATTGATCACTTGGAAATTTTTCAGTAAAATCAGAAAAAGAATATACCCCATCATCTAAGGTCACTTTTTTACCTCTAAAATTACAACCAGCATATAAGGTAACTGTTGGCCGGCTGCCTGGGCTGTCCGGTACGGGAACAAGAGCTTTCTGAAATCCTATACCTTGGCCACCAGCGAGCACATAGGGTTGGTCTTCATTGGAAATGTCGATAGAATTGAAGGTATAAAATGCGGCACCTTGATTCTGTTTGGTCCAGTTTTTCCCACCGTCCTTTGTGAACCATATGCCATTACTCTCTGCTCGGTAACCTCCCGACCCTATGGCATTAGATGAGGTTGCATAGATTATGTTTGAGTTTTTTGGCATTACCGCTACCTGTCTCATGTATTTATCATTAAGTAATTTTGTCCAGCTACTGCCTTGGTCTTTACTTACAAATAAACCTCCGTCTCGCCCATTTCCATGTATGGTCACATAGACCCAGTTCGGGTTGTTTGGATCGGTAACAATATCATAGACACCTGTATAAGCTCCTGATCTTATGCTATGTCTGTGGTTATCAGCAGGGAAGTCAGTAAAACTATCTAATTTTTCCCAACTATCACCTTTGTCAGTAGATTTCCATATGCCTTTACCTTACCTCCGCCAGCATACACGATATCACCATTAAACTGATCTACCGCAGTAAAACTACAGAATTTTTTGTCCAATACTTTTTTCCAGTCATCGCCATCATTAATACTTCTGTAAACGGAACCTTCTGAGACAACATAGAGGGTCCTTTTAGATTTGGGACTAGTGCGGTCTATAGAAAGGCCGTGTACGGCAGACTTGACGGCGGGTATCGTACCTCCGTTTATATCAACCCAGCTGGTGTTCTCGCCCATTTTAGTGTTTTTCAGGACATAACCACGTTTGGTCGTTGCCCAAACTACATTTTCTCTGTCAGGATCGGCAAGAATGGAGTGAAATTGACCTCCTGATCTATTTCCCCAGCCATATTTTTTGTCGTCAGAATTACAGTTTTCCCAAGATTCCCCTTTGTCTAAACTTCTCCAAACGCCCATATCGGCTAGTGCTAAATAAATAAGATTGGGATTTTTGGGACTTATTACCATGTCCATATTTACCAAGTTATCTACACCGGTACTTCTCCAGCCATTGGCGCCAACTTTATTACCATGCAAGATTTCAAAATTGCGACCACCATCTGTGGTGCGGCCAACAAATTGGGCAGAAAAAGTATAAAAATTACTAGGGTTAGATAAATCTTCTCCCATGTTTCTACAATAGCCATCACTTGTCCCTCCGTAAGGCATATCACCACGAAAAGTAGTTTCCCATTTAGAAAAATCGCTTATTTTAGTAAATGAATTTCCCCCATTAGTAGAAAGTCGCACTCCCGCCCTAGAGTTCCAATCTTTAGCTACATGTAATTCAAGAAGGGTAATATTAGAATTGTTAGGGTTGATACGTATAATACCACCTTGATTTTGTATTTTTGACCAAGTATTTCCTCCGTTAGTGCTTTTATAAAGTTTACTTTCTAAACCATCTCTCCAAAACCGATTATCACAATCTGCTTTAACTGTTGTAAGATACATTGTATTTGAGTTATTAGGGTCTACAGCAAAATCAGCAACTTCCGTAAAACCTTCAAAATCATTATTATCGGTTATATTAGTCCATACTGTTCCTCCATTAGTACTTTTATACACATCGGCAACAGAGCAGGAGGGTCTTCCTCTTCCTGTAATTAAGTATACTGTATTTGAGTTGTTAATATCTACTATAACTTTTAGAATTCTTGTCTCTGGTAAATTACTTTGAACTTTGGTCCAAGTTTCACCAGTATCTGTTGTTTTGTATATTTCGGCATTTTGCGAACGCCAATTACCTAAATGGCTTGAGGCATAACCCACAGCAGGATTTTTCGTGCCAAATTCAATATCAGATACATAACCTTTAGTATCAATCGTCTTATACCATGAGTCTCCTCCATCAATAGTTTTGTGGATGCCACCGCTAGCGATAAACATAATATTTCCATCAACTCTATGAAACCCTATCCCAGAAACATGTGTTGATTTAACACCTCTGCTAGCTCCAATAACATCCCAAGAAGCGCCATCGTCTTTACTTCTATAAGTACCGCTCAAATCGCTACCTGCAAGAATAATTCCGGATTTACTTGCGCCAATACAGCTAAACCAGCCTCCACCTCCAGGACTTGTTCTTTCCCAGTTGTGAGATTGACTTAGCGCGCTTTGAAAGGAAAAACACATACATAATAAGCATAATAAATATGACTTAAGATGAGCATATAAAATAATCGGTTTTGAGTGTAAGTATTTCATTTTCTTATTGGTTTTGGTTTAAAAAAAAATTGGTTGAAAAATTTGATTAACAATTTCTATGGATAGAAGTCGATCAATCCGTAGTAAAGTAAGTAATTGGTTAGTTCTACTTCTCATCGATAGTTGCACTTTCAGACGAAATGCCCAGATGGTCTTTTGGTTTGGGCCAAAACGTTCTGCAGGCCAAGTAGTACTGGCTCTTCTTTTATCTGTTGCTATCTTATAGAGCATGGTAAAAGTATTAAACTTAAGTTTACGGTTTGAAGTTCCTACTATGGTAGACCCATTGCAGATGTATTCGCTACAAAAAGAGCTAAAGGGTTACTGTTGATTCGTATAGCTTTCAACTATAATTATCAGTTCATTTTATTTATGCCAAAAACGCATGGCAAATTTGCTTAGTTGTAAATTTTTTTCTAAATAGCCTTTTCAAATAGCTTCTTTTTCCGTAATAACTATAAAACCTGTAAGTTAATATACTTGCTTGTAAGGATTTGTGATTTAACATACGTAACGACAATAAGTGAATTATTAACTTGTTAACGAATTGAAAATAAATTTATTTCTTGACACCTTAACTCAAAAATATTTTTTTTGCAAAAGTAGGATATCCCTTTAAAATTCAAGCCTATTAAGTTTTGCAAGAGCTGAAAAATTCACTTTATAAGAGTGGATGATACAAGCCCTGGATTCAAAACCGTCCTCTTTTAAAGGAGTACCTTTGATGCATAAGAAATTACCGGAAAAGAAGTTATCTATCCTTATTGATAGGGAATCAGGTAGTAGATTTAAAACAGTCGGGACAGCTGTTCTGATTTTTTTGATCATTTGAATATATACTTCACTCACTGGAGTTATACAAATTTAGGTTTTAAATGTCGTATAAGATTCCGCTGGTCATTTTGTTTCAATCAAGGCGAGAACCGCAGGAATAGCAGCGCTATCCCGAGGATGGTCAACGCAGAGTGAAGCAAAATGAACAGGAAGATAGGCGATATTTGAAAGCTAAGTTTGTATTACAGCTATAGAGGATGTCTATTCTACTCTAAGGTATATTCTGACTCGTCTTGAAGCCTTTCTGTTCCCTCCCGGATACGTTTTTTCAAGTCGATACCGTATCATCAACTCCCTGTGATATATAAAAACAGAGTGTGGTAATGAAAATGAAATCGACAAAAAGGTCTGTGATGATTTTGGGGCGTAGCTCGACGCTATAGTTCCCGTTTTCGGTTGAGTTTGATGGGATTGTTCTGTTTTCTGACTCTGATATTGATGACCTCCACAATCAGCGAAAAAAATACTGCAAAGTAGATATATCCCTTGGGCACATGATGGCCCAATGCCTCTATGATGAGCATAAAGCCAATCAATATCAGAAAAGACAGTGCCAGTATTTCTATACTGGGATGGTTGCTGATAAACGTACTGATACCCCCCGAAAATGCCATCATGATGAACATAGTAATGATAATAGCGATGACCATTAGAAGTAGGATTTTGGTCAGACCGATAGCCGTCAGTATGGAATCAAAGGAAAAAATGATATCCAGTAGGGTAATCTGAACGATAACAGTGAGAAAAGTAGCCTTGATTTGTCTATTATTGCTTTGTTCGGTCATTCCTTCCATTTTATGATGGATTTCCAAGGTACTTTTAAAAAGCAAAAAAATACCTCCAGATAGCAAAATAATATCTCTGATACTAAAACCATGCCCCAGTAAAACAAATAGACTCTTTTTGAAACCAATGATATAAGTGACCCCTATCAGCAGTCCTATTCTCAATATCAAGGCTATTGATAATCCGATGTTTCTTGCCTTAGCTCTGTCCGTTTCGGGCAACTTATTGGATACAATGGAGATGAAAATAATATTATCCACTCCTAGTACTATCTCCAAAAAGGTGAGAGTTAGTAAAGCTACCCAAGTGTCGACTTTTAAGAATATTTCCATAGATGATGAGCAATCTTCTCTTTCAATAAGGAATAATCAATATACTGTATTTTTTTAACTTATATGGGGTGTATCCATGTCATGGCTTTTTATGGTCTTAAGGACTGTTTTATAATGGATCCTTTATTTTTCACGCGGATAGTATTGATTTTTACGGGTCGTGCGGAATTCGTATGCACATATGCGCCTCAAGTTGAATGCTTTCCCGTTATCCTTGTCAATGGCTCACGCGATAGGTCCCTTCACTGGCTAGGCCCTCAGGACATTATTTTCAGGCTCGTACCTTCCTAAAATAAGCGATAACAACTATAAGATAATGCCTTTCAAGACAGTATCTTAATAATTTCATTTTCCTTACTAGAGCAATTTAACCCAAATTGATCAATAGGATTTCGTCATGAGAGCATAA
>CANLOE010000116.1 GCA_947492745.1 uncultured Cyclobacteriaceae bacterium | reverse complement strand
AGCCCAATTGTAGTACTGGGTATACATCCGCGACACCCATCCATGGGCCAGATAACATCTTCGGGCCGGAAAAAGGAGTAAGTCCCGAATAAAAACAGGTATGTCAGGGTACAGGGGTCTTTCGATTGTGTTTTACGGAGATATTCGCCATATTTCTACCATTTATTTGTTATATATAAAAAACACAGACATGAAGACCGGAAAAAAGACCCTCAGACTATTACTCACCCTCTCCCTACTGGCACTCTATGGCTGTGCCGATGAACTCGGCACCGTCTCGCCCGCCCCCGCACAGGAGGAGGCAAAGGCCGAAACCGTTGGGGGACATGGGGAGACCATCGACCCGGATTGATACCAGATGCACTAATTCTTACGATGTAAGTTATGGGCCGAAGGTCGCGTTGTCATAGTCACGGAAAGTGCTGATATTGCACCTGTTTTATCGATGGCCCCGGCAGTAGCCGGGGCCATCGAAGCCTCGTCACTAGCGGTATATACTGTAGTGACCAAAACCAAGCAGCTTCCGATCCCCCGATGTACCCTATTGGAGAAATATGCCCATTCTCGATACCGATTTGCCTACAAAAGCCCAATTGTAGTACTGGGTATACATCCGCGACACCCATCCATGGGCCAGATAACATCTTCGGGCCGGAAAAAGGAGTAATACAAACTTAGCTTTTAAATATCGCCTATCTTCCTGTTCATTTTGCTTCACTCCGCGTTGACAATCCTCGCGATAGCGCTGCTATCCCTGCGGTTATCGCCTTGATTGAACCCAAAATGACCCGCGGAATCTTATACGACATTTAAAACCCAAATTTGTATAAGTCCCGAATTAAAACAGGTATGTCAGGGTACAGGGGTCTTTCGATTGTGTTTTACGGAGATATTCGCCATATTTCTACCATTTATTTGTTATATATAAACAACACAGACATGAAGACCGGAAAAACGACCCTCAGACTATTACTGACCCTCTCCTTACTGGCACTCTATGGCTGTGCCGATGAACTCGGCACCGTCTCGCCCGTACCCACACAAGAAGAAGCGGAGGCCGAAACCGTAGATAGTGGAGGGGAAGGACCAATCGATAGAGATTAAGCCCAAATACATACTATGCTTACGATGTAAGTTATGGGCCGCAGGTCGCGTTGTCATAGTCACGGAAAGTGCTGATATTGCACCTGTTTTTATCGACGGCCTTGGCCGACTGCCGGGGCCGTCGAAGCTCGGCCACTAGTGGTATATACTGTAGTGACCAAAACCAAGCAGCTTCCGATCCCCCGATGTACCCTATTGGAGAAATATGCCCATTCTCGGTACCGATTTGCCCACAAAAGCCCAATTGTAGTACTGTGTATACATCCACAACACCCATCCATGGGCTAGGTAACATCTTCGGCCGGAAAAAAGAGTAAGTCCCGAATTAAAACAGGTATGTCAGGGTACAGGGGTCTTTCGATTGTGTTTTACGGAGATATTCGCCATATTTCTACCATTTATTTGTTATATATAAACAACACAGACATGAAGACCGGAAAAACGACCCTCAGACTATTACTCACCCTCTCCCTACTGGCACTCTATGGCTGTGCCGATGAACTCGGCACCGTCTCGCCCGCCCCAGCACAGGAGGAGGCAAAGGCCGAAACCGTTGTGGGAGGGGGAGGGGGAATAGCTGATAGAGATTGATACCAGATGCACTAATTCTTACGATGTAAGTTATGGGCCACAGGTCGCGTTGTCATAGTCACGGAAAGTGCTGATATTGCACCTGTTTTTATCGACGGCCCCGGCCGACTGCCGGGACCGTCGAAGCTCGGCCACTAGCGGTATATACTGTAGTGACCAAAACCAAGCAGCTTCCAATCCCCCGATGTACCCTATTGGAGAAATATGCCCATTCTCGGTACCGATTTGCCCGCAAAAGCCCAATTGTAGTACTGTGTATACATCCACAACACCCATCCATGGGCCAGGTAACATCTTCGGCCGGAAAAAGGAGTAAGTCCCGAATTAAAACAGGTATGTCAGGGTACAGGGGTCTTTCGATTGTGTTTTACGGAGATATTCGCCATATTTCTACCATTTATTTGTTATATATAAAAAACACAGACATGAAGACCGGAAAAACGACCCTCAGACTATTATTAACCATCTCTATACTAACATTCTACGGCTGCACTGATGAACTCGACACCGTTTCGCCCGTACCCACACAAGAAGAAGCGGCGGCCGAAACCGTAGATAGTGGAGGGGAAGGACCAATCGATAGAGATTAAGCCCAAATACATACTATGCTTACAATGTAAGGTATCGGAGCAATACCTATTGTCCCTGACTTCGAAAATGATGATATTGCGAAGCAATTAGTATGGTACGTACATGCATAATCAATCCATTGAAAGCGCGCAACATTGCCATTGCTCATATAGCAATGGCAATGCAGGTATCAATACCAAAAAAACACCGATAATAACCCTAACCGATGAAATTACTTTACCTCCTGCCCTTAGTGTTCTGTCTAGCTTGCGATAATTCAAACAGTCCCCTTCCTTTGGTCAAGGAACTGCCCAAAGACATTGGAGCACTTGAAGAAATGCTCCAATCCGAGCAGGAAAATAGGATCAAACTCGTGGTGTATTCGAAACTGGCCAAAGCCATTAAAAAAGATAACCCAGATCAAGCTATGGCTTATCTGGAGCAACAACTACAGCTGGCCAGAGAGACGGACAATATCGAGTATGAGGCCCGGGCGCATCATAGCAAGGGATTTATCTATCAAAGCAGAAAGAAATACGATAAGGCTATATACCATTATCTCAAAGCCATTGCTCTATTTGATGAGGGAGACCATACTGGTAGAATGGCTGATGATTATTTCAACATTGGCACTGTATTCCTAAAAATAGGTATCTATGAAGAAGCCATACCATATTTTGAAAAGGCAGTTCAGTACTACGAACAAGTCGGTGATACCCAATACACGGCCATCACCTTTGCGAATTTAGCGATGTGCCATTGGAAGAAAGGTAGCCCTGAAAATAGTATTGCACTAGAGTACTATGGTAAGGCCATAGGTATAGAGCTAAAGTCGGGCAGTAGAGATAGTCATCACCTTTTCAATTGGCAAAATGATATGGGTGCCCTACTCTTTAGAATGGGCAACTATCACGAGGCCATTAATGCCTACGATAAAGCTCTCAAATATGTAAGGTCTATCGACCGGTCCGATAACCTAAAAGCTATGGCCTATGCCAATATTGCGGAGGCAACTATGTATCAGGGAGAAGAATATTATCAGAAAGCAGAAGTATGGATACATAAAGTAATCGCCTTAGAAGGTACATCCTATTCTGATGCCAATATTCACCTTAAGATACTAAACATTCAGGGTGAACTGGCCCATCGACTTGGGAAGTACAGCTTGGCCATGGGCATCTATGAAAAGGCCGTTGCCATGGCCGATACCGGTAATATCAGCGAAGCACTGACAGAAACACTAGCTCTATGGGATAGGTCGCAACGAGCCTATTCAAAAAGTGGAGGCTTCGTTCGTGATGTCGATATTTGGAGGGTAAAAGACCTCCAGCAGCGTCAGAAAGAACTGAAACAGGACTTTGGCAAAGGACTGGACCAAGGGAAGCTGAGGGCCGTGCTGGCCAAGACCATCGATAACCATCACAATGAAGTGAGGATGACACTGATATCGGCAAAGCAGAGTTTGCGTATGCAGGTCTTTCTATGTGTTGCCCTACTATTGCTACTGATGCTGGCAGTAGTTGCGGTCCGGAGCCGCGTGAGGAAAAACGAGCTGGACAGGTTCATCATGGAAAACTGGAAAGCAGCGGCCCGTGTCCGAAAGTTCAGGAAGGAAAGGGGGCTGGATTGAATCGGGCCACTACCGGGTACTCATCGGTTCGTATACTCAAGAAAAAGTGAAATGGGAAATCAGGGGTCCGGCAAACCAAGGGAAAAACCCTGCATTGGTGGAATAGTCATTAGTGGATTGGTCATTAGGGTCGTTCCAAGCGAAACAGTGCTTATGCAATGATCTTCGATCTGTCCCAAAACAATTGCATTTGGGTATAAATGTGCTTTTCTTGGTAGGCTTTGCCCTGTCCGGCCATGCTAACTGTCCTCTCTCGGTCTGTACTGTCCTCTTTCGAGTATCCCGGTAATATGGTCGAGCACGATTTTCAGGTCATGGTTCCTGGCGGTCTGTTCCCTTACGATCTGTAACAGTTCTTCGTAGGCCCGGAGCAGTTCACGGAGCAGGGCCCCGTCCCCACTTTCGTCCACGGGGTACCTTTCCCTGAAAGTCCGTAGCAGTTCCCTGTAGGGTTTCCCGATATCCTCCCCATCATGGTCAGTGGCTCCCGGGAGCGGACCTCCCCTGTACATGGACTCCACCGGACCCGTATCGGTCAGTAGATGACCGACCGTGACCCCAAGTGTCTTTGCTATCCTGGACAGGAGTGAGGTTTTCGGCTCCCTGGCACCCGTCTCATAGTGGGACAGCAGGGTACGCGAGATGTCCAGATCATCGGCCATATCCTGCTGGCTGAGCCCTTTTTTCTTGCGCAGCTTCTTTATGTTCCGACCTAAAGGATTGTTCTTATCTCCCAATAGCTGTTCTTTTTCTGTCTCCATAAAGGAAAACGTTCTATCCGTGACGGGTCAAAACTACGACAATATGATGAACTGAAACAGGAATTCGGCAAAGAACCGGATCAGTGGGATTGTGGGTCCTACCGGCCAAGACCATCGGTTCGTAAATGTGCTTTTTTTGATAGGCTTCCCCCTGTACGGCCATGCTAACTGTCCTCTCTCGGTCTGTACTGTCCTCTTTCGAGTATCCCGGTGATATGGTCGAGCACGATTTTCAGGTCATGGTTCCTGGCGGTCTGTTCCCTTACGATCTGTAACAGTTCTTCGTAGGCCCGGAGCAGTTCACGGAGCAGGGCCCCGTCCCCACTTTCGTCCACGGGGTACCTTTCCCTGAAAGTCCGTAGCAGTTCCCTGTAGGGTTTCCCGATATCCTCCCCGTCATGGTCAGTGGCTCCCGGGAGCGGGCCTCCCCTGTACATGGGCGGGGACTCCACCGGACCCGTATCGGTCAGTAGATGGCCGACCGTGACCCCAAGTGTCTTTGCTATCCTGGACAGGAGTGAGGTTTTCGGCTCCCGGGCACCCGTCTCGTAGTGGGACAGCAGGGTACGAGAGATTTCCAGATCATCGGCCATATCCTGCTGGCTGAGCCCTTTTTTCTTGCGCAGCTTCTTTATGTTCCGACCTAAAGGATTGTTCTTATCTCCCAATAGCTGTTCTTTTTCTGTCTCCATAAAGGAAAACGTTCTATCCGTGACAGGATCAAAACTACGACAATCCGAAGCATGAACCAAGAGGGTGTGGTGTTATGTCCCTCCCATGGGCGCATGCCCTTGGCAGGTACTCTTTCAGGGCCATGGCCCTAGTTCGTCCCCTATTTGGAACTACGGTGGCAGGGTCATCGAAGTTCCATAAGATCGGCCATACCCCTTCGCGGCTCTTTTACATAGCTACCGTAGCAAGCTGATTATACCCGGAAAAAGTTGTTTTGGGACATACTGAAAATGATGACGAAAGTTCAACCCGGATCATGCATTGGAAAATCTACTGCGGATCTAAATACCTGCAAACCGGTCGTTGCACTGAGTTTTTTGAATTCACCATAGCGGTGCTATGCCAGATCCAATAAAACTCCCTGATCTATTGATATTCAGACCCTCGTTACGAAGTGCCAACGCATGATTTTTCTATCATCCGCCGGACTCCGATCATTTCCAACATCATTGTTCCCCAAGTATAAATATCCAATTTCTTTCATCATTTTCGTACTCATGTTTGTAACATAAATAGTATTATGTTACATTTATGAACACAAAGGTTACGTATAGTATCAAATAGTATTCATGATTGTCATGGATCCGAATACAGAGGGCCGTATGTACGGTGCTTTTATGGGGAGTTTCACCTATCAAGGGCAGGGCTGACCATCCTATATAATGGTTATGGTTTAAGGTTGGGGCCACCCGGTGGTTCGGGTGGCCTCTATTTGTAAAGCTGAGCGAAGAGATATGAAAAACAAAAAAGAGCTATGGGCAAAGTTCGAGGAGCTTGCCCTTGCATGGATAGAAGAAACAGAGTTGGGCCTTCCGGTCAAAAGGGAGAGCATATTGTTCATGGAGCTGACCCGGTCCAATGTGGAGTTCCTTCTATCCTATCCGGAATCCTACCTGATGGGCAGCCTCCTCTGGCCGATGGAAAGGCTCATGGCACTGGAAGCGGACTGCACCGGTACACCGGATATGATCAGGCTCATTGAGCTGAAGGGTTTCGTGGAAAAAACTGTGGGAGACATCCCCTCACTCATGGCAGGGACATCGACAATGTAGGGGACACCCCCGGGAGAGGACGGGTCGGGACCACCCTGTAAGGGTCCCATTTCGGTCGGGCCGCCCTCTGGGCAAGGGCGGCCTTTTTACCCGGTCATGAGCGTGCAATGGAGAAATATATGGAACAATGGAAACAGAGACGATAAAGACAAGCCGAAATATCACTATACAGGCCGCTCCGCCCTCACCGGATACCGAAGGTCGGGAAGCAATCTCTGTACAGCATGCCGAGGACAGGTTACTCTGGGTCCTGTTCGATGAGGTGGTCAAGGAGTGGTCATGTGCAAGTAAATACTGTGACCCGGTTTGTGAGGAAAGTTCGGAGCTGTCCGAACTGATAGGGAGCCTGACAGAATCCATAAGGCTCCGTAGAGACGGGAGCCTACTCCCCGCACTGTCCAGGTTGATACGGGACTTCCTGGAACTGGAAAAAGACAACCCCCATGCCCCGGATGTGATAGGCCTACAGAGACTGGACTACCTGATAATGTTGACAGAGCGTATTCAAGGTAGGCGGGAAGTCCAAAAGGGTGGGGAACCCATACCCAATACCCTGTAGGTAGTGTTTCGGTATGTCTCAATTGGACACTATCAAGGAAAATCGCGAAAGTAGTTCACCGGTACAACTGTATCATAAAATGCTACTAATACAAACTTAGCCCAAAATGTCCATTAGAAAATCTATTCCGGACTTATACAAACTTAGCTTTCAAATATCGCATATCTTCCTGTTCATTTTGCTTCACTCTGCGTTGACCATCCTCGGGATAGCGCTGCTATCCCTGCGGTTCTCGCCTTGATTGAAACAAAATGACCCGCGGAATCTTATACGACATTTAAAACCTAAATTTGTATTAATACAAACTTAGCTTTTAAAATCGCCTATCTTCCTGTTCATTTTGTTTCACTCTGCGTTGACCATCCTCGGGATAGCGTTGATTAAACCCAAAACAATCAATAGAGAACCTATTCCGCGCATAAATAGCTTCCTACCGGAAGCTTTGCCCACCGGTCTTCATTTACCATAGCGGTGCTATGCCGAACGAATCCAAATGGCCGGTATTTTGCTGTTTGTACGCTCATCACGATTTCTATCGATCAATTTGGGTTGAACCCAAAATGACCCGCGCAATCTTATACGACATTTAAAACCTAAATTTGTATTATATATTTTTTCGGCTAGAGGATGAAAAGTAAATCTTTCGATGTATGAAGCTATTATAATCAGGGTATTGAAAGCTAAACCACTGTACTCCTATGTGTACTGGTAATGAAATGTAAATGTCGGAAAAATTACATGTACATTCGATTAGTTTTTATAACTTCACTTCTTAATTATTCAAAAAGCCTTAAACCAAACCATATTTCAGCTATGAAAAATCATAACCACACTTCCGCGCACTTGATAAGCAATTCTTTCACACTGTTTCGTTTAAGAGTCTAGTTCGATTCAAGTTACTCAAGTATGCTACTTGATTTCCGATTTCTCTATTTCCTATTGGTAATTGTTCCCTTTTCAAGAGACCAATGGATTGTTGTTATGTTCTATATAAGAGTAGAATGAAGTCGATATCTATGTAAAATAGTGTTATAGACTTCTTTGACAGCTATTATTTTAGAATCTGTTGTCGCTTATTCTTGGGCACGGCATCATTGATAAAGATAGCTTGCCTTGCTATCTGTTGAAATTTCCAGCGCAATACTGCGCCGAAAGATTATGTACAGCAGTGAGGGTAATCGAGAAAGTATTCAAATGAGAGCAAGTTGTACCTGCGAATTCCAAGTGACCATTAAAAAAATCTAATACCATTCGCATGACAATAAAAGAGATACAGTTCATAACAGTCCCTTAGTCCCGTAAGGTACCTTGTCTGTCTTTCTATTTTTCTCTTTAGGACTTCAGAAATCCCAAAAAGAGCATGAACTCAAAGTCAAAAAGTACCTGATATAGTCTTTTATCCCAGAATGTTCGTTGGAACTTCGTCATGAGGACTTAACTGGCAGTACTGCCGTCAGAGAGAGGATGTCTTCTTTATTCAGTAATGTGTTGTTAATCAAATTCTTGTCGTGCTGCTGTGGTTGATTGCCCCTGAGCGAGTCGAGTCCGATGATGTAGGGAAGGTCTATCGCGCTTTTTGTGAAGAGGCTGGACTGTATTTTACGACACATATACCGTCATCGTAACGGCGGCTAAAGAAAAAAACGAGAACAGGTTCAGGGTACGTCATGGAAGCCATCAAATCCGCAAGACAGGACAGGTAGTTAGGTATACTGCATATGATGATATTCGGAATGAAATTGCAGCACTGGCATGGTGAACCAAGGAGGTGCCGTAGACGGCTTGGAGCGATTCGAGCTGAGAGTTTCAAAGTCTTTACAGTTAATGGTTTATTTGATAAAAAAAAGTAGTTAAAATCTAAATAAATGAAATTTTCTAACACCTACGGAGCTATGGTAGATGAGTTTTCGCAGACCATACCCAAATCACTGGTACATAAGAAAAACATTGAAAATGTCTTATTGACCCACATAGAACAATCCAGTGAAAATGAATATGAATGCGTGGCATTACTGCCACGAACGCATATCTTTTTTTGTCAATTTGATGAAGCGCCACATAAGAATATTGTATTGATTTCCGAGATATGCCGACAGGTTTCCATTGCTGTGGCTCATTTATTCTGTGATGTGCCCATGGAATCATACTTTGTGGCTAGCGGTATGGAATATTCACTGTTGGATACAACAATGGAGAATGAACTTAAAGAAAACAAAATAACCCTTCGAGTGAGAAAGGAGGCCGCTGATTATTCTCTTACGGGGGAGTTGAAGGGTATACGGTACAGTTTTGAGATTTACTTTAAAGAAAGGCATTATGCCGGTTTTTCATCGATACTCTCGCTTTATACAAAAAAGCAATACGAGAAACTACGTTTGTTCAATCGATCAAGAATAGTGGGGGTAGCTGACCCCCTACCCAAGCCTACAGTCTCACGGGAACTATTGCCCATTCATGAATATACACGATTGATAGAAGATGTTTTCCATGATAAAGGAGGAAATGGTATCTCCGGGGCTTTGGTTGTTGATATGAGGCATCTTTTCTTTTTTGATCATTATAATGACCATATCTCCGGGATGTTGATCGTGGCAGGTATTCGGCAGTTGGCCTTACGGTACATCGAAAAACAGGGGCATAGTCAAAAACACTACCGATTATCAAGTATGCAATTACAGTTTCTTCGTTTCGGTGAACTGGATATCACCGCTAAGATAGAACTTTCGGAAATACCCGAAAGTACCGATAACCCTTCGTTGTCCTTACAGGTAAAAATAAATCAGAACAAATCGATACTCGTGAAAGGAGCGGTCTGTTTCACTAGAATCAAATAAAAATGAAAAAATCAGAAAAAATCACCCCCTTACTGTTGAGCTTGGTTTTTGTTCCGGCAGTCATCATCTTTTCCATCATTAAGTTATCCAAATGGCCCTTGGTCATGCAGGTCTCCGGAGGTACCATGGTAGTACTTTATTTTTTATGGCTGCTTTCTGAGATGAACATCACCAAAGGCGAGATAATAAAAGGAAAGAGCACACGTGATAAAAGAACCTGCGAGCTCTATGCGTTTGTGAGAAGTGTTACCGTGCTGACGACTTTGGCATTTCCGACCCTTTGGCCAAAGGAGAGCATTGGTATAGCGATGGTCATCGGTTTTGTACTATTTGTGGCAGGTGTAGTATTTCGGCTGGTTGCCATCCGAAACCTAGGAAGGTTCTACTCGCATCGCGTGCGGATACTGGAAGATCAGGAGGTCATATCCTCCGGCCCCTATCGTATTGTAAGACACCCTGCCTATACGGGCATGCTGGTGGCCAATGCGGGTATGGTGCTTTTCTTCTTTAACTGGGTATCCTTGGCCATACTGTTATTTGCTTTTGTACCCGCGATAGTGAGAAGGATAAGTATCGAAGAAACCAATCTATTTGAGTTGAGAGGGTACAGTGAATATGCCGAAAAGAAGTATAGACTTATTCCTTTTATATGGTAGCAGGTTCAACAAAGAAAATTATTCTTTTGGGAAGTACGGGTTTTGTGGGAAAAGCCATCCTGAACAAAATAGCGTCACATGAGGAGCGGTTTGAAGTGACATCCTTACTTAGGAAGGCTAAAGACAAGAGCGCCATGAACAGGGAGGGCCACGTATCGGTCATCGGCGATATGACCGACCTGCCGAACGGTCTTTTGCCCGATAGCCCGCATGTCCTTATCCACTTTGCCACAAAAAATATAGACCACGATGGGACGGGCTTTGATAGTGTAAATGTAAAAGGCACCCGAGACTTATTACATCAGGTCAACAAGTATACCAAGGGGATCATATACGGTAGTTCCATGTCGGTTTATGGGGCCGGAGAACAGGTCAAGGTAAGGGAAGACTCGCCTTTACGGCCTGCCACAGCGCTGGCAAGGACCCGTGCCGAAGCAGAAAAACAAGTACTCGATACGGCGGGAAAATGGGGGATATGGGGAATTGTCCTTAGACCTCGTTTTATCCTGGGAACAGGAGATCGCTTCATCATCCCCGGTCTATTGAAAATGGGGCATCAAAAGGTAAACCTGATCAAAGGAAATCCCAAATATGCCATTATCGATGTGGAGGATTATGCCGAAAGTATCCTGAAACTGGTTCAGTTGATATTTTCCGAAACAAAAATGCCTCTCCAAAAAGCATTGAACATAGGATATGAAGAACCTATGGCCCTACAGGATATCCTGAAAGAATTCGGTATAGAACAAAAGCGTTTCACACTACCGCTCAATGGGACAGTTCTGAAGATCATTTCTCTATTGAACTTTTCCCAAGTCAGGAAATTTAGGGAAAAGATAGCACTGATAGGGCTATCGCACTACGGAGATGTATCGGAAGCGATGGCATTGATAGGTCGCCATCCATTGTCAAAAAAACCGGCGCAAGTCGTCAAAGTAATCAGAGAAAATCATGAAAAAAATCGTAAAAGCTAATTCTGTAGTTGAAGAGAGTTTAGTAGGAGGGAAGTTCGGTAAGCAGACGAGGATGATTCGTTCGGGAATACCTGTACCCGATTTCTTCTGCCTGACACGTCACTATTATGAGGATGCTTTTCTCCAGATAAAAACAGAAGTGTCCCAAGTACTGACGGGTATTGATTTTGAAGATAGGAAATCCATCAAAGAAGCTGCTGGTGCCATACAGCTATTGTTCATGTCCATCGTTCTGGAGGAGCAACAGATAAGTGAAATCCATCGGATATACGACGAGAACTTCAAGCCTTCCTCTTTGGTGTCGGTACGCTCCTCCATGGTGGGCTATAAGCAAGAAGAAAGTGAAGACTCATCGGATAACCCTTTCGCCGGCATCAGTAAGAGCTTTCTGTACGTGACCAAGGACCAGCTTATAGAAAAGGTAAAGGACTGTTGGTCTTCGGGGTATTCGGAAGAAGCACTGATATACCGTCATACGCAGTCCATGGACCTGCTCGGGTTCAGTGTAGCCGTAGGTGTCCAACAAATGGTCATGGGGGAGCGGTCTTTCGTCATGTTTACCGCTAATCCCAATACAGCCTCCAAAGATATGATCATTATCGCCGGACATGGTATAGGAGAAGGGGTAGTACAAGAACAGGTAGAGGTAGACCATTATTTCATCAATGAGAAAACGCAGGCTATCAAAAAGGAGATCGTCGAAAAGAAGTACAAGATCGTCTTCGATGAGCAAAAGGGCTCCGGTCTGAAAAGAGAAGCGCTTCGTCCACAACAGTCCACCGAAGCATGTCTGGACGATTTGGAAATCAGGAAACTAAAAGCCTATGGACAGCAGATAGAAAAGGTTTTTGGAGAACCTCAGGACATAGAAGGGACGATTACCGCTGATGGAGGGATTCAGTTTTTACAGTCACGGCCGATAGCTATAGACTATTCAAAGATCCGAATCTGGACCAATACCAATGTTACAGAGAGCTTTCCCGGGGTTACAACAGTGCTCACCTACTCCTTTGCCAAGTTTTTTTATAGGGAGATATTTTATGACTCTTACCTGCGATTAGGGGTGTCCAGAAAAAAGCTTAAAGAGAACTTTGACCCCTTGAACCAGATGATCGGTTTTTTGGAAGGACGCATTTATTACAATCTTTCCCACTTCTACCTGCTGCATCAGCAAAGCCCCCTCTTTCCGATATTTCGAGAGCATTGGGAAAATACCATCGGTTTACAGTCTTCTTATAACGCCGTGCAGCATAAAGGATTCTTTAGCTCCTTGAAAAAAATAAAGAAGAAGGCACAGTTTGCCGCCGCCGCAGTGCATACCATCAAAGACTACCTGTCCCATCACCGTAAAATGGACCGATTCTATAATTGGTGGGAAGGCCTCATGAAACCCGTCCGTGGAAAAGACCTCAAGGGCGAAGACCCATCAAAGCTGCTACGCCGCTTTCAGGATCTATGGGCCGAGGTAGGCAATCACTGGGGGACAACGCTGACCAATGATGCTTACCTGATCATACTGTATGGCTTTGTAGAAAATCGCTTCAAAAAATGGGGCCTCGACAAAAAAAGTGGATTGCTCAGTGACCTGTTATGTGGCGATGAGTCCCTCACCAGTGTGGAGATATTACTATCGGCCCTGAATTTGGCCGAAGAAGTACGCGAGAGCCCAGAACTGTTCTCACAGTTCAAGAACCAATCGGAAGATGAGCTGATGGTACTCTTGGAGAAGAATCGATTCAAAACCGACTTTCAGACCAAAATCGAAGAGCACTTACATGATTATGGAGATAGAGGGCTACAAGAGCTCAAACTCGAAGTAGCGAGTATGAGGGATGACCCCCGTGTACTGCTTCGCAGTATCAAACAGTTTGCCTTGCAGCATAAGACCGTAGATAGTATAAGGACACATGAGCAGAAAGTAAGGGATGAAGCAGAGACCGAACTGAAAGCACTACTGAAAGGAAGACCCCTCAAGTTCCGTATAGTGATGAATCTGCTCCGAAGACTCCGAAGATTGGTGAGGGATAGGGAGAATTCGCGCTATTGCCGGAGCGAACTTTTCGGCTTGAGCAGAAATATCTTTAAAGCACTGGGAGCATATCTGGTAAGTAGAAATGCACTGGAAAATCAATCCGACATATATCATTTGACGCAAGAGGAGATATTTGGCTATATCGATGGTAGCGGATACACGCATGACCTACAGTCACTGGTCAACATCAGGAAAAAAGAATTCGAACAGAACCAACAGAAGAATCCTAAGGACGATATCACCACGTTTGGAGCTATCAGGGATAACGAACTTAATGATTACCCTTCGGTAAGCGAAGCCGAGGGAGATGCCGATGGCAGGTACCAAGGACTCGGGTCCAGTATAGGTAGGGTGACCGGTAGGGCCAGGGTAGTGACCGACCCTTCGGCGGTAAGTGCTATTCTAAAAGATGAGATACTCATCGCAAAAGAAACCGACCCGGGATGGTTGTTCTTGATGCTGGCCTCAAAAGGTATGGTTGTAGAAAGGGGAAGTATGCTCTCCCATACGGCCATCACGGGGAGGAAGTTCGGTATTCCTACGGTCGTGGCACTGCGAAATGCCACCAAAGTAATTCCGGATGGAGCGTGGATAGAGATTGATGGAGGTTCGGGAGAAGTGCAGATTCTAAACGATAACTGAGATGAACTTCATAGGTTTTCTGAAGAAAGTGTTCGAACCAAAGCTGCACAGCTTATTCGCATTGCTGTGGTCCGGTTCCCTATTGGCCGTACTGTATTCACAATTGGGTGTGGACCGGGCCGTTTATCTGAAGGTGGAGCTGATCATTATACCGATATCCTTTTTCATGGTGCTGTTGTTTTTACGTATGGTAGATGAGATAAAGGACTTTGACTATGATAAGGTGTATAAGCCTGACCGTCCCTTGGTGACGGGAATGGTCTCTTTCAGGGAGATAAAGCTGTATTGCTTCTATATCGCTATGACAGTACTATTGCTCAATCTTTTTCTGGATTGGAGATCATCACTGTGCCTACTGGCGATTATGGGCTACGGTCTGTTCTTGCTGGTTCTGGAGAGTAGGTCAAACATCATCAGGGAAAATGTCTTTCTAAACCTTCTTGTCACTTTTCCCGTCAGTTCGGCATTGAACTTCTATGTGCTGTCCTACATTGTATGGGCAGAAGGGTACCGGTTCGAATTCGATATGCTAGGGATCGTCATAGCGTATATTGCCGTATTTCTGCACTTCGAATTCGGGAGGAAAACTACATGGACAGAACTCCTACAGAAAGGAGAAAACGTATACGCCCTGCATATCGGGGGCTGGGGTTCTTCTTTGCTGGCCCAGTTTCTATATGCCATAGGAGCTACCATTCTGGCCTATAGTACAGAAGAGAGTCAGGCCGCTGGGGTCCTGTTTCTTCCCCTGTTCCTTACGGTAATAGCAACAGTACTGTTGGTCAAAAACAGGCATAAACGTATCAACCTATATCCATTTTATGGTGGGGCTCTATTGCTCTTTTATACCATAGTACTATGGAGGGCGCTGAATTGACCGTTATCGATGGGCTTATTTCCGATGTATGGCCCACTATGAGCAAGGGTAGTGGGCCATACACTTATAGACCTGATATAGTGCTACTCTGTCTGTCCATTTTTTCAGGTAAGGCGCTGATTTTATTGTCGTAATGAACTTAAACCAGTTCCGATAGCTTGCTTTTGACCGTTTGGTCCTCTTCTTGATCCAAGAGGTTTTCCAATTCGGTCTTGTACTTTGTTTTCCAATCGCTTTGTCCGGAGAGTAGTTCTAAAGTGACCATCCGGAGTACTGGATGTTTGTCCATTAAACCTTTTTCTATGAAACCGCCTATAGCCTCATCATGTTCTTTGGAAAGGTTTTCCTGTTCCAGTACTACCGTCAGTGCCAGCATGACGGCAATCCGGGTCCCCGTCTTCTTAACAGCAGTGTCAAATAAAGGGACCAGTTCTTCCAGTTGGACGCTTTTTCCATGCTCTAGGAGCCTCTCTTTGAGTACCGCTTGTTTTTCGGGAGGTAGATTAGTGTATTTTTTACCTGACTTCTTGATTTCAGTGAGCGGGTCCGCTTGATGGTGATTTTTGGGGCTACTTTGATTTGCTTCCGAAACTTTGGAAGCAGTTTTTTGAGAACCGTTGCTCTTGGCAGCTTTGGCCCAAGAGTCTTTCAGCCCCACTGTTCTGTTGAAGACGAGCCTTTCCGGGCTGGAATCCTTGTCTACATTGAAATAGCCCAATCTTTGAAACTGAAAGTGTTCCATTACTTGGGCATTGCCCATGTCAGGTTCAAGATAAGCGACAATCTTTTTCAGAGAGTTCGGATTGATAAACTCCTTGAAGTCCCTTTCTTTATTTCCATCGGGGGCTTCATCGGAAAACAGACGGTCATAGAGCCTTACCTCAGCGGTAATGGCCTGTGCAGCCGATACCCAGTGCAGTGTACCCTTTACTTTTCGCAGAGAAGCCTCGGTACCGCTTCCCGATTTGCTATCGGGGTCGTACTCGCAGTGGATTTCTGTGATCCGTCCTTGATCATCTTTGATGACCGAGGTGCCTTTGATGATATAGGCATTTTTCAGACGTACTTCTTTGTCCAGTGTCAGTCTGAAAAACTTGTTGGAGGCACTTTCCTTAAAGTCTTCTCTTTCGATATACAACTCCTTGGAGAAGGGTATCTTTCGTATTCCCGCACTGCTGTCTTCGGGATTGTTTTCCGACTCCAGCCATTCTACCTGTCCTTCGGGGTAGTTATCTATGATCAACTTCACCGGGTCGAGTACTGCCATGACCCGTGTGGCACTCGCATTCAGGTCTTCGCGTATGCAAAATTCCAATAGCGATACGTCGATAATGTTATCCCTTTTGGCCACCCCCACGGTTTCGACAAATTTTCTCAAAGCGGTCGGCGTATAGCCTCTGCGCCGAAGCCCCGATATCGTGGGCATTCTGGGGTCATCCCAGCCATTGACAATCTCCATTTCTACCAGTTGCAGTAGTTTGCGCTTGCTCATGACCGTATAGTTCAGGTTGAGCCGGGCAAACTCCCTTTGCTTGGGCAACAGGCGCCTCTCATCATGGATGTGGGACAGAAACCATTCATACAGCTCTCGATGAGGTTTGAACTCCAGCGAACAGAGCGAGTGGGATACCTGTTCTATGTAGTCGCTTTCTCCATGCGCCCAGTCGTACATAGGGTAGATACACCAGTTATGGGAAGTACGGTGATGCTCTTTTTTCAGGATGCGGTACATGAGCGGGTCACGCATGAGCATGTTGGTATGCGCCATGTCTATCTTGGCACGTAGCACATGACTGCCCTCTTCAAATTCTCCTTTTCTCATGCCCTCCAGTAGATCTAGGTTTTCCGCCACGCTGCGCTCACGATAGGGGCCGGCAATTCCGGGTTCTGTCGGTGTCCCCTTTTGTTCTGCCATGGCTTCGGAAGATTGGGAGTCTACATAAGCATGTCCTTGCTGAACCAACTGTACGGCCCAGTCATACAATTGCTGAAAGTAATCGGAGGTATAACACTCCTTATCCCAGGTATAGCCCAGCCATTGGATATCTTCCTTGATAGCGTCCACATACTCTTGATCTTCTTTGGTAGGGTTCGTATCGTCGAAGCGTAGGTTGACAGGGGCATGGTAGCGCTCACCCAAGCCAAAACTGATACCTATGGCCTTGGTATGTCCTATGTGCAGGTAACCATTGGGTTCCGGTGGAAATCTGAAACGCAAAGCTGCTTCGGGCATTCCTTGGTTCAGGTCTTCTTCTATAATATGCTCAAGAAAATTGAGCGATTTGTTCTCTTCTGACATACATTCTTCAATAAGTGTTGATAGGCACTATATTATTGGTGGACTGTTTGTGCACGTACTGATAGGTGCCGTATACATTCATACAATACTATTAGAGACTGTTTTAAACTGTATCTTTTTCTTTCTTATGTACTTCTTTTGCTGCCTGATTTCGTTGAAATTTCCGCTAGCTAGCGCGACAGGCTATCTTTGTCAATGGCTCACGCGGCAGACATGCCCTCGGGGCATTATTTTAACCCGGATCGTACATTGGAAAATCTACTGCTGATTTAAATAGCTGCAAACCGGTCGTTGCACTAAGTTTATTGGGTTCACCATAGCGGTGCTATGCTAAATCCAATAAAACCCCCTGATTTATTGCTATTTAAACCCTCGTCACGAAGTCCCAACGCATAATCCGTGTTTAACGCTCGGTCCTATCCAAAATAAGTGATAACAAATTCTAAAATAATATCTTCAAAACAGTCTCTTACTACTCTTTTAGGGCTGAGAGTGCGCTCTTATTTATGGTCGCTCTGGCCTATACCATAAAATCCAAGTATACACTGTGCTTTATACCCAGAATCATACATTAAAGCTTCATTATAAAGACATAAAATACCATAAATCAGTGGTTCTTCCTAAATTCAGTGCAGCACCGCTACCATTGATTCAAAACATGCCCATTTTGCTGATTTGAAGAAGCTTAAGTCTGCAATGGGAAAGCTAATGCATAATCCATCTTAAAATTAACAATTTAGGATTTGGACGCCTAATTTTTCGTAAGATCCTTTTCTTTTAAGAGCTTCTTTCAACCCGAATTCTGCCTTGGCTCACCATTTGTCTGTTTTGATGGTTGTGTCAATACACTGTATTTGGAGCTTCGTTATGAGGGCATGAAGTATATTGAGATCAGCGGCTTAGGTAGGCAGGTTTAATGTAGGGTATATAATTCAAGGTGTAATACAAATTTGGGATTCAACTGTTGTATAAGATTGCGCGGGTCATTTTGGTTTCAATCAAAGCGATAACCGCAGGGATAGCAGCGCTATCGCGAGGATTGTCAACGCAGAGTGAAGCAAAATGAACAGGAAGATAGGCGATAGTTAAAAGCTAAGTTTGTATAAAACCTGCGTAGCGTAGAACCGCTGATCTTGAAACAATTTATGTTCGGAATAGGAAGGCTATTGATCATTTTGGATTAAAATGCAATAGGTCCGGAAGGACCTGGATTCATATTGTGAGTACAGGGTAAGACAGGACCGAGCGTCAAAAAATGTTCATGGAACTTTGAGCGAAGTGGCCGATTTACCGCGTAAGAAAAGATAGCGGTGCTTTCTATGGAGGTTTTAAGAGAACTATGCGCCGAAAGATTACCTAGAGCAATGAACACGAACACGAGAAGGGGTACAGAGTTCAGGACAGTTTCTTGAGGATATATTGAGTCTCCTTTTCAACGGCTTCTGAGGGCAGTCACAAAATTGATCGGTTTATAGTATGGTCCCAAATGTAGATTTTAATCCATATTTGGGACCAATAAGAATATTTATCAAAATCTATAGCTCTGTAAATCTATGGGTTACGTTATTGTTTTGCCTTGGCATGGTATTTACAATGTACTAAGTAGGTTTTTCATTTTTTTTGTCCATTAATTAAGATAAGTTTTTTCGTTAGGTGGTTGCCTAAGTTTTTTTCGAAAAAGCGATTTTTTCAAAAGGTTAGGGTGGTTCCTAACCTTTTCTTTTTTAAGTACGGATTTTTAGTTGGTTATGGCTGTATTTTTTCATTTTTTTTAAATTTCTCTTCCAAATTCACATTGTACAGTTATTTAATACAAATTTGGGTTTCAACTGTCGTATAAGATTCCGCGGGTCATTTTGTTTCAACCCAGAATGTTCGTTGGAACTTCGTCATGAGGACTTAAATGGCAATACATCAGGGCGTTTTCTTGGGTTCAGCGTAGCACCGCTACGGTGAATTCAAAAAACGCATTCATTTACTGATTTGAAGCCAGTTAAGTCCGGAATAGATTTTCTAATGGACATTTTGGGTTCAATCAAGGCGATAACCGCAGGGATAGCAGCGCTATCGCGAGGATGGTCAACGCAGAGTGAAGCAAAATGAACAGGAAGATAGGCGATTTTAAAAGCTAAGTTTGTATAAGAACATCCGAAAGCGGTATGTGTATAAGGTTACTTCGTCCAAGCCGCCCTTATTGCTAGTTTCGCTCGTTTGCCATGAAACACTGAATAGATTTTGTGTTTTATAGCTTTTTCCCATTTTGGGACGAGTTGGGTGGTGCTTTTTTGCCATTTAAGTGCATTTAAAAATTGCTCAATGGGGGTGTTGAAAACTATTTTTTTTTCCATGGATTGAAGTAAAATCCAATGGACATTATGTTATGTTTTTTTCTTTTTAAACAGTTATTGTCTTGTTTTTTCGGTAATAAAGCACTTTTTCTTAAGAAGTAAATATGGAGGCAATCAAAAATCGAAACCGAAGTAGAATGAAGTATTTCTACAGTTTGCAGTAGAGAATCCTTAACCAAAAGACTTGGATAAGTCCCCGAAAATGAAGTGGACTCCTGTTTCATTCCCTTTATGGGCTTTTTTTCCCATAAAGGGAATGAATGTATATAAAAAAGGCTTTTTGTCGGTTTTTTTGGCTTATTTTTAATTTGGCATGATATTAACTATTTACTAATCAGGTTTTTCATTTTTTAAGGTTAATACAGATTGAGTTTTTTCGAGGGTATTGTATCCTGTTTTTTTCGAGGAAACGAATTTTTTCAAAAAAGGTCAGGGTGGTTCCTGACCTTTTTTTGCTTTGAAAATCCGATTGGCATAGAGACTGTTTTCATAACGTATCATTTATACCCCAATGAAATTGTTTTGGGACAAAATGAAAATGATGGCGAAAGCAATTTCCGGCCAGAACGGCCCCAATGAAATTGTACCAATGCGGAATCAGTCCAAAACCCACGGAGCCTCAAATTTCCCTTTTCATTTTTTCTTGAGTATATTTTCATTTGGTAGGTATTGATCATTTTGGGTTTAATCGTCGCATGGAGTTCGCAGTAATGACATTCATCTCGAAATTTACTTTCTTCATTCTGCTCATTTCTCCTATAGTAAGATGTTTGTTTTTTATATAGTCAGACGGGAACCCTCGAACTCTTTTTCATGCATTGTGGTGACATGGGGTTTCCATGTGCATTGAACCCGGATCATGCGTTGGAACTTCGTGACGAGGGTTTACATATCTATAAACAATGGGGGTTTATTGGATTTAGCATAACACCGCTATGGTGAATCAAAAAACGTAGTGCAACGACCGGTTTGCAGCTATTTAGATCCGCAGTAGATTTTTCAATGCATGATCCGGGTTGA
>CANLOE010000115.1 GCA_947492745.1 uncultured Cyclobacteriaceae bacterium | reverse complement strand
GCGAGGATTGTCAACGCAGAGTGAAGCAAAATGAACAGGAAGATAGGCGATAGTTAAAAGCTAAGTTTGTATAAAATCAAAACCATTTTCTACATTTTCAGGAACGGAAGTGTAGTACTGAAAGGTGAGCAAATTTCCCCTTGCTTACTTTTGCTGAGCCTACAAAAAAGATAAGGGTGCCACAGCCTATATATTCTACACTAATGGCACCAAAACGATAGGTATAACGGCTGAAAATCCAAAAAGAATTTCTTTCCTGATGGCCAATACGGAGCAACATATCACTGGTCATATCCATACCTTTATGTATTTGTCCGTAATCTTGGCTTACCCTATCTAGGTAGTCCTCATGTGTCGGATTGGTCATCACAATGATAACGATCAAAAAGAGGAAAGCAGTGAATAGTTTTTTTCTTATAATATGTCTCTTGTGCTTAAATATACAAGAACAACGAACCCAAAAAATGTTTTGATTTTGGTATTCTATTACTGATAGTTCAACGCTAAAAAGCATCTGATTTTATGCGCGCACGAACATGTTTTTATGCTCAACAAGGGTAGCATATTTTTTTTGAAACTATTCGTTATATTCATGGATAGAACGCGATAAATTTAGTTACTTAAAGGGAAAATACTTTATTGAAGGACTGAGAATAGTAGGGTAATGCTCCATTAGAATTGGTTTTATTAAGATAAATATTTTGAACTTAAAATAAAATATAATAATCGCAAAAACACTCGATGCCAAGGATAGATTTTGATAAATATGAAACGATAGGGTTTCATGATGAAATGTTCGATAATAGTGGCAATGCACGGGCTCATTACGAACTTTTTCAGGCTAGGCTTCAGGAAATAGGGTGGAGCAAACTGAATTTCCTACAACACTCCACGGATAGGGCACAACTATCCATGGGCATGACTTTCAATGTCTATAGTGACAATCAAGGAGTCGAACGAATTCTTCACCTGGACATTATTCCTAGAATTATTACAGGGGAGGATTGGGACCTTTTGGAAAAAGGACTGTCGCAGCGAATCACGGCCCTCAATATGTTTGTCAATGATATCTACAATGAACAGAAAATACTGAAAGACAGGGTACTGCCCAAGGAATTGATCCTATCCAGTCCTACCTATCTCAAACAGTGCGTCGGTTTTACCCCTCCGGAACAGGTGTGGTGCCATATCAGCGGTTCCGATTTGATTCGTGGCGGCGATGGTCAGTTCTATGTTCTGGAAGATAATCTCCGTTGTCCCTCTGGAGTATCCTATATGTTGGAAAACAGGGAGATACTGAAGCGTACCTTTCCGGAGCTTTTCGAATGTCTAAAAGTCCGGCCCGTTCATCAATATGTACATAACCTGAGGGATATGCTGGAATCACTGACGCCCGCATCGCCCGCATCCATAGCGATACTGACACCGGGTACTTATAACTCAGCCTACTTCGAACATGCCTATCTGGCGCAGCAGATAGGCGCCGAACTGGTAGAAGGCCGCGACTTGGTCGTTAAGGATGACTTCGTATACATGATCACAACTAAGGGGCTGAAAAAGATTGATGTTATATACAGAAGGGTGGACGATGAGTTTATCGATCCGTCGGTGTTCAGGAAAGATTCCCTGCTGGGTACGGCAGGTCTGTTCAACGCCTATCGCAAAGGTAACGTAGTATTGGTCAATGCGCCCGGTGCGGGCGTAGCTGATGATAAAGCGGTCTATGCCTATATACCCAAAATCATCAAATACTACTTGGACGAAGAAGCGTTGATACCCAATGTAAAAACCTATATCTGTGCAGAGCATGATGACCTGAGTTATGTTCTGGAGAATATCGATAAGCTCGTGGTCAAGCAAACGGATGCCTCCGGTGGCTATGGCATGTTGGTCGGCCCCAAGTCGACCAAAGAAGAGCAAAAAGAGTTTGTCGTTAAAATCAAAACCTCTCCAAGGAACTATATCGCACAACCGATGATCAACCTCTCTCGTGTACCGACGTTATCGGAAGATTGTATCGAGGGCAGGCATGTCGATTTGAGACCCTATATATTGTATGGAAAAGAAATGACTATCGTACCCGGGGCCCTGACGAGGGTCGCCCTGAAAAAAGGATCTATCGTTGTCAACTCCTCACAAGGTGGCGGGAGTAAAGACACTTGGGTGTTGGATAATTGAAAAAATAAATAAGCACATTTATGTTAAGTAGAGTTGCACACACGATTTATTGGATGAACCGCTATATCGAGAGAGCTGAAAACTACGCTCGATTTATGGAAGTTAACTTCAATCTCTCCCTGGAACTCCATCCAAATGCTACCGAAGAACGCTGGCAACCCTTGGTAGTGACCACGGGAGATTGGCCTTTGTACGACTCTCTGTATGACCACGTGGAAAAAAGCAAAGTCATCAATTTTCTGGGATTCAATAGAGAAAACCCTAACTCTATCTACAATTGTGTTAGAGCCGCAAGGGAAAATGCGCGGGCCATACGTCCGGAAATAACAATGGAGGTCTGGGAGCAGATCAACCATTTGTACTATATGGTTCAAGAAGAGGCCGAAAACAAGATTTGGGAGCTGGAAGACCCCAGGAATTTCTTTCTGGAGGTGAAAAAGAGTTGTCAACTGGTCTATGGTATTGTAGAAGCCACCATATCCAAAAGCGAAGGCTGGCATTTTGGGAAAATAGGCCAGTTGATAGAACGAGCGGATAAAACTTCCAGGGTACTCGATGTCAAATATCATATGCTGCTGCCCAAATCAGGGCCTGTAGGTTCCCCTTTTGATTTGACGCAGTGGTCCTCCTTACTGAAATCAGTCAGTGCCTTCGATATGTACCGAAAGAAAAATGGAAAGTTGACCCCTCATGATATCTCTGACTTCCTGATTTTCGATAAGGCCTTTCCAAGGTCCATCCTGAGTTGTCTTATAGGCGTAGAAAAATCCTTGTACAGCATCTCGGGAAGAGGGGAAGGCTTTTCGAATACAGCGGAAAAAGAACTGGGCAGACTCAAATCGCAACTGGAGTATGCGGATATCAACGATGTCTTCGACAAAGGCCTACACGAATACCTTGACGATTTGCAGAAAAAGCTCAATACAGTTTCGGATAAAATCTTCGAAACATTTTTCACAACAGACAAAGTACCCAATGAAAAGAAAACCTTTAGCTATTGATTTTGTATATCAATAAAGTTATGAAAACAAATAAATTGTCATAACTACATTCAACCATCAATACAACCCATAGGACAACTCGACCATTGCCATCGCTGATGTCGAAATCTCCTCTTTTATCCACTTCAAGTCTCCAATCTCCCAAAAAAACATTTTGATCTATGTCAATTAAAGTAGCCCTTCGACACTATACCCGTTACGATTATGAGCGCTCCGCTACGCTGGGACCTCAAGAAATCCGCTTACGGCCGGCACCACATTCCAGAACATTGATCAAGGGCTATTCACTGAACATCAAACCTGAAAATCATTTTATCAATTGGCAACAGGACCCTTTTGGTAATTATGTAGCACGTATCGTGTTTCAGGAAAAGGTCAAGTACTTTGAAATCGATGTAGAGGTCATTGCCGATATGGTGGTCATCAATCCTTTTGACTTTTTCGTGGAAGAATACGCGGAGGATTTTCCCTTTCTTTACGAAAAGAGTCTCGTCAAACAATTGACTCCGTATTTGGAGTTGAATGAGGATGGACCTTTACTAAAGGAACTTTTGGATGAAGGCAAAAAAAAGGTCAACAAAAAGATGCGTTCCATTGATTTTCTGGTAGCCATCAACCGGATGGTCTATGAAAAACTTTCTTACAATATCCGGATGGAACCTGGCATACAGTCCTGCGAAAAGACTTTGGAGATAGGGTCGGGTTCCTGCCGTGACTTTGCTTGGTTACTGGTACAGTTACTTCGGTGGATGGGCCTCGCTGCGAGGTTTGTTTCAGGCTATCTGATACAGCTCAAGGCCGACCAAGAATCACTGGATGGTCCATCAGGTGCAGCACAGGACTTTACAGATCTCCACGCTTGGGTAGAAGTATATCTCCCTGGCGCGGGCTGGATAGGTCTCGACTCCACCTCAGGGCTGTTTGCAGGAGAAGGGCATATTCCACTTGCCTGTACTCCGGAGCCGGGTAGTGCCGCGCCTATATCGGGGTTCATCGCCGAAAAGGTGGAGACGGAGTTCAGCTTTGAGAACGGTATCAAGAGGATTGAGGAGACTCCACGCGTTAGTAAACCTTATACCGAGCAGCAATGGGAACAGATCATAGCGGTAGGGGATAAGGTCGAAGAAGATCTACTACAGAACGATGTCCGACTGACCATGGGGGGAGAACCTACTTTTGTTTCTTTGGACAATATCGAGGCGGCTGAGTGGAACTCCGATGCTGATGGAGCCCATAAGCGACAATTGTCCAATACACTTTTCCATCATTTGAAAGAAAGTTTCGGCGACGGCGCACTGATGCAGTACGGTCAAGGAAAATGGTATCCCGGTGAACCACTCCCCCGATGGAAACTGGCCTGTTACTGGCGTAAGGATGGCCGGAAAATATGGAATAACGATGCACTTCTAGGGGATATCTCCAAGGATTATGGATATAGCTCTAAGAACGCCAAGAAGTTCATGAAACAGTTGGTCGGGCAAATCAATGTAGATCCAAAGCTGATTCGTCCTGCCTATGAGGACCCTTTCTACTTTATCTGGGAAGAAGGTAAAGTGCCTGTAGATGTCGATCCACTGGAAGTGGACCTAGAGTCTTCACTAGAACGGCAAAAACTGGCCGAACTGCTACATAACGGCATGAATACCCCCGTGGGATTTGCATTGCCACTGGCTTGGGATTTCGTGCAGCAGAGCTGGCAGAGCTGTTCTTGGACCTTTCGTAGAAAGCACCTTTTCCTTGTTCCCGGTAACTCACCTATCGGATTGAGGTTGCCTCTGGATTCGATTACAGAGGAGGAAACCCGTCCATCTGAAGTCAGGCCGGAAAGATCTCTTTTTGAAGAGGTAGGTGACCTGCCCGATTACACTGCAAACTTTACCGACAGTACGAGAGGATACAATACTTCCGACCATGTGTTCATAACGTGTCTGTTGGTCGAAGTAAGGCAAGGAAAACTATTTGTTTTCTTTCCTCCACTGACTCACTTCGAACATTACCTGGACCTGGTCTATGCCGTGGAGCGCACTGCCGAAGCATTGGGGATACCTGTACTGATAGAGGGCTATGACCCGCCTGCTGATAATCGATGGGAAAAGTTTATGATCACCCCGGACCCTGGTGTCATCGAAGTCAATGTCCAGCCGGCCAATAACTGGCGTGAGATACTGAAGAATTATGAAACGCTCTACGAAAAGGCCCGAATTACTCGGTTGACGACTGAAAAGTTCAACCTTGATGGGCGACATACGGGAACAGGCGGTGGAAATCACGTGACCCTGGGCGGTAGTAACCCTACCGATAGCCCATTGCTCCGGCGGCCCGACCTATTGCAGAGCTTTGTCACTTTCTGGCAGCATCACCCTTCCTTATCCTATCTGTTTTCGACACAGTTCATCGGACCTACCAGTCAGGCTCCAAGAATCGACGAAGGTAGGGATGACCTCTTGTACGAAATGGAGCTGGCTTTCCAGCAAGTACCGAGCAGTCTCCATGAAGATAATGTACCCTATTGGTTGGTCGATCGAATCTTTCGTAACCTGTTAGTGGACATCACGGGAAATACGCACCGTGCTGAGTTCTGTATCGATAAGCTTTACTCTCCCGACTCCAGCTCGGGCCGATTGGGCATTCTGGAGTTCCGGGGGTTCGACATGCCGCCACATTACCGTATGGCCATGGTACAACTGCTATTGGTTCGGTCACTGCTCAGTATGTTCTGGAAGAAACCTTATCAACACAAACTGGTACGCTGGGGTACACAATTGCACGATAAGTTTCTGCTACCGCATCACTGCTATAAGGATATGACCGAGGTGGTCAAGAGTTTACGAGAAGCGGGTTACGCTTTCGACATATCATGGTTCGATCCTTTTTTCAGTTTTCGTTTTCCTTTTCTGGGCGAACTTCAAGTGGACGACATTCATATCGAACTCAAGATGGCCATAGAACCGTGGCATGTATTGGGTGAAGAAATGTCCAGCACGGGTACCGCCCGATTTGTTGACTCTTCTCTGGAGCGGGTACAGGTGAAAGTCACTGGACTGACCGACTCCCGATACCACTTACTTTGCAATGGTCTGCGGGTACCCTTAAAGAATACGGGTATCCATGGAGAGTATGTTTCGGGTATTCGATACCGTGCCTGGCAACCGCCCTCGGCGCTACATCCTACCTTGGGCATAGATACTCCCTTGGTATTCGACTTATACGATACTTGGGCGCAGAAGTCCATCGGTGCCTGTAAGTACCATGTGGCACATCCTGGAGGCCGTGGCTATGATACTTTTCCCGTCAACAGTTTTGAAGCAGAATCCCGAGTGGTATCCCGTTTTTTCGATTTTGGACATTCTATTACCGTACCCGAACCAACCCCGCACCAGCCGGAAACTGTAGGAAGGTATGTGACCCAGATCAACAGCGACCTTATTTACGAAGCTACCGGAGAAGCAATTAATCCCGAATTCCCAAATACCATGGATTTAAGGCGGTATAAAAGTGTTAAATGATCATCTTTGCGTATAGGTTTAAAGTATAAGATATCATAAAGTTAACATCTTGAAATGATTGAGTCATATCTAGTGGACAAAATGTTCAAGAGTGCCAACAGTTTGGACGAACTGGTGACACAAGACAATAAAGTGGCCGATCGATGGCAAAAGCTGGTAGGTTTTTATGCCAATCTGAGTACCGACAAAATGAGCCAGTACTATGAGGAGGTAAGTCGGCAATTGCGGGAGAACGGTGTGACCTACAATGTATTCGGCGACCCGGAAGGTATGAACCGGCCTTGGATGCTGGACCCTGTACCCATGGTATTCAGTGCTGAAGATTGGGCTACTATAGAAAAGGGGCTGATACAGCGGGCAGAGCTGCTCAACCTGCTGCTGGCCGATATCTATGGACCCCGCCATTTGATCAAAGAAGGATTGATTCCTTTCGAACTGATATATAACCACAAAGGTTTTCTACGTCAAGCCGATAAGATAAAACTTGATGGTGAGCATCAACTGATCCAGTATGCTGCTGATATGGCCCGTGGCCCTGATGGTAAGATGTGGATATTGCGTGACCGTACCGATGTGCCCTCAGGAGCAGGTTATACCTTCGAGAACCGTGCGGCCATGACACGGGTCTTCCCTAATCTAATCCGGGAAAATGCCGTACGTAAGATTTCCTCTTATTACCAGACCTTAAAGGATACCTTGGTCCACCTTTCCTCTAAAGGGGACAATGATGATCTGCGTATAGTACTGTTATCACCTGGGCCAAAGGATAAGACCTATTTCGAACATGCCTATCTCTCTTCATTTATGGGCTTCACGCTGGCCTTTGGAGAAGACCTAGCGGTCAATGATGGCTATGTATGGCTGAAAACCATAAAAGGTCTGGAGAAAGTGGATGTAATCATCCGTAGGGTTGAAGATATTTTCTGTGACCCAATGGAGTTCCGCAACGATTCGAACTTAGGAGTAGTAGGACTCATGGAGTCCATCCGTCAAAAGAAAGTTATTGTGGTCAACCCTTTTGGCTCCAGGATATTGGAAAATCCGGGCTTGATGGCTTTCCTTCCTCAGTTATGTGAAAAATTACTGGGAGAGGAATTACTACTGCCCTCTGTAGCTACATGGTGGTGCGGGCATGACAAGGAAAAACAGTATGTATTGGAAAATATACAACACTTGATCATCCGTAAGATATACCGTGGCACGGATAGCCAAGCGATGTACGGAGGGGAAATGACCTCAGCACAACTGAAGCAACTGTCTTCGGATATCAATCGAAGCCCCTATCTTTATGTCGCGCAGGAGATGGTCGAGTTCTCCACAACACCCTCATGGATCAACAATCGCTTAGAGGGCCGCAATGCCATCTTCCGAAGCTATATTGTAGCGGATACCGAGAACAATACCTACAATGTCATGCCTGGGGGACTATCGCGTAGCTCAGTGGAAAAAGACGCCTCCCTGATCATTTCCAACCAATCCGGAGGATTGAGCAAGGATACTTGGGTTATCGGTAAAAAAGGGGAGGAGCTCGTCAGACCTAAAACGAAACTGCCCGAAGTATCGCTACGGCCCGAAACCAAAAATGTACTGCCCAGTAGAACAGGTGAGCATCTGTTCTGGATGGGCCGCTATATGGAAAGAGCGGCCTGTACCGTACGTTTAATGCGAATGGTGCTGAAAAGTTATAACGAGGCCGATGAGGATATCCATATCAAGGAAAACGACGCCCTATCCACATTGTCCAAGTCACTGACCGCCATAACGGATACCAAACCGGGCTTTTTCGATAAAACCACTCTAAAAGACCCGGAAGGGGAACTGATTGCATTGGCCCTCGATATCAGTAAACCGGGAAGCTTGACCAACTCCATCCAAGCCTTCTTATCCAATGGATATTCCATCCGGGACCGTCTAAGTCTGGATACTTGGCGGATATTGGACAGTATCTCCGAAGAAAGTAACCGTATGCGCAAAATGGGTACTGATCTGACGCAGATTTATGGGGGACTCGATAGTATGATCATAAAACTAATGGCTTTTTATGGCTTGAACATCGATAATATGACCCGCGCAGCTACTTGGGACTTACTGAATATAGGACGCTTTATAGAGTCTGCCATCAGTAATTGTACCCTACTTGGAGCGATGCTGGGCAAGCCTTTTGAAAGAGATACCTATAAAGCTTTGATGGAAGGTACCCTACAGTGTAGTGAAAGTTTGGTCACCTATCGTTATAAATACCGCTCGGTGCTGGAGTTGAAAGCAGTACTGGACCTGCTCATCTGCAATGAGGACAACCCCCGCTCACTTATCTATCAGGTCTTAAAAATCGATAAACACCTCAGGAACATGCCCCACCAGGAGCTGGATAGAGGCATGGGGCCCGTAGCCAAAAAACTATTGGGGGCAACGACGGCTATTCGACTCAGTGACATCGATCATCTATCTACCCTTAATGGGGCAGAAGGTAAATACTTGAACTTACTGGAATTCCTAGACCATATATCCTCTTTACTGATGGAAATTTCGGACATGATCTTCCAGATTTACTTTAGCAATAACCGTAACCGCTATCATAGAATTCAAACGGCCACCTTACCCGAAATTTGATGAAGTACCATATCACACATATCACTGATTACGTATATGCTTCTCCAGCTTCGATGTGCCACAATATCATGGTGCAGTTCCCGAAAGACCATTCTTTTCAGAAGGTTGAGGAAAGCAGCTATAGCATAGAGCCGAACCCTAGCTATGCCACCGAACATGAAGATTTTTTCGAGAACAAGTACCTATACTTTTCAGTGGACAAGCGCCATACGAAGCTCTCTGTAGTCGCGGAAAGCACTGTAATACTCGATACCCCCGAATGGGTAGCCTTAAATCCTGCCACTACACCCCCATGGGAAGAGGTAAGGGACTGGCTTCATAGTACGGAAGCGCTCAACGACATCCGTCAGTACTATCTGGAGTCAGATCATGTGCCTTTCGAAGAAGGTATCAAAGAGTATGCACTCGTATCCTTCACTCCGAAGCGCCCCATTATGGAAGCCATGATGGACCTGAACAATCGCATCTTCGAAGATTTTGATTTTACTTCAGGGTTTACCGATATCAGTACCCCTTTGAGTGTCGTCTTCGAATCCAGAAAAGGGGTCTGTCAGGATTTTGCCCATTTTTCCCTAGCTTGTCTGAGGTCCATCGGTCTATCCGCCCGCTATGTCAGTGGATACATAGAGACGCTGCCACCTCCGGGCAAACCCAGACTCGTCGGTGCGGATGCCTCTCATGCCTGGATAGCACTGTTCATACCCGGGCATGACTGGGTGGAATTTGATGCGACGAACAATCTACTGGTCGATGACAAACATGTCAGAGTAGCCGTAGGTCGGGATTTTGCAGATATTACCCCTTTAAAGGGCATTGTGTACGGTGTGGGCAATCAGAAAATGATAGTCAGCGTAGATGTCGAACCTTTGACCGATTGATGAGAAGAATATAAGGACTGCCATTATCCTTAACGCTGATTCATGGATATTTTCTTATACTGACCGTTCGTTTTTTTCCATAGGTGAATATAGTCTTCGGAGCGGTATACATAAGGGGATTCATCGATAGAACCGAACTCGATACTCAAAGGAAAATCATAGGCCACCTTCTTTCGTTCGTTTTTATGCAGAACCTCTGCCTGCCCATAAACAGTGACCCTAACGAAAGTAGCTGTTTCACGTATGTCCACACTGCCACTGACATGTATGGAATCGATGTCCAATTTCAGCAGTTTGTCAGCACCTCTTACCGCTTCCATACCAATATAATGGGCGTACTCACTTTGATGATTGACCATCTCGTTCAGTCCTTCACCAATACGGTCAATGCTTATTTTCCTTTCCAATACTCGCTGATAAACATCATGGAAGTCGATATCAAAAGGCATGGAATGGGTACTTTCTTCGTTCCAAAGCGAGAGGGTATGGTCTTTTAGATTGTATTTTAGGTAATAGCCGGTGATATAGGTATCCAAGTGGTGAAGTAGACCATTGTTTCGGGTCTGTAAGTGGACATTGCCTTTTAGGCTGATACCACCACTGAGCGAGATGATATCCTCATCTTCGGTCAGGGAGATCTCGCGATAGGATAGTTCTTTGAGGCTATCGATGTGGATATCATCTACATGGATAACACCTTCTTCGTTGATTCCTTTGGCCAGTCGGTTCTTGAATTTTTCCGAGGTCAGTATCTTTTCGGCCGCTTTTTGCAAAGTAGGTATGCTCTCTGTCAAACGGCCCTCGGCCTTTTGTATTCCTTGATCGTAGGCCAGACCGAGATTGGATATTCCACGGATACTTCGCGTAGCATCCACACGTATTTCCCTTTCTTCCTTTTCCAAGTCACATATCATTTGTATGGGCTTGCCTTTCAGCTCCTGATTATTCTCGGTCACTTCACTGTGCCAATACCACCAAGCAGTATACGTACTATCTTGATGCTTGATTTCAATGGTCTGGTATAGACCTCCATGCATCAGTGGGGCCAAAAACCACCAGCCATTGTGGCCCGTCAGCAAATCAAAATGGAAGCGGCCTTCTGTATCCGTCTCGGTACTTTCTTCATGATTGCCATAAAGATCACTGCGGTAGCTCCTTATTACTTTCACTCCTTCCAATGGTACGTCCCCTTGCAGCACCTGTCCATCAACCTCGGAAAACCAATATAACGTTTTGGACTTCAGGTTGACAACAGTAATACCGACCAACAATAAAAACAAAGCAAGTAGTATCAGTAACACTTTTTTCATTTTACATCAAAAAATAAAAGAGAGAATATACTGGATATAATTTAAATCACATCCAATTGTATATAGATTGGCAAATCTATAAGAATTATGTGAAAAAATCACAGATAAATTGATAATAGCGAACTGTATTCTGTAAAACCGCAACCTGTCTCAATTTTATTCCTTGACCCAAGAGTTGATCACAAAATCCTGTGTAGTATCGATGAAGTTATTGAAGGAGAAATTTTCATTTTTTAATATTTTTTTGACTTATATGTACGTGTGTTTGTTTTTACAAACGTCTCTTATGTAGCACTTCCAAGTGGGAACCATAGTGGTTCTCAATAGACTAACAAATATTATTCATGAAAGCAAGAGATAATAACAAGCAACACTTTATTCCGATGGCCATTTTAGGCTTATTAATGGCCATCGTAGCATTATGTACCAGTTGTATTGAAGATGACACATCACCACCGTCGGTAGACCCTCCTATAGATATCAAAGAGTATTGGTCGCTGGAGTCCCAAGGGCTAGTTCTGGAAACCGATGGTGAGACCAATATTCTATATAGTATCAATACAGCGGGATGCCTTGTGAACAATCCGGACATCGATCTGAGCAGTTATACCATGTTGCGGATCGATAGGGACCACTTAAAACTGTCCAGGGACCTGTCGATTTCCGACCTCGTATTGACCCGATTGAATCATTTGCCCGAAGCTTGTGGTAAAGGACTGATAGCACCGACTAATGACCCCACAGTGAATTTTGACTTTCTATGGAACCTCTTCCAAGATCATTATGCTTTTTTTGAGCTGCGTGAGGTGGATTGGGCGGCACAGCAAGCACTTCGGACAAAGGTAAGCGAAGACAATATCGTCCGGACTTTTGAATCCATGCTCTGCCCCTTAGAAGATGGGCACGTAAACGTCGAGGGAAAGAGGTTTACCATAGAACCGGGCATAAAAAGGTTGCTGCGACGGCTCAATACGCACTTGACAGGCAAAGATAAACTTGACACCAAGGAGGACTTGAGGGGAGTACTTCAGCGTAAATTGTCGCAGGTAATCAAGACCTATCTCGGTGAAGGGGCCAGGATGGATGAAGAAGAGGTCGTCTACTGGGGTATATTGCCCAAACACCCACAAATAGCCTATATCAACTTCCTGTCTATGGGAGGTTATGGTATAGTGGATGGTGGAAGCGACGAACTAGGTACCCTGAACCGCGTCTTGGATGAGATCATGGAAGACCTCGAAAAAGCTGAGGTAACAGAGGTCATCATCGACGTGCGCTTCAACCAAGGTGGTCTGGACCGAGTCGGTATGGATATGGCTTCCCGTTTTTTCGATCAAAAGAGGGAGGTATTCTCTAAAAAGGTTTACCTCAAGGGGAAGTTTACACCAACAGCTACTTTCCATATTGCTCCCAAGGGTGATTTCCGGTTTACCAAAAATGTATTTGTACTGACGGGACCTGTTACGGCCAGTGCAGCGGAGGTTTTCGCGATGAGTATGGCCGTACTACCTCATGTCACTTTTATCGGAGAAAATACTGAGGGTATATTCTCCGACGTTCTTGAACACCCCCTGCCCAATGGTGCTAGTGTAGGTCTCTCCAATGAAGTATACAGTAGCCCTGATGGCACTGTATTCGAAGGCGTCGGTATCGGTCCCGATAAGAAGGAAAACAAGGTGCCTTTTCTCATTACTTCCGATTTTGAGAACGAAACGGATGGAGCTATAGAAAGGGTCATCGCTTCATCCCAAAAATAGAATGAAAATGGTATTCCGGGTCTGTACATATATGACAGATCTGGGACCATCAACGTATATGATGCTGCAAATTTCATGGTTTATTTTTGGCCAAAAAAACGACCGCTAGTTTTCAATATTATGTTAGATAGTATTTTGGTTCTTGAGGAAAAGATGAGAAAAAGAAGGGGCATGGAGGGACTTTTCAAAAGTGGTGCAATCTTGTATGGTCGGGTATGGCCGTGAGGGGAGAAAAGAGTTCTTCTGTACGACGGCATCGGTTCAGTTCGAATTATGCGTAGGAACTTTGTGAGGAAGGCTTAAATACCAATAAACAAAGTGTTTTGCTGGATTCAGCGTAGCACCACTATGGTGAATTCATAAAATACCGTTCAGTTGACTGATTTGAAAAAGCTCAAGTTCTAAATAGAAGGGGTTAATGAATGGTACGGGATCAAAGGCAGTACAAGGGGCCCCGCTAATGATCGGTATCATGTTCGATCCTTGCCGCACTCACTTCAGAATGAATCCCCTACGACATTGTATTTTTGGTAAAAAGAGAGGCTATCACTTAGAGTAGCCTCTTTTCATGCAGTTTCTTCCTATAGGATCAGCAGGCACAAGGTCCACTGATATCCATACTTTGTCCACAGTGAATAGTGACAGTGCCACCGCCACCACCTGTACCGCCACAGTTCACACGTGAAGGACAGCCGTGGGATCCACAAGGATCAGGGTCAGTAGGTTCTGTACAATAAAACCCCGAACCGCCTTTGACCGTTTTGATGGTGTTACGATCAATAGAAGTTTCGAAACTGGATACCTTCAATTGAGTTAAGCTTAATTTTTTTTCATTCTTCATGGTGATAATTTTATATAAAAAGTTATTCATTTACCCAATTTGGAGAATGGTAATTGCTAATATTCTAATATAATCAATTTGCGTGATATACAGGAGAATCCTGTATGGTTTGTTGGGGTAAAAACATACTTTAAAGACAAATGGCTGTGCAATGATAGCTCTATAACTGTAGAATGGCAGGAACTGTAAGCTTCGTGCCAACGAATCTCGTGTGATCGCTAAAAATCAATACGGTTCACATGAAAAATGAAGGATGCATTACAAAAGGCACCTGAACAGCATGCCTGTCGGGGCAAGTGTATTTAGAGGTGGAGTACTTTTCCCTGAACTTTTGGTCAAATCCAGCCTTAACCCCCTCTGTCGTTTCGGTTTTTTAAGTGGCCCCATTCTATAAGTGCAAGACCAATGACCTCACAGTGAGTTTTCACTTTCTATAGCACCTGCTCTAAGAGCATAATATTTTTTTTGAGCTACGGTTTCCCAAATAAGTCAGTTCGGACTTATTTGGGAAACCTGAACTAAGGTTAGTCGCATAAAAAAGCAACTAACCTCCACGTCCATACCTATAGGTCAAATATTTTAATGGCATTATCATGATACAGCTTTTGAAGTTCTTCTTTGGAAAAACCATATTCATCCATCACTTCACGTGCCGGTTTCAAGTCGAAAACGGGAAAATCCGATGCAAATAGAAACTGATCGATTCCTATTTCACGCATGGTCCACATGAGTTCTTCCTGCTTGGGGGATTCATAATACAGGTCAGCTACTGCCGACATGTCAAAGAAAACATTGTTCTTATAAAAGGGGCCCTTTGCAAATACGGAAAATAGAAGTGTTTCCGGAAACTGGGTGCCTCTCATGTGCGCTAGTATTATTTTTGTATTGGGATTGGCCAGTGCCATATCGACAAATTTTCCAGTAGCGCCACCATCGGAAGCAGAAATAGAGTCAAAGATTACAGGTAGGCCGAATTTCCCGGCAGCAGCGACCACGGCATAGACTTTGGGGTCGGCCGGGTCGAACCCTTGAAAGAAAGGATGTAATTTCAGCCCTTTCGCACCAAGCCCCGCAACCCTTTCTACTTCGGCAACAGCTGCCTCTCCATCAAGAGGATGAACAGAGCATATAGGGAAGAATTCAGTATTTTCCTGAGCCAACTTTAGAATATAATCGTTATGCTCGCGCATGACATCCAAATTATCCTTTGCGACCATGCTCATGATCCCACACATCGAAATCCCCGATGCCTCCATCTGTTTCTTCAGTTCATCGGGTGACCCAGGTGTACTGGGATTTAGGCTCAATTCTTGGCCGGGCAGTAGGATATGGGCATGAGTATCGATAATGTTTTCTATGGTTATGGTCGCTGGGGCTTCAGGGGGCATTTCCTCTTTGGCCGTATTGCTATCGCATGACAGTATTAGAAATATTATCGGAATAATCAGTATTATTCTTGATAGTTTTTTCATTTTTATGAGTTTAAATTGAAAATTTATATTAGGATGTAGTAGTATTAACTATAATCTCTTTATTATAGATAGTTATTATGTCTAAAAATAAGGTTTGTATAGTTCTGGGTAAAATGGGTTTATCATGGACTGTTCTGGAATCAAATTTAAGGTTTATTATCAATTATATTCTGAATACGGAATAAGACTGGATGGACAAAGACGACAGCACTATCTGATGCGATTTCCAATGCAATAAGCATCAAAAGAGTCATATAGTAAAATGCAAAAGGTATAGCTTTAAAAGGATGTCTTAATCAGGGAGAGTGCAAAACTACATGTTTTTACGCTTATGTTTACTTCTTCCGATTGAATTTCCATTGGAATCCTATACCCTAACAATGAATTCGCCCTTCGATCCAGCCCTATCGGCTTGAGGCTATTTTGCGAGATTGAGCATTTATTATCCTCGATGTAAACTGTTCTGTGTTTTAGATTTTGCACCGCCAATGAACTCCAATAGTAATCGCCGGTCCCCTATTCGTCACCGTTTACGCTACTGAACGGTATTCTCATTACCTTGCTACCTTCTTCGAAGGTAAGGTTTTCAATAAGAGGGTATTGACCCCACATCAATTATGATCAGCTATACCTCCAGAATTTCTATCCATCTACTACCTCAGGTACAAATCCCGGATTTTGCAATAGGAAATCATTTTTTTTCAAAAATGTGGCTTGAATTTTTGAAAAAGAGTCCCTTATACAAACTGAGCTTTTAAACCGGATCATGCGTTGGAACTTCGTAACGAGGGCTTATACAAATTTAGCTTCTAAAATCGCATATCTTCCTGTTCATTTTGTTTCACTCTGCGTTGACCATCCTCGGGATAGCGCTGCTATCCCTGCGGTGTTCGCCTTGATTGAAACAAAATGACCCGCGCAATCCTATACGACATTTAAAACCCAAATTTGTATTAAACCCAAATTGATCAATAGGGTTTCGTCATGAGAGTGTAATTGCAATAAAATCAGTGGTTTAGGTGAGGGGGCTTAGTGCATCATTAAGGTGTAAAACCTGCGTAGCGCAAAATAGCTGATTTTGAAGCAATTTATGTTCGGAATAGGAAGCTATCGATCATTTTGGGTTAAAAAGCAATACATCAGGGCGTTTTTTCGGATTCAGCGTAGCACCGCTATGGTGGATTCGAAAAACGCATTCACTATACTGATTTGTAGCTATTTAAGGCTGCAATAGAAGGGTTAATGCATAATCTGGGCAATGTCGTTTAGTTATGGTTTGTAAGTTATAAAACCGGCAGGTCTTCCTCCATACCTTCTAATACAAACTTAGCTTTCAAATATCGCCTATCTTCCTGTTCATTTTGCTTCACTCTGCGTTGACCATCCTCGGGATAGCGCTGCTATTCCTGCGGTTCTCGCCTTGATTGAAACAAAATGACCCGCGGAATCTTATACGACATTTAAAACCTAAATTTGTATAATTCTATTGACAGTCCTGTTTGGCCTTACTATTTCAGCTTGAGCGATCAGTTGTATGGCATATTTTTCCAGTGTCTGCAGTATGTCGTTCATGTTGCTGAACATTTGGTTGATGATCGGTCGTGTTTTTCGATAGGTCTGTGTCCTATTGACCCGGTATGTCCTTTTTTGGTGAGTTTTCTGCTCGGTATCGAACTTAGGTCTGCCCGAAAGATTATCCTGTGGAAATCCTGCCGGACGGTATGTCCTGTTTTTCCACTTAGGTTTTCCGGTTCGGCCCTGGTCTTGAGCAATTTGAACGATTCTTCCACAGGCCACCTTTTACGGTACAGGTCCCTGAGCTCGGCGCACCGATATTCTTTTTGGTCGATCAGGTTGGTGACCAATATATGGTCCTCATTACCGTCCATAGGGACCCTTACCGACCTCAATTTCAGCGCAGAGGTATCTATCCCTCTTTCACGGCACCTTTTAACCCAAATTGATCGATAGAAATCGTGATGAGCGTATAAATAGCAAAATACCGGCCATTTGGATTCGTTCGGCATAGCCCCGCTATGGTGAATGAAGACCGGTGGGCAAAGCTTCCGGTAGGAAGCTATTTATGCGCGGAATAGTTTCTCTATTGATCATTCGGGTTATACGACATTTGAAACCCAAATTTGTATTAGAGGTACATTTGGCGACATTAGCCTGGAATATCAGGGTAAGGCATAACGAATGGACTCGAGGAAGTTTTTTGGTATGTCCGAATTGCAGGAGTGCAAAGACATCATCACATAAAAAGGATTTTTATCGTGTCAGCTATCGGTCGATACACTGTAGATCCAAAGGCTTGCTGTTGTCCAAAGCGGGATGCTTCGGATTATCTCCGGTCAGTTATCGTTTAGCTTTTCGGTATGTCTCTCGTGATTACAGAGGTGAGTGCTACTTTCCTGTCCACTACCCAGACAGACAGCGCATGTCGTAGTGATCTGCTTTTTGCCCGAGCAGACGGGACAGTCATGTTGACCACGATTGGAACATCGGTTGCAGGTTTCATAACTATACTCGCCGAATACATTTTTACTGATGACAACGCCCTCTCCTTGGCATTTTTGACAAGCTATTACCCCTACAGCCTTGCAATAGTGACAAGGTTTGGTGGTGAGCCGTTCTCCATGGCATTCATGACAGACCAGTAGTCGATACCCTCTTATATCACAGCGGGAACAGGACTTGATATCCGCAAATTCTATGTTCAGGTATTTTAATAGATTCTGAGCCTCTTCATAGTAATCGGAACCCTTGCCTTCTACACTTAGGTACTTATCCAAAAAATTCCTACTGTTCTGAAACTGACCTATCTTATAGAGCGTCTCGGCAAAAAGGTAGGAAAGATTGGGTGGCAATACTTTGTTCTCCCTCAATATCTTTCTGAAAGTAAGGTTCGCTTTATCGTAATTTCCATCGACCATTTGCTGCTGTGCCAGTGTCAGCTGCTCGTTCAGATCCGAATCAAAAGATTCAAGGGGTTGCGCAAGAGCAGATAGCCCAAGGAACAACGATAACAGGGTGATTCCGAAATTTACAACAATATTCATAAAATAGGTTTTCAGACTTATATACATAGATATACCAACTATTTTAACAATTTGTCGATATATGATCCGTTGGACTTATATGCTTAGCTATAGGATTATCAATGTTACTTCATTTTGACCATATCCATATACATTCCTGCCGAAAAACACCTTTTCATTGCCAAAAGGGTAGGGGACATCTTTGTATCTACCCTTTGGTGCGTTTCGCCTCCAGCCGGCCGGGCGCTTACTTCTGTGCGGCAGACCGGCCCCTTCGCTGAAAGGGTTCCCCGAAACCTTTCCTTACGCTCGGTCCTATCGATAAAAATTAAGCAGGACGAAGTCAGGGGAGACTTCGGGCCAGCCTGTGGGACGCGGAAAATTTTGAAACCCGCTGAGCTCGAACAGAAAAATTTTCAAATGAACTACCGGAATTCGGATTTCGTTCAACGGTATACCGGATTCAATGAAATGACCGAAATAAAGTCAATATAACTAAGTATATAAGTCTAAAGGCTTTAACTATAGATAAACCAAATCCGTGCTAATTTAATTCATACCAAGCTCTTATATAGAGGGTATCCCTCTTTTTTGATTATCCTAGCTCTATGAGACTGTTTTTCCAAAACCTGTCTTTCATGTCTGTGCGGGTCCGGATGTATATTTTATGCCGTTTTGAATGGTATATGATCCTTCTATCAAAATAGACCCAAAAGCGCCAAAGATTATTCTGATCCGGGTTAATTTGGGTCTATTGATATTATTTCAGTAACAGTTCAGGCTTATCCGCTACTTAACTTAGTGTTGAAACTGAGGGGCCAGCTTCAATGCTTTACTGCCTCCGGACCAATCGTAGAAACCGCTACCTGATTTGGCACCTTTATGACCTGCGGTTACCATATTGATCAAAAGAGGGCAGGGCGCATATTTAGGATTGCCGAATCCCTCATAGAGTACCCTCAAAATAGAAAGGCAGACATCCAGACCGATGAAGTCCGCCAGTTGTAAAGGCCCCATGGGATGGGCCATTCCCAATTTCATCACCGTATCGATTTCTGAAACACCGGCTACCCCTTCATATAGTGAGTAAATGGCTTCATTGATCATCGGCATCAGTATCCGGTTGGCAATAAAACCGGGATAATCGTTGACTTCAACGGGAGTCTTGCCCAGGCCCTTGGAGACTTCCATGATGGTTTTGGTAACTTCATCGGAAGTGTCATAGCCACGGATAACTTCTATCAGCTCCATGACAGGTACGGGATTCATGAAATGCATGCCGATGACCTTATCCTTCCTTTCCGTCGTCGCCGCAATTTTAGTAATGGAAATAGAGGAGGTATTACTTGCCAGAATAGTATCGGGAGCGCAGAACTTGTCCAGGTCCTGAAACAGTTTCAACTTTAATGCTATATTTTCTGTGGCCGCTTCCACTACCAATGCAGCACCTTCGACTCCTGTTTCCATGGTAGTATAAGGAGTAATATTGTTCAGGATGCGTTCTTTATCCGCTTTGGAAATCAACTCTTTCTTTATCTGACGATCTAGATTCTTAGTTACGGTCGCCATAGCCTTATCCAGAGCATCTTGTTGGACATCAATGAGTGATACAGAATATTCGTTTTGGGCAAATACATGTGCTATACCGTTGCCCATAGTGCCTGAGCCGATTACTGCGATCTTTTTTATGTGGGTCATTTTAACTGGGTATGATAAATGGTAATGTCAATTATTTTACATCAATAACGTGTAGCTATACTCAGTGGTTATTTATAAACGAATCAAGTGCTACCGAGAACGCACCGGGAAGTTCCGGTTAACCTTTCCGATTCCGGTTATTCATGATGCGAACAAATATAGGGAATTTCCTCCAGCTTAAGGGATATCACAGGACTACAGGGAGACACCAACGGTAACGAAATGACTCTCTATTGAAATCGAAGTCAACCTGAGATGCCCAATACCTCCGAAATTACAACCCAGTTAATCCCGGATCATGCGTTGGAACTCCGTAACTAGGGTTTAACCCAAATTGATCGATAGAAATCGTGATGAGCGTATAAATAGCAAAATACCGGCCATTTGTATTCGTTCGGCATAG
>CANLOE010000114.1 GCA_947492745.1 uncultured Cyclobacteriaceae bacterium | reverse complement strand
AACCATAATGGAAATCACATCAAACCACCATTATATGAAATGTTTCAATGCGACATTAAAAATGTAAATCTGTATAACAGAGTCCAGAATACAGATAGAACACCTGAAAAATAAAATAAAGCTAAAAGGAACGAAATGAAGAGGTACAATTGGTATCCATTGAGCAGCTTTAGAGACCGTGTCAGAACTGCCTTATCTGCCCTCCTCCTATAATATTTGAATCTACTTGGGGACTACCTTGGTAACGAATACTTCCTCCGCCAATAATTTCACCATCCAACACTTCCCTGGCCGCTACCAAGATTTTACCTCCTCCATTGATAGTAGCTTCTACTTCATTGGCGGTGATGGTCTGACCATCGATTTTACCTCCTCCATTAATGGTAAATGAAACCCGGTCGGTTTTGGAAAAACCTTCTTTTACTTCTATATGTCCTCCTCCATTGATAACTGCCGAAACCAGTCTGGGCGTGGTTACATGTATTACCATGCCACAACCGTTAAAATTCATTCCTTTGCTCTTTATTTCAAGGGTACGCCGTGTTACCGATGTTTCCATATGTTCGACACAGCCACCATCACCTTCTACGGTAACGCTATGTAGATCACCATGATGGATAAACACATTTCCAAAACCGTAAATGGCCACAGCATCAAAATCGGTCAACGGCCTGTCCATAGATACATGCTCGCCCGTCTTCTCTACAAAGCGTCGATCTAGATCTACGCATCGGATCAGGACAAAAACAGTGGTCAATAGTAGTATGTATTTCATTATAGTAGTTTTTGGATAAGAGATGAATTTCACTTATAGTTTCCCAATACTTATGCCAAAATAAAAAACATGATTTACTATGATTTCAAGGACATTACAAAATAAAAGTGTCCGTTACTCTGAATCACATGTCCGATTATGGACAGCCATATCTACCATAGCCTTGTGGCATTTATCGACTGTACTCCGGCAAAAGTGATGGGGAGAATCTACTAAAGAGAAAAATTCATGAAACAGTGCCTTTCTATTCTTCATATTGGAGTGACTTAGACTTTTTGTTCGGCATCGGGAATTTTGGCTTTTGTACCCTGATGAAGGCTTTTTCCCTTGCATAGCTAAAGCTACGGAACCTAAACCCAAAATGATCGATAACCTTCCTGTTCCGAACATAAATCACCTCAAAATCAGTGGTTTTACACTACGTAGATGCGTCACCTTAGTGATACAAAAGCCTCCTCTCCTAAACCGCTGATTTTATTACACTTTATGTTCTCCTGACGAAACCCTATCGATCAATTGGGGTTAAGAAAGACAAAACAAGGATGCTAAATGTAATATCCGCAGAAAAGAAAAAGGCTAAATCATTTCATTGGTCATGAACCCTCCACAATGCCTCCTTTGCCGTGTATTTTTAAGACTTTCGGACTTGTTTCAGACGGATGATTACCTCTATTTACGGTGCATTTACGGAGGTATTTTCTACTTTTATATGAAGCAACTTATTATCGAAATGAATTTTAACCTAAGGACGCTATCCGTACTGTTTACACTCAGCTTTACATGGCACTACAGTACGGCACAGATATTAAAGGTCGACAAAGGCAGTATAAGCGCAGATTCTTCCAGGTACTTTTTGGGCAGCTTGGATTTTAACTTCAATCTGAACAATCGCAGTACCACCAAAGAGCGGGAGATTACCTTTAGAGGCCTGACCGCAGCAGGAGACCTAGCCTATATTTCAAAGCAGCATGCTTATATCCTCATTAACAATATCAACTATTTTTCGTCCACGGGCGGTCCTTTTATCAGTACGGGTTATGCCCATTTCAGATGGAATCTACTCCGCAAGACAAAAATCTCTTATGAGATATTCTCTCAGATACAATATGATGAAGGCCGGAATATGCCTCTTCGCCTACTTCAAGGAGGTGGTTTGCGGTACCAGTTGAAAGAAAAAGGGAAAGTAACACTCTATATTGGCACGGGAGCAATGCATGAGAAGGAAAGGTGGAACAGCTTGACGGTGGAGAACACCTCCATCATAAAGGAAATCTGGAAGACCTCCAATTATATCAATGCCAAAACCAAGGTGAACGAACATGTTGACTTTGACGGCATTCTCTATTACCAAGCTGGGTTCGATGCACGGGATGAGTTGTTCAGAAACCGTATCAGCGGGGACCTGTCCCTATCCATGAGCCTGAACGACAGATTATACTTTACCACGAATTTCACGGGTCAGTTCGAAGACAAACCCATCATTCCCATCAACAGGTTAGTATATGCGCTCACCAATGGCCTGCGCTTAAGCTTCTGAACTTCGTTAGGAATATCTCAAGCCGCCTAATAAATGAATGCTACGCTACTATTTATCCGATGGGGTAAAATCACATTGTCCTTTCATTTAAGGTCCAGTCATAAGGATAGTACTCTACTGTATACCCTGGAGGAATTTTTTTTACTCTATATTTATTCAGGTAGGTAATGATGGACTCTCCCTTCTTAACGAAATGCCCTGTGTACCATTCGAAAATCTTCGATATTCTGATACTGCGATGGGCATCGTCCACTTGTATGAACTGCCCATCGTTAATGGCCATGGCAGCTCTTTTCTCTAAAGTATCGTCCAGGTTATTTGCCTTATAGGCAAAGGCTCCCAGTTTCGGGCAGCTCATCGCTCCGCAAGCTAAAACAAAATGTATTCTAGGATCATGAAAAGCTCCTATCAACTTGTCATGTTCTATTTGATCGAGCGTCAACAGCTCCCCACCTACTTTGTGTTTTTCTATATCAAAGAAACCGATTTTATCCATAGGTTTGGAAATGGGGTAATTATTGACCGTCTGCCAAATCACCAGAAGATTATAGACATTGATATAAAACGCCTTTCGCTTTTGTGGTGAGAGCTCTTCCAAGTTCAGCTCACCGGCAAGCTGGCACAAAGACCTGATCTCATTGATATTGGTTTTTGCATATCGATAATTGACCAGCCCTTTCCGCACGTATTTTTTGAAATAATAATTGCTCAATGTGATAAACTCATCATAACCTTTTGAGTCGGCATACGATATGGACATTGTACAGGGTGTAACCTGTAGGACAAACGACATTAGGATGATGATCATACCATTTTTCATGATATACTGCTTTATAAAGTAAGGAAATATGAATGACATAAGAGGCTGTTTTAAAACCGAATCATGTGTTGGAACTTTGCCATCAGACCTTAATAGCCATGAATCAGGGCGTTTCATTGGATACGGTGCAGCATCACTACGGTTAAGTCAAAAACACATTCATTGTACTGATTGACTTTATTTAAGATTGTAATAAGTGATAACAAATTCTAAAATGATTTCTCCCAAAACAGTCTCTGAAGCACTGCGATAAACCCATTCATTGGCATCTTATGATATGGTCTTCCCACTCAGAACCGATCACCGAAACCTAGGTCAAGCTTAACTTGATATTATTTCCCCCAGAATGATAATCACTACATTACATTGTTAGAAGTGTACCTAGCTATAGTGGTCATTACGGTCATGTTACTCGGCTTCTTGATTTCACCTTATCTATTCATAAGATAACCATCCTACCTGAAAAAAGGAATCATTTCTACACAAATACCCATCAAAACCCAATTCCCTCTACTGGAGAACAGTCTACATATCTCAGTACATCTGACCTAGAGCTGTGTTCATCCTAGCACAGAATCTCTCAACAGCTATTGTATCCATGGCTTTTTATTTGAGGTCAGCTTTGGATTGTTGATACTATCAAGGAAAAGGCGCTTAACTTTCTTTATCCTGAATACACGGAAGGTCAATTTCTTTCTTGCATTTCATTGGTTCCGATGCTAACTCACAGTAGTGGTATAAGCGTAAAAATCAGACAGGATACCATTCGGTAATCACTTGTTTCAAAAAAGTATTCGAGCTTCCGGAACACATGGTTCGGCATTCATATCCCCTTGCTTGTCATAGTTCGCCATCAAAGTTATCCTTTAGACAGCCTTCTGAAAAAACTCCATTCTGCCAGCGCGGATTTTGCTTTGACATGAACAAAACATCGAGGTCAACGACTACATAAAAAGGGCTATCGCTTAGTGAAAAATCATGTCCGATTTCACTGGCAGACTAACAGGGAGAGGGCTATAAAAATAAATATTTCCGATAAATCCTTTATCCAACAAGAAAGTCTATTTCAGATTTCATCACGGACAATTCTAATGATTCTGGCACAAAACAAAGAAGCAAAACAACAGACCAGCTTACAAAAAATAGTATTTTTTTTAGTTATATTTACAAATCAATGACTTTATATCGGTCCTCAAAACTTTCTATCAAGGATAGAAAATAACAAAAAAACAATTTCCACAATATAAGTATAATACAATTCTTAAAATTCAAAAAAAGCAAGTATAATACTCCCTGATTTTTTCGACCCAATCAGTAAAGTCAACGATCAAGTACCGACTTCACATAAGGTCAGAGCCACGTATTGGTTTATGGAATACCCTGATTTCATATGCAGCACTATTTCACAAGACCGTTTGTCAGTGAAGTGTACTCCAATGTCTTCATCGGAGAATGGAGCATATCTTAGTCCTATGAACGAAGGTAGTATTCGTAACTGCTTGTCACTTTCGAGACGGAGGTTCACCTATCAATCCCCACCACTTGACCTGTAGCAATACCCCTCAGTAGAAACCCACAACTACTCCCACTTTCGGAAATCGAGCGCGCCATGACTACTTGATCAAGCAAATTGTCCGATAAGTAAAAACACGAACAGGAACAGGTAACATTCTACAAGTATTCAATACATCATACGATGTTCATGCGATACGTCTCTCTACATATACTCCGCTCCATCTAAATTGTTCTTATGGTTTTTTTGAAAAAAATATTTACATAATGATAACTTTTACACCTAAGACAATCCCATACTTACCTTCACATTCTTCTCATGCTTTCACTTTCGTGAAGACGAACAGTCCACTTCCACTGCACTCAAGCCACCAAGAAATTCTTCTGTAGTGTAAGTTATCGGTATAGTATCGAGTACATCCCCAATAAAGATTAATTGTACTTTTCAGTTATACACTGAACTGAGTTATATTCGAAACCGATTAGACGAGACTATCCTTTTGGCAAAATAGTTTTCAAGAATTTGTCCCTTTCAGTTCAAACTATCTAAAAAGTAATGGACGGTATAGGAGTGGGGACTATGTCGTATGAAATTCGAACTGAGAATCCGGTCTCGTCACACTGACGGATTGCCCTTGAAAAATTTGAAATCCCATAACGTCGATCGGCTAAAGAGGGGCTGTCTGAATTTATTCTTTTTGGACCAGGCGATTTGTCGGGTAATGAGTTTGACCATTTTCATTCCCTACTTTATACGCGAGGCAAACATGCCTTTTGAAGTTGAACACCAGGTCAGCCGGGCGTGCAAAAGTCTCCATTACTTTAACCAGCGTCATTTAGCAAAGCATCATTGGCACGAACTTCGACCCTTTTGAACAACATCAATAATATTACAATTATCATCCCATCAAAAACTCCATTTCACAACATAGAAAAAATCTATAAATAAGTCCTTTCGTTTTACGGCCGCTACAATAGGCGAATTAAAAGTTCAGATAAAGAACCACAAACAACTATTTATCAGTTATTTATGCATTATTAATTGTAGTAAAGATTCGTTTATTAAATAAGATAAAAGCTGTCATTTTTAATGGTTATAGGTTTGGTTTTCGGGCTATAATATACTTTGGGCATTCTAGTTTTCGATTGTTTTCAATCATTTCACAGAAAGTTTCCATATTAGAATTATTTTATTCTATTCTATCTCTGAGGAGCTATTCACAGTGTTGCAGAAAACCAAATATTCTTTGGTTTTGAGGCATTACTCCTTTTCGAAGGCAATAAACAACTCCTTAAGGCTTGTCCTATCCCTATGGAGGCATATTCTGTAAGCCGTACCGAACTGCACAATTAGACCTGGGGCTTTCTTCTTTTACTAGTAGGGATCATGTATATTCATTTCGATGATTGGGGTTATTGTGCGGTCCGTTTTTTCCGGGCTTTAAAAGGCTTGTTTTTTCGAATGAATTACCGCTAACATTTAGCGGCTCATTTTGCCTGAGAGTTCTATAGAAAGCTTGCTGGCAAGATCTCTTAAGTGAAGTATCATTTCATATAACTGTTTCGGTTTTGGGGTCAGGTGTCTCTTTCGATATCAGCTGTAAAAGCGGGATATCCTAATAGATCTCTTTATACCGGCAAGAAAAACGTTGGCAATATAAATAGTACTTTTCAAATATAACAAGCGATAGTTTTGCCATCGACATTACCCATTCCTATTCGGTCTATACCTTTCATTTCCAATCGTTTTTTTTCTAAGGTTACGAATCTGTCCTCTTGCAAAAGTGAAGCTTCGGCACGAACTTCTCTTTTCGTAAAACCCGAGTTATTTTAAGAGAGTCTTTTTATACGTAAAAATCAATTATTTAAAATAAACATATTGACTCAAATAAAAATGGAATACGCCTGAAGTCATCAAGGGTTTTTACCATGTGGAATACCTGATTGTATTCAGTGCTATCATCTTTGGTTATGTGGTAGCAGAATATTTTGCGGGCTGGGGTGGGGTGGAATGCTGCGTAACCGAAAAAAAGGTAAAGCTGTACTGGTCCCACCTCTTTTGGACCGTATTTTCATTTTACGTATTCATACAAAACTGGTGGGGACTTTGGCCAAGAACAAGAATGATCAATGTAAGCCTGTTCTATTTTATCCATACCATCTACCTATATTATTGTTTCATCTTATCAGTGTGGTACTGTTTCCAAATTTCAACACGACAGCCAATGTCGACCTGAAAGACTTTTTCTTCAAGAACACCCGTTGGTTATTTTCCCTCTTCGCTACCTATTTTGCATTTACCATTCTAAGCTCGTTCATCTATCCCGATGTCGGGGACATACAGACTCAAAACATCATCAGAGGTGTAGGTGTCCTGTTATCGTGCGTTGCTGCGGTTTACCATAAAAATACAATTATACACAATACCTTTCTGGCCTTGGAAATACTGCATTAATGGGTTTCTTTTACGTGCTTTCAAAATAGTATTTTGCTTAGGAGTGAAAATTATCTGTCCGAGAGTGATAAAAATTGTAACTTTATCTCTTGCGTAGGGTATGAACTGCCCTGAAGACAATCGGCAACACCGTACTCATAAGCCCCGTACTACAATTTGAGCATGCTGTAAAGTACGATTATTGCTTGTCTGCACTTTTCGTATCAGAGACAAAAAATCTCACCGTATTAAAGGGACAGAAACCACCTCTCCCCTGCCCTTACTTTGAACACTACTTACGACCATGAACAAATCACCCAAAAAGCCTTACAAAGCACAGACCGTAGCTGTCCACGGTGGTGAATGCCCGGCCCCCAACACAGGAGCTACCACACCTAATATCGCTATGTCGAGTACCTACCAAGTAGAACCCGAAATACAGTTTTCCGTAGCAGACCGGACGGATGATACCGGTTATGTATACACCCGCTGGGGCAACCCTACCTTACAACAATTATCAGAAAAACTTGCTGTTCTGGAGAAAGCAGAGAGCTGCCGCCTTTTCAGCAGTGGGATGGCCGCAATAAGTACTTTGTTCCTTCACTTTCTCAGCTCTGGTGACCATATCATCATGAGCGATATTGTCTATGCGGGTGCTTCCGAGCTTGCCCAAGAGATACTGCCCAAGATGGGCATTCGAGTGAGTAGGGCAAACACCAGTAAGGTACAGGAAATAAAGGACTGTCTCCTGCCCGAGACCAAGATGATCTATGTAGAGTCTCCCTGCAATCCCATATGTCGCCTTTCCGATATAAAGACCATCGCTACAATTACCGAAAAAACAAATATCCTACTTGTGGTAGATACTACCTTTGCCACGCCTATGGGGATAAAAGCACTTGAGCTGGGTGCCGATATTGTAGTACATGCACTCACAAAGTATATCGGTGGTCATGGTGATGCTGTTGGTGGGGCTCTGCTCGGGCCTGAGGAAATCCTGAACGATTTGCACCAGAGCAGTACTGTCCGCTTGGGGGGAGTAATGAGTCCCTTCAATGCCTGGCTCATCTTACGGGGCCTGTCGACGCTACCTTTGAGAATGCGAGCACATGAAGAAAACGCATTTAAATTGGCCCAATTCTTGGAAAATCACCCCAAAATACTCAAAGTCATCTATCCGGGATTAACCTCGCACCCTCAAAATCAGTTGGCAAGGAGGCAACTGAGCAACTTTTCCGGGATGCTTACCTTTCAGGTACAGGATATGGAGAAAGCTGCTCGGGTCTTTCATCAGCATCTAGACCTATTCCATTACGCTGTATCTCTCGGGCATCATAAAAGTATATTGTTCCGGATGGATACTGCAAGCCTTTTATCTTCCTCGTACCACCTTAGTAAGGCTCAGGAAGAAGACTATCGCAATTATGCAGGGGATGGTATATTTCGTGTGTCCGTAGGCATAGAAGATGCCGAGGACCTCTGTTCTGATATGGAGGAGGCACTGAAACTACTGTAAAATAGTCTGCCGGTCGGAAACTTTTTCTATTCGCTTCCGACCGGCGCTTTACTTACTTCGATACTGCCTCTGATTATATGTATAATGTCTTGTCAGGAGTCTATAGACCCCATGACACGTTTCATAAAGTCATTGAGGGCTACTTTCTTTTCAGTACCGCTCTTGATAGCTTTGTGCACCTCTAATGCACCATAAAGATTGGATAACAACTCCCCGATTACGTCGAGTTCTTCATCTTTGACACTCGTGGCTTCTGACATATGTTCCAGAAGCTCTATACTTTCGACCACCCAGTCTTCATCGTGGGTGTCCACAAAATCTACGATATGCTTAATTAACGGTAATCTCATCTATAATCTCATTAATGACCTCTACTTTAGACCCGGTACTTTGTTTGACCAATTTTCCCCCAACAAATCCAGCGAATGTAGGAAGGTTTTTCACTTCTGCCAGTGACCTGGAAGCAGGTAGCTTCTCCGCATCAACATAAACGAAAGTAATGTCCTGATGCTCATTCGATAACCTCTTGAACTTCGGCTTTACCAAGCGGCAGTTGCCACACCAGGCGGCACCGTACTGCACAAGGACATGTGCTTCGTTTTCAATCAGTTCATCCAGATTATCTTCTGTTAATTCTATCATTTTTATTGTTTTTATATTGATGTAAATCTAATTATATTCTAACTATTAAACGTGTTATAAATCGTTTTAGCTATCCTCAAATCAGCAGTACCTTTCCATAGGTTGCCAATTTTCCCTTACGGGAGACTGAATTTCAATGCTATGTCCGCTCATCAACAAGAAAAGAAACTTAGAGACTGTTTTAAAATGTATCTTTTTCTTTCTTATGCACTTCTTTTGGTGCCTAATTTCGTTGAACCCGAATCATGCATTGGAAAATCTACTGCGGACCTAAATAGCTGCAGATCAGTCGTTGCACTACGTTTTTTTGAATTCACCATAGCGGTGCTATGCTAAATCCAATAAAACTCCCTGATTTATTGCCATTTAAACCCTCGTTACGAAGTCCCAACGCATGATTTGGGTTGAAATTTCCGCTAGCTAGCGCGACATGCTATCTTTGTCAATGGCTGACGCGGCAGAAGGCCCCTTCACTGATAATGCCCCGAGGGCATTATTTTAACGCTCGGTCCTACCCAAAATAAGTGATCATAAATTCTAAAATAATATCTTCAAAACAGTCTCTTAATCTTTATTGTTTTTTTATTCATTGAAATCATTTAGACTTCCTCTTTCGGCAGTAAATTCAACTCATTTTACCCTGATTACGATTTTCCAATCGCTTAACCTGAGCTAAACCAATCCCAAAAGACTTCGTTTGGCCTAAAAATCCTATCATTTTTGCTATAAAAACCAAAACGTCCAAGCCACTTCATCATGATCGGTACCGCCACTGCCAAAATAAATTAATCACAGTATTCATAAACAATGAATGGTTTCAAACTTCCAATAAAGTATCAAAAACCTGTTTTGAAATAAAATAAGCGAGAACAATTTTGAATGTATTTCCAAAACAGTATCATATCCAGATCAATTCTTATCGGATATCCCGGCACTGGCCTGACACACTTTCGATGCATAAGGTTTTTTTATGGTACCGCTCTTATTTTTTATTGAAAATCTACATCCCAAATTCGGAACTCTTCAACAATTGATAATATATACTATTAGTATCACTGTTGATTTCTCCATCAGTTGATACAAAACTCATGAATTTTATCAACAGATGAAGTACAGTTATGATTTGTTGTATCTATACTGGCATAGTTTTTATCGATGAAAGAGTTTCCGGACCGGCCTATTGGCAAAAGGTACCAGAGTGGAAACATAGCTATTCTCTTCATAAGGATGGTACATGATTTCGAAAGTTATTACTTATTGTTCTTTTTCATATTGCAGAATTATATTACTACGGTAGGGTATCTTTTCCAACAAAAAGATCGAAACCTACTATAAAAGAAATGTTTGCACTACGCTTAGTTCTTTGAAAAAATAAAGTATATACGTTTTGATGGAAAAAACTTCAAAATCCTACATCTCAAAACAAACCAAAATCGCGCGTTTATTGTTGTAAATTGAATGTTTATCTAATCAATAAGCATAGTATCGTCTGGTAATCGGCAATATCACAATTTTTTCGTTAATTTAATTCTTAAGTACTGAAACATAAATAGTTAATTTAAAATCAAAACCTACATGAGGTTCATTTGAAGCTTAAATCATATCTAAATATCGTTTGAAAAATATTATATTTACTATCTATTTATTTCTAAATGTTGGTATGAAATTATTTTTTCCTTTTTTATTTGTTTTCAGCTTTGTACAGGCCAGTGCCATTAACCCGATTCGGGTATATGAAGAGAAAGATGAAAGAAATAACATTGTGATTTTTGCTGAGAACACAAGTTATTGCCCCTACACTTTTGAGCTCAAGTGCGACTATAAAAATATGCACTCTAATGTTCCTCTACCCTATAAAATCGTCCTACTTCCCTATCAGGGCAAACAACAGATCTGTAAGTTGACTCCTATCGGCAACAAGAAATGGGATTATCAATTCTGGGGGGTATGGCAGAGAGGAGATGCTACGAAAGCAAAGCATAACGATAATGCTATATATGCCCTACCCTTTAAAATGGGAACTACCCATAATGTTGCCCAAGGTTATGATGGTAAGTTCAGTCACCAAGGAAAGAAATCAATAGACTTTTCCATGCCCGTAGGGACGCATATCCACGCAGCAAGAAAAGGCGTAGTGGTTGACCTAAAGGAAAACAGCAAGTATGGGTGTGCCGATAAGAGTTGTTTGGACCAAGGTAATTATGTGACCATTTATCATAGTGATGGTACCTTTGCGAGCTACTTTCATCTAGACTATAAAGGAGTAAAGGTCAGTGTAGGCGATGTGGTCGAGCAAGGCCAGTTTATTGGTCTAAGTGGAAATACAGGATGGAGTTCTTCCCCCCATCTTCACTTTGAAGTATTCGAACCTACTATAAGCGGCATCAAGACCGTGGAAACTTACTTTTATATCCGAAAAGATAAGAAAGAAAAGCTGAAAGAGGGGCGTAACTACAAACGAAAGCGTTAGTTCGGTCAACATTTTCTTCTATTCAATGGTTCGTATCCTATTTTTCTCTTTAAAGGATAAAATCAATATTCATCATAGTCTACATTAGATAATATTAGCCCCGATGCGGGTGCCATCGAGGTTCTGCCCTCAGGGAGAGCCTCCCCCGAAAGCGATTTTTCAAAATCCTCCAAACTCAACTTTCCTTCTCCCAAAAAAAACAGTGCCCCCATCATCAAGCGTATCTGGTGGCGCATGAACCCTTTGCCCTTAACGACAAGCATATAACTTTTTTCGGGAAAGAAGCTTGCGGTAAACCGTTTGTTATCGACGATAGAGCAGTGCTGTATTTCACGATCGAATACCATGCCTTCTTTTGGTCGATAACAATACTGCCTGAGATCATGAACTCCCTCGAACATCTTGGCCGCATGCATCATCGCTTCGATTTGAAGTTGTGTTTCCTTATAGGCCATAAATGGAGCTGAAAAAGGATGGTTCTTCTTCCCAAAGGAAAACAGGTATATGTATTCCTTGATTTTTGGAGTCTGGATAATATTAAATTGAGCATCGACCTCTTTTACCTCTAAGGCCCTTATATCACTGGGTAAGTTGAGGTTCAGTTCCAAGAGTAGGGATTTGGGGTCGATAGGTTCGCTGGTAAAAAGCTCGAAAGCTCCCTTTTCCGCAGATACCATGGCATCAGTCCGACTGGCCCCAAGAGTTTTGAAAGGTTGGTCACCCAAAATAAAGTTCAGCGTTTTGTCCACCATCAGATGTACTGTTTTTACTTGGGGCTGCTTCTGCCAGCCATGATATCGAAAGCCCAAAAACTGAATGTAAACCAAATAATAGAATCGAGGTTGCATTTATAAAATTTTAACAAAATCCCTGATATGGACTTCTGTTGTTCTTAAGTAAGTGTTATGGAAAATTTAAGAGACTGTTTTGAAATTATTCCAAGGATTTGTTATCACTTATTTTAACCCAAAATAATCAATAGCCTTCCTATTACGAGCATAAATTGCTTCAAAATCAGCTGTTTTACGCTACGCAGGTTTTATTACACCCTAATGATACAAAGGCCTCCTCACCTAAACCGCTGATTTTATTGAAATTATGCCCTCACAACGAAATTCTATCGATCAATTTGGGTTTAATACAAATTTAGGTTTTAAATGTCGTATAAGATTCCGCTGGTCATTTTGTTTCAATCAAGGCGAGAACCGCAGGAATAGCAGCGCTATCCCGAGGGCTGTCAACGCAGAGTGAAGCAAAATGAACAGGAAGATAGGCGATATTTGAAAGCTAAGTTTGTATAAGTAGGACTGAGCGTAAAGACAATGACCTTGAGGATTTAGTCAGCGAAGGGGCCGGCCCTCCGCATGAGGGATAGACAAGGATAGCATGTCGCGCTAGCTAGCGAAAATTTCAATGAAATTCTGTACCAAAAGATTATATACAGCCATAGGCAGGGTGTAGAAAGTAAATTTCGTGATGAATGTTGTTCTTGCGATTCCCATGCGACGATTAAAAACCAATACCGACCAAATGAAAACAAAAGAGATACCGCTCAAAACGCCTCCAATCAAGTAAGCTAGATTATTTTAGGCAGGGAATGCCCTTTATTATCACAATGTCCCAGCAAAGAAAATAGCACTACAGACCTTCTGACAAGAAGGGCGAACACCGTAGTCAGGGCCAAAGGGATCATCGATGAATCGAATAGCTCTAGAATACCGATTATCCATAACTGTATCTCCTGAGGTACCAGAGCTGTGATAAAACCAATCCTCCACGTCCAGTACAGGAGTATACCCACCATAAAGTATCCGAGTATACCCAAGATGATAAAAGATATGATTTTCCTTCGGTTCTCCTTCTCTTGTTTGGCAAGGTGCAATAGAGTAATCTCATCCAGTATATTCTGGCTATACTTTGGCGAGGGATGTTGCGCTTCTTTATCCAGCGACATGCTATCCCTGATCAGTCGATCCAGTCCGTCCATTTCTATATCATCGCTCATAATAAATCCTTTGTTTCTTTTTTCAATAAATCTTCCAAATACTCTTTCAGTTTTTTGCGAGCCCTGGTCATTCTTACCCTTACCTGCCCATGTGTCATCCCTAATATAACAGCAATTTCGTGCATGTCCTTTTGATGGTAATAATACAACTCCACCATAAGGGCACTCTCTTCGCCAAGTCTGGTCAATGCCAGTCGCAGGTACTTGCCCCTGTCCTGTTCTACCAAAGCAGCAAATGTACGTTCTGTAGCCTGCAAATCAAAAGTGGCAGTATCCGAATCCATAGAAAACGTTTCCAAATGCTTTTTCCTGATTTTTGACAGTGCCGTATTGTACACGATACGATACAACCACGTAGAAAAAGAAGCATCCCCCTTAAAGCGGGAAAGACCATTGTAAGCTTTCATAAAGGCATCCTGCCCTACCTCTTCGGCATCATCGGGGTTCTTGACTATACTCAAGGCCAAATGGTAGGTGCTAAGCTTATGAGCTTCCACTAAGTGAGTAAAGGCATTTACATCACCTTTTAATGCCCTTTTTACATATACCTGCTCTTTTTCTATACGCATATACCTTATTGGACTACACTTACCTAGATACTGTTACAGTCCTGAATCACAAATTACGCTCAAAAAGAACAAAATAGGGAATTGAGCAAAAGAACAGTATCGATAAAATGATAGCAGGGTGCAGTAGCCGTTTGGATAGTGACCATCGGAGAAATACTGCGGTTATGGACTTGGCAAGTCGGCATTCCAATCCACCCCTGCTCGGTACTTTCCAAAAGTAGCCCCTGATTTTAGGGATGAACTATTTTTTTTGATGTGAAGTGTAACAGTTAGGAGAGACAGGGAGTCAAAACCTACGAACGACAACAAGAAATCGATGTATATGCTTAGAATCTACACTTGGGCCCGGAGTAGAAGTATGGAAATGATCTTATGGCCGATAGCTTTGGGGTTGTTGGCACTTTCAGATCCTGAAGTACATCATTGGAGTCTATGTCCTTTAAAGAATCTAGGGTTGGATTTTTGTCCGGGTTGTGGTCTAGGCCATTCGATAGCCTATCTCTTTCGAAGAGAGTGGTTACTGGCATGGCAATCTCATCCCTTTGGTTTTTTCGCCGTCCCCCTACTTCTTTACAGGGCCTGGGCGTTGGCACGTTTTTCAAATCATTCATCAACTCAAATAAAAAACAACATATCATGAGAAAAGTACTGCAATTATTACCCGAGTTACAGGGAGAAGAAATGATTTATGTCGAAAATATCATTCAGAATATGAATGATGAAAGTGCGGAACATTTCGCACATGTGTATCGCGCCAGGAGGAAAGACCCACAGACCACACTGATTTTATGTATTGTATCCTTATTTGCCATACCCGGCCTACAAAGGATATTCGTTAACCAAATCGGTATGGCCATTCTTTATTTTTTTACAGCGAACCTTTGTTTTATCGGAGGTATCATCGACTTGATCAATTATCAAAAACTGACTATGGAGTACAATACAAAAATGATCGATGAAATCCTACCCATGACCGAGCTTCGTCTCAAAGCGAACGAGTAAAATACTGTTCCATCCAACAGATTTCATGGATTTATATAATGATCGCTCACTATTCCGTGGGATGATGGATAGGGCAAACGAGATAACCAGTTCGTTACTTTGGGGGTATACCAAGGCATCATACTGATCGGGAAGCGGCTTTCCTCTTCCCGATCATATTTTTCGAACAAATTACGAAGATAAAGAACCTATGAACACCGGCGTTTTTATTTTAATCCCTAAGTGCTGTCCCAATTTTTTAAAGGAGCTCATCCATTCCTCGTCTTTCACAAAATCAGGAATCTTTTCCGCATCGACAGTTTCGCCGAGCCTTTCGATGTTTTTGGAGAGTTCAAAATAGAGATTCTGACTTTTGTGCAAATCGGGTTTTACATCTACCTTTTTCAAAAGATCAAAGAAACCGTTCAGCGTGGTATAGTACTCCAGTATATCTATCTCATCCCCGATTTTCAATAGGTACTGATATATGGCCCTCGACGCATGCTTTGAAAGGGAGAGGCCATCGTCGATCTGAAGGTTCCATTTACTGAACTCGTCGATGATGCGCTGTAGTTCGGTCAGGTCTATTTTACCTTTGATCAGACTGCGTTTCAAATCGGCATTCAACACAAAAGCGAGTGTCGTCATATAAGCTACGGGAATAGGGATATGGTCGTTTTTCAATGTATTGACCAAATGGTAATCCCTATTATAGATCCTCCGGAAAGAATTTTCCACTTGAAACATACTTTTTTCCATGATCCTGCGCAGCACCCTTCTTTTCTCATCTTTAAAAAGATGCCACAAGGTGTATTTGTCCGGCCCAAAATAAGTCTGCATGATACCTATGATATCCCCTATCCTACTTTCCTCAAAGGCAGCAATCAACATACCCTTCATCTCATCAAAAGAATCCCTATCCATATTCATCGAAATATTACCAATGATGGATTGCTGTCCTAGGTGCAATGCCGCAAAGCTGAACTTACTCTCAGAGAGCGTAGCTATGGATTTAATTTTGGTAACACCGACCACAAGTGTCTCATTCCCTCCGATTTTCTTTTCGAAGTACTCGTTTTCGGTTTCATAATTGAAAATGGGAAGTGCCTCAGGGTATCTTTCGAATATGGAGGCGACAGCGTAGTGCATCCCTACCCTCTTGAGGTCCAATCGGGTCGGTTGGACATATTTCTCATAGATAACGGCCGCGTTTTGATGTTCTTCCAAGTTAGAGGGAGCTTCGACAAGTCTCTTCAAGAACTTGCTTTCATACTTTTTGTCCTGGACCTCCTCCATGAGTTGTATGGCCCTACAGGCATACTGCATGACCTGAGTGGTTTCTATTCCGGAGACCTCATCGAAAAACCACGCGCAGCTGGTGTACATCAGCAACATATTTCGCTGCATCTCCATCATTTTCAGCGCCTTACTGGCATCAGCTCCCACTTTCAGGTGTTCTTTGAAAAAAGCGGTGATCTGTTCATCCTCGCGGTTCATAATGACCTCGATAAAGTCATTACGAGCGGCCCATGGGTCATCAAAAGTATCATAGGCAACGGCTTCGAAGAATACATTGACTTCATCACGAAGCCAATCGAGAGATTCGCGAAGTGGTTTTCTCCACTTTTGGTTCCACTCGTCCCATCCTCCTGTGTGACAACCACAATCTTCTTTCCAGCGACCGATTCCATGCACACAGCTCCATGAGCTATCTTCCACTATCTCTACTTCATAAGTGGGTGGAAACTTCTCTAAATAGGCTCCATAATTAATCAGTTCGGCTTCTTGCTCGTTTTCAATGTGGTGAAGACAAAAGGCCAAGGCCATATCTCCGTGTCGGTGATGATGTCCATAGCTCTCGCCGTCCGTAGCTATATGTACCAGCTGTGGGGCTTCCTTGGTAGTATCAAAACCTTTCAAGAGTGCATCTGCAAAATACTTACCGTTACTCAACAGATTGTTGAATGCCACAGATTGCGAAATATGACCGTCGTAAAAAAATATACTGATACTTTTCCCCGAAGGGAGTTGGCACAGGTAAGGTCTACGGGGATCTACTTTTATTCCCAAGACATCGGTCCACTCTTTCCCTCCCAGTGGTCGAACCGACTTGGCCTGCCGGGGTGCCAATATGGTGTACTTGATACCATGTTTGGCCAAAATTTCCAATGAATCGATATCTACCGCGGTCTCAGCGAGCCACATGCCTTCCGGTAATCTCCGAAAGCGGCTCTCAAAATCTCGAATCCCCCATATAACCTGTGTTTCCTTGTCCTTTTCATTGGCCAAGGGCATGATGATATGGTTATACACCTGAGCCAGTGCAGAGCCATGCCCATCGAAGTATTGTTGACTCAGAACATCTGCTTCGAGAATGGCTTCGTAGGTCTCAGGTTCGTGGATTTCCATCCAAGAGAGTAGTGTAGGACCAAAGTTAAAACTGATCTTAGCATAGTTATTGACAATATTTTCAATAACCCCATCTCCATTCAGTATGCGTGAGGCCGCATTAGGTCCATAACACTCCGAAGTAATCCGCTCATTCCAATCATGGAACGGATGAGCGGAATCCTGTAGTTCAACCTGTTCCAACCAAGCATTTTCTCTCGGAGGCTGGTAAAAATGACCGTGGATACATATATATTTATTCATACCAAATCTCTTTTAGGCAAATGAAAACTATGCATAGTTACCAAGTATCGAAGAGGAAATCAAGATATAGTATACCCTGACCCGTATTGCTCGATACATTGTTTTTTCGGTAGTTTCATCACTTCTACGTGAATAATAACTATATACGAGACTGTTTTGAACTGTATCTTTTATTTTCCTATGTACTTCTTTTGATGCCTAATTTCGTCAAAGCTTCAGCAGATAGCATTAAATCTTTGTCAACGCTGCTCATGCGACTGGCTGGCCCCTTCGTTGGCTAAATCCTCAGGAGTTTTTTTAACGCTCGGTTCTACTCAAAATAAGCTATAACAAATTTTCTAATATCATTTCAAAACAGCCTCTAAATGAAAATGGAATAGATGAATTCATTGTTATTGAAAATACTACCAATCAGTTCAGTAAAAGGTTTAAACTCTCATTTCCTACTGACCAATGAAAATACTATTTTATTATCGAAAGCATCGCTTATATGCCGATAATTTTATCAAATTGGAAATCAAGTAAGAATTATTGTTGTTTGCCTTCATAGCGCATCACACTTATTCCCAACGGTGGCAGTTTAAGAACTATGGACTGTTCCCTACCATGACATGGACACGTTTCGCTCAGCACGCTTTTCCCATTCAGTACTCCTGAGCCTTGGTATAACTCAGCGTCACTGTTGAGACATTCAGTCCATGAACCGGGCAGGGGAACTCCCACGCGGTAGGTATCATGTACCGTAGGGGTGAAATTACATACTACCAGCAGTACATCGTCAGTCTCCTCGCCCAAGCGCAGAAAAGCGATAACACTATTATCACTATCATGATGGTCTATCCATTGAAAACCCCTACTATCGAAGGCTTTTTCGTATAAAGCCGTAGTCTGGGTATAGAAAGTATTCAACTCTTTCACCCAGCGCATCAATCCATGATGCACTTCGTATTGGACCAAATGCCAGTCAAGACTTTGGTCATGCTTCCACTCGGAGGTCTGACCAAACTCTCCTCCCATGAACAACAATTGTGAGCCAGGGTGCATGTACATCAGCCCGTAGAGTAGACGCATATTAGCAAAGCGCTGCCATTCATCCCCGGGCATCCGGGATATCAGCGCCCCTTTACCATGTACGACTTCATCATGCGACAAGGGTAACATGAAGTTTTCGGTAAAGGCATACATCACACTGAAACTGATTTCGTTTTGATGGTACTTTCTATGTATCGGGTCCTTGGTAAAGTAATTCAGGGCATCATGCATCCAACCCATCATCCACTTCTGACCAAAACCCAGTCCGCCCATATAAGTAGGCTTGGATACGTTCGGCCATGAGGTAGATTCTTCTGCGATCATAATGGTATCGGGAAAAGCTCCGTAAGTGGCTTCATTGAGTTCCCTGAGAAACTGTATCGCTTCCAAGTTCTCGTTACCACCGTACTTATTGGGTATCCACTCTCCCGATTCACGGGAATAATCGAGGTATAGCATCGAAGCCACAGCATCGACACGTAATCCGTCAATATGGTATCTTTCCAGCCAGTATAGGGCATTACTGATCAAGATAGAACGTACTTCATTTCTTCCATAATTGTAGATGTAGCTTTTCCAGTCGGGATGGAAGCCGATACGGGGATCTTGATGCTCAAATAGGTGCGTGCCGTCAAACCGAAAAAGGCCATACTCATCTCCGGGAAAATGTGAAGGTACCCAGTCCAGGATAACACCGATACCTGCTTTGTGAAATGCGTCGACGAGATATTTGAACTCCTGTGGTGTACCATACCGGCTAGTAGGTGCAAAATAGCCGAGTACTTGGTATCCCCAAGAACCATAAAAGGGATGTTCCATCACAGGGAGGAACTCCACATGGGTAAATCCCATATAGGCTACATGTGCCACCAGTTCATCGGCCAGTTCCCGGTAGGTCAGTGACCGACTGTCCTCTTCTGATTTGCGTTTCCATGAACCTAGGTGTACTTCGTAGACAGCGTATGGCTGAGCGGCAGATGCTTTTTGAGCTCGGTTTTCAAGCCAAGCATGGTCTTGCCAGTCGTAATCCTCGGTATCCCATACAATACTGGCTGTTCTGGGAGGTTCTTCCCAATAAAAGGCAAAGGGATCACCCTTCTCCAGTAGCTGACCTTCTTTGCTCTCAATAGAAAACTTATAGGCTTCCCCATGCCCTACCTCAGGTATAAATAGTTCCCATATGCCCGAAGCATCCCAGCGAGGTGACATCTGTGACTCACCTCTTTTCCAGTGGTTGAAATTACCGATGACCGCTACCGTAACGGCATTGGGTGCCCACACGGCAAAAAAAGTGCCTCGAACCCCATTGACCTCGACGGGGTGTGCCCCTAGCTTTTCATAAAGCCGAAAATGTCGCCCCGACTTGAACAGGTGTATATCATAGTCCGTCAACAGACTGAACCACTCTTCCTGTTCGACAGCGGTCGCTGATGGGGATTTTTTCTTCGTTGCCATTTTTTTCATGGGTCAAATTGTTGATAGCATCTATGTCAGTGAAAGGGGGTATTCTAAACTAACTTAATCGTATAGGGTAGTATACTTTTATCAAAGGCCTTCGCTAGGGTTAATTTCTATACTGAAAGTATGGATTTATATCCATACAAGGAAAGGATATACCGATTTATTGGTTCAAACAATTAATTTAAAAAGAAATGGTAATATAAATGAATTTTCAACTTATGGTCTGTACTATTCTGGAATAGGTTATTATATGTCGGAACAATGGTTTTGACATATCCAAAACAAATTCTAAATGACTACTACTTGGAATTGCAATAAAAAACTGGACAATAAGTTAAGCACATTTTGAATAATTGATTTTACTAAACTCTTCTGGAGTC
>CANLOE010000113.1 GCA_947492745.1 uncultured Cyclobacteriaceae bacterium | reverse complement strand
TCCCGTGCTTACGGGACTTTCACCCTTTGGAACACTCGAATTCATGAGCTATATTCACCATTCAAGGCGCACACAATGGCTATAAACAATAGGGGATATGGGCTTTACCAAAGGTTTTCATATTTTTATGAGGTCGCAAAATCTTTTGGATTTTGCTTTGGACGAAAAAAATAAAACAAAACAAAAAGATTTTGCTACGAGCCAAACGGAGAGTTAAGCGTTTATCCGCTCCCCTACTGTTCATAGCCGAGACGTTGTAAGCCATTTAAAAAAAAAAATGTCTACATTGAAAAATGGATTATTCCGAAACAAATAGATTATCAAGATTAACAGCAATCTTAATTCAATTACAGACCAAACGAATTGTAACAGCTTCGGAATTAGCTAATAAATTTGATATTAGTAAAAGAACTATTTACAGAGACATAAAGGCATTGGAACAATCCGGTGTTCCTGTATTAACGGAGGAAGGAAAAGGTTATACATTAATGGAAGGATATAAAATACCACTTGTAATGTTTACCGAAAAACAGGCAAATGCTTTAATACTTACAGAACAGTTGGTATTGCAAAGCAAAGATGCCTCATTTGTAAAGGATTATTCGGAAGCAATCGATAAAATCAATTCTAAAATATAGGACAAAAGATAAAGCTAATATACTTCTTGAACGTACACGTTATGACGAAAACATAAATCGAGAAAGGAATAGTGATAATTTATCAGATTTACAAAATGCATTAACCAATTACAACCTTGTTAAAATAGAATATATCAATAAAGAAAATTCTGCATCAATTAGAATAATAGAACCATTTGCTATATTAAATGCTGAAAATTGGTATTTGGTTGCATTCTGTCGTTTGCGTGATGAATTTAGATTTTTCAGACCAGACAGAATTCGAAAAATAGAAATTCTAACAGAAAAATTCGAGCCTCATAATATGACTTTACAAGAATATTTTGACAAATATCATTAACTCGTTTTGACCCTTGCCATAGGGCTGTCATAGTACCCATTTACATTTGTATCATATTAACTTTTAAACAAAAAAAGAATGACAAGTGTAAAGAACAATAAAAAGAATTCAATTGAATTTCCAAGTCCAACTATGATTTCAGTAAATGGTATTGAACTTGAAGTATTTGAAGCAGGTGAAGGTAATAAAGGTAAACCTATTGTACTTTGTCACGGCTTTCCTGAAAATGTGTTTTCTTGGCGTTTTCAAATTCCCGAACTTGTTGAAGCAGGTTATCACGTTATTGTTCCTAATCAACGTGGATATGGTAACTCATCTTGCCCGACTGAAATAACAGCATACGACATTGAACATTTAACAGGAGACCTTATTGCTCTACTTGACCACTTCGGATATGAAAAAGCTACCTTCATAGGTCACGATTGGGGTGCCAATATTGTTTGGAGTCTTGCTTTATTGCATCCAAAACGAGTAAATAAAATAATAAACTTGGCTTTACCTTATCAGCAAAGAGGTGAAAAACCTTGGATTGAATGGATGGAGGAGATATTTGGAGCAGATAACTATTTTGTTCACTTTAATCGACAGGTGGGAGTCGCAGATGCTATATTGGATGAAAACAAATCTCAGTTCCTTAGTAACTTGTTTCGTAAGAACGTGCCACCTGCAATGCCTGAACCAGGTATGTTGCTGATTAATCTTGCAAAAGCAGAAAAACCACTCGGAGAACCAATAATGAGCGAAAAGGAATTGGCTGTTTATGTTTCGGCTTTCGAAACATCAGGATTTACGGGAGGTATTAATTGGTATAGAAACCTTGACCGTAATTGGCATATATTGGCAGATGTAGACCCAATCATTCAACACCCTACTCTTATGATATATGGAGAACAAGATATGATTCCTAAATCCGAGAATCTAACAGATTTTGTACCTAATGTAGAAGTCGTTAGTTTTGATTGCGGCCATTGTATTCAGCAAGAAAAACCAGAAGAAACCAATCAAGCGGTTTTAAAATGGTTAGAACAACATAATGACTAAAAAAGAAACAGAAACCTATTAGCCTAAGAGTCAAATAGGTTGGAGATCCTATAATACTCCCCGGAAACAGGACCGTTCGCTAAGGTTAGATTTAAATGATAACTTAGTAGAAACGATGAAAAGGACAAGAAGAAGATTCACGAACGAATTCAAGGCCAAAATTACCATTGAAGCTATCCAAGAACGCCATGTGCTCTGCGAACCGGCTGAGAGGTTCAAGACCCAGACCACACAATGGGAAAATAAGTTTTCGGACAAGACCCTAGGTGTGTTTAGCGTAAAGTGATAAAACGAAAATATGAACATAGAAAAATGGTCTTAAAGACTGTTTTGAACTTATATTTGACATTGGTTGTCACTTATTTTGGATAGGACCGAGCGTTAAAATAATGCCCCCGAGGGCATTATTAGTGAAAGGGCCTTCTGCCGCGTGAGCCATTGACAAAGATAACAGCACTATCTGCGGGGATTTCAATGAAATTTGGATACCAAAAGATTACGTGGGAAAATAAAAGATGCATTTTAAAACAGTCTCTTAGCCAAATCGAAAGGTTAGTGTGTAAAAAACCCTCAACTACCCATACACGAAACCGCAGAGCATCATTCACGGTAACACCATTTTATAGATGAACTATCAAACATTCCAACCGCAGCCAGACCTGGAATCATTTGTGAACTGTTATTGGACTTTGGAAGTCCCGGCCAAAAATGAAACTGAAAGACAGCGGATCATTCCCGATGGTTGCATAGAAATGGCATTTATCCTTGGAGATGACATCAAACGATATACTTCCGAGGATGACTTTATCCTTCAGCCCCGTGCAATGGTTCTTGGACAGACCATTGAGCCATTTTATATCGAACCAAAGGGCCATGTCAATACATTTGCCATTCGGTTCTACCCATATGGGTTTGCCAACTTTGCTGGGGAACCCCTCAAAAACCTAGCGAATAAAGAAACACCGATAGAATTATTGTTCGGAGAACATACCGCCAAGGAATTAGAGCAGAACATAATTCAGGCAACGGACAGTGAAAAACGGATAGAAATCATAGAAGACTTTCTTTTAAACAGACTGAATGACCGGACAACTATCGATAACATTGTAAAGCAGACCGTGGATGCTATTTTGGCAACAAATGGAACTGCATCGATAACCACTATTCTAAAAGAGGACCTGTCGAAAAGAAGACAGCTGGAAAGGAATTTCAAAAAGCAGATTGGTGTCAGCCCCAAACAGTTGGGTAAAGTGGTCCGGTTGCAAACTGCCTTGAAGATACTACTGAACAAAAAGACAGAAAATCTAACTGCCATAGCATATCAGAGCGAATATTTCGACCAATCACACTTTACCAAAGACTTCAGGGAGTTCACGGGAATTAATCCGAAAGAATTTCTGGGCAATGAAAATATGGCACTTTCCTCCCTTTTCTACAAATAGACCTCGTGTCGCATTTTTACAATTTATACCTTGGCAGGTAATTTACATTTGTAATGTCACCAAAGCAGGTCAATATGAAAAAGACAATACTATATTCTGCCCTAACACTATCCCTTGGCCTTGTCGCTTGCAATGGCGGGACCACGCCTGATTCCGACAGGCAAAAGGTTGATGCAAAGGATACGCAAAAAACAAACAATATGAAAAGTCATATTTCAATTTTTGAAATTCCGGCCACGGAAATTTCAAGAGCCATAGCTTTTTATCAGGCCATTTTGGGCATTGACATTGAAAAAATGGAAATGCCGGGAATGGAAATGGGAGTATTCCCATACGAAGGACATGTGGTCACGGGGGTTATAATGAAAGGCGAAGGGTACAAACCTTCGGCGGATGGAGTAACTATATACCTAAACGGTGGTGATGACCTTCAGAACATACTTGATAGGGTCGAAAAAAATGGCGGAACGATCATTGTTCCGAAAACGGCCCATGCAGATGAAAGTGGATTTTTTGCTTTGTTCTTGGACACCGAGGGTAATAAACTTGGCCTTAATTCCCCAAATTGAACGCGGAGGAAGAGGAAGGTGCACAACAATGGCTGTAAGCAAACGGGGCTTGGTGATAAACCGAGATTTAGGGAGAGTGAAAATTCCCTCCATCCCAAAAAAAACCACCTTCCCCACTGTGGTATGGAATGATACCCGCAGCCATCATTCTACCCCTGATCTTCCCGATTGGCCGCAGAAGATGGGGTATATCCTGACATCCTCTACTCATTCCATTACAAACAAAGCCAACACTTCGTAACTCTGTGGGAAATCATTGGAATTCGGTTCCATTCCCCGTATCTTCCGATAGTTTTAACCCAAATTGATCGATAGAAAACGTAATGAGCGTATAAATAGCAAAATACCGGCTATTTGGATTCGTTTGGCATAGCACCGCTATGGTGAATTCGATAAAACGCATTCACTTTACTGATTTGCAACTATTTAAGACCGAAATAGAAGGGCTAGTGCATGATTCGGGGTTAAAACAGTCTCTAAGATTTTTCCTGCTCCGTTGAGAATCGGTACAAATATAAAAAGCGATACATTGAATACTTATCTTTGTGGATAAGCATACCATCATTAGACCACTTTATCATCGATGAAAATAGCCCAACAGTATTATCTTCCCCTATTATCCTTATTATTTTCCATAGTATTCTCCCCTACTGTTGTTGTGGCCCAAGATGCCGGAAATGATTCTTCCACAAAGGAAGTGAGCCTCTTTCTGGACAAATGGCATAAAGCTGCCGCAGAGGCCGATGAGGATGTGTTTTTTAGTAGCATCGCCGAGGACGGCATTTATATCGGTACCGATGACCATGAGCACTGGGACAAAAAGACTTTTTGGGAATTTGCCGAACCTCATTTTCAAAAGGAAAAAGCTTGGGATTTCACTCCCTATGAGCGCCATATCCATCATTCGAAAGATGGAGAATTCGTCTGGTTTTCAGAACTGCTCCACACTTGGATGGGAACCTGTCGGGGTTCGGGTGTGGTGATAAAGAAAGGCAAAGCGTACAAAATCAAGCAGTACCATCTTTCGGTAACTGTCCCCAATGAAAAAATCAAAGATTTTATTGCTCTCGTAGAAGCTGGTGATCGGTAGTACTCTATCTATGGATCCATTCGCTTTGTCCATCCCTGTACAACTGTACAAGTCCTCCATAAATAAGTGTGACGGCTGTGTTTCGACCAGAGGGCCTACTGCTGGGCCGGAAGAGTAGTTTCGATCGGTCGATACCACTGATATTCAGGTTACTTTAGCACCTCAAAGGGTATACATACATAAGTGATGCAAGATCACATTTTTTAAGATCCCCCCTTTGATCATGGCTTTAACATTTTTTACTATAGACACCTATTTTTTAAGAACAATACTGACATCCATTTTCATTTCTCTCCTTATGGGTATGGGCTCGCAGTCTGCTGTAGCCCAGAAAAAAGGTCCCTTTTACCTTAAGCAGATGTTCAAATACAGAAAGCGGAAAGCAGCCGTGGGAAAGTATAAGCCACATCGGCAATGCAGGACACTGATAAAAAAGAAGCATGGAGAGGCTCAGCGATCTCCTCATCACGGAAGTCCACTTATGGCCAAAAAGAAAAAGTTGGTCCCCATGGCAGAGCGGGAACCGGGTAGCCCTACGGAGGTGGTCCACCGACAACGAAGCACTCCTGTCGCTACTCCTACTGTACTGGATAAGCCCGAGACACTGACGGCCAGTAACTCGAATGGAATTGTGGAAATCCCCAAAAAAAGCAGCCCTACACCGGAAATCTCTCCAAAAGTCCCCCTTCCTGCCCCGGTCAATGATAAACAGGTCGGCATCAGAAAGCAAGTAGAAGAAGAACTCCGCAACGAAGAGGAGCGAACCACGAAAAAGCTCCCCTCCTTATACTTTACCTTCGACGAGGATGAGTTTGCCTTTGTGGATATGGAGCCTTTTCTCATCGCTGCGGAATATGCACTCCATGGTAGGATGCTATTGGTAGAAGGCCATACTGACAGCAAAGGGAATGATGCATATAACAAAGCGCTTTCCATAAAGAGAGTGGAAAAGATAAGGAAACTCATGCAGGATATGGGTGTGCCGGACGGCAGAATATCCGTAGTAGGTTATGGCGAGGAGGACCCTGACTTTGAGAATGATACCGAAGAAGGCCGTCAAAAAAACCGCAGGGTCGATTTCACTATCTTTTGATTTACAAACACTTACCTTTCAAAGGCCAAATGTTCTCCTGTTTTATCCTATCCTGTGTTGAAAATTTCCGTGATATCATTGCTATAAGGCTATATGGAGCAGAACAAAATGACCTGCAAAATTTTACCCCGCATTTATACTCAATGAAAAATAAAATGGGAAACTTTATAGGTAATTGCCAAGGAGAAAAATCCGTATAGTACTGAAAAAAAATCAATTGCATTTAGGTATAAAACTCTAATTTGCGTGAGAGTACAGCACTATACCATCGCTACACTATCAAGCTCACGAAGGTACACTGACTTTACAGGCACCTTTGATATTGCACTTCATATGTGCTTTGAAGTTTTCAAGGTACTGAGGTGACTCGGGCCGGTTTAGTGTGGCCACATACCATTCTCTAGAAAGTCCCTCACGGGTAACGGGAACTACGGAAAGCCGTTTATCATGCAGGTAAGGTTCGATGATCCAGCGCGCGATTACCTTCACGCCCATACCTGCTTTGACCATCTCTACTATAGCCTCGGTAATTTGTATAGGGATGACCTTTTTGGGGGTGATTCCATTAGGTATCAATAGGCGTTTGAACAAGGATATCGTATGCAAAGGATAAGAGTGGACAATAACCTGTTCTTCTGCAAAGTCCTCCGCCTCTACATACTTTTTTGCTGTCCAAGGATGGTCAGCAGGGACCAGGGCCATCAGCTCATCGGTAAAGAGTTGCGTGCAGCGGATATTCGGGTCTTCTACCTCACAGCTCACTATGGCTAGATCCAGTTTTCCTTCCAAGATTTTTTTTACCGGATCGGTAGAGATTTCGGGATGGATCTCGATTTCCACATTGGGAAACTCCCGATTAAAGCCTATCATCAAAGAAGGCAACCAATGGTAGCAAGTAAAACACTCCGTGGCCAAACGTATGGTACCGATATCTCCTCCCACATGCTTTTTGACGGCAATGGTGGCCTTATCCAACTCGGCAAGTATCTGTTCGGCCGCTTCCAGCATGATCTTCCCTGCTCCCGTCAGTACCAGTTTCTTATTGAGCCGATGAAACATCGGTGTACCCAATTGCTTTTCGACCTCTTTGAGCTGATGGCTCAGTGCCGACTGGGAAAGGAAAAGGCCGTCCATCGCCTGTGTCAGGCTACCCTTTTCCGCTACTTCTTTGATGAGTCTCAAATGCCGTATTTCCATAATTACTAGTGTTATACAAACTTAGCTTTCAAATATCGCCTATCTTCCTGTTCATTTTGCTTCACTCTGCGTTGACCATCCTCGGGATAGCGCTGCTATTCCTGCGGTTCTCGCCTTGATTGAAACAAAATGACCCGCGGAATCTTATACGACATTTAAAACCCAAATTTGTATTATCTATTCCGAGGTGGCAAAACATAGGTTCAGGAGAGTACTCTAACCTAACATGCATGAACTTACACGATAGCAATATTAGTAATTCTCATGATTATCACAAAATCAATTCATCCAATTAATAGAACGCCTCGCATCGAACCTCGTTAACTTAGCTATCGCTATTTCCAAACCCATATCGGGTAGGACTCAGGGGCCCACGAGACCGAGACGTCTACACCTTCATGACGATGAAGGTAGACACTTATATGCATTCAAAGTATCTATCAAAAAAAGAAATCATGAAAATCAAAAACCTGTTATTGTTACTGTTATTGGCCTGCTTGTGGGGGCCTTCTTTCCTATTCATCAAAATAGCACTGGTGGAATTGAAACCAATGACCATAGCTTGTTTGAGGATAAGTATCGCTGCCTTTGCCCTAACCCTATTGATAGGTATTAGAGGAGGCAAGCCGATACGTTCCTGGACCTTTTGGAAACATGCTCTTTTAGCAGGATTCTTTTCACAGGGCCTGCCCTTTGTGGCCATTAACTGGGGCGAGCAATATATCGGTAGTGCCTTGGCTTCTATCTTAAATGGCCTGACGCCTATTTTCACCCTTGTACTGGCTCATTTTTTCATTAGTAATGACCAAATGAGTATACCGAAGGTTTTGGGCATTATCCTGAGTTTTATAGGGCTTTTGATCATCATTTCTCCTCATATCTCAGAAAATGGTCACCACTCTACGCTAGGCATTATTCTGGTGGGAACGGGTGCCATAAGCTATGCCGTTGGTTGGGTCTATACCAAACTACGCATGATGCAGGTACCTCCCTATTATGCTCCTGCGGGCCAGTTACTGGCTACTTCCTTTTATTTGATTCCGCTTTCCCTATCCATTGATGGTCCCGTACCTTGGGCTACTTTATCATGGAGTACAATAGGAGCCGTTCTTTTCCTGGGAATATTCGGTACCGCTATGGCCTTTGTTATCTATTTCAGGATCCTCAATACGGCAGGCCCATCCTATGTCTCCATGGTCACTTATCTACTGCCTCTTTTTGGTATCGTACTCGGTGTGTCCGTATTGAATGAATCATTGAGCTATGAGGCCATTACCGGTGCGTTTTTCATCTTACTGGGATTGGGAATTACTCATACTAAATCAGCAAGCCTCACCAAACAAAATAGTAGCACCGAGAAAAAGGGAAAATGTCAGCAATGTCATTCTCTGCCGGTCGAGGAAAAACAGCCAATAGTTCAGGTCCAAATCCGCTGAACGAAACAGAACTACTTGGCACGAAGTATCATTTGGGGAAGGGAGTGAGTTGAGATATTTTTTTATCGAAAACGACTCCTTTCTCTACTTGACCGAGCCAGAGTCTTGCCAAACTCAAGGGATGATCGTGAAACTCCAGGTCATAAAGGGGGCTTTCTGCAACGTTCATCAATGTACCCTTTCTATACGTGTCATCATAGGGGTCTTTGGACCAATTGCTATCCTCCTTGGTCGAACTGATTTTGTTCTCACGCAGTAATTGCTCGGAAACGATGGCTTCTCTCGTCCCCATGATACCCGTCTCAGGTACCTGTAGTTTGATAACGTAACTGCATGAACGAAAAGGTACCGTCAAGGAAGCCAAGTAGCTCATTCCCCGCTCGGGTTGAGGGAATTTGAACAATGTCTTTATGGCTTTTTGGCCTTCCAACTCAACGAACGCTACATATACTAAACCACCGTTCTGGCCCAGAATCGCTTTTCTATAAAAATCCCTGAGTATATCGATATCCTTACTACTGGGAATATCCGGAGCCTTATCGAAAAAATTCAGGGACAGAACGGCAATCCTATCCGGATTGACCCATTGCTTTATGGTCTTGTCCTGTTTGTCCACGGTCCACCCCAGATCAGGTATGGAAATAGTATCAATAGTCGCCTTTTGGCGTCGAAACAGTCGTATCATGTTAACTCAAATTATGCATTAGCTCATCGTTATGTCTATTTTTTATGGTTTCGTGAACACGCTGTATTTGGTACCTCGTCATGAGGGTTTAAAGTGCAATAAATCTTGGGTTTTCTTGAGTTCAGCGCAGCAGCACTACAGTTAACACATTTCACTGATTTAAAGCTGTACTAGAGGGGTCAGACCGAGGGTTCGATGAATACCTTTGAAATCAATGGAAAAGCAATCCCAGTGTATGGCTCGTCTTTCATTTACCTCCTTCTTTTGCTTAAATCCAAAATGATCAATAGAGAACCTATTCCGCGCATAAATAGCTTCGTACCGGAAGCTTTGGCCACCTATCTTCATTCACCATAGCGGTGCTATGCCGAACGAATACAAATAGCCGGTATTTTGCTATTTATTCGCTCATCACGATTTCTATCGATCAATTTGGGTTAAATCAGACCTTTATAGCTTTTTTGCCCAACTTGTTATCAGAAAAGCTGTTTCGCAATATTATATACGGGTTCTGCCTTTCCCATACTGTAGTAATGCAAGCTGGGGACACCGAAGTCCATCAGTTCTTTGGACTGCTGGACGCACCATTCTATGCCTACCTGTTTGATGGCTTTTGCATCTTTGCACTTTTCCAACTCATCACCTAAGGCTTCGGGCAGGTCGATATGAAAAATACTGGGCAGAATGGTCATTTGTTTTTTTGTGGTGATGGGTTTCAGCCCCGGAATAATGGGGACATCTATACCTTCGGTACGGCAACGCTTCACAAAGTCGAAGTATTTTTGATTATCGAAGAACATTTGTGTCACGATGTACTCTGCTCCGCTCTCTACCTTTTTCTTGAGGTAGTGGATGTCGGACTTTAAGTTAGGTGCCTCAAAATGCTTTTCGGGGTAGCCTGCCACACCGATACAGAAGTCTGTGGGTACAGGGTTTTGTATTTCCTCATCCAAGTATTTACCTTTGTTCATGCTTTTGACCTGTTGCATCAGCTCTAGGGCGTAGTTATGCCCTCCTTCTTCCTGACGGAAGCGGCCTTCTGACTTGATGGCATCACCTCTAATGACCAGTACATTGTCGATACCCAGAAAATGAAGGTCAATCAGCGCATCTTCGGTCTCATCGATACTGAATCCACCACAGATGATATGAGGAACGGTATCCACGTTGTAGCGGTTCTGAATCGCAGCACAGATACCTACGGTACCCGGACGCTTTCGGGATGTACGTTTTTCCAAGAGACCGTTGCCTCTGTTTTTATAGACATACTCTTCCCTATGATAGGTCACGTCTATGAAGGGGGGCTTGAATTCCATCAGTGGGTCGATATGTTTGAACAGGCTATCGATACCGTCCCCCTTCAGAGGGGGCAATACTTCTATGGAAAAGAGTGTTTTTTTAGCTCTTTTTAAATGCTCGGTTACTTTCATTGATTGGTGATGTAATAGTTCTGTTGTTAATACTCCGAAAGGGGACGATGATATCGATAAAGCTATCCTTGTTACCTATTGGGAGATTGTCTAAACGTCGTTTTTTCTGATGCGCATTATATATCATAAGAAAGGTTCGGTGCCAGCCATTTTTCGGCAGTATCTATATCGAAGGCTTTCCGCTGAGCATAATCCTCTGCTTGGTCTTTTTCTATCTTTCCCAGGCCAAAGTAGCGTGATTCAGGATGCGAAAAATAAAAACCACTGACCGAAGCCGCGGGATACATAGCGTAGGATTCTGTAAGACTGATCCCCGTATGCCGTTCTACCTCCAAAAGGTCGAACAGTGTACGTTTCTCTGTATGCTCCGGACAGGCAGGGTATCCGGGTGCAGGCCGTATGCCCACGTATTTTTCTCTGATAAGCGCTTCACTATCCAGCGCCTCATCTTGGGCATATCCCCAATATTCTTTCCGGACGCGTTCGTGCAGCATTTCAGCAAAAGCCTCTGCTAACCGATCGGCCAATGCCTTGATCATGATGTTCTTGTAATCGTCATGGTCCTTTTCGAATTTGGTTATCCATGATTCGATGCCTATCCCTGTAGTGACCGCGAAAAAACCGATATAATCGGGGACTGTCTTTTCTTTTTCAGCGATGAAATCCGCGAGGGACAGATTCGGTATGCCCTTGCCTTTTTTTCCTTGTTGGCGTAGGCAGTGAAGTCGCTTGATAACCTGATCACGCGAGTCGTCGGCATAGATTTCGATATCATCATCATTGACGGAGGCCGCTGGATAAAATCCTATGACCGCATTGGCCTCCAGTATATTCTCATCGACAATCCAGTCCAACATCTCATTGGCATCTTTCAACAACTTTTTGGCTTCCGAACCGATGACCTTATCCTCTAGGATTTTGGGGTACTTGCCTTTGAGCATCCATGTTTGGAAAAAGGGTGTCCAGTCGATGTACTCTCTGATTTTGGACAAGTCGAAGCCATTTAATTTCTTATTGCCCAGAAAGTTTGGTTTCGTGGGGCGATACCTCTCCCAATCGGCCTTGAACTTATTGGCACGGGCTTCGGGTAGTGATATGTAGTTTTTGATCTCTTTTCTATTGGCATGGCCGATACGCAAGGCTTCGTACTCTTTCTTTATCCTTGCATGGAAGTCTTCTTTGGTTTCTTCACTGATGAGCTCACCGGCCACGGGTACACTTTTAGAGGCATCAAGTACATGGATGACCGAGCCACTATAGTGTGGGTCTATTTTCACGGCAGTATGAATACGGGAGGTAGTTGCCCCACCGATGAGCAGGGGAAGTTTCATGCCTCGCCTTTCCATCTCTTTGGCCACACCGACCATCTCATCGAGAGAAGGGGTTATCAGGCCGCTCAGACCTATGGCATCGACCCCTTCTTCGATGGCTTTGTCCAGTATTTTTTCTGTGGGTACCATTACTCCCATATCCACAATATCATAATTGTTACAGGCCAGTACTACCCCGACGATATTCTTACCGATGTCATGTACGTCGCCTTTGACCGTGGCCAAAAGTATTTTCGAGGGTGTAAAAATAGATTTTGCCGATTTCTTTTCCTCTTCTAGGTAGGGTAGCAAATAGGCGACTGCCTTTTTCATGACACGGGCGCTTTTCACTACTTGCGGCAAAAACATTTTACCCTCACCGAACAGGTCACCGACGATGTTCATACCGTCCATGAGCGGGCCTTCAATGACCTTCAACGGACTGGGGTATTGTTGTCTCGCCGCTTCGGTGTCTTCATCGATATACTCCACAATGCCCTTTACCAAAGCATGGGAGAGGCGTTTTTCGACGCTTGCTTCTCTCCAAGCGGTATCCTTTACCTTTGCTTTGCCCTGTCCTTTTACTTCTTCGGCATAGTCCAGCAGGCGTTCAGTCGCATCATCGCGACGGTTGAGCAGTACATCTTCTACCCTTTCCAGTAAGGCTTGGGGGATGTCATCGTATACTTCCAGCATCGAAGGGTTGACAATGCCCATGTCCATGCCCGCTTTGATAGCATGGTACAAAAAAGCCGAGTGCATGGCTTCTCTCACTGTATTGTTTCCCCGAAAAGAGAAGGACACATTACTCACTCCACCGCTCACATGGGCACCGGGCAGATTGGTCCTGATCCATTCGGTGGCTCTAAAGAAGTCCAACGCATTGTTACGATGCTCTTCTATACCTGTAGCTACGGGGAATATATTGGGGTCGAAGATGATGTCCTCTGGTGGGAAACCGACTTCATCTACCAGCATTCGGTAGGAGCGTTCACAGATCTGAATCCTTCGCTCATAGGTATCGGCTTGACCATCCTCATCGAAGGCCATGACAATGACCGCTGCTCCATAGCGTTTTATTTTTTTAGCTTGGGCAACAAAATCATCCTTACCGGCCTTCAGACTAATGGAGTTGACGACGCTTTTTCCTTGTACGCACTTCAGTCCAGCTTCTATAATGTGCCATTTTGAAGAGTCTATCATTATAGGAATCCGCGAGATGTCGGGTTCGGAAGCTATTAGGTTCAGGAACTTGACCATGGCCTGTTCTCCATCCAGCATCCCCTCATCCATATTGACATCCAATATCTGTGCGCCCCCTTCTACTTGCTCAAGGGCTACCGAAAGCGCCTCTTCGAACTTCTCCTCTTTGATCAATCGCAGAAACTTACGAGACCCCGTGACATTGGTCCGTTCGCCTACATTGACGAAATTGGACATAGGACTTACAATCAATGGCTCTAGACCACTTAGCTTCAATGGTCTTTGCTGCTTATCTTTTTTTTCCAATTCTCTCTTGCTTATACGTTGACTTCTGCTTGATAATGGCGGGGACTGTACTTCTCTGCTTTTTCAGCGATAGCACGGATATGCTCCGGTGTAGTACCACAACAGCCGCCGAGGATGTTGATCAGCCCTTCTTGTAGGAATACCTCTACCTGATCGGCCATTTGTTCAGGTGTCTCGTCGTATTCGCCGAACTCATTGGGCAGGCCAGCATTAGGATGTGCACTTATGTTAAAGTCCGATTTTTTGGAGAGCACTTGTAGGTAGGGCCTAAGTTCTTTCGCTCCCAGCGCACAGTTCAAGCCCACACTTAACAGGGGAATATGAGATATCGAAATCAAAAAAGCTTCTGTAGTCTGTCCGGAAAGCGTCCTACCACTGGCGTCAGTGATGGTTCCTGAAACCATTATGGGCAGACGGCAATTTTTTTCCTCAAAATACTCTTCTATAGCGAACAGGGCTGCTTTTGCGTTCAGTGTATCGAATACTGTTTCTACTAAAAGCATGTGGGCCCCTCCTTCTACCAGACCTTTGGCCTGAAGCTTGTAGGCCTCTACCAGATCATCAAAAGTAGCCGCTCTGTACCCAGGATCATTGACATCAGGGGACATAGAGGTCGTTTTATTGGTAGGACCCATGGACCCCGCCACAAACCGTGGTTTATAAGGTTCTTTGGCCGTAAATTCCTCGGCCACCTCACGGGCTATCTTTGCCGACTCGTAGTTCAGCTCATAAACATGGTCTTCCAGACCATAGTCCTCTTGTGCAATAGTAGTACTACTGAAAGTATTGGTTTCTGCGATATCGGCCCCAGCAGCATAGTACTGCGCATGTATATCTTTGATAATATCGGGCCGGGTGATGGAAAGCAGGTCATTATTACCTTTCAGAGGCTGACCATGGTCTGCAAAGCGTTCTCCTCTAAAATCACTTTCTTCCAAGGAGTGACGTTGTATCATGGTACCCATGGCACCATCCAATATCAATACGCGTTCTTTTAAAATGCTAAGGATATCCACACAATTCTATTTAGTTAACAATGTATCAAGAAAGGCGTGAAGGGGCGAGTTTCACTTATCTTCTTCCGATTATTTCAGAATGGGAGTTAGCACCAAGCTTTTACAAGGTTGCTAAGACATCACAGGGCCCAATCCCTCAGTCTTTCTTGATAAGTCTTACACAAATAAAGAGAATAAGGCTGAATAAATGAAGGGGTTTCCCATTAGTTTTTTTCAAAATTTATAGATCTATTTGATTATTGGTTATATTTTTGGGTCGAATTACTTTATGTTTTGAGGCAATCCCAATAGAGCAAAGACGCTACGATTGCAATGAATAAACCACATAGAATTGAAATTAGCAGCTATTGATATCGGTTCCAATGCCATTCGGCTACAAGTCACTACTACCCTTCCGAGCAAAAAAGGCGAAAAGAAGCCTGTCTTTAAAAAGCTGGAATATGTACGGTTTCCCTTACGTCTCGGTCATGATGTGTTCACCATCAATGAAATCAGCGAAAAAAACCGTATCAAATTCAAAAAATTGATGCGGGCCTTTAGGTTGCTTCTCGATCTATACGAAGTGGACGATTACTTTGCCTGTGCCACTTCTGCCATGCGAGAGGCGAAAAACGGTCGGGTCTTGGCCAATGAGGTTTATTCGGAAATCGGCCTGAAAATCAATATCATCGATGGAGATAGGGAAGCACTACTGATCAATGATGTCATCAATGCTTACCTGGACGAGAAAACCTATCTACATATCGATGTCGGTGGTGGAAGTACAGAGTTGAATCTGTATACGAAAGGGGAAAAAATCAGTGCCAAATCCTTCAAAATAGGTTCCGTACGAAGGTTGGAACACTTGGACTCTCCGGAAATCTGGGAGGAAATGAGGGCATGGGTCAAAGAAAGCATCAAGAAATCCTATGGTGAAGTAACCGCCATAGGCACTGGAGGAAATATCAATAAGATTTATGACCTTTCCCATAAGAAATCGGGAAAAACACTGTCCCTTAAAAAAGTAAAGGAAATTCAGGGAATGCTAAAAAGCTATACCAACACCGAGAGAATAAGTATTCTACAACTCAACCCTGATCGTGCCGATGTGATCATACCCGCTTCCGATATCTATATTTCAGTGATGGAATGGGCCAAGTCGGATGCTATTATGATCCCGGACGTAGGGCTCAAAGATGGTATTCTCTTACACCTTTATAAGAAAAATACCAATCCCATTAACATTTCCGATGTGAATCAGTGATGTAACCCCATCGCACACAACCTATGCCCAATCAATAAATCCGGGTTTAACTATAATTTCAAAATAGTCTATGAGATTACTCCCTAAGAAAAACTATCTTTCTTCGGGATACCACCTGATTATCGTGCTTTATCACTACGAAGTACACTCCATCGGCAACATCCGGTAGATCGATGAGGTGTTTTCCTTGCCTAAAGTCCAGATTGCCAACACGAATCAAAACTCCCGTTCTTTCCTGTATCTCCCACTGATACCTGTAGGTCAATGGTAATGATGTACTGAAATACAATGTTGAGTTAGCAGGATTTGGATAGACCCTGATACTGCTCGCTTCTCGTACCTTCTCATCTTGGATACCCGTTATCTCCTGTCGTACTTTAATGGGTAGTTTTTCAAATACAGTTTGGTATACCTCTCTGGTCAAGCGATTCTGGACAAATACGACCAAGCCCAGTGCTGTAGGGTCATACAAAGGGACATCGATATTCCATCCTACTTCGAGGCTTTTGGAGGTACCATTTTCCCAAGCTATGTTCAGGTTTTCGCCATCACCGTCAAAGAGTAGTTTTTTGACCACGTTCCTATAGTCTACACCATCACTTCCTGTTATCAGGGTTTCAACGACTGCTGCATGGACCAAAAGGGGGGCTTCGAGTGTCGCCGTGGCCGTGAGTGTTATATTTAAGGATAGTTCATCTCTCTCACTTGGAACGGTATCCACCTCGATATCGAACAAGGGTTCTGCCAAAGCCCTCTTTTCGATGGTCACTTCATCGATATCGAAAGTGTTCCCATTGAATGTATTTCCACCCACGATTGTTTTCGGGGCTTCGGAGACACCATAGAACAAGGCACGTGCACGTGGGTCTTTTGGGTTGTCATTAAAAAAGATATCTCCCAAGGGTATATCCAAATGGTACTGCAACAGTACGAAGTCAGCAGTATCTTCCGGTAACTCCAGCTGCGCATCAAAGAGATTGTATAATTTTGCATTGGATTCTCTAGCGACTTCTAGGGAAGTATTACTGAAATGCTCCACCAGTACATTTCTTTTTCTATCCTGTACTCTAAAGTTATCGAAAGCAAAACCGTTGAGCAAAAGCCCGGAAGGGTTATTCTCATCACTCCCAAAGGCTATCCTCATCCTAACAAAGCCCCTTTCTTCTAGCGGGATCTCATCGAGTTCGAAACTTCCTTTTAGCCATTTTCCCGAGCTACCACTCCAAGCATACTGTCCCACGACCTGATTTCCGGGATTACCGATGACTGCCTGATCATTATACCAGTTCTGCCCCTCTTGGATAACTCCTACATTGGACCAACTGATACCTCCATCAGTAGAGAATTGTAGTACTGCCCCATCAAAGCCCTGTTGTAGGTCGGACCAATAGTCAAAACTGACCATGGGGCGTTTCAGTCGACTCAAATCGAAGCAAGGACCAAATACATAGGAGTCCTCGGCGGAAAAGTAACTATCTTCATTGGCTCCTGTCCACCAGACCGTGCTTCCATTGGATTTGATGGTGACGGCATCGACCGCTCCATATACCCAACTCGTATCACTTCCGGGAGCAGCTCCGGCAACCCAGCCTCCTGTACCTTCTTCAAAATCCTCAAAATAATCAGTATCTCTGGAAGGAGTAATCACACTGAACTCCAATATAAATACCTTTTGCGTCTTGGAATTGCTACAACCATCATCCGTCTGCAATGTCAATGTGACCTCATAGTTCCCTACACTGGCATACTGATGAAAAGGTGCTTTGAAGGTACCTGTTGTCCTCCCTTCATGGGTTCCTGACGGTATGCTACCCATCCCAGCAGTGAGTATATCCCCATCTCCAAAATCCCATTCATAGGATATCGCATTACTGATTCCGACCTCGGACATGTCCCTGAACTCGGTAGCATCCCCATTACAGATAGCAGACCAACTAAAATTCACCTCCGGCACAGGTCCGACCCTTACTTGTTGTGTATCCATAGAGCTACAGCCTCTATCCGTCGTCACCGTAAGACTCACCGTATATAGTCCCGGAGCGGTATAGGTATGGGTAGGGTGTTGCTGACTGCTCATATTGCCATCATCAAAATCCCACTCCCAGGCAACGATGGAAGAAGAGAAAGCCGGACTGGTAATAGTAGAGACATCTCTGAACGAAACAAAGTCAGCAATACAGGTATTGTCCGCAGCGATGAGTGCTTCCGGGCTGGCAAAGATACGTATGTCCTTCGGTATGGTAGAGACAGCACCTCCGGAGTTCACAAAAGTATATAGTACACGATAAATACCTGATGTCAGACCGTTCGTATCGAAGAAGTAATTCCCACTTCCATCCCTCTGTATCAACAGGTCATTGCTGGTAAACTCCGTACCCGCATTACCCGTAGAGGCCCTTGGGTCTCCAAAAAGCATGACATCACCGATTTCTCCGCATATCTGTGGATTGGCACCCGGGTCCAAAATGGCGCCCTCCACCACAAAATCGATGGAGGTCAGTTCATTGACAAATATTTCCTGTACATCAGTATTGTTACAACCTGTCAACGGATCGGTATAGGTATAGGTAATCCGGTTACTGCCGATTTCTGCTGAACTGGGTATAAAGTTCACTTTATCTCCTTCACCGGGAACGATAAAGGTTCCTCCCAATCCTGAACTTGGGGCGATAGAAAAGTCACCTCCTTGTTGATTGCCTTCCAGCAATAGCTCGGGACTATTTTCGGCTATTGTCGGTGGTAAATTAAAGAAAACAACATTTGGAAGCCGATGGATAGTGACCGTAACTTCATCACTCTCGGCAGTACAGGGTCCCGTACCGTCCGGATCGGCTATCGTTAGTGTCAGCATAACATCAGTCCCGATTTCGTCCGGGTGATATTCATAGGTAGTCAGCGGATTAGCGGCATCTCCAAATACACCCCTACCCCCACTCCACAGCACCGTACTCGGTGGCCCGGAAAGAGTCCCTTCGAGCATCAGTCCATTGACGTCTTCGCACAGTATCCGATCCACACCCGCTGATACACTGACACTACTATTGATAGTTATATTTACATCAGCTCTGGCCGCATCGCAAGGGCCTGCCCCATCAGTATCATCGGAAATTAAGGCCAAAGTAATGACAGTACCTATATCCGATGCATCAGGAAGGTACAAGGCACTTACTTCATTTCCCGAAACACTGCTGGGGGACAGACTTCCGTTACCACTGATAACTTGCCAGTTCCCCTGTGTAGCACTCCCTCCAATAGTACCTCTAACAGGAATGCTTACGGGTTCGCAAACAACGTAGTCCGATAGAACATCTACTATCGGCCCTTGGTTTACCTGAACCTGAATCCTCTCCCTCGCCGGAACACAAGGCCCGAGTCCATCCGGGTCTTCTGTAGCCAGCTCAAAAGTAAGTGTTCCATATTCACCCGAAACAACAGTATACCTATCTATAACCGTTCCAGCAGTAGATATACTACCCTGAAGGGTACCTGTCCCTCCCGAAATCAAAGCCCAGTTGCCCGTAGTTGCACTTCCTCCGACAGTTCCACGGAGTTCGATAACCGTAGGATCACAGAATTGGTCTCCATCACCTTCTACGCTAAGTACTGTTGGAGCTTGGTTGACAGTGATGGTTATCTCCTCGGCATCGGCAATACATGGACCACTATTGTCAGAATCATCGGTAGTCACTCGAAAAGTCAAAGGTCCGAACTCTCCGGGAGAAGGGGTATAAATGGCCGTGACTACGTCACCTGTAAGGCTACTTGGTCCCAAACTGCCCGCTGCTGCTGATACAAGGCTCCACGTGGCGTTATTGGCTCCGCCCCCAAAACGGGCTTCTAGCAAAATAGTGCTAGGCTCACATAGTACCGAACCATCATTTTCAACACTGATAATGAGCGGAGGTTCATTGAAACTGATTTCTACCCTGTCCGAGACGATACAGTTATTATTGTTTTCCTCCCATTGAAACAAATACCTTCCATAAACATCGACGGTGACCAAAGTCACTGCATCGGTGTCATTATCAAAGTTGGCCAGCCCTGGGCCATTGACCAAGGTCCATTGACCGGTTCCTACCGATGGTGAGGCCAGTAAAGTATAGCTCAGACTACAAGTTTCATCATCGGTACCTGCTGAAGGTGTCGGTGGTTCATAAAAATTAATTATAATGTCATCACTGTCCGAGCAAAGACCATTTATCTCAGTCCATTGAAATGTATAACTCCCATAATCACTGACCGAGATGGTAGCATTTGGACTGAAACGATTGTTGTACGTAGTTGTTCCCGTACCGCTGAGCTGTGTCCACTCTCCCATTCCCACACTGGGTATAGCTTCAGCCAAGTAGGACAATCCACAGATATCCGTATCCGTTCCTGCATTGGCTATAGGTATTGCCTCCACTATAACGGTTACACTATTTCCCGCTCCCGTAGTACATCCTGGGGTATTGCCGTCAACAGCACTTATGATAGAATAGGTCGTGGTCACTGATGGACTAACTGTAATCTGATGACCACTATTGATAGCACTGAGCAAGACATTTCCGCTCCCATCGCTATAGGTGATATCAAAAGGCCCAGTACCCATAGCCAGAAATGTCAATAGGGTGCTATTCCCATTACAAATAGTAGTACTTCCCGATAAGGTCACTGTAGGCAGGTCGTTCACCGTGACCGTCGCCGTGCCGCCGAGCGATAGGGCCGTACAGCGCGGGGAGGCCGAATCGACCAGTCCCGTCAGGCGGTAGTCCGTCGTGGAGGCCGGGCTTACATTGATGGTATGGCCATCACTGATACCGCTCAGAAGAAAGCTGCTCGTACCGTCGCTATAGGTCGCATCGAAGGGACCGTTGCCCGTCAGGTCGAAACGAAGGCCGGCCGCATCTCCCGAACAGATGCTCACCGTGCCTGTCAGGTCGCCCGTTGGCAGGTCGTTCACCGTGACCGTAGCCGTACCGCCGAGCGATAGGGCCGTACAGCGCGGGGAGGCCGAATCGACCAGTCCCGTCAGGCGGTAGTCCGTCGTGGAGGCCGGGCTTACATTGATGGTATGGCCATCACTGATACCGCTCAGAAGAAAGCTGCTCGTACCGTCGCTATAGGTCGCATCGAAGGGACCGTTGCCCGTCAGGTCAAAGCGAAGGCCGGCCGCGTCTCCGGAGCAGATGCTCACCGTGCCTGTCAGGTCGCCCGTTGGCAGGTCGTTCACCGTGACCGTAGCCGTGCCGCCGAGCGATAGGGCCGTACAGCGCGGGGAGGCCGAATCGACCAGTCCCGTCAGGCGGTAGTCCGTCGT
>CANLOE010000112.1 GCA_947492745.1 uncultured Cyclobacteriaceae bacterium | reverse complement strand
CCATAATGGAAATCACATCAAACCACCATTATATGAAATGTTTCAATGCGACATTAAAAATGTAAATCTGTATAAAAACTAAGTTTGTATAATAGGGGAATTATGGCTGTGCAGGAAGGAATAAAAGCAGGTTGGTTTAGGGTTTTATCGAGGTCTAACAAAAATAATAATAATCCCTGCCCAGCTCAAGCCCTAAGGAGGACAATGAAGTATTAAGTTCGTTTTTATCTCTTGGGCCCGTTACTGCGATGATTATCTTTAGAGCATCCATTGAGGATACCTGTCGGGAGTCTTCCAGTAATACGCCATAGATGTGTTTGCCTATTTTAGCGGGATTATTGCACACCCACCTAAAATCGATATTCAGGTCGATCAATAGCTTTGCCAAGTGTTTTCCTTTTTTTCCCGCTCCCCACAATACCAGTGTGTGCCCAGGATTCATTTCCAGTTTCAGGAAATAGTGGAGCTTTAGGGGGAAGAAACGTTGGTCGGCATAATGGGGATCGTTCCTGCTGGCTCGGCTATGATGATCTCTCCAGCGGTGAAGCACCTTATCCACTCCTAGGGGAACAAGTCCATACTGGTAGAAGCGAAAGCAAAGGTCATAATCTTCGGGATAGACATCGGCAGCAAAAGCCCCACATAGGTCCAGGTCACTACGATGCACCATCCAACAGGGTGATGGGATGACACACTCTTTGTATACTTCCCGGTAATGGTTGCCCTCGCTGGTCAATCGGTTCAGCCATTGAGCATACTGACGAAAGCCTTCCCCAAGTTCCGTATCTGAAAAATAAGCAACCCACCCCGTAGCGACATGTCCTGTTCCATGCCGCACCAAAGCCTCACGCAGACTGGAGATTTTTTCAGTGGTCATGATATCGTCGGCATCCATTCGGGTGATGTAGGTGCCCGTGCTGTTCCGATAAGCTAACCTTAATGCTGGGATTATGCCTTTGTGGTTGTTTTTGAAGACGCGTATTCTATGGTCAAAGCTTTTAAAATCGTCTAATATTTGGTAACTTTCATCATTGCTGTGATCGTCAATGGCGATCAATTCCCAGTTGGAATCATCTTGTCCTTGAATGGAACGTAAGCATTCGATAAGGAAAGGTCCGGCATTTTTCACCGGCATAAGTATGCTGATTTTAGAGGTTCTTGAGTTCATGGTAAGTGTAGGGTCAGGAACCCTTGGGGACAAAGGTTCCAAATATTTTATGGGATAACCAACATTTGGGCAACTATTTGGCACCCTTTTCGCTACGGCTGCGTTAAATTCCTATTGGCATTAAGTGAAAGGTATTGATTTAGTGCTTTTCAGATTTTGATAGTTTAGATTCACTCAGTATGAAGAAATTATTTTTGCTCATTGTTCCGCTTTTTATTCTCCTTGGTTTTGTATCTGTCAGACCGGAAGCAGGGATACTTTTCTATGGTGCGGGTGATTCCACCAAACTTGAACCCAAGCCTGTATACGCGCAGGAGATACAACTGATGACACAGTTGTTGGACAATTATCATTATAGTAAGATTCGCTTGAATGACTCGCTTTCTTCGGTAATCTTGGATGCTTACATCAAGACATTGGATAACAATAAGAGTTATTTTCATGCTTCGGATATCGAATCTTTCGAAAAGTATCGTTACGAACTGGATGATGCTGCAAAAAACGGTGATCTGGCACCTACCTATCATATTTATGAAGTCTTCCGTCAGCGTTTTATAGAGCGTATCGACTATGTACAGAATGAACTCATTGGCAAAGAATTCGATTTCACCAAAGATGAATACTATGAAACCGACCGTTCGGAAATAGCATGGGCCGCTACCAGCGAAGACCTGAACGACCTATGGAGAAAAATCATAAAGAGCCAAATGCTCAGTTCCGTACTCATAGATAAGAAAGATGATGAGACCAAAGAGAACGTGAGCAAAAGATACGAAAGACTGAGAAAGAGTATCGGTCAGTACATGACCGACGATGTATTCCAACTCTACATGAATGCCGTCGCCGAGGCTTATGACCCCCATACCAATTACTTCTCCCCAAAGACAGCCGAGCGGTTTAGGATGAACATGAGCTTATCGCTGGAAGGTATCGGGGCAAGATTGCAAACGGAAAACGATTATACGAAGGTAGTGCAGGTAATGCCCGGCGGTCCTGCTTTCAAAAGTGAACTACTGGATGAAAACGATCGCATCATCGGGGTCGCGCAAGGAAAGAAAGGGGAGATGGTCGATGTGATCGGTTGGAGAATCGATGAAGTGGTCAAACTGATCAAGGGACCAAAAGGAACAACGGTAAGGCTACAGTTATTGCCCGCCGAAACAGGTGTCAACGGCCCTTCTGAAGAAATCGTACTGGTCAGAGAAAAGATAAAGCTGGAAGACCAAGAGGCAAAAAAGAAAATCATCCCCATCCGAAAAGATGGTAAGAACTATAAGCTGGGAGTAATCACTATTCCTAGTTTTTATATGGACTTCGAGGCTTTCCGTAAGAACGACCCTGATTATAACAGTACTACAAGAGATGTCAAACGACTGGTAGGAGAACTAAAGAAAGAAGGTATCGATGGGTTGATGATCGACCTTAGAAATAATGGTGGCGGGTCACTGGCTGAGGCCATCGATTTGACAGGTCTGTTCATCAAAGATGGTCCCGTAGTACAGGTAAAGACCTCCGACCCGAAAAAACCCGCAGAGGTAAATAAGGATAATGACCCTCAGATCGTATACAATGGGCCATTGACCGTGATGATCAATCGATTCAGCGCTTCTGCCTCCGAGATATTTGCCGGTGCCATCCAAGACTACAAACGTGGTGTCGTGGTGGGAGAACAGACTTACGGTAAAGGAACAGTACAGACAGTGGTCGATCTTTCCCGATACATTGTAGGCAAAGAAGATGTGGGGCAGGTGAAATTGACCATGCAGAAGTTTTATCGGGTTACGGGTAGTAGTACCCAGCACCTAGGAGTATCCCCTGATATCAATTTTCCTTCTGCTTTTGAAGCAGAGGCTTTTGGGGAAAGTTCACAGCCCAGCGCCTTGCCTTGGGACCAGATCGAAGGAACGAAATTTGAGCTGACCGATAAGATTTCCGATAAGACCATATCGGCACTCAACGAGACCTATAACACACGTCTAAAAGAAGATGCCAGCTTACAGGACTTGGTCCAAGAGACGGCCGAACTGAAAAAGAACCTTGAGAACACCCGTATATCACTCAATAAAACAAAGCGGAAAAAAGAAATAGACGATGCTGAAAAACGAAGGTCTTCCACTGATGAGCTGGAGGGCAGTGTACTCGACTCGGAAACAGTGAGCCGCAAAAAGCGAAGCGATAAAGTGGACATCGATGATCCTTATCTGAAAGAAGGTATTCTCATTCTGGCCAATCTAATCAAAGTAGCTGGGCTAGGTTGACAGTAACAAACTCTTTCCAACACCCATTTCTTATTGGCTAGGTACTTATCGCACTTTGTGCCCAGCGTATTTTCCGGTCAAGCCCTGTGATGGAGACAATATCACAGGGCTTGCTCAGGTGCGGAGGAGAACACATCCAACAATTTTACCCTAAGGGCCACGACAAAGTACCCTAAGAATAGATCATGAGATGATTCTTGTACCGTTTACTTTATAGCTTATTGTAGAAGTACCGGATAGGCGTCTCTATACACCTTTACAATAGATTCAACCCAGATCATGCGTTGGAACTTCGTAACAAGGGTTTAAGAGACTATTTTAAAATGTATCTTTTTCTTTCTTATGTACTTCTTTTGGTGCCTGATTTCGTTGAAATTTCCGCTAGCTAGCCCGACAGGCTATCTTTGTCAATGGCTCACGCGGCAGACCGGCCCCTTCACTGATAATGCCCTCGGGGCATTATTTTAACGCTCGGTCCTATCCAAAATAAGTGATAACAAATTCTAAAATAATATCTTAAAAACAGTCTATAAATAACAATAAATCAGGGGGGGGTATTGGATTTTGCATAGCACCGCTATGGTGAATTCAAAAAACGTAGCGCAACGACTGATTTGTAGCTATTTAGATCCACAATAGATTTTCCAATGCATGATACGGGTTTAATACAACTATAGCTCTCAAATTTCACCTATAGTATTGTTCATTTCGTCCCACTCTGCATTGGCAATTCTTAGGATAGTGCTGCCATCAAGCATTTTGGATTGAAACAGAACGACCTGAGCAATTGTATACGACATATAAAATCCAAATTTGTATAAGCTCGTTCTACTGATTTCTTTCCGATGGTCTTCCTGCTCCTTATTAGTGGGGAAATATTGAACTCTGAGTAATTTCACATGGCAATAAGTACACCCTATTCAGGATATACCTATTCTAAAAGCCATTAAGCATATATATTTGCGTAAACACTGATTTCCCCCTGTAATTCCATGCTAATCGATATCACCACTCCAGCACTACTTTTCCCGGCCATCTCTCTGTTATTATTGGCCTATACCAATCGTTTTTTGGCCATAGCCACACTGATCCGCAACCTACATAAAAAGTACCGGGAAAATCCCGATCAGGAGATACTGGCGGGGCAGATAGAAAATCTACGAAACCGCTTAGGGCTTATTCGGAACATGCAGATTTTTGGTATCACGAGTTTCTTTTTTTGCGTATTGAGCATGTTTCTTCTTTTTCAGCACAATCAGCTCTGGGGCAGCTACGTTTTCGGGGCCAGTATGATTTCCTTACTGGTATCGCTAGGTATATCGCTCCGGGAGATACAAATATCCACTGATGCCCTACGTCTGGAGTTGGGAGATATGGGAGGTAAAAAAAGGAGGTGGGGCAATCGATAATGGGCTGTACGGGAAGCTCGGCATGAGAACTTCTAAGATTTTCATGCCTTATCGTAGAAGATACATACTTCTTCCTTGTAGAGGCCCTAGAGGCTATCGAATCGGGAGTCAATACGATGATATCGATGACTCTTGAGCTAATTATCGACCGAGACAGAAGGGCAGGTTTCGGTATTATGAAAAAAAGAGGCTGTCTTTTGATACAGCCTCTTGAACCCGGATTATGCGTTAGGGCTTAGTTATGAGGGTTTAACCCAAAATAATCAATAGTCTTCCTATTCCGCGCATAAATAGCTTCATATCAGAAGCTTTGCCCACCTGTCTTCACTCACCATAGCGGTGCTATGCCGAACGAATACAAATGGCTGATATCTTACTATTTATACGCTCATCACGATTTTTATCGATCAATTTGGGTTTAAAAAGCAATACATCAGGGCGTTTTATCGGGTTCAGCGTAGCAGCGCTACGGTGAATTCGATAAAACGCATTTACTTTACTGATCTGCAGTTATTTAAGGCTGCAATAGAAGGGCTAATGCATGATCCGGGTTGAAATGACCTGGGACTATACTACTCTTAGCCTAAGGGCACTTGAGTGTCAACGATTGTTTTTTTATCTTTTAGGGCTGGGGCAAGCTATCCACCTCGGCAACTTCGGGCATAGCGAAAGTACTCTCGGATAGCGCTTCTTCGGAAAATTCTATGTCGCTGAACAGTTTGGTATAGCGAAGTTCGGTCGTCTTACCATCAGCATACTTATAACCTTTGAGTCGAGTAGGAACCTTCAGGCCATTGATGTTTTTCCAGTCTTCATAGAACATGGCATTGTAGGATGCGGGTGCATCCTTTTTGCCCCCATTGAAGTAGGTTACGGTATACAGTAATAAGGAGAGTTCGTTGGTTTCCATATCAAAGTGAGCGATATAGGCATCATCGGGTGCATCTCCTGTCCCGGAAGCATAAGTGACCTTTACGGCATTATAGGTCTTGTCATTGACCGTTTGCTCTCCCAGCTCCTCATAGATAGCTCCATCGTCGGCCAATAGGAAGGGGATCCCAAAAAAGTAGAAGACCAGGTTGTGATAGAAACGTGCCGAGGGTCCTGCAAAGTCAGCTTTGCTCGGGCTCACCCAAACCTGTGTTCCATCAAAGCCGATGTTATAGCCTTTGCCTTCGATGAGTACCTTCCGGTTATGCAGGTCTATATGCTGCCTTTCTTTCAGTGTGTCTTCCTCCGAATTCCCTAAAGTATAGGACAGTGTACGGAAGTTGTTCCATTTTTCAAGGCCGCCGTGGGCCGCTATGCCTTGGGCCAATGGCTTGGGCAGTGTTTTGATTTTTTCTTCTATAGGATCTGTAACAACGGTCTGCACGGAATCAGCAGTATCAGTTGTGTTTTCCTGTTTTGGTTTCTCACTACAAGCAGTGAAGACAGCAAGTAGAGCGACTAGGGTTAGCGTATTTTTCATCATAATAGGATTTTTCTATTTTGGGCTATGTGATTATTCTATATGTATTCTATGGGGAAATCCCGCCTTCTCTATGCTATACCGAAGAGAGGAATCCATGTTTTTGACAAAGATATGGCGAAATGCCAAAATTCTCCATCAAGAGATCTCATGTCAGAGTAGATAGGGGGCCTCTAGGGGAAGATGAGCTAGGGTGTATCGGGAGCATAAGTAGATGTCAGCACCGTACACTGGACTATATCTCACGAATATACTCGATGATGCCCGCATTCTTTCCCTTGGGTCTTACGACCAATATAGGGAAGTCCACTTCCGTACTGATCAGTTTTTCGGCAAGGCTCCCTATGAACAGTGCCGCTGCGGAAGTTCTGCCTTTGGCACCGAACACAATGACATCGGGTTTTATTTTCAATGCAAAATCCTTGATATCACTGGCGAGGTTATCGTTCTGGTCCAGAGAGTAGATCTCAGAGATAGTGAAGCCCTTTGTATCGATGTCCTGAACGAACTGCTTGAAATTGGCAGTGGCATTGTCTTTCATCACCTTGGAAAATTCCTCATAGGACTTTCCCGTATAGTGATAACCGACGGGGACATTGTACACGTTCTGACAGATAATCTCTGTATCTCCTTTGTACTTCTCTGCGATATCGATGCTCTGTAGCAAGGCGAGCTTGGCATAGTCGGAAAAATCCACGGGTACCAAGACCTTGTTATACCCGGGTTGGGCACCTTCGGGGATGATGAGTAAGTTACAGGAAGCCCTTCTGGCCAGTCGCTGCGCTAGGAGCCCCGAACCCGTAGAGTCCTTTTTTCTGCCCATGATGATCAAATCGGCCCCCATTTCATTGGCCAGGGCCATGATTTTTTTAGTGGGGCGCCCTGCTTTGACGATTTTCTCTATCTTCACCTGCTTTTCAGGATGGAAGTGTTCTTGGATAGACCGTTCTACCATATCCATTCTCTCTTGAAGGGCGTTTTTCTCCATATCGGGAAACTCTTTTTTCACCTCCTCAGGGATGTTGAGATTCTTAATGATATTAACAAACGTAACTTCTTGTGCGGAAGAGGATCTGGCTATGAATGAAGCGAACTGTACTATGGTAGCGTTGACAGCTTTCGCTACATCCAAGGTGACAAGTATTTTTTTTATCGGCTCCATAATTGAGATTTAAACTGCTAAATTAGTTCAATGCATGAGAACATGATGATGCTTGTGCTAAAATTTATGATTTTGAGGTATTTTGTCTTTTTCGACTGTTGGAAAATAGAATTCACGAACCTACCGCCAACTGATCGGCCAAGGATTCGATCTGTTCTTTGGAATGTGTGGGGAAATTCGCGATACGGATATGTTCGGATTTGAAACTTCCATAACCTCTGCCCAATACCATGCCTTTGCGGGCAAGGGCATCCACAAAATCCTGGTTCCCTTTATCGATCTGGCCTACGATAGTGGTTTTAGAGCGGTATTGGCTTTCTTTCACGAAGGGGCTCAGGTTTTCATGCTGTTCTAACATGTGATAGAGTACAGCAGATTTATAGTCTGTTTCTTGACGTATCTTAGCGATACCTTTCTCCAGCATATCACCGGCTACTTTTCCCAAGAGATAGATGTTGAGTATGTTGGGTGTTTCGGGGGTCTGGTTTTTTTTCGATTTTTCCAAAAGAGAAGTAAGCGAATGGTAGGAGCCCGTGGATTTTCCAGCGGCATTCAAAGCACGTGAGCGCTCTATACACTTCTCGTTAACAAACCATACGCCCAGGCCCGCGGGCAGCCCGAAACACTTCTGTACGGAGAAATAGGCCATATCTACCTGTGAGTAATCTACATCCACATAGGGAAAAGACGAGACGATATCCAGGGCTATCAGCTTATCGGGATACGCTTCGCGGAGCAGTGCTACATCACTTAAGGGCTGCGTGGCGCCTGTACTGGTCTCGTTATGGGTAATAGCGATGAGCTCGGCCTCCTCGGGTATACTCAGACCATCGACCGCCACACAAGAACCCACAGCAGCCTGTGCGCTGTGGTTCTTGAGGCCCAGTGTACCACTAATGTCGCAGTACCTTTTGGAAAAAGAACCATTGACAAGATGAAATGAAGACTGTTGTACGCAGTTCTGCAAGGACCGCTCCCATACTTCGGTAGCAGAAGCGGTAAAGAAAACGTGATAATCTGAGGGTAACTGTGCTATCTCCCTTAAATGCTCACTGGCCGTACGAAACACTTGCTCGAACTCCTTACCACGATGAGATATAGAAGCTATCTGGTCTCTCATGGCATGTTTCAGGTGTTCTTCAAAGGTAAAATAGGTTTGTGAAGGACCTGGAGTGAAATATATCTTCTTTGCGCTCATTTGGAAACTGTCTTAATCTTGTTCTCGTAATCTTTAACTACAAAAATGAGAAAATAAACAATAGGAACGATCATCATCAGTCCACAAAAAAGATACATTGTCGCGATAGAGAAGACTTCTGTCAGGTAGCCCAGTGCTACGGAACCCAAGCCTATACCTAAGTCCAGGGCGGAGTATAGGGTAGCATTGGCGATGCCCCTCTGTTCGGCACTGACCATATTGACAACCATGGCCTGCGCCGTGGGCATAATGATGCCATTGCCCAAGCCTATAATAAACGCGGACAGTAGAAAGCCGATTTCGCCCTCTATACGGGATAACAACAGAAAGCCGATGATATAGAGGCAAAAACTGCTTGCCATTAAAAGTTTCGGCCCACGCTGATCCATGAACTTGCCCGCAAAGGGGCGAAGTATCGCTACCCCTACCGCATAGGCCAGAAAGAAAGAACCTGCCTGAGCTATATCCAGCTCCTGGGCATACAATGTTATGAATGAAATAATGCCCGCATAACTCACCGCTACGATCAGCATCACAAAGGCCAGCGAGGTTACTCGGGTCTCGACAAAATCACTGAAACGAATCCCGGCACTCTTGCGCCGCACAGTAGAGTACTGGACCTGTAGGGAAAGGAGCAAGGCCAGAGCACTCGTGATCAGACTTGCCATAAAAAGCCGGTCAAAACTCCAGGAACCTACGGGCCCCAGGATTTTCAGACCTGCCATGGGGCCAATGGCCATCGCCAGGGTTATCATAAGACCAAAATACCCAAGTCCCTCTCCACGTTTTTGCTCCGGGATGATGTCCGCGGCTATCGTAGCTCCTCCTGTAGTGACGATGCCCCAGGTGATGCCATGAAAAATACGGATAACCAATAATATGAAAAAGCTATAGGATAAAAGATAGGAGGCCGAAACGGCCACGAAAAAGATAAGCGCGGCGAGAAATATGGGCTTTCGCCCATAAGCATCGAGTGCATAGCCACCGAAAGGGCGTATGGCCAGTGCAGCCAAAGAATATACACCGATGATGTAGCCTACCTTGCTCTTATCCTCTCCCAGTATTTCCGTAACATAGATAGGTAGTGTAGCTAGCAATAGGTAGAAAGACAAAGACATGAGGAAGTAAGCACTGCTGTGCAAGATGAAATTGGGAGTCCAGATACTCCTGGCGGATGTAATTTTCATTAGGTATAAAAAAGGATGGGTTATAGGAATAAGGGTATATAAGGCTAGGCCGCCGATGGTGACAGGTTATGCTCCCGATAGGGAAATGTGGCCCCGCGACAACGAACTAAGGTTGAAATAGGTATAGGGTTCGGATAGTTTCATTGGATTGAATTATAAATATTTGATACTGCATGGGAAAACCAGACCCAATCAAATATAGCGAATAATTATGGGAGCCATAGCGGGATATCGGCATGAAAACAGTAATGCAGCCCAAAGAAAAACGGTAGGAGAGGTAATAAGATTATGTTCAAGGGGTATAGGGAGCAAGTCAAACCGGTGGCTACATCAGGGCACTGTTCTGTGATATACTAGATAGGGAAGCGACTTTGAAATGTAGATTTTTAACCTTAATTTTGTAACAATTATCCCACTTGGTTTGGACAGTTTTTCAAACCTAACAGTTATATAATTACCGAGTGAAGCCCGTTGACAAAACCAGGCCTCACCCTGAGCAATCAGGGCCTTTATCTTGATAAAGGGTAACAGTGGAAGGTTGCGGCTCTAGGGCAGCTCAAATCTTGTCTTTTGAGAGGTTTGATATAACCCTCTAAGCCTCGTGGGCTAATTTTTACCTACCTAGAAATAGGCACTTTCTTCGATTAAGGTGCCCATCTCCCTTACTACATACTTTTTCGAAAAGTTATCTCTGGGAAAGCAACCATAGGGCCGGATCGTCCTACGCTGAAAGGTAGAACGGTTTGTGATAACCTACCCAAACCAAAACCGAAATGAGATTTTCGGGCCTAAATAAAGAAAGCACCCTAGTTAGGGTGCTTTACTCATCTGAGCGTATGTTTTTAGATTAAGGCTGTACCTTGATTTTGATATCTATGTAATCACCTGAACCGAAACCAGGCTCGATGGCCACAATCCTTATCAGACCTTTTGTGCCATACTGATCGACAAATTCGATGATATCGTCTACTTCAAGCTTCTCAACTGCTTGATTCATAGTAGCGGTGATGCCATCCAAATCAGAAGACTTTCCGATAGCATCAAAATCAGCTATGGATAGCGTGGTCTTATTGAAGTAGAACTTGTTGAAAGTTTCATCAGCTGCGGCATTGGCTACATCTTCAATATCGATGATAACTCTGTTATAGGCATCTACTGAAGATAAAGTAGCTTCTGTGCTACTCAACCACGAATAGCCAAAATCCCAGAAGGCGGCTGTTTCAGCTCCTTCGTCGATTTGATGGAGTTCTCCATCAAAAAGGGAGAAAAATGTTTCGGAAGAACCATCGGCCAGAGGGGCCTCCAATCGGACAGAATATCCTTTTATATCCGCATCCGCATCAGTCCCTGTACCGTACCGTACCGTGATACAAGCGATACCTATTTCCTCTACAGGGTCTCCGACCAAGCGTTTGGTCACATCCCTGAAGTCACCTTTGCCACTGGTAGTCCAGAACTGATAGACTACCGTACCGTCGGTAAGGTCATCCAAGGGAAGGGTCAGGTCATAGGTAAATCCGTTTTTCTGTGCATTTTCCACATTGACGGAACCGTCACCTTTTTTGTCGATACTGCCAGTGACGAAATCCTCTAATTTGAAGGGCTCAGCGCCCAGACCGCCCACATTTTTAGTGATGTACAGACGCTCCATATTCTCATCGGTACTGGTAAAGGTGACTTTGATGCGGAAAGAATCCGGAACGACTGTAGGTACATTAAAGGTAGCAGCCTGCTTTCCGGCATCTGTGACTACGTTGACATCAACGATGGCATCGAATTCCTCATCGACAACTCCAGTATCGGGATTGAATATGATATCTTCATTGTCTTCGCAGCTCGTAGCGAAAAAAGCAAATGCAGCCAACAATAATGCGGGAATGTAATGAATGATTTGTTTCATGGTCTTAGTCTTGAAATTGATTAGTTTTAATAATTAGGCAATGCTTTAAAAAATATCAGCGATATTAAACGTTCTTTGTGGAATCCGCTAATATTTTGACCGATTCTTCCTTTCTGAAATTCATCCCTTAGAATGTATACTATGTTGTTAGAAACATGAAGATAGAGACTTAGCTATCTTTAAATAGAACAAAAAAAGACTCAAACTTTCAGATGTACTGTATCTCAACGAATAATAGATGATCATTCTTTAAAACATTTTTTATCGATTGAGCAAGAAGCGTACCATATAAGTAATTTCTGTGTTTGGATGCTCCGAAAGTACACCTTGAAATGAACTCTTTCAGCTCATGGGACGTTTTTATTCTTTGTAATTACGGAAAAAAATCGAATCGGAAAAGAGCGTCTTGGAAAGAGCGTTTTGGTCTTATCACAGCGCACTACTGTGGAATTTTTTACACTAATTTGCGGATGTGCCACACGCCATAAGAATCCTGTACCCTTGGTCCCTTGTACAGAGTATCCCCAGAGGACATAAATATAGGGCATGGCAAGAATAATTGAAGAGGCATCCCTTCTCGTAAGGAAAAAAGAAAAAAACGATGGGACCATCTCACCATTCTACAGGTCCCCAAATCCACAAATAACCAATCCACAGGCCCACTCATCAACAATTCCACCATTCGACCAAGTCCATATTTCAGTTTCTTTGGAGACAAGTATTGAGTACGGTACCTACCATGTACTCGAAAGGCTCAATACAAGACCCTGAACTTAATGGTATGTTCTATGGTCTTCAGTGCTTTGATAAGTTCTTGGTCATAAGCCTTGTCGATATCCGTTATCACATAACCGATGGTCTCGTTGGTCTTGAGGTACTGTCCCAGTATATTGGTATGGTGCTCGGCCAGTACATTATTGATTTTGGCCAATGTTCCCGATACGTTCTTGTGAATATGGATCAGCCGATGTGCATTCTCAAAGGCCGGCAGCTGTAGGTTGGGGAAGTTGACACTGTTAAAGGTGCTGCCGGTATTGATGTATTCCATGATTTTGTTCGGCACAAAATCGGCGATGTTCTCCTGGGCTTCCAGCGTACTACCGCCTATATGCGGTGTGAGTAAGGTATTGGGCATGCCGATCAGGTCGGACACGAAGGCTTCGTCGTTGCTTTTGGGTTCCCAGGGGAATACATCCACGGCCGCACCGGCTATCCTGCCCGATTCCAATTGTTGTTTCAGTGCAGGGATATCGACCACGAATCCCCTGGCCAAGTTGACGAAGTAGGCTCCTTCTTTCATCATGGCAAATTCTTTTTCTCCGAAGATATTTTCGTTTTCGGGCCGACCGTCCACATGTAGGGAGACGACATCGGCGGTATTCAGCAGTTCTTCGAGCGAGGCACATTTAGTGGCATTACCCAAGGCCAGTTTTTCGATACTGTCATAGTAGTACACGTCCATACCCATGGACTCGGCTATAATGGAGAGCTGAGAACCGATATTTCCATACCCCACAATGCCCAGCTTTTTACCCCTGATTTCAAAACTTCCCGAAGCGGATTTGGACCATTTCCCTTGATGCATGTCCCTGAACTTGTCCGGCAGGTTGCGCATCAACAGGATGATTTCGGCGATGGCCAGTTCTACTACGGAGCGTGTATTGCTATACGGAGCATTGAACACCGCGATACCTTTTTCAAGGCAACAGTCCAGGTCGATCTGATTGGTGCCGATGCAAAAAGCACCGACGGCGATAAGACGATTGGCGTTTTCCAGGACCTTGGCCGTGACTTGGGTCTTGGACCGTATACCCAGAATGGATACGTTCTGTATCTTTTCGCAGAGTTCGTCTTCGTCCATACCTGCGGGATGTACTTCCACATTATAACCTTCGTTCTTTAGTAGCTCCACACCTTTGGCATGGACATTCTCCAACAACAATACATTGATCCTGTTCTTGGGGTAGGAAATAGCTTTGTTCATATTATTCAAATATAAGAATTCATCTAAGCTGGGAGTGATATGGTCAGCCTTGTCCAGTACACTTTCCCTTTCTATATTTTCGGTAAAAGCGTAAAACTTATCCGCAAGACCGGCCGCTTTGATTTCATAATCATTATAACCATCACCGATGACATAGATATCACCGTCCAGCTGGAGGGATTGTATCTGTTTCACCTTTCCGTTATTGGAGGAAAGTACATTGTCACGGTCAAACCCGATAATACTACCCTCGGTGTCATACTCAAAAGCATTGGCAAATACATGTTCTTTTAATATGCCGTATTCGGTGACCGTAGGGATGATAAAGTCTTTGAATCCATTGGAAATGATAAAGATATTCGCCGCATTCTCTTTAAAGAAAATCCTGTTTCTTTGAAAAGACTTCGATACCCTTTTTTTCAATCGCGAGATCAACTCGGGCAGGTGGTCCCGATGTGCCTGAAGCAGCACGATACGCTCTTCCAGGGACTCTCGAAAAGAAAGACTGCCGTCCATGCCCCTATCTGTTATGGATTGTATCTCTTTTAATGCCCGATTCCTTTCGGGTTTGCCTTCCAGGGATATTTCACATAGAATATCCAAGGCCTCTACTTGCGTAAATGTACTGTCAAAATCAATGACAAAATATTTGGTAGGTACTACAGTTTCCACAACAAATCGAAGTTTAAAAATTCAAGCTACAAAGTAAGGAATATTTTTCTAGCTATGGGAATCTTTTTTTTTCAAAATTCCGATACCCAAAGAATGCGACATTCGTTCTGCGCAGGTCCGGAAGTATGGTATGGGAATAGCAAGTGACATTCTGTGCCTCATACTTTTAGGATGTTGGTTCGAACAAACTACTTCATCATCATCAGTCTATCGAAAGGGGATATAGCCTCTATGAGGGTAGGCAATCAACAACAGTCCTTTTGTAGTGCATCATAACTCTCAAAAAATGTACTGAGCATGTTTTTGGCCTTGGACCAAGTGGCATCATGGATACAATAGCACACCGTAGGCCCGTCGATACTGCCCTGTATGATACCGGCAGATTTCAGGGCTTTGAGGTGTTGGGATACGGTAGACTGGGATAAAGGGAGATGATCCACGATATCTCCGCATACACAGGAACTCGCCTGTGCCAGGTACTGTAAGATAGCAATTCTTGCAGGGTGGGCTATGGCTTTGGCGATTTCCGCCAAGTCGTTTTGATAGGTATCGAATTTTTCAGTTTTACTTGCCCCCATAATTGATTGTCCATTAGTAGTTGTCCACCTTCTTTCTAATCTCAACATAATCTAAAGAACGGACGGTGTTATTGCATCATTTAAAGATTCATTGAATAAAGATAAGTAATCATTGAAACTTAACTGAATAATTGAGTAAGATTTGTTTTTATACTGAAGTAAAGTATTGTATCTTAAAGAGATGAAAGTCAAGATTGAGGGAAATATTTTAATATTCTAAAAAATAGAATGTATATTCTTTTTTTGTTATAGAGTGCAACAGTTCATAACTATTGTATTGGTATTCAGTAGAAATTTTTAAAAGAATCAGTGTAATACAAATTTGGGTTTCCAATGTCGAATAAGATTGTGCGGGTCATTTTAGTATCAATCAAGGCGAGTACCGTAGGGATAGCAGCGCTATCCCGAGAATGGTCAGTGCAGAGTGAAGCAAAATGAACAGGAAGATAGGCGATTATAAAAGCTGAGTTGGTATAATACGGACTGCGGAAGCATAGGTGTTCAATTATCGATTGATTTTATTATAGTGATTTTGTTTTTTCCGTAGAGATTGTCCTGAAGCTATTTTAGTGATTTGTTATCGTTTGTTGTGAGTAGGACCGAGCGTTAAGAAAAGTGCCTGAGGGTATCAAGGGGCCGGTCTGCTGCGTGAGCATCATTGACATGGATAACATCGCTGCCCGATTGGATTTCAAAATACAATGCGCCAAAGCAAATACACATGACAATGCGCATGATGGAAAAAAATAAAAGCTTGTGATGAACAGCGTTGATGCTCATTACATGCGACCGTGAAACATCAATACCATGTACCTGAAAATAAAAGGTGCATTTGAAAACAGTCTCTAAGATAGGTTGAGGATGTTTTTTTCTGATTTATCTCCAAATACCCATTGGTAGAATCCGCATAATTACCGTATATATCTATCATGAAAGGAAAGCCCAGGATACCGGTCCCAGTAATCTTAGTGGCGCTGCTTTTTTTTCTGTTTTTCCAGATCGATAGCGTCTTGGCTTCGGATAAGATAATATATGGTGACGAATCTGATTTTCCTCCTTTCTCTTTTATCAATAGCAAGGGGGAGCCTGAAGGATTCAACTTGGACCTGATAAAAGCCATCGCAAAAGAACAGGGGATGGAGATGGAATTTCTATTGGGAGAATGGCCGGAAATCAGGAAGAAGTTTGTTGTTACGAATGAAGTCAGTCTGTCGAATCTCTTTTTCACGCCGGCAAGAGATAGTAGTTTCTTGTTTTCGAATGCTTTTGCAACCATTTCACATGAAATAGTGTGCCGTAAGGGAGGCATGGCTATAAAACACTTAGAAGAGCTTGAAGGAAAAAAGGTTATGTTGAAAAAAGGCGCTGTAATACTGGAACTGTTAAAAAACAGCCATTTGGAGATTGACATTATCGAGGTGAACGATGAAGTTACCGCCTTGCGAAACTTGGCAGCGGGACAATACGATGCGGTTATTGTAACCCAGCATCAAGCACATCTCTTTATCGAGAAGTATAAGCTTACTAATCTGACCACTTCCAATGCGATGGTTTTTCCTCTATCCCTGTCATTTGCCACTAAAACCGAAGATACTGTGCTGATTGACGAGATCAATGCGGGTTTGATGAAATTGCGTAGGTCAGGTCGATATGCGAAAATCTATGTGAAATGGTTCGGGACCGGAAAAACGGATATGTGGTCACTTTATGCCAAATGGGCCACCATTTGTGTCCTGGGAGCCTTGATACTTTTTGGACTGGTGCTGTTCAGTCTTCGTAAATCCCTGGCGCGGAAAGAAAGGCAACTGCAAAAGGAACTTGAGCAAAAGAACGACATAAAACTACGGCTACAAAGAAAGAACGAAGAGCTTACCGGTCAGACCAAAACCCTGAACAATTTTGTTTACCGTTCTTCACACGAACTGCTCAAACCTATAGACAGTATCAAAGAGCTGATGCTTGAGGCGGGGAAAATGAACAAAACCAAAGACTATGATGCCTTTGCCTTAATGATCGACAACAGCCTTGGGCAGTTGGAAGATTTTGTGGGGAGAACCATGGATTATGCCTATAATGTTACCCAGCAGCCTATAATGGAGAGCATATCCCTAAGCACACTACTGGATAGGATAGTGGAAGAACTACCAGTGGATAAGGTGGATAAACTGAATCTGGTACATGACTTTGAGAATGGTTTCGATTTTAGAAGTGATTTCTACCGTTTGAAGATCATCCTCAACAACCTCATCGTTAACTGTATCGATCATCATGATTACCGGAAATCAAAGCTGGAGGTCAGGGTTCATGCCAAAAAAGAAAAGGAGAGTATACATCTACAGGTCAAGGATAATGGCGCTGGCATCGATGCTAGGTATCTGCCCAACGTATTCGATATGTTCTATAGAGCATCGGAGCAAGCTAAAGGAGCTGGACTGGGACTCTATATTGTAAAAGACACAGTACTTAGGCTGGGAGGGGAGATTCGGGTAACCTCGACGGTGCTTTCAGGTACTGTTTTTTTTATATGTTTACCATCCGGAACATTCTGAAATAATTTGGAGCTTTACTAATGAGCATGGTTCTTTTGAGTAGTTCGGGTAATGATACGGGGCCGTATGTTTCCGAACCTGATACAGGATAACTGTTCGGTATGTTCCGTACTGATAGGCCGATAAGGTCCATGGTTGAAAAACGATATCTTTGAGAAAGACACTCTATACCTCCTCATGCAAAATCAACCTATGGTAATTTTGGTATCTATGTAAGAACTCCGCTGAGTTCTTCTGTAGAATAAGAAATACTATTTTAACTTTCATCAATGAACCCGGGTCATGCATTGGAAAATCTACTGCGGATCTAATACAAATTTAGGTTTCAACTGTCGTATAAGATTCCGCTGGTCATTTTGTTTCAATCAAGGCGGGAACCGCAGGGATAGCAGCGCTATCCCGAGGATTGTCAACGCAGAGTGAAGCAAAATGAACAGGAAGATAGGCGATATTTGAAAGCTAAGTTTGTATAAATAGCTGCAAACGGTCGTTGCACTACGTTTTTTGGATTCACCATAGCGGTACTATGCCAAATCCAAAAAAAACTCTCTGATGTATTAGTTATTTAAACCCTAGTTACGAAGTTCCAACGCATGATCCGGGATGAACGATACGATCTAAACGAAACCTATTTTGAAAATCGGTCCATTTTTTAACATAGATTTTAGCAATGCTTTTTTTGGAGCAATGGTCATGATAACTGTGATGCTCTGCTGCGGTGCTAAGGATACTTCTGCCAAAGAAAAAGAACGTCTCAAGGTAGTCTATGGTGGCGATACCAACTATGCACCCTATGAGTATTTAAATGATAAAGGTCAGCCGGAAGGCTTCAATATAGATATGATAAAGGCCATCGCTGACCACATGGGATTTGACATAGAGTTTCGCTTCGACAACTGGGCTACTACGGAACATGGTTTCAACAACAAAAAAGGACTGGATATTGTCTGCATGTTCCACACGAAAGAAAGAACAAAGAGTATCGGTTTCTGTCCACCACATTTTGTAGTCTCGCATGAGCTGATCATTAGAAATGAGGATAACCATATTCAGGACATCCAGCAATTGGAAGGAAAGGAAGTATTGTACGAAGGAGGGTCCGTATTGGGAAATCGACTATTGGAAGAAATACCGGGCATCAAGATCATTCCTGCCAGTTCGGAAATCGATGCCATGAAAACACTGGCCTCGGGACGATATGACGCCGCTATCATTAGCCAATATCAAGCGAACATGTACATTGATGCGCAGAAAGAGAAAATCCTGGGAGCGACGGGTTCTATGTCTTTCCCCTTTGAGATGTCCTTTGCTGTACTGAAAGAAAACCGGGCACTGCTAGAGGACCTAAAGACAGGAATGGCCATATTGAAAAATACAGGGGAGTACTCGGCCATATATGTAAAGTGGTTCGGGGAAGAGCAGAAAAGATCGTGGATATTGAAGTATGCACTATGGATATCCACTTTGATATCAGTGGTTTTCTTAGGTGCATCAGCTTGGGTATGGAGCCTCAATCGTATTGTCAATCGTAAAACAGCGACATTACGTGAAGAACTTCGGGAAAAAACAATCGTCGAGAAAGAGTTCGCCAAAAGCAATGAAGAATTAGAAAAGAAGAACAACGAACTGGATAACTTTATGTACAGAGCATCCCATGACATGATATCACCTCTAAAGACCATCCGTGGGCTCGTACATATTATGAAAATAGAGGAAGGCTTCGATAGTGTGGGAAAACATATGGATGCTATCGATGCCAAAGCTAGGCATTTGGAAGATTTCATCCATAATATCGTCAACTACTCCATTACTTTACAAAAAGACTATAAGGAGGAAAGTATCGTTTTCGAGGTACTATTGGACGAAATCATCAAAGAGGTCGATAATGGTATTGCAAATAACAAAATCATCTTTCATAAAGATTTCAAGGCAGGACTACAGCTAAAATCGGATGCCAGGCGATTAAGAATGATACTATCAAGCCTATTGATAAGTAGCTGCAAATACCATGATTCCGAAAAAGCCGATGCCCGAATCCTCATCAGTACAAGGCAAGATAAGGAAAAGGTGACTGTAAAGATAGAAGACAATAGTGTAAGATCGGCCGATATGGACTTGAACAATGTTTTTCCTGCTTTTTACAAGGCCTATTTTACCAAAAACAATGATAATCTTGGCTTGCACATTGCCAAAGACCTGGTTCATCGGCTGAATGGCAAAATCTATGCCGAATTTCATCCTGATAAAGGAGCTGTTTTCACCTTACACCTGCCAAATACCAGTACCGATGAGCGAAAATGTGCTGGGGTGAGTAAAATTTCATCATTGTGAGGTGCTCGTATATGCCTCTGATGAGTGTGGTGAGGATAGGCGTATCTATTGTTTTTCTTTGCTTGATTTTTCTTCCCATAGTCGAAAATCTAGCTGTAGAACAGTATCCTCCCCAAAAAAATAAAAGGATTGTCTACGGGAGTGAGTCCAATTTGACCCCCTTCTTTTTTCTCAATGCGAGGGATGAACCGGATGGCTTTAACCCAAAATGTCCATTATAAAATCTACCACGGATCTAATACAAGTTTAGGTTTCAACTGTCGTATAAGATTCCGCTGGTCATTTTGGTATCAATCAAGGCGGGAACCGCAGGGATAGCAGCGCTATCCCGAGGATTGTCAACGCAGAGTGAAGCAAAACGAACAGGAAGATAGGCGATATTTGAAAGCTAAGTTTGTATAAATAGCTGCAAACCGGTCGTTGCACTACGTTTTTTGAATTCACCATAGCGGTGCTATGCCAAATCCAATAAAACCCCCTGATTTATTGCTATTTAAACCCTCGTTACGATTTCCAACGCATGTTCCGGGATAAATATAGACAAATCCCTTCGTCTCGGCGCGGAAGTGGGGACGGAAGTTATCTTCCTCGGAGGTAATGTGTCCCCGACACTGGCCGTTTTCATACGAAATAGGCACAAGCGGACGCTTGCGCCAGATGGGGTGAAGCTCTCTGAACTGTTTGCCAGCTAAGAAGATTTACAGGATATTAATTCTCAGGATGCTACTGTAATGGAAAAGGTAAAACTCATTGAGACCCTTTCAGATGAAGAAAAACAAACGATATTCTCTATCCTTGATGCGTTCGTAGGCAAGAAAAAATTAAAGGACACCCTTGCGAGTGTCCTTAATGATGTCTAAAAAATCGATTTTTTTTATGCAACCTAATAAGGTGTTTTTGAACCTATTTGGGACTTGATTATATCTCAGGAAGTTTTATCACCTTACTGAAATCCGTTTTCCATATATCAAGTTCAAATAAATCACCATTGTCGTCTAGGTTTAAAGAAGCAATTACTTCTATACCATCTTGGTCAGTAAATTGAAATTCACTAACCGACTCTCCAAAACTTCTTCCATCTTCTTTTATTTCACCTTTTGGAAAGAGACATAAACTACCCATTCCACCATCATCCATAGAACGAACCAACAAACCTTCTTTCCAATCTGTAGGAAGTACAACTGAAGACTGTTTAACCAGAATAGACAAAAGATTTTCCTCTTGTGGTGTAAGTTTTCTATTTGACTCCATGTATCCTCCCTATATTAAATGTACCATTAGGTAGTTTAAATGCAGTATACTGTATTCTTTGTCCGCCTATATTAATAATTTGATTGAATGGCTTACCTGCTACTACTTGAGATGATACTGTTTTAAAATGTGCTTCAACTGATGATTGGACAAGTGACCTATTTAATCCTAACTTATCAGTGTGCCGAAATGCATGACTAACCTGATTTGCTCCTTTACCAAACTGAACTGTAAGCCTACTACTCGCCCTAGCCACACCTATTCCTCTCGAAGTGACACTGAAGGTCTTTAGAGCGGGCAGTGCCACCGAACCGAGTGCGCCCATACCCAAGGAACCCGCTTCCGTAAAGCCCTCGACGAAGCGTGCCATCTTGCCGATGTTCCTCAGGTCCTTTTCCCGCTGTGC
>CANLOE010000111.1 GCA_947492745.1 uncultured Cyclobacteriaceae bacterium | reverse complement strand
TTCGAAGTGTACTTTCTTTCCCATCTTGGAAATTAATCAATATATACGACATTAAAAATATTAATCTGTATAAAACCCAAATTTGTATAAGACGCACAGCTGTAAGTCTCTGGTAAACTTTTGTTTGCAGGACGGTCAAACGGAACAAAGAGATCGGATTATAGCCCATCATGACCGTTCGCAGGGCAGCTTCGGTGGCATAAAAGTCGTCCATGCAGAAGTTGTCCGCCCCAAAGTCGTATTCCAGCTCCTTGATCCTGTTCTCCGCATCCCCACGTTTGCGGTAGAGCCCCCAGACCAGGTCCCTTGACAGAGTCATATTGGTGATGAAGGCACTGTAACGGTAGTTCCGGTACACCTCTTCGTCCTTGAAAAGTTGTTTCCCCACGGATTTCGGACGCCTTCCCACGTGCTGCCTGACCACCACCCTCATGGGTCTTTCCCATCCGCTGCCCGTGTACCACATTTCCCCGCCCCAGATACCTCCCGCATGCTCTTTCCAGGTGACACTGTCCCCGACCGACTGTTTGAGGACCGGGTACATCCTGATGGCGATTACGTAATCCACCGCCTTCTCTTCCAGCCAGTCCATCACTGCTTTCCGGTAGAACCCCGAATCGGCCCTGAACAGCCCTACTGTCTTAGGATAGAGAAGGTCTCTTCCGGAAAGGCAATGATATTGTTGGCCGAAGAGGTATTGCCGGGGCGCAACCAAAAATTGCAGACCATCTTGATATCCGAGACAAAGGCCATCAACGGGTGATGGGAGGGCCTGCCCCTTTTCTTGGGGTTATAGCCTTTCTTGGCCCCTTGTCGGCTCCCGTAACGGGTCCACACCGAGGAATCGACATCAAGGGTATAATGGTCCAGCACAAGTTGTGAGAAAAACCAGTGGGACAGGGAGTGGAAAAAATCCGATGACAGCTCCATGTCGAACTTTTGAAAAAACCGCCTATAGGTATCTTTTGAGGGTGATCTTGTCCATCCGAATATCTTCTGCAAGGCCCTATCGTGCTGTAGGATGGACGTGTGCGAGAACCTGCCGGCACCGATCCACAGGCTCACCCAGAACGACTGCATCACCTGGAGCGCACCGTAACCCGAATTCGATCCCGGTTCCTCAAAACCATAAGAGGAGATGAAACCGTTGATCCCGGTCCGGTCCGGGAAACGTTTCATCAACAACATGCCCCATGGGCGGTCACCTGCTTATTGGAATATTCGAAGTTCATGTCCTTTATCATGTCCGTAAGGTTTTCTTACGACAAGAAAATCGATATATACCCACTATCAAAGCATCTGAACAACTTTTTGGCAAACCCAAAATTCTCTATTGATCAAGTTGGGTTAAAATTTGTGCATTATTTTGTTCTGATCAAAATCACTTGATAGCAACACTATCACGAGCATTTTCAACGCAGGATAGGATAAAATGAATAGGGAGATGTGCGACCTTTGAAAGGTAGATTTGTCGTATTGGTCCTCTTGGTCTACTTTGCCGATTATTTCCGATTCAATACTCCGAGAGGGAGCAAATCAGGAAAATGCCTTTTATCTACCCCCTTTGATTTTATGTTTTGCGATAAGGTTTAATATGATGGTTTTACTTTCTGAAAGCATCGCGAGAAAAGTATTTTATGTTACTTTTATCATTTACCTGCACATGTACTGCTTTTTTTATATTCATTATCAGTAAGTTGTGTGTTTTTTTGAGTGAAAGACTTATAAAATCCATGTTACACTAAGGGCTTTTTACCCTGAAAAGAATATTGAGCGAACCTATTAAAAGCCCTTATTTTTTTGTTTCGTCGAAAATTAAGGATAAATTATTTCACAGTTTGATACTCTTCAGGACTGAGTACGTTTTTTTTGATATTAGACCAAAAACAGAAATGTTTAAATTATCAGTAGTTTTAGTGATACTTTATTTTTCTGCATTTTTCATGACGGAAGTTTATGGGCAGGAAGAAAAGATGGAAGGCTTGCTGGACCTTTCGCTCGAAGAACTGATGGGGATTGAGATATATTCTGCTTCCAGTAAAGAGGAGGCGCTATTCGATGCCCCCGTATCCAGTTATTCGATTACCAAAGAAGAAATCTCCAAATCGGGTGTCAACTCTATCCCTGAAGCATTGCGACTGGCCCCCGGTGTCATCGTAAGAGAGGTGAGCAATGGCAATTATGATGTCCGTATCCGAGGGTTTGATAATTTGGCCCGTTTTACAGAAACCCAAGACCAGATTGATTTCTATACCTTGGTCATGATTGATAATCGTCCGGTATTCAATTACAATCAGGGAGGTACGTTATGGGAGTCGCTGGCAGTAGATTTGGTGGATGTTGAGCGCATTGAAATCGTTAGAGGACCAAGCGCACCTCTCTTTGGTTCGAATGCGGTTTCGGGAGTTATCAATATCATTACCCGAAAGATAGATCATGAGGATCTGAGCATCATTGGAAATACTTCCGTCGGATCGTATAATACAATCCTAGGTAATCTGGCCTTAGGTAAAAAGCTGAATGAAAAGTTCGGCTTCATACTGTCGGGAAACGTACAGCAAAGAGACCGTCACGACAACCTAAATTATTCCTATTTTCAAGGAGAATACTTTGAGGATGTAACGGATATACAAGAACCTAGCTTGCAAGGTATACGTCCGCTTTTGGCTTCACAATACCCGGATGTTGAGAGGTCTATGGAAAAATATGGTGTTAATCTGTTCATGGACTATACTCCAAGCGAAGATTTGAACTTTGGGCTGGATGTCGGACTTCAGGATGCTCGGGTCCAGAAGCTGTATATGGCTGCGGGAGCACCCCTTAGCTTCAGTGAGAATGATAGCAGGTATATCAATGTTACGGGAAGCTATAAAGGTATAGAGGCCAAGTATTCTTTTATGACAGGATTCAATAACCTGCAACTCGGTTCTACCGATTTTATATTCAAGTATGATCTGAACATTATGGACCTCGTCCTTTACTACGATTGGGAACTGAGCGATAAGCTGATACTACGCCCGACATTCAACTACCAAAAAGCAAAGTACAATGACGAAGACTATCTTGAAAACAGTACCTTGTTTGGTGTATTGAATGGTACGGAGACCGTTGGTTCTTATGCCGGAGGACTGCGGTTGGATTATAATCCCATAGAAAGTCTCCGTTTGATAGCCGCTGCCCGGAGCGATAAGTTCAATATTCAGGACGACCCCTATTTATCCTATCAGTTTGCTGCGGTCTATGCTATAAAAGAAAAAAAACTAATACGGGTGGTCCACTCCCGTTCCAATGGAGGCGCTTTCATCGCCAATACTCTGCTGAATGCCGTGCAGGAAATACCCTTTCCTGAGCCTTTGCGCCCCCTCTCACTGAGCATATCTATTCTTGGTGACAAAAATCTAGACTTCACTGTAAATACCATGATGGAAGTGGGTTTCAGGTCGAAAATAGCCGATAACCTTCAGATTGACGCCGACCTGTTTACACAGAAGATAGATAATATCAGTCTTCCCAGAATAGCCATAACAGAATTCACTACAGTGGATACTCCTAGTGGGCCAATGCCCGTACTCACAAAATTGATACGTACCTATGAGAACACGCTAATAACTGCCCGGCAGAACGGTTTGACATTTTCCTTGAACTATGTGCCCAATAATCAATTGCAGTTGAAGCCTTTTCTTACACTGCAACGGACGAAAACAGATGGAATTCCTATCAATAAGGACAATAGCTTGTCCGATGTTATGAGCGGTACGCATAAAGGCACACCCACGTTGTACGGGGGCTTTTTTATCAATTATATGCTTCAAGAAAAGTGGAACCTTAATCTAAGTGGGTATTATCTGAGTGAACAGACCCTATACCACGAGGCTTCGGCCACTGCTATTATGGACGACCCAGAGGGTGATATTGATGGTAAACTAATACTGAACGCAAAAGTCTCCTATATGTTCTGGGATAAAATGAAGGTTTATATCAATGCGCGTAACCTTCTGAATGATGACAACCGGGAGTACTATGCTACGGATAGGATTTCGGCACTTTATTCTGGCGGCCTCAGTTATAATTTTTAAGCGAGAAGATGTGCTACAGACTTACCATTCAAAGATTTCCTATCTGCCTATTCATTTTATCCTATCCTGTGTTGAAAAATCGCCTCATAGCACTGCTATCAATTGATTTTGGCCAGGACAAAATAACCTGCCAAATTTTATACGACATTTAAAATACTTATTGACATAAAATCATCTGGCCTTCATCGAGAAACGCCCTCGCTGGGTACAAGTCTTTTGAAAGAATGGAGGTCACTTTCGCAGTAACGGTACTGCTCCTTTTGGTTTGTCATCTCTTGAGCAAAAAGAAAATTTACAATAAGAGAAATGGTAAAGCACAACGATGCTGGGTGCGGCGGTGTGCTTTGCAGTATTGTTCTCTTCGCTATTGTTCTTTAAAAACAGCATTCTCTGCCGTTTTCCGATGTGCTTCCAAGTCTGCTTTTACGCTATCCAGCTTCATACCGATGGTCGCAAGAGCGGTTTTGCCCAAGGGCATTCTTAAGGTAGGGCTAGGAGAGTCCACTAATTGGATGATGGCTTCCGCAGCCCTCTCAGGGTCGCCCTCCTGTTTTCCGTCCACCCCTTTGAGTTTTGCGCTAAAGGCACCGGCAGTATCGGCATAGTCTTCGATCACGTTTTTCGCCTGACCTAATCCACTGCTTGCAAACCGAGTGCGGAACGGGCCGGGTTCTATGAGGGACACGTGGATGCCCAGTGGAGCGACCTCTTGTGCCAAAGCCTCGCTGAACCCTTCCAGAGCGAACTTACTGGCATTATAGATCCCAAAGCCTGCAAAAGCCTTGAGACCTCCATGTGATGAGATCTGAAGAATATGACCACTTTTCTCTTTTCGCATAAAGGGCAATACGCTTTGGGTGAGTTGTAAAGCTCCGAAGAAATTGGCTTCGAATACCTTGCGTACCTCCTCTAAGGATGTCTCCTCAATAGCTCCCACAAATCCTATTCCCGCATTGTTCACTAAAATATCTATCCTTCCGAATTTGTCCATAACAGACCGAATCCCTTTCTCAATAGCTCGCTCATCGGTGATGTCCATAACGATAGCGTACGCATTATCGGGACTGCTTTCATTGAATCGTCCTACCTGTGCTGTCTGTCGGAAAGTGCCAACGACAATATCTCCCTTTTTGATAACGGCCTTGGCCAGTGCTTTGCCCAGACCACTGGAAATACCTGTAATCAACCATATTTTTTTGTTCATAATTATTTTTTTTAAATATTGGATATATTTTATGTGAAAATATTAATATATGTGTTGTGAATATTGTAAATTTTTAATGAGTCAGTGCGATGGTGATTTCTTTCGCTTCTACACGATTTCTGTAATCACCACTTTCTGCTTTTGCAAGAGAAATATGTCCCTCTTACTCGATTAAAAAGACTGCGGGGATGGGCAGCTCTCTGGAATCATCAGCATAGTACAATGCCCAGTTCGGTCATGGTACTAAAGAGGATATCGGCATTTTTAAATACGGTAGTGTATTGCTTTGCTACGATATTTCCATTGTCGCTCAGAACCTCAAAGCTCAGTTCGTTTTTCTCAGTATTCATGCTTTCTTTCGATTTAACCTAGATTATTCATTGGAACTTCTCAACGAGGGTTTAAAAAGCAATAAATCAGGGCGTTTTATCGGATTCAGCGTAGCATCGCTACGGTGAATTCAAAAAACGTAGTGCTACGACTGATTTGCAGCTATTTAGATTCGCAGTGGATTTTCCAATGCATGATCTGGATTTAAATAGCTACACTGCAAATTTGGCCTCAAGAGCTTGCTTTGAAAATGAACAGGAACAAGAAATTCTCTTGAACTACTTCAAGATTTTGTGGAAAGACGCTTTCTGATCTTACTGAGAAACTCAGGGGACATGCCCAAGTAAGAGGCCAAAGCATACTGAGGTACCCGCTGTACGATGGAAGGGTACTGTTTTTTGAATTCGATATAGCGTTTTTCTGCGGATAGGCCAAGGTTGGACAGTATCCTTCGCTGAGAAAAGGCAAAAGATTTTTGTGCCACCAGCCTAAAGAAGCGTTCGAACTTTGTATTGCGGCTACAGAGTGCTTCCACATCGGTATAGGAACACTGCTGAACAACGGAGTCTTCCAGTGCCTCTACAAATAGAGAGGCAGGTGTCTGGCTGATATAACTGTTGAAATCACTGATGAACCAGTCTTCTATGGCAAATTGTAAGGTATGATCGATACCCTCATCCGTGATAAAGTAACTTCTGAACGCTCCGCTCAAAACATAGGTTTGATGAGAGCAGATAAAATTGGGCTGAACGATGAACTGCCTTTTCTTTACTTTAGCGGTACGAAGTATAGCGACCAACGCTTGTCTATCCTGTTGTTCCAACAGAACGTAGCGCTCTATATTTGCTATAATTTGATGGTAACTGTTCAAGGGGTTTCCATTATTTATGCTGAATCGATGCCTAAAATAGAAGTTATACAAACTTAGCTTTCAAATATCGCCTATCTTCCTGTTCATTTTGCTTCACTCTGCGTTGACAATCCTCGGGATAGCGCTGCTATTCCTGCGGTTCTCGCCTTGATTGAAACAAAATGACCCGCGGAATCTTATACGACATTTAAAACCTAAATTTGTATGATTTAGACTTTTTGTTTGGCACTGAGAATTTTGGCTTTTGTACCCTAGGGAAGGTTTTTTTTCGTTGCATAACCAAAACTACGGAACTTAAAAAAGACAAAATAAAGGTGCTAAATGTGAAATTTGTAGGTGAAGAAGAAGTTTAGATTATTTCTTCTTACTCTATAGCGAAAGTTAAGGATTTTTCGTTTTAATAAAGTCTTTTTTGAGCAGTATAGCTAGGTTACGTTGTGATTAAACAGGATTCATGTATTAGAATGTTGCCATGAGGGTTTGGACTGCCATAAATCTTGGGTTTTCTTGAGTCCAGCGCAGCATCGCTGCCATACGAATTTTCAACACAGGATAGAACAAAATAAGTAGCAAGATAGGCGGTCGAAAACTAAGATGGGTTTAAGAGGATTTAGGTCAGAGGGGGTTCTTTAGGGTATACTTACCTGCTCTAGCAATGTGCTGAAATAGGTAGGGGCATACCGAAGGCGACTGCCGTACCAGGAAAAAAACTCTCCATTGACTAAAATACACTTGATATCGGGTACGGTGATATTGAGTTCTTCGATATGTTTTTGTTGAAATGGGTACGGCTCCGAAGAGAGCAATATCAGGTCAGGCTCCAGCCGGGCTATTTCTTCCATGCCCAATTCAGGGTATCTGGGGTGGTTTTCGAGGACATTGGCCCACCCCAGAAGTTGTAGTAAGGAATGGATAAACGTGTCATTTCCCGCTCCCATATAAGGCGCTCTCCATATGAGGTAAAGTACCCTTAGAGGCCTTGAAGGTGTTAGTCCGGCAAATGCCGTACGGATGTTGCGACAAAGTTTTTGGGAAGTTTCGGCTTTGTCCAGAATTGCCCCCAGTTTATGTATCATGTCAAGAGCCATCTCTAAATCGTTGATATCGCTCATCCATACGGGGTATTTTTTGGCGAGTTGTTCAACACCCTCTTTATAGTTTTCCTCTTTATTGCCTATGATCAGATCGGGATTCAGGGCATCGACACGGGCAAAGTTGAATTTTTTGGTGCCACCTATCTTAGGGGTATTTTTAAGATCGGTAGAAGGATGGATGCAAAACTTGGTAACACCGACCACTTTTTCCCTCAAGCCCAAATAGAACAATAATTCCGTCTGTGAGGGTACTAAGGATATGATACGGTGTGCTTTGATGGGGATGCTCACTGTTCTTCCCATTTGGTCGATAACATCTACTGAATCATTGTTACTTTTCATATACGCATTTTAATATAGATGTCAGATGGGGCATACTACAGAAAAATAAATCACTTCATTTTAAAATTTTGTCAACAAATACAGTGTATAGAGCAAACGGTCCTGTTTCCTGTTCAGCAAGCAAATATCCTCAGAGAGGAATCACATCATCGAATACAATTATAGATTTCATGATTATGTCCGCACACCTCTGCCCATAGAAAGTTTCAACGCATTGTCATGAAAGCATGATGACTAGGTTATCGACCGCTTGGGATATCTTTGTGCTTTGTAAATAAAAGGTACATTGTAAAACAGTCACCAAATAGCTTAAAATCCATAAAGTGGACGCACCGTCTGAATGGAAGGTAATTTAACGGAAATCCAATCAACCTACAAATACAATCTCTCTTAAGTCAACGGCAGTAAATAGAGAACCTATTCCGTGCATAAATAGCTTCATATCAGAAGCTTTGCCCACTTGTCTTCATTCACCATAGCGGTGCTATGCCGAACGAATCCAAATGGCCGGTATTTTGCTATTTATACAAACTTAGCTTTCAAATATCGCCTATCTTCCTGTTCATTTTGCTTCACTCTGCGTTGACAATCCTCGGGATAGCGCTGCTATCCCTGCGGTTCCCGCCTTGATTGAAACAAAATGACCAGCGGAATCTTATACGACATTTGAAACCTAAATTTGTATTATACGCTCATCACGATTTCTATTGATCAATTTGGGTTTAATGCGGATTAAATCCTCGTGATGAAACTCTAATGCAGAACTGACAAATATTGCGGTAATGTTTTAGATGAGAATGGCTATTTTTTCCAATTGACTGGAAACCTTTAAGCTAGCTTTTTCGGTCGCCGATTTGTTGAGTTCGAACCTAGGTCTTCCATTGACCATTTTGAAGTTAATATTACTGCCTTTTTTCCCTAGTCCAGGCTTGTCGGTAACGATAAGGGTATGCTGTCCCGCTGCTATATCCTTAACAATGTTGAATTCGTTACTTTTCTTATTGGCTATGTATATTACATGGCATTTGGTGACATCCAGTGCTCCATTGAACTGTTTGATAACAATGGTTTGATTGTCTTTTCGTTTTGTCTTGTACCACTTGCTCAGTGCGCTGTGCACTTGATCGTTACCGATGACTCCGATAACAAAATCTCCGGAGCGGTCACTACTGGGCCATTCAATATACCTTATAAAATTATAAAGAAGTAAGGCGTGGATTTCATACAAAGGCTTTTCTTGGGCCTGCACCTTGTTTTGTACTCCACCACAAAAAAGGAAAATAAAAAGCACGAAAATGTTAAACCGTTTCATAAAAATAGTGTCATTCAAAGTTTTAGTAGGAAATTCTATCCTTGTGTTCCCGTAAGTTCAAAAAGTCTGCTACGGAAACAATAGTGTAATACCAAAAAACCATAAACCTCTAATAATCAATTATAGTTCTATAGGGAATGCTTATTTAATAAAAACCCAAAAGATATATTACAATCGCAATATTGTTGTGTTATTATTGAATAATTCGTAACAAAACTTACATCGATTATTCGTCTATACTTATTTGATATTCAGTTATCAAAAAGATAGATATCAGAACCCTGAAAACCCTTGCTTATCACAAAGGTAGCAAATTAGTGAATGTGCTGAACATTCTTGAATAGGAAAATGTTCATCGGATTCGGAGCAGGTCTCTATTAAGGGACTGTTTGCTCCTAAGACGTAATAACAATAAGTGGGTCTTGATTATTTGTTAATACTCTTTTATTACAGAATAAAGTTCTTTAAATCAGTGAGATGGATATGCTTTTTGGGATTAACCATAACGGTGCTTTGCTGAATCAAAAAAGATCGCTGATCTATTGTACCTTAAGCCCTCATGATTAAACCCAAAATGTCCATTAGAAAATCTATTCCGGACTTAACTGACTTCAAATCAGTAAATGAATGCGTTTTTTGAATTCACCGTAGCGGTGCTACGCTGAACCCAAGAAAACGCACTGATGTATTGCCATTTAAGTCCTCATGACGAAGTTCCAACGAACATTTTGGGTTAAACTCTGATGTAAAATTCCGGTCAGTACCGATCAAAGGAACAATTGATGTGTCTTGATAGCACAAGTGCATCTGCCATTCACTAGCACCAAGTTATGAGGGGGCTATTATCTCCTGACCCATTGCATTGAAGTGATTTAGACTGGACGGTGGAGTTTTATCGGTGTTTGATGGAAAAGTATATATAGACTTCAGGTCAAATACTTTGACGATAGAGATTTAATATGCGATGAAAATTTGGCCCTAATGCTTATTGCGCTGTTGGACTTTTGATGTTATGTTGACCTTGAGCAGAATGACTAGCTAGAGTTCAGGGCCAAAATAAACGACACCTTAAACCCAGATCATGCATTGGAAAATCTACTGCGGATTTAAATAGCTGCAAACCGGTCATTGCACTACGTTTATTGAATTCACCATAGCGGTGCTATGCCAAATCCAATAAAACTCCCTGATTTATGGATATGTAAACCCTCGTGACGAAGTCCCAACGCATAATCCGGGTTAAAACAATATTCACAATAATAAATAATGAGAAATGAAATTTACCCTGCGAAACAAAAACAGGATTCTGAAAAAATAGGGTATTCCAATACCGCTCAGTTGTTTAATGTTAAAGGATAATTGCCATCTTCTCTAGCTGACTGGACACTTTGAGCTGTGCTTTTTCCGTAGTGGATTTGTTCAGTTCGAATTTAAGTTTGCCATTGACCATTTTAAAATTGATATTACTACCTTTCTTTCCTAGGCCGGCCTTGTCCGTAACGATAAGGATATGTTGTCCACTAGCTATATTCTTGACAAGGTCGAACTCGCTACTTTTTTTACTTGAAATATAGACTACATGGCATTTGGTGACATCCAGTGCGCCTTCAAATTTTTTGATGACGATTTTTTGTTCCCCCTTATTTTTGCTGCCATACCATTTGTTGAGGGCATTGTACACATTTTCATCGCCGATTACCCCGATTACGAAATCTCCTGTTTTATCACTGGCGGGCCATTCGATATATTTGATGAAATTGTAGAGTAACATAGAGTGGATTTCATAAAGGGGCCGTTGTTGCATATAAGCTTTTGCTGAAATGCTCATCAACACTACTATGGATAATCCTAAAAAAATCTTAAACCGCTTCATAAATACTTTTTTTTACAATCCTTATTTAGATTGGAAAATTCCTCATCCTTTTCAATAGGTTATCGTTTACTTAAAAGATAACCTATCCTCAATGGAAAGAATTCAAGGTTTGCTATTGAGGAATTTTCACAAAAACATCTTTTTACTGAATATATCTAAAATCATGCCTAGTTTTCAGTTGCTTAAGAAACTCGTACATCAGCTGGATAACATTTTCCACGTCATCTTTGTGTGCGGTTTCCACCGTAGTATGCATATACTTCAGTGGCAATGATATCAAAGACGATGCCACACCTTCGTTCGAATAGGCAAAAGCATCAGTGTCCGTCCCGGTAGCACGGCTGGCTGCGGCACGTTGGAAAGGGATTTTCTTCTTCTCAGCTACTGCTATGACCATATCCAAGAGGTTGTTTTGCACTGCGGGGCCATAAGTCAGTACGGGTCCATCTCCAGCCTTCTGATGACCGCTGATTTTTTTGTTGTACATCGGTGAGCAGGTATCATGACAGACATCCGTGATGATAGCGACATCGGGTCCTATCCTTTCGGCAATCATCTGTGCTCCCCTAAGCCCTATCTCTTCTTGGACAGCATTGACTACATAAAGCCCAAAAGGTAGTTTTTTCTTGTTTTTACTGAGTCTCTTTACTACTTCGGCAATCATGTAGCCCCCGATCCGATTGTCCAGTGCCCTGCCCGTATAATACCTATTGTTCAGTTCCATGAATTCTGCCTCAAAGGTGATGACACAGCCTACATGAACTCCCAGTGCTGCTACTTCCTCTTTTGTGGCACAACCGATATCGATAAACAGATTTTTAAGAGAGGGTGTTTCTTCATTGACACGGTCCCTGACATGAATAGCGGGCCATCCGAATACTCCTTTTACGATGCCTTGCTTCGTATGGATATTGGCTCGCATAGAAGGGGCTATCTGATGGTCTGAACCGCCATTTTTACGGACATAGATATAACCGTCTTCCGAGATATAATTGACAAACCAGGAGATCTCGTCTGCATGAGCCTCGATGACCACCTTATACTCATTATCAGGGTTGATGACTCCTACGGCTGTTCCGTAGGTATCGGTATAGTAGGTGTCCACATAAGGTTTGATGTAATCCAGCCATATTCTCTGTCCAGAGGTTTCGAAGCCCGTAGGGGAGGTGTTGTTCAGGTATTTTTCGAGAAATTCTTTGCTCTTTTTATCCATGCAGTTTTTCTGAGGGTATTTTATTGTTTAATATTCAAAAATATAAAAATCATTACTGGGAATCACTTTTTCGAGTGTCAAATACAAAAATTATGTAATTTGCCTTCGTCGGTTGATACTTATTGAATAATTGGGCCATCCTTTTTATATCCATGTCATGAAATGGCGAGCATATATACCATGATTTTCAATGCGGTATACTGCCGAATATGACGATTTAGCTAATAGCTATTACATGACCTGATGAAGAGCTTTGGTGCTAAAAAGTATTCAATCCATAAAAAGATCTCCGACCTAAATGCATTCAATAGTCATCTCATCGGACCGAAATACTCAGTAGTACCTTTTTGATAAAGATAGGTAAGGGTTTCAAGATAACTTAAGGATATGCTTTAGTGAAAAAGGCCCCATGTCAAATCCGTTGCCCCAGTGGGCCTCGAACCTCAACCGTACGAAAAGTCAAACGATATATCAGTACATAGCATGCTCTATTTCGAGTGAGACCAATGAACCTTCGGTCTGAAATTCGATGGCGGCTTTCGGCTAGTTACCTATCAGTAGATGAAAGTGTTTATTGATGTCCATTTTTGTCGTACTGCACCTACCCTGATACTATCCAAAATCCATAAACCTTCGAAGCCATACCATAGCATGATGCCGCATAAACCATAGTGAACGTCATTGGTCAGGAACTCTTTGCAAAACCCCAATCAGTTTGAATTTACTCTATGCCCATTTGTAGGGTTCCTATTTGATATTGAGGCTTTAGGTCGATTCTCCCGGCACAATCTTTTCAAGCACAATTACATACTGTACTTTTCTGAATATAGCATATATACTATTTATTTGAGTAATATTCGTGGTTTTTACTCTGAAAAAATCCGTTTACAGCTTTTTTTTGGTGAAAATGTCGAAATGTGATGCTTTATCGATCTTTCCTTTCCGTATAAGGTCCTGTTCAGATAAGATGGAGCCGAACTACAGCGGAATATTTCCATGCTTCTTTTTGGGCAGGGAACTCACTTTGTTTTCGAGCATGGTAAAAGCCCTTATCAGTTTTTTGCGGGTGTCCTGAGGTAGTATCACTTCATCGATGTATCCACGATGCGCTGCCTTGTAGGGATTAGCAAATTTGTCGGTATATTCCTCTATTTTCTCCTGTAGTTTTGCTTTGGGGTCTTCGGCTGCGGCGATTTCTTTTTTAAAGATGATTTCAGAAGCACCCTGTGCCCCCATGACGGCGATTTCGGCGCTGGGCCAAGCATAGTTCATATCTGCACCGATATGTTTGGAATTCATCACATCATAAGCTCCACCATAGGCTTTTCTGGTAATCACCGTGACCCTGGGCACAGTAGCCTCGCTAAAGGCATAGAGAAGTTTGGCACCGTTGGTAATGATGGCATTCCACTCTTGGTCGGTGCCGGGAAGGAAGCCCGGGACATCCTCCAGCACAAGTAGCGGGATATTGAAGCAGTCACAGAACCTGACGAAGCGGGCCCCCTTGGTACTCGCATCAATATCGAGTACTCCGGCGAGGCTGGCAGGTTGATTACCCACAATACCGATACTTCTACCCCCTAAACGGGCAAAACCGACTACGATATTTTCAGCGTATTGCCGATGTACTTCCATGAATGAATTTTCGTCCACCAGACCATTGATAACCTCCCTCATATCATAGGGTTGGTTCGGATTTTCGGGGATGATATCATCCAGAACGATCCTTTTTTCATCGTTTTGAGCGGGGTACTCATAGACAGGGGCATCTTCCTCACAGTTCTGAGGCATGTAAGAGAGTAACCTCTTAATGTTTTCAATGCACTGGGCCTCATTGGCAAATGAGAAATGAGTGACTCCACTCTTGGTACTGTGCGTAGAGGCACCCCCGAGCTCTTCTGCACTTACATCCTCTTGCGTAACGGTTTTGACCACGTTGGGCCCCGTCACGAACATATAAGAGGTGTTTTCCACCATCATGATAAAATCGGTAATGGCCGGAGAGTATACCGCTCCGCCCGCACAGGGTCCCATGACGGCCGATATCTGTGGTATAAGCCCAGAGGCCATGGTGTTTCTATAGAATATATCGGCATAGCCCCCTAGGGATACTACTCCTTCCTGTATCCGAGCGCCACCCGAGTCATTCAATCCGATAATGGGAGCCCCATTTTTCATGGCCAGATCCATGATCTTGACTATCTTTTCGGCGTGGGTCTCGGATAAAGAGCCTCCGAAAACTGTAAAATCCTGAGAAAAGACATAAATCAAACGTCCATTGACGGTACCATAGCCCGTTACCACCCCATCTCCTAGGTAGTACTCCTTATCCAACCCAAAATCCTTGCAACGGTGCATGACGAATTTTCCGATTTCCTCAAAAGAACCATCGTCCATAAGTAATTCTACCCGTTCCCTCGCTGTTAGTTTGCCTTTGGCATGCTGTGAGGCCACTCGCTTTTCCCCACCTCCCAAGAGTGCTTCTTGGTTTTTCCTGTTCAAAATAGCGATTTTCTCCTTTTTGGTCAGTATAGGTTGAAGAGCTTTGGGTTGTCCGTTCGATTTTTCCATGAATGTTTTTTTGGTACCAATATACTAAATGCCTAGGATTTGCCTTTGTAAATCTTAGGCATTTAGTTTAATTCGCAGCATAAATCTTAAATCTATCTTATCGAAGTGATTTGGACTTTTTGTTTGGTGCCGAGAATTTTGGTTTTTGTACTCTGAGGAAGGCTTTTTTCCTTGCATAGCCAAAGCTACGGAACTTGAAAAAGACAAAATAAGGGTGATAAATGTGAAATTTGCAAGTGAAAGAAAAAGTCTAAATCACTTCATCTACCCATTTATATGAAAGAAGAACGCATAGCGATTATTGATTTAGGGACCAACACTTTTCATTTGTTGGTAGCCCAGTGTCAAGGTAGCGGGCTGGAAATACTTTTCGAAGAAGAGGTGCCCGTACGTTTGGGCAAGGGAGGTATATCAAAAGGGATACTGACGGAGCAGGCCATGGATAGAGCGCTGTCCACTTTGACCTACTTTAAGGAAAAAATAACGGTTATGGATGTATCAAGGGTCCAAGCCGTGGCCACAAGTGCTTTTCGGAATGCAAAAAACGGTACTGCCTTTCAGCAGCGCATCTTGGCACATACGGGTATATCGGTGACCATCATTTCCGGAGATAGGGAAGCCGACTATATCTATCAAGGAGTGAAAGCTTCCGGGGCTATAGGAAAGGATAATGTGCTCATTATGGATATCGGTGGTGGTAGCGTAGAGTTCATCATAGCCAGTGGTGAAAGTGTGTTATGGAAGAAGAGCTTTGAAGTGGGAGCGCAGCGTCTGGTCGATAACTTTCATCACTCTGATCCCATCGGCAAATCCGAAACCGAAAAAATCAATAACTATCTACAGACTACTTTGGAAGACCTGAGTCGGTCCGTAGAGCGGTTCGGGCCAAAACTGCTTATCGGGGCCTCGGGTACTTTCGATACGTTGATGGAAATTTATCTGGCCAAAGAAAAGACATTGGCCCAGACCTCCATTTGCGGACAGCTAAGTTTGGAGGACTTCGGTAAGATTCATGATAAATTGATGGTCCTTCCTTCCGAAAAGCGGGCACTTATTCCCGGTATGACCGCTTTTCGGGTCGATATGATCGTGGTTGCCAGTTGCCTGGTCCGTTTTATCATCGACCGGTATGGATTGGAGGGTATACGGACCTCACGGTATGCACTGAAAGAAGGAGTCGCGTATTCCTTATTATTTTCATAATTGAAGTGATTTAGAGCAAGGGATATTTGCACTCGTCAACTTTGACCAAGAGTGGCTGGAGGCGAACCGATGCCAAAGCTGTAGGGACGCAGGACATTGGAGAGGGACCATTTCGTTTTTTTTTCATTATTGGAAGAACCTCACGGGATATTCACTCAAAAGTAAGATTAATGTTAGTAATTTCGCCCTTGTAAAAAACAGGAGAGAAACAGGGGAAAGGGCAGCTCGGGATAAGAGACCCACTTTGTCACTGACTGGAATCTCTTTTGTGGACCAAAGTGATTTGGACTTCTTGGTCGATAGCGAAAATCAAAGATTTTTTGCTCTGATGAAGTCTTCTTTGAGTGATATGGCTCAGGTTATGTCACGATTAAGCCCGAATTATGCATCGGGACTTCATCATGAAGGCTTAAAATATAATGTACTTTGGATTTAATACAAATTTAGGTTTTAAATGTCGTATAAGATTCCGCGGGTCATTTTGTTTCAATCAAGGCGAGAACCGCAGGAATAGCAGCGCTATCCCGAGGATTGTCAACGCAGAGTGAAGCAAAATGAACAGGAAGATATGCGATATTTGAAAGCTAAGTTTGTATAACTTAGTATCGCTGTGGTTGGTTCAAAAAACACGTACGTATTACTGATTTAAAGCTTTAAATCGCAGATTCACGAGTTCCATTGGGAAAATAGACCTCAAACGAAAAACCGAAGCTTGTCGATGCTTTGTCTGTTTTTTTATAGAGTCAGCGAATTTGCATGTGATGAACGTCATGAAAATCAGTGGAATAGTGGGGAAAGTCCATGATTCGGATTCAATGATACTACGTGCCAAAAGAGTACCAATAGCAATGAAAAGGGTATGGAAAGTGCTAAGCTCAATGCAGATGTCATTTATGCGAATTCCATGTGACCTATGAAAACACGAGATACATTTCGAAACAGTCCCTAGATCACTTCATATAAATAATATAGCCAAAAAAAGCTATGGAAGAAAAAGAATTAAAGGCCCTGATATCACTTTTGGACGATGACGATAGGGATATACAGGTGCAGATAGAGAGTAAGATTATCTCCTTGGGAACGGAAATTATCCCCCATTTAGAGGAAGAGTGGGGAAAGAACTTCAATCCCAGAGTACAGGAGCGCATAGAAGAACTCATTCATACCTTGCAGTTCAGTGCCTTGAAGACAAGGTTATCCGCTTGGAAAGAAAGTGGTGCAGTAGATCTGCTCGAAGGCATGTGGCTCATCGCCACCTATCAGTACCCTGACCTGGAATTCGATACCCTAAAGCAAGACCTAGAACAGGTCTATTATGAAGTATGGATGGAGTTCCGCGCAGACTTACACCCTTTCGATCAGGTGAAGATACTCAATAGCGTTATTTTCAATAAGCTCAAGTTCAGCGCCAATACCAAAAACTTTCACTCACCGAGCAACTCCATGATCAATATCGTGCTGGAGTCAAAGCGGGGAAATCCCATCTCACTTTGCGTACTCTATAAGCTGATTGCGGATAGACTGGACCTGCCCATACATGGTGTAAACCTACCGAAGTTGTTTATACTGACCTATAAGTCAGAGGAACACCCACAGTTCTATATCAATGCCTTCAACCGAGGACTGATATTTTTGAAGGAAGACATTGACAATTACATCGACGAACTCCGCTTGACCCCTATCGATGATTACTACGAGCCTTGTACGCACTTGAATATCGTCCTTCGTGTACTCCGTAACCTAGAAGTCTCTTTTGACCATATCGGCGATCATGCGAAAAGTGATGAGGTCAAGGAACTGATCTTGCAGCTCACTGAGAATGGTTAGGCAATAGGAACGGACCTCTTACCGAAGCTATTGGATACCATTGATTTCCGGATTACATCCGAATGATGCAAGATGAAAAAATGACATCGTATGAACATGTCCGGAAAACTACGCGACTACAGTCCCACAGCCACCATTCGGTATAGGCCCTTTTTATTTTTCATTAGCAAGAGGATAGGTCCATTTCCTATTCAACCCGGATCATGCATTAGAAAATCTACTGCGGATCTAAATAGCTGCAAATCAGTCGTTGCACTAAGTTTTTTGAATTCACTGTAGCGGTGCTATGCCAAACCCAATAAAACTCCCTGATTTATTGACATCTAAACCCTCGTTGCGAAGTTCCAACGCATGATCCGGGTTCAATGATGTCGTATAATACAGCCCGTCGGGCGGACCGATGCTTGCGCAGGTGCCTTTCCGGCAAAGAAATGTTCGATGCTCTTCAGAAGATAATTTTCCTTGACATCGGCCGCTACTTGGGGATTGTTGTCTATGGCACCTTGGTAGATAACCTGGAACTTGCCCCTGCTGTTCTTTAGTAGAAAGGCCTCGGGACTCTTTTTTGCCCCAAAATCACGCAGTACCGCTTGGGAGGCATCTTTTAGGTAGGGCATATCAAAACCCGCAATTTTGGCCGTGCTGCCCATTTTACTCAGATTCTCTGCTGCTCCCGGATGGGAATTGATCAACAAGAAGGGGAGTCCGCTCTGGGCACATTGATGGGACAGGTTGACGATTCTTTGTCGATAGTACTTGTCGTAGGGGCAGTTATTGCCAGTAAAGATAACGACCAAGCCTTTTTCGCTTTTGAAATCCGATAGGGCTACCTCCGTGCTGCCTATGGCGCTGGGCAGTTTGAAATCGGTGATTGTTTTGGGCTGAGCAGATAAGGAAAAGCTACATCCTAGTAATATCAGAAAAGCGAGGTATACTTTAGAGTGCATAGTGACTTGGACTATATCGATATCAAAAATGGCAGGTGCCGAAGCAACACTGCTGAACGGTACCCATACTACACATTAAATACCACAATATAACCATCATTATGACAATAATATAATTGGTGACGATGTTCCTCCCCATCAGCACGAATGATACCTGTAATTATCCCTTCGGATTCCATCTCAAAAGGCAGTACCTCTAGGTCCCGATTAAAGATGAGCTTTTTTCGGGCATATATTTTATACAATGCCTCCTTGGCCGACCAGTACAGGCATAACCTCCGAAGGTCTTCTTCTGCATGCCTCCTTTCCCGGGGATTAAGGAACTTATGGGAGATACGTAAGAGCTGTTCCCTGGGTTGTTCCAGGTCTATGCCGACAGGTTTTTCCTTATTGAGGATGGCCGACACATAAGGGTAGGAATGAGATAGGGATATTTCCGCTTCCTCATGCATCAGGAAAGGCTTGCCATGGACATCCTTTTTCAGACAGACATAGGCGATTTCCTGCTGCTCGGTCAGTGCTCTGATACAAAGGCGCCCGGATAGCCACTCCAGTTGCTTCTCCTCACGCTTAATGGCCCCTAAGATTTCCTTATCTTCATCGGATAAGGGCAGGTCTTGCTTCAGCTCGGAAAGGGACTCGGTGATTTTCCACAGGGCCCAGCCCGCATGGGCAGTGAGTCTTTCTATTTTTTTTATAGGCATTCTTGGACAGCTTTCCGTAAATTTAATCCGAATTATATAATAGGACTTCGTTTTTTAGCTTAGATCGCGATAACACAAAAGTGTTTCACGGGTCGAGCATAGCATCATTATGATCAATTGGAAAAAACATATGCATTGGACTGATGTGAAGTTATTCAAATCGATCAGGGGTCTGCTATTGCATAGTTCGAATCTAAGCGTTCAACCTTCACAAAGATAAGTAATGTCCAGAATAACGGTACAGAAGCTGGGAGTACTCTCCGGGCATAAAGACAGTATCTATACCCTTAGCCCTTCCGCACAGGGTACACACTTCTTCTCCGCCGCTGGCGACGGTATGGTCGTGCAGTGGGATATGGAGTCCCCGGAAAACGGTAACCTGATAGCGAAACTGCCCAACTCCATCTACGCACTCCACTACCACGAACCTACAGGGCTATTGGCTGTCGGGCATAATTATGACGGCGTGCATCTGCTGGACCCAAAGACAAAACAGGAAGTAGGCTCTATCAATATCACCAAAGGTGCGATTTTTGATATCAAATCCTATGAGGACAAACTGTATGTAGCCACGGGCGATGGTGAACTGGTCGTGTTGGCGCTGGAAGGCCTGTCCGTACTCGGGCGTATACAGGCCAGTAACAAAAGTGCGCGGACCATCGCGCTACATCCGGAGAACAGGGAAGTGGCCGTCGGTTTTAGCGACCACCATATAAGAATATACGATATCGACAGCGGCATGCTAAAGAAAACCCTTGAGGGCCATACCAATTCGGTATTTACACTTTGCTACACGCCCGACCGTTCCATACTCATCAGTTCTGGCCGGGATGCCCGTCTGAAGTTCTGGGATGTAAGGGCCGGTTACCTGCTCATGGAGGATATCGCGGCACATATGTATGCAATCAATCACATAACCTTTAGTCCGGATGGCAAACATTTTGTAACTTGTAGTATGGACAAATCCATCAAAATCTGGGACGCACAGCGACTCAAATTACTGAAAGTCATCGATAAGGTACGTCATGCAGGGCACGGGACCTCGGTCAACCGCTTGCTGTGGACGGCACATAAGGGCCAACTTTTATCTGCCAGCGATGATAGGACCATTTCCCTATGGGGTGTTCAGTTTTAGCTTCGATGATACGGTAGCACTTTGTATTTAGGCTTTATAAACAGACTCTTAGGGGCCTAATGAATTTTCTGGGACAGAATTCGGGTTTAATACAACGGAATTGCACATTTTTTGATTTTTTGCATTAATTTGGTTGAATATTTAAGTAAATCGTTTATGAAAATCACCCCGCTTGAGATCAGGCAGAAGACTTTTGAGAAGGCGTTTCGAGGACTGGACAAGGATGAGGTATACGCTTATCTGCTTTCCCTGTCCCAAGAGTGGGAGCGAACCCTAGATGAAAAGAAAGAACTGAAAATCAAACTGGAAACTTCCGAGCGCGAAGTGGAAAAGCTCCGCGAAGTGGAAAGCTCCCTCTTCAAAACCTTGAAAACGGCCGAGGATACGGGGGCCAACATGATCGATCAGGCCACTAGGGCCGCAGAGCTTCATCTCAAGGAGACGCAGATCAGGGCCGAAGCCCTCATGAACGAAGCCAAGTCCAAGGCGAAAAATACCATGGAAGAAGCAGAGCTGAAAGCCCGGCAGACTATTGACGAGATGGAAGACCGTATCAAAGCACTGGCACAGACCTACAAAAAGCTCGAAAACTACCGCCATGATCTTTTGTCCGACATCAAGGGCATATCACAGGATGCTTTGGACAAAGTAGAACGTATCCGCTCACAGACCAAGCACTTTGACCTCGAGGAACACCTCATGATGGCCCGCAACATCGTGACCAATTATAACATGCCTCGGTTCGATTCCAAAAGCACCGTTGCTCCACAAAGGCCCGACCCCATCCACGAAAAAGAAGCAGAGAGGAGCTATAACTTCGATACTTCCGAAAAACAGGAGCGCAAAGAGGCGGAGGAAGAACCCAGAAACAAAAAATCCAAGAACACCTCATTTTTCGACGAAATAGATTAGGTATTATGGGCGAAGTCGCATTAGAAGGCATGGAGTTTTTCGCTTACCATGGCTATTACGAAGAAGAACAAAAGATAGGCAACAAATACGAAGTCAACTTTGCCATTACCACCGAGTTCGAAAAAGCCGCTGAGCAGGACGTGCTTTCCGGGACGGTCAACTACGAAATCCTGTACCAGGTCATCAAAGAGCAAATGGCCATCCCGTCCAAAATGCTCGAACATGTCGGGCATCGAATCATCGAAGAGACCTTTGAGCGCTTCCCCGAAATCAAATCCGCCAAGATAGAAATCTCCAAGTTCAATCCACCGGTGAGAGGTGTCTGCGAACGTGCCCGTGTGACCATCCGAGAGGAACGGTAAAGTGATGCCAATGGACAATATTGATTTTATCTCGACAGCCACTTCACCATCCCATTAATCCACCTTTCCCCCATTCCACAAGTGGACCGGTCTTGTACCGAAATCCAGCGAACACGAAAATTGTGTTTGATAAACCCAAACAACTTGTACCTTTCCCCAGGGCATTAGGCAGAAACCCAAAGCTATAATGGTGCGAAACAGCCCTAACTGAAATCTGGTTGGAAAGCAAAAAGTTCAGTATCAAACCT
>CANLOE010000110.1 GCA_947492745.1 uncultured Cyclobacteriaceae bacterium | reverse complement strand
GTAGCGGTGCTACGCTGAACCCAAGAAAACGCCCTGATGTATTGCCATTTAAGTCCTCATGACGAAGTTCCAACGAATATTTTGGGTTAAAACAAACACGACAGTACACTGAATGCAGTATACGGACGCAACAGTTTCAGCTATGTTTTATGCTTGGCTTTTTTGTGTTCCACTTCCTTTCACTGCCCTGACCATCTCTTTGATGTGTTTCTCTGCACCGAACATATCTTGGTAGACTGCAGCTATTTGATGCTGCTTGTCCAATAGATAGGTAATCCTTTTAGGGAGACCAATGACGGGGATCATGGCCTTATAGCTTTTGGACACACGACCACTTACATCGCTCAGCAGTATGAAAGGAAGCTGATACTTGTCGATAAACTTTTTATGAGTAGCGACACCATCGGTACTGATGCCGAACACCTGAATGTCCAAGGACCGAAAAGCTTCAAAATTATCCCGGAAACTACAGGCTTCTTTGGTACAGCCCGGAGTAAAATCCTTAGGATAGAAATAGAGAATACAGGCTTCGCCTTTCAGATCTTTGTTGAGGCCAATGGTAGTGCCATTGGTAGCGGGTAAATTGAAATCAGGAGCTTTTTCTCCAATGTTTAAGGCCATAGAAACTAAGGTTAAAGGGATATCCGGTCTGAGCATAACATTTGTTGATACTTCCATATCCCTAAGTCAAACTGTAGGACCGAAATTCCTGCCTTCGAGCAGGAATTTCGGTCCTTATACATTTCCATAACCCCAAAATCGCCATAGAGTTTTTGCATACGAGTATAAAATAGATCGGCATCAACTCTTTGAGGTGCTTGGGGCCTCACTGGGTTCGTTCGTCATAGCACCGCTATGGTGAATGAAGGCAGGTGGGCAAAGCTTCCGGTATGAAGCTATTTATGCGCGGAATAGGTTCTCTATCGATTATTTTGGGTTCAACCCAAATTGATCGATAGCGGCTTCAAGTCATTCAAATACGTTTTCCTTCACTCATGCTCTTTTATTTTTCGCGGTGGATACCTTGGACACTGTGGAAATGAGAACTCAGTAGCCAGTGAGGGGCTATGTTGGTAAAGTAGTCTCTGTATGTACTAAGCAATCCCATACCCCCTTTCAATGCTGTAGAACTTCTGCACCGCTCAATTCTGCTACTTCCACCTGTCCTGAGTCGTTGATGTCCTTAAGGGTGACGGTCTTCAGCTCGTTGATAAGGACAGGGTCATACTTGGCCGCAACACGAATGTAGTTCTCGGTAAATCCATGCATAAGACCGTTTTCCACATCGTCCTCGAACAGAACAGTAGCAGAACTACCTAAGTGTTGCTCGTAGAACGAGCGTCGTTTCTTTTCGGATAGGATGCGGAGCATTTTGGAGCGGCGCTGTCGCTCTTTCATCGGCACAGAAGCTTCCATGCCTGCGGCCGGAGTATTGGCGCGTTCGGAATAGGAAAATACATGCAAATAGGAGATGTCCAGCTCATTGAGAAACCTGTAGGTCTCCAGAAAATCTTCTTCCGTCTCTCCGGGAAAGCCCACGATGACATCCACACCGATACAGCAGTGGGGCATCAGTGCTTTTATCTTCTCCACACGGCTCCGGTAAAGATCGCTTTTATAGCGCCTTTTCATCAGTCTCAGGACCTTGTCCGACCCCGATTGTAAAGGGATGTGGAAGTGGGGTACGAAGCGTTGGGAGCTGGCTACAAATTCGATGGCCTCATCGTGCAATAGGTTCGGTTCAATGGAAGAGATGCGGAAGCGCTCTATGCCTTCTACCTTATCCAATGCTTTGGCCAGATCGATAAAGCGTTCTTTGCGTTCGCCATTTTGAAGACCGAAGTCCCCCGTGTTCACGCCGGTGATGACGATTTCCCTGACACCCGTCTTGGCAATCTCCTGTGCGGAGACCAGTATGTTCTCGATACTATCGCTCCGGCTCTTACCACGAGCCAAGGGAATGGTGCAGAAAGTGCAAGAGTAATCGCAGCCGTCCTGTACTTTGAGGAAAGTGCGGGTACGGTCATGGATGGAATAAGCATTGTTATAGGCAGTGGCTTCCTCTATTTCCGAAGCCAGCACGGTGGTCTTTTCCGTACGGACGAAACCGTCCAACAACTCCACTAAGCGAAATTTCTCAGCGGCCCCTAGGACGGCATCCACACCGGGGATGTCCGATATCTCTTTGGGTTTGAGCTGGGCATAGCAACCGATGATGGCCACATAAGCCTCAGGGGACACTTTGCGGGCCTCTTTGACCACTTTTTTGCATTTTTTGTCAGCATTTTCGGTGACAGAGCAGGTATTGATAATGAAAATATCGGGGGTATCCGTAAAATCTACCTTTTGGTACCCTTTCTCTTCAAACTTCCGCGAAATCGTGGAGGTCTCCGAAAAATTCAACTTACAGCCCAATGTATAAAATGCTACCTTTCTCATCACTTCTAATGCCAAATTGCCCACCTGAAAAATGGTGTTGGAAAAAACCAATCTGCAAATTTAACCATTAGCTTAGTAAAGACAAAATTTTATGCCTTCAAAGGCCATAGGATACCGATAGGGTGAGGTCCAGCGCGGACATCCCTTCGACCCATTCGCAAATAACCTATATGCAGATTCATTTTTTCAGCCTTTTCCCTCGGCTATTTTTCGATGCTGTCAGGGTGTAATGAATCATGCAATAAACTTCCCGAACGGTATCGAATGGTCTCACTCCAAGGTACATCACCCTATTTTGCCGCTCACCGTGATGATGATCATGCTTTTCCGACTAGCTAGAACGGTAAGATCCTGAAAGTTTTGTGCTTCGGTCCCTTGTTATGGAATTGCATTGTATGATTCGGAGTAAAATGAGAGGACAAGGTAATCGCTACAGTTCCTTGAGGATAGACCATTAATCATAGTGTAAAAACACTACTTTTAGGGTATATGACGATGGCCTGATTTCATACTATTGTGCTTATGTCAGGAAAAATAGACCTAATTGGTTTTTAAGTATCATATAATCAGTAGATTAATGTTTTTTTGAGAGGATATGATGTATATGTTTCGATGCTTATGGTTGATGCTCGGTATAGTCACTTTTGTGGTTCCGGAGGCAGGCGCACAGGTGATTACGGAGGAAGAACGCCAACAGCTTCGGGATTCGAGTGCGGGCAATCCTCAGTTCCTTTACCGCAAGCTGCACGAGTTTACGCGACGGAAAGGCATCACTACAACGGAACTGGGTTCGGTCTATGCTAATCTGGCCAGTTACTTTAATAAAGTAGGTGTACCCGACTCGGCCCTGTTTTATGCGCAGAAGGCACTCGATCGGCTGGAAAAGGGCCGCCCTCAGTTACTTGCCTATCGTCTCATGGGCTCCGGTTTGGTCAGGAAAGGAGAACCCGATACCGCTCTCAGCTGGTTGCTCAAGGGGCTGAAACTCGCAGAACAACAACAGGACCGACTCATTCTCTGTATTCTCAAAACCGACTTGGGCAATCTCTATCATCAAAAAGAAGAGTATGAAAAGGCCATTACTTATTTAGAAGAGAGTGTAGCATTGGCAGATACACCGGCACTCGTCGATCAGATCAATGTCAATATAGGTAATATCTATAAAAGTATGGGCAATCTGAAAAAAGCCGAAGCCTATTATACGAAAAGCCTTGCAGCCCCGTCGGCGGTAGGGAATCCCTACCTGCTAGCGACGATTTCCAGTAACTTGGGTTCCATAGCACTGGAGCGCAAAAGGTACAAAGAAGCACTTGACCATTTTCATCAAGTCAGGTCAGTTGCCGAACAGCATAACTTTGTGGCACTGTCCATAAGCAGTATCCATAACCTAGGGGTCATAGAGCGGCTCAATGGAAATCTGGCCTCCTCTATCACTCTGCTGAACGAAGCACTGGTCATGGCCAAGGACGTTTCCAGCATGGAGCAGCAAAAATCGATTTATGATGACCTGATAGCGACCTATACGGAGGCAAAGGAGTACGAAAAGGCAAATGCGCTGCTCAAGAGCTATTATCAATTGAGGGACTCCATCAACAAAAACAAATTCGACAAGGAGATAAAAGAACTCGAAGTCAGTTATGAGACTTCCAGAAAAGAAAAAGAAATCGACTTTTTGAAAACTTCTTCCGAAAGACAGAAAAGTGCCTACCAAAAACTGAGGCTGGAAAAAGAGCTAGAGGATGAGCGGAACAAGAACCGAATACTATCATTGGAAAACTCCACTCAAAAAAGCCAGAATGAGAATCTGAAACTCAAAGAGATACAAACTAAAAAAGAGAACGAGTTGCAAAAGCAGAAATTGCTCAAGAGAGTATACGTTATCGGTGCCTTGATCCTCTTGGTCCCGATAATAGTGATGATGGTCTTTTATTATCAAAAACTACGGACACAGCTGGCCCTGAACAGGTATCAAGAGAAGGTCAACGAACAGAAGATGACGGGACTGATCAGAGACCAAGAGATACAGTTGATCAAATCTGCGGCGGAGGTAGAGAACAAAGAGCGCGAGCGTATCGCACAAGAGCTGCACGATAGCATAGGGGGTAACCTGGCCTATATCAAACTGAAACTTTCCTACCTCGCAGAGGACAAAGCGGAATATACCTCATTGATTGCACAACTGAACGAGACCTGTGATCAGGTCAGAAATCTATCCCATGACCTGGTGGCCGAAAAGATAGAGAGCGGCACGTTTACGTCTGTGGTAAAGGGCTATGCCAAAAATGTAGCCATGGCCAGTGATATACCCGTACGGTTTTACCCCTTTCCGGAGGAAGGGGTCAATCGGATCGATGATAGGATGCAAGTAGCCTTGTTCAAGGTCATTCAAGAACTATTGAACAATGCGGTGAAGCATTCTCAGGCCGAAACGATAGACATCCACCTGAACCGTCATGGAGATGAAGTCAAGCTTCTTTTTGAAGACAATGGTATCGGATTTGATGTCAATGAAATCACGGACGGTATCGGTCTACGCAATATCAGAAACCGTGTGGGTACGCTATCGGGAACGGTAGACATTGATTCCTACATCGGCAGAGGGACCGTTATCAATATCGATATTCCCATAACGGATTCCTGATCAATACTTAGTACCTAGCCAATAGATCATTATGAGAGCGAACTTGATTATTGCCGATGACCACAAGATGTTTTTGGAAGGCCTGACATTCATTCTGGAGCAGGAGGGAAGGTATGCCATCCCTTTTACGGCCAAAAACGGAAAAAATGTACTCACTTATATAGAGGCTAATCCTACGGCAGGTATAGATCTTTTGATCACGGATATCAGTATGCCGGGCATTGACGGTGTGGCGCTGAACCGGCTGTTAAAACAAAAGTCTTCTCAGATAAAGGTACTTATTGTCAGTATGCACCACGATGTCAAAAAGGTCAACACATTGATCGAAGATGAGGTGGATGGTTTCGTATCCAAGGATGCCGATAGGAGAGAGCTGATCAAGGCCATCGATACCATACTGTCAGGGAAGAAGTATTTTTCCGAAAGGATAAAAAGAGCCTATGCCGACAGCGTTTTTGCTAAAAAAGAAGATGTATGGAATGCGCTTTCCGACAAGGAAAAAGAAATCCTCAAATTGATTGCCATGGAGCATACCACTCAGGAGATTTCAGGAATTCTATGCCTCAGTAAGCATACTATCGATAGCTATCGGAAGAACCTGATTTCCAAACTGAATGTTCGAAATATAGCCGGACTGACCAAATATGCGATGAATCAAGGGCTGCTCGATGAATAGGTTTTGACCTGAACATGGCTAACCTACCAATAATCGTCTACAGTAGTTGATTTGGCCCAAGTGATAGTTCAGATGACCCAGCAGGTGAAGTAGAAAGAGGTCAGTGATCATCGTGTTTCCCAGTATCGTCAAAGGATATTCTTTTTGTAGGTCTTCCCTGCTCAGTAGGGGTAGGGTGGATTTTATGACTTCCTTGCTTTTGTCTATGAGGTCATAGAGTATTGCCTTGTCCACATTCGTATCGTTGAACTCCCTGTCGCGTTCGCGGACATAACCACTACCGCCCAGTACAGCTCCGATATAGTGCTGGAGATTACCACAAAGGTGGAGGCATAAATTGCCCGCACTGTTCGTCATGTCTCCATCGACCATCCATAGTTTTTCGGTATCGAAGGCTTCGATTTCTTTTTTCAATCGGTCCAGGTCTCTTTCAAAAAGCAGTGTAAGGGATTGTGTCAGCATAAGTGTAGGGGTTAAAGGCTACTGGCGCATGAAGAGGTAAATCATATAGGCGATGAATACCAAAAGAAATAACGAGGCCTCTAACCGGTCCAGTCTCCTTTTGTTGGAGGTAAACATAAATATAAGAAGCATAACAGTGCCTCCCATTAGAATGAAGAGGTCTATGTTCAGCTCGGTATTATAGGCCAGAGGGGATATGACCGTGCTGCTTCCAAGTACCAACAGTATATTGAAAATATTTGAACCGATAACATTGCCCATGGCTATATCAGAACTTTTCTTATAGGCTGCCATGGCTGAGGTGGCCAGCTCGGGGAGCGAAGTACCTGCCGCGATAATGGTCAGTCCGATCATCTTCTCGCTGACCTCAAAGGTCTCTGCGATGCTTACAGCATTGTCCACCACAAACTTACCTCCGAAAACCAGGCCTGTCAGACCACCGATGATTCTCAGTGCCGTTTCCCATGGTGGGTATACCTTGATATCGTTATCGTTCTTTTTTGTCGGGGGTTCTTTGTCCTTACCGGAAAAGATGGATATCAAAAACAGCGCAAAGAAGAACAGAAGTAGGACACCATCAAATAGTGAAGTGCGGTTTTTCTCCCCCAGACCGAAAAGTACATCATTGACCAAAAAGAACAGTAAGAAGGTCATCAAGAGGGAAAAGGGCAGCTCCCTCTTGAGGGTACTTTTCTGAACATGTAGTGGGTAGATGACCCCGGATATCCCCAGTATCAAAAACACATTGAAAATATTGGAACCGATGATATTACCAAAAACGACTTCGTTATGCCCTGTGGTACCGGATATAATGTTGACGACCAACTCCGGTGCAGAAGTGCCCAGAGCTACTACGGTCAGGCCGATAACGATTTCCGATACTTTGAACTTTTTGGCCAGCGAAGAAGCTCCACTGACCATAAAACTTGCCCCTTTGATCAGCAGGACAAATCCTATGGCAATCAGTAGAAAATGATATGATAATTCCAATTGTAAGTTGATGAATGGGTAAATGAACTAAATAGGGTCGCTATGACGACTACAGCAGTGATAATTCTTTTTTGATGGTATTTATTTTCCCGTCCAAGGTATCATTGGTACTGTCATACTCTTTGGTATCCTTTAGTTCAGTGTTGACACTAAAATAGAATTTTATCTTGGGCTCTGTTCCGGAAGGCCTGGCCGATACCAGTGCGCCATCTTCGGTCAGGAACTGAAGGACATTGGAGCTGGGGTAGTTCAGTTTTTCTTCCTCTCCCGTTATCAGATTTTTAGAACTTCCACTTTGGTAATCGATGAGCTGCGCCACTTTCGAACCTGCCAGTGTGGCGGGAGGGTTTTCACGAAGGTCTTTCATCATGGTTTGTATTTCCTCTGCCCCGGCCTTACCTTCTTTAGTGATGGATATGAGGTTTTCTTTGTAAAAGCCGAACTGCGCATACATGTCCAAGAGCATATCGAAAAGGCTCAGACCTTTGTGTTTGGCATAGGCGGTCATCTCTGCTATCATGGCACAGGAAGCGACAGCATCTTTGTCGCGGACAAAATCACCGATCATATAACCGTAACTTTCCTCTCCACCGCCGATGAATTCGGCCTTGCCTTCCATCTCTTTGATGACCATGGCTATGTATTTGAAGCCTGTCAAGGTATTATAATAGGTGACGTCGAAGGCTTGGGCGATTTTCTCTATCAGTCCCGTGGTAACAATGGTTTTTACGACATACTGGTTTCCGTCGAGTTTACCGTTCTCTTTCCACTTCTGGAGCAGGTAGTAGATGAGCAGGCTTCCCGTTTGGTTACCGTTCAAGAGCTGAAAGTCTCCATGGTGGTTCTTAACAGCGATGCCTACCCTGTCGGCATCGGGGTCAGTGGCCATCACCAGATCGGCATCGATAGCTTTGGCCTTGTCCAGTGCCATTTTCAGGGCATCGGCTTCCTCGGGATTTGGGTAGACTACAGTGGGAAAGTCACCATCGGGCTCTGCTTGTTCCTGTACAACGTGTACGTTCTTAAACCCAAAGTTGGCCAGGCACTCCGGTACAAGCGTGATTCCCGTACCATGGATAGGGGAGAAGACGATTTTCATGGTCTCTTCTGCCTTCACGGCTTCGGGGGCTAGGGACAGTTTTTTGATTTCGGCAAGATAGAGTGCGTCCACATCCTTACCTATGGTAATGATTTTGGACTCATCGGCATCGAACTTAATCGTGTCGATGTTCTGGATTTTCTTTACTTCCGTGATGACGTCTTTGTCATGAGGAGGTACCAATTGGCCCCCATCACTCCAGTAGGCCTTATAACCATTGTATTTTTTCGGATTGTGCGATGCGGTAAGTACTACTCCACTTTGGCAACCAAAGTGACGTATGGCGAAGGACAGCTCAGGGGTCGGGCGAAGCGCCTCGAAAAAATAAACCGTAATACCGTTAGCAGAGAAAACGGCCGCCGTGGTCTCGGCAAAAAAACGACTGTTATTACGGCTATCATGGGCTACCGCGACTTTGATATCTTCACCGGGGTAGGTCTTCAACAGATGATTGGACAGCCCTTGGGTGGCCATACCGATGGTATACTTGTTGATCCTATTGGAACCCACACCCATGACACCTCGTAATCCTCCCGTACCGAATTCAAGATCTTTATAGAAGGCTTCTTCCAAAGCATTTTTGTTGGTATCGTCCAACATGGTTTCGATTTCCTTTCTGGAATCCTCATCAATATTGCTATTGACCCATTGTTGTGCTTTTGCAACGATTTCTTCAGGCATATCTCTTTTTAGTTTAAGCTTGTGTAGTTATGATTGGATTTAGTTGATACTTCACGATTGTTGAAATGGGAAAATAGTTTGCCATTTCAACAGGTCCTATATTTTTTCAATGGGTAAAACCATCATTGAAAAAAAAATGATTTTGGGACTAGCTGCGATGGAGTGACACGGTATTGATTTTCTTCTGTAGCACCACCTGCTATGACTCGATGATGGTGTTGTCTAGAGGTTTCCACGCAGTGCCTGTTCTCTTTCAATGGCCTCGAACAAAGCTTTGAAATTGCCTTTTCCAAACGACTTGGCCCCCTTGCGTTGGATGATTTCGTAAAACAGTGTCGGTCTATCCTGAACAGGTTTAGTAAATATCTGTAAGAGGTAGCCCTCATCGTCCCTGTCGACCAGTATGTTCAGGTCTTTCAGTGGTTGTAGGTCCTCTTCGATAGCTCCCACCCGCTCATGTAGGTCATCATAGTAGGTCGCCGGCACATGTAGAAAATCCACCCCTCGACTTCGAAGCTCGGATACCGTTTTGACAATATCGTCAGTAGCTATGGCAATATGCTGTACTCCGGCACCATTATAGAAATCAAGGTATTCTTCTATCTGTGACTTCTTTTTTCCTTCCGCAGGTTCGTTTATCGGGAACTTGATATAGCCATTACCATTAGAGACTACTTTGGACATTAATGCGGTATACTCTGTAGAGATATCTTCATCATCAAAGGTCACCAATAGACTGAAGCCCATGACTTTTTCGTAAAACGCTACCCATTGGTCCATCTCTCCCCAACCTACATTGCCCACACAGTGATCGACGTACTTTAGACCTACAGGACTAACCTTGAGTGTGCTTTTCCTGGATTCATAACCGGGGAGAAAGACACCTTTGTAATCTTTTCTTTCCACAAAGGTATGTACTGTATCTCCATAGGTCTTGATGGAGGCTACGGTGACACTCCCGGAAGTATCACTAAGTATCTTTGGGGCTTCATGAGGTACTGCGCCGCGAGAGGTGGTTTCCTCAAAAGCTTTGGCGGCATCATCGACCCATAGGGCCAGCGCCTTCACTCCATCGCCATGGTGGCGGACATGATCGGCTATAGTACCTTCTTCCACTAAGGAAGTAGTGAGCACTAACCTGATTTTGTCCTGCTTGAGTACGTAAGAAGCCCTATCCTTTATACCTGTTTCAGGTCCGGCATAAGCAATCAGTTCATAGCCAAAAGCATTTTGATAATACATGGCCGACTGTTTGGCATTGCCCACATAAAACTCTATGTGATCGGTACCATTGATAGGCAGAAAGTCTTGGTCATTGTCCATAATTTTCGGGTGTAAATTTATTAATGTCTCTTCATAAAACTAAGGCTTTCACAACTTATTAAAAACTAAAAAGAACAAGAAAGGATTTTATAAGCGATTTTCTTGGATGTTACCCGCATACTCTTAAGATTTGCAATTATAAAATCAAAGAGTATTCATGGATATTACTGCACTCGATACCGCATTGACGACATTGGTCGATAAAAGAGATGAATTGAGCGAAATGGATTATAATCATGAGGATTATGATACGCTCGAAGAAGAACTCCATGATATGGAGGACGATTTTTTAAGTGAATATGGCGACTTTTTGGAAGATGCACTGCATCAAGTCCATGATGAGTTCTGTCCCGATAGTGATGTGCTACTCCCTATAGCCTATCTGCCCAAGTCGGTAATTCGTACCGATAGCGGTGGCTATGAGGTGTCTTTTAAAGAAGGCGTATATGTTGATGTCGATGATTACCCAAGCAATGGGACCAAACTGGTTCTCCTACCTAAGCCTACACGTATCGTCCTACAAGTCAGCCCTAATCAAAAAGAAGTCGTCTGGAAGGCCGATAAATAGAGGTAATTCAGCCCAGTCTCTTCATGAAACGGAAGCCGTTATAGCACTTAAGCAGCATAGTAGGCAACTGACTTATAGCCTGTTTACCTGATTTTATTAGTCCATTGAGAAATCGATTATCGATTCATGATCAAACACCATGTGGTTTAGGGCAAGATGCCTTGTTGAAGTTTATGCCCTTACGAAGAATCCCGATGACACCTCTACAAATGGCCAATCATGCCGACTCAAAAGCTGAGAGTATCCTTATCATTCCGTACTGTTAACTCCATTGAGCCTTTTGAGAGATGTTTTATATCCCCTTATGGGAAGTTCGGAAAATTCTTGTGCTTTTATTTCTGTATTTTCAGGAAAAGTCGCTTCCAGTTATTTCTTGCAGATTCAGTGCGACTGCTGAAAATCTGAGGTCAATACTCAGGGACTGGTTTTTTCCAAAAAAAAATCAGCTCCAACCAGGACCTCCCATTTTGAAACCTACACCTAAAACTGATTTTATGCCATTCTCGGTACCTAAGTTGTTCATGGTCCTTATCCTATAATTCCCTATCTCTCTGATAGTATAATAATAACAGGATAGCACCTATTCCAGAGTCGAAGTAGGAACAGAAGATTACAATTAGTCAAACTACTTTGGTTAATTGTATTATTTCGTTAAATATTCTAAATAGAACTTAATATTGCCTTGTTTTTTTTGCATCTTATGACGTGGGAAATCTGTTTCATTTGTATCTTAGCCATTGGTATAAATTGAAATCCCGATTTTGAAAGATATTTATATAACGAGAGGTTACTTTTTGTTTGTACAGGCATAAAAGACAGAGTTTAAATGGGTGACAGGACTATTATCGAGAGTATTAAGTCTGGAAGTGAGTCGGAGTTAGAAGCGATATACAAAAAGCACCGACAGGAGTTTATTGCTTGGGCCATGAAGTCCTATGGCTGCTCTCAAGAGCAGGCTAACGATGCTTACCAAGCATCTATGCTGATATTTTATGAAAACATCATGAAAGGAAAGTTGACTGAGCTAAGCAGTAGTGTCAAAACTTATTTGTTTGCTGTGGGGAGGAATAAAGTTATGGAGCAAAAGCGCGGTGCACGGAAAATGATGGTAGGCATCGATGCCCATGAGTCTTATTTGCAGGATAGAAAGGATGACAGTGAAGAAGTAGAGCAACAAGAGGAGATGTTGCAGCTGGTAGAAAACAGTATGGAAGAACTCGGTGACCCCTGCCATTCAATACTGAAGAATTATTATTATCACAAACAGTCCATGGATGAGATTGCGCAAAAGATGAATTACAAAAATGCGGAGACAGTAAAGAACCTTAAATACAAATGTATAAAGCGATTGCGGAAAACCGTCACGTTGAAAACATAATGCTTACTGAACTATGAGCGAAGATAAAGAAATACAGGATTTTGACCGGATAGAGAAGTTCCTGGAAGGGAAACTTTCTCATGAAGATGCGCGCAGATTTGAAGCTGCCATGAACGAAGACGAGGCTTTCCGGTCTACGGTAGAAGAGTTGGGGATTTTATTCGATGGTATCCAATATACCGGTCGTCGGGCCATGGTGGCCAAGATGGCGGTCTGGGACAGTGAGCAGGATATAGAGAAAGAGCGGGAACCCAAATTGTTTTTGTTGAAACCGTGGTACAAAAAATATGGATTCATGGGCATTGCCGCCAGTTTGGCATTACTCATGGGTTTCTTCATCTTTTTTTACAATCAAACGCCCTCAAGTGAGGAACTTATAGGAGAATACTATGAGAGGCTTTTCATCCCCGGTGTGACCACAAGGGGAGAGAATACGAACCGCACTATAAAGGCCAAGGCACAGATTGCTTATAACAATGAGGACTTCGAGGCTGCAATAGTCGGCTTCGAAACTTTGGACCCCTCCATGGTCAGTAATGAAGATAGGGTATATATGGGATTGGCGCATTTTGAACTGGATCATTTCGATGAAGCCATTCGGTACTTTGATATGATACCCAAAGATGAAACCATCAATTACGGTAGGGCACAATGGTACAAGGGCCTCACACAGCTCAAAGCAGAACGCTTTGATGATGCCCGATATACCTTTACCCAACTCATGGAATCGGATAGCTCCTACCGTGCCAAGGCTATCGCTATTTTAGAAGAATTTTAAACTTTAAACCATAGCATAGATGATTACTAACCTAACAACAACGCAAAATGGCAAAAGAAGAATTGAACACTATCGAAAGAGTTACGATTACATTTGAGGACGGCTCCAAGACCTCGCTGACGGAAAAAGGGATGGACGAAGATAGTCCAAAGGTGTTTTCGGACGATCCCGAACCTTTGGTGCAGAAAGAGGAAGTCGTGGAAACTCCAAAAAAAAATAGGTATCGCTGAGGTAGCGGTTCTCTTGTCCAAAGGAGAAACCGTCACCATCAATGAAAGCGGTGTGGATCTCAACAATCCTCTATTGTCCCTTCTATTTTAGAAGGTAGGCATTGTAACAGGTTTGGCTTTGACCTTCGATTCACTATGCTATGTACTAAAGTGCTTGTATGTATTAGGTTAGTGCTGCTCAGTTCGGTCAGGGTTTTCCTCGTAATATTTATGTAGGATGGCACGATGCATCAGGACAATCATGAAATTTCAGGAGAGGGGTAATGTGCCGATGGTGTATCAGGATAGCGATACATCGGGTATATTTATACCTCTTGGCTACTACTGAAAACCCAAGTACCTAAGGTTTGTCTCAGTTTGCAAAGCAATACCGATGACGAACCTTACCTTTTTATACTTTTTTCTTCCGTATCGAATATCGCAGTATGATTCAGTACACACATTGGCCTATATTGGACGGTTGTCCCCCGATTACTGAATCGTTCGGGAAATATTGACCCACAGAGACCGTTTACCTCCTGATTTTATCCAGTAGTTCATTAAGCGTACTCACTTCCTCTTCGCTGAGGTTTTCCATAAGTTCATTGAAACTCTGTGCCTTAGCATCGGATTTATTCAATAAATCCAAACCTTGCTCAGAAATACATATCTTAACAGCTCGTTTATCGATATCACTTTGAGTTCTGGTCACGAGTTCTTTTCTGCGTAGCCGCTCTACTATCCTAGAGGCATCGGACATCTTATCCAACATTCTTTCTTTGATCAAATTGATTGAAGCCGGATTAGGATACTGTCCTCGTAGAATACGCAAAACATTGTATTGCTGACGAGTAATACCATGGGACTTAAAAACTATGCTCATCTTATTGATAAGAAAGTTATGCGTGTATAGTATATTGATAAGTGCTTTTTGCCTTTCGGTTTCGAACTGCTCTTGTTTTATATCTTCTTCTATCCCCATTGAGCGGAATTTTTCAGGTGTAATACAGATTTCAGGTAGCCTAAAAAAATGCTACTGTAACTCCAATATTACTTACTATTAATATAATTTAAAAATTCTCTTTTACTGATTTCGTCCCTGAACTTTCCACTAAAATGAGCCGTTCCCGTCTTACTGTTGGTATCACCGACACCTCTCGAAGATACGCACATGTGATTGGCATCCATGACTACTGCCACATGTTCCGTATCCAACGCTTTTTTCATCTCATTGGCTATCTGTATGGTTAGGCGCTCTTGTACCTGTGGCCTTTTAGCATAGTACTGAACAATTCGGTTGATTTTGGATAGACCAATGACTTTCCCCGTAGAGATGTAAGCCACATGTGCCTTACCATAAATGGGCACAAAATGATGCTCGCAATGAGAGTAAAAAGTAATATCCTTCTCGACGATCATCTCTTCGTACCCATACTTATTTTCAAAAAGCTTGGCCACAGGCTTATTCTCAGGGTTCAGGCCACTGAAAACCTCTTGTACATACATTTTTGCAACTCTTCTTGGAGTGCCCATAAGACTATCATCATTCAGGTCCAGTCCCAGAATATGCATTATCTGTCTGAAATGCTTTTCGATGAGCTCCATTTTCAAGTCATCATCCATTTCGAAGGCATCAGGACGTATCGGGGTATCATAGGAAGAGACCACGTGGTCATCACCAAAGTCATCTGTATTGATAGTATTGTTCTTATCCAGCGGGGTATTCGACAAAGTTTCTTTCTGTTTCATAAAGTCTTACTGTTAACTCATATTTCTCATCTATCTTGCCTCTCAATATATTCCATATGGTTACAGCGATATTTTCAGCAGTGGGGTTCAAATCCTTGAAATACGGAGTATCTAAATTTAAATTTTTGTGATCGAATTGTTTTAGAACATGCTCTTTGATCAAATCACTTAACACCTTCATATCAAATACATATCCTGTCTCTGGATCAGGTTCTCCTACGAGCTTAACATAAAGGTCATAGTTGTGTCCGTGATAATTGGGGTTGTTACATTTTCCAAAGATGGCATCGTTCTCTTTATCAGACCATTCGGGATTATATAACCGATGAGCTGCATTAAAATGCTCTTTTCTAAAAACGGCAATTTTCATATAAATGTTTTAACATTTTCTGTAGGTCGAATTACGTTAAGTCTGCTTGAAAACAAACCTTTTAAAATTAATGATTAATTTGGTAATGGCAATTGTTGAAGAATCAACATCTAAAGTGCCTGCAATGTTTTGGCTATCGTATATTCAGAACTTTTTACGGTGGAAAAACGTATTGGATTCATTATGTTTGGATTATAAACAGGAGGAAAATTGAATTTCGAAAACATAAAAAATAAAATCGAAGCTTATAAGGCAGATGGAAAGCGGCTTTTTACTACATCCTCTTTTCAATCGCACAGTTTGGTACTGCTTCATATGCTGAGCCGTATTGATAATACGATACCCATAGCCTTTATCAATACGGGATATCATTTTCCGGAAACGGTCCGTTTTCGGGATGAGGTCAGTCGTGCTTTTGGTATGAAGTTCATCGATGTGAAACCCAACACGCCCAAAAGCATGCAACGTACTGTCGCAGGTCATCTGTTGTTTGTCTCCGACCCTGATTACTGCTGCTATCTCAACAAGACCCAGCCACTGGAGGCGGTATTGCAGACCCATGATATCTGGATCAATGGAGTCAGGGCCGACCAGAGCGCCACACGTAGTGCCATGCGGGTGGAGCAGGCTGCTCCTCATGGGGTGACCCGCTTTCATCCGATACTGGACTGGAATGCCAAAATGATCTACGAATACCAAAAGGAGTACGACCTCCCTAAACATCCCTTGGAGCCTCAGGGCTTCCTGAGCATTGGTTGCGAACCCTGTACCCGAAAGATGGATCTGGAGATGCAAGAGCGCGAGACACGCTGGTTCGGAATGAACAAGACCGAATGTGGGTTGCACACCGAATTGATTAACAAATAAGAACAGATAACTTCATGAATGTATTGATTACCGGCGGAGCCGGTTATATCGGCACTGAGCTGAACGATGTCCTACTCAACGATGACCAAGTAGAGCGTGTCGTAGTATTCGATAATCTGAGCCGGGCCAATTATAATTTTTTTATTGGGCGCAAACGCCAGTACAGAGACAAGTTCCAGTTCATACAAGGCGATATCCTCGATTCTAGGACTTTGAGAAAAGCATTGGACGGTGTGGACACAGTGTACCACTTGGCCGCAAAGGTAACAACGCCTTTTGCTAATGTGGATTCCCACTTCTTTGAGCAGGTCAATCACTGGGGAACTGCTGAAATGGCCTACGCACTCGAAGGCAGTGCCGTAAAAAAAGTAATCTATACCAGTAGTTTGGGGGTATATGGCTCTGGAAACGATATTACCGATAGCACCGAACCCAATCCCAAAACGTTTTACGGTACCTCTAAACTAAGGGGAGAGGAACATATCCGGCGCCTGAGCGAACATATGGATACTTATGTCATCCGTTGTGGTAATGTATATGGCTACAGTAAATCCATGCGTTTTGACTCGGTCATCAATCGCTTCGCTTTCGAGTCCAATTTCAGTAATCGGGTTTCTATCCATGGTAATGGTAAGCAGTCACGTGCCTTCATACATATCGATCAGGTAAAAATGGCGCTGTACCAGTTGGTCAAAAAAGAGGTGCCCTCAGGTACCTACAATCTGGTAGAGCGTAACCTAGAGGTACTGGACATCATCGATACATTCAAGGAAGTCGTTCCTCCTATGGAGTTTCTTTTTATCAACCAGCACCTTAATCTGAGAAATATCAAAGTAAATACGGATTTAGAACTGAACAAATACATACAAATGGAGGAAAGCCGGACCTTCAAAGAGGAGATTGTCTATTTTCTAGAGCAGTTCGCTTATTGAATTGACGCTCGAAGTGTCATTGATTCCTAATTTATAGGGACGATTGATTTTTATTCTTTACAGGTGGTAGGTCCACGGATGTATATTCATGGAGTTCTCTCATATCGAGAATGACCTCTCCATCGTCATTGGTGAAGTATGCGGGCCTGAACTCCGCTCCCCATTCGACCTCACTGCAAAGATAGGAATGCCGTGAGTGTACGGTCTGTCCAAAGGTATCGTCGAATCCCCTGACCATGATGAGTATTTCTGCATCCATTTCCTTGAGGTCTTCTGGCCCTTTTCTGTATAAGGGACTCTCTTCATTTATGGGATGAACCACAGTCCAGTTCAGCGGAAAGAACAGGATAAAATCCCTTTCCAAGTCTAAGGGGACAAACCTGCGGGAAAAACCGATTTTTTCTTTGACAATCATCTGTAAAAGTACCGTTACCTTCATTTCCAATAGCGTACTCATCCGTTTATTGGCCAAGCGAAATTTTAGGCTCAGCCCTTCTTTATAAGGGGAAATAAGTGCCTTTTCGCTATAGAGCAAACGGGCCGTAGGTCGGGAAAACCGCCCATAGATCAGTCCAGTGACGAGTGCAAAGCACATTAAGCCTATCATCGCTTCGAAGGCCGCCACAAAACTGGTTAGACCGCTATCCGGGGAGATATGTCCATAGCCCACCGTTGTAAAGGTCTGGAAACTGAAAAAGAATGCATTAGTGAAGTCATGCCAAGGTGCTATTTTCTGTAATCCCCTTAAGTTCTCGACACCAATCAACAGGTAAAGCCCCGCAAAAAGAGAATTGATGAACATCAATGACGCGATGATCAATAGCAAAAAGTGATTCCATGACATTTTGATCAGCGTCTGGTAGGCATTGCGGTGACTAAAACCCGAGTGGATACGGTGGGCATTGAAACTACCGTCCTTATTGATGATCCTTTTTCTTTTCTTATAGTATTTCAGCCCCAGACCTGGATCGTTGTCCTGAGCAGTGGTGTCAATGGAATCAGAGAAGGTACCTTGTGTTGATTTTCTGGCCATAGTTGAACTTTGAACATAATTTTAATGGCTTTTTACTACATTTAAAAGGCTTTCGCTTAAAATCAGCTGCACCGGGAGATATAACCATTTTCATCCAAAATCCTCAATGGGATTTCGTAGTGAGCACATAAAGTGCAGTAAAGTACTTATACAAACTTAGCTTTTAAATATCGCATATCTTCCTGTTCATTTTGCTTCACTCTGTGTTGACAATCCTCAGGATAGCGCTGCTATCCCTGTGGTTCTCGCCTTGATTGAAACAAAATGACCAGCGGAATCTTATACGACATTTGAAACCCAAATTTGTATTATTATGTAGCTTTCGAAATCAGCGGCTGATTTGAAATCATCCATGTTTGGGATAGGAAGGCCAATGAGGATCTAGGGTCCAAAGATCCACAGAATCAAAGACTCAGTGTTTTTGATACTGTCCTACCTTTTTTCTCTTCAGAAAAATCAACAGACTGCCCATCAATAGAAGTACGAATACGAGGATATAATAGAAGCGACCTTTCTTCTTTTTGAGGGGCATATCGATAGGGGACATATCCCCCGTGGGAACGAAGGCGGCCCAGTTAGCGGGGTGTGCCGTAAGTTCATCGGCGGTATTGATAAATTGTATCTTGGCCTGTTGCAGTGCCTTGTCGATGGGGAGACCATCGGTGAGCCCATCGTAAAAACCGATCATTATTTTCGAAGTAGCGATATCATCGGCTTCCCATAGGCTCATGACCGTAGTAGGGCAGCCGGCATAGGTAAAGCCCCGTGCCATACTGAGGACTCCTTCGCCTATGTGGGCTTTTCCCAAACCCGTCTCACAGGCACTGGCTACCACAAGTTCGGTGTCTTTGAGCCGAAGGTTGTAGAGCTCATAAGGGTAGAGGTTACCGTCATCTGTACTATCACCTGTATTGAAGATCAGTCGGGTATCCAAGTTGCTCTGTCGGTCTGCTTTACCATGTATGGCCAAGTGTACGATTCCATAGCTGCCCGCGTGTTTCTTGAACTGTAGCTCTGAGGCTTTCTTTCCATCCAAGAACATGCCCGAGAATTGTTTTTCGAAATGGGCTATCTCTTTACTGCCTCCTTTTAAGGATAGCAGTGCCTTCTCTTTGGGCATATCCATCCCCACAGGTGGGGAATAACTAAAAGCAATCATACCCTTACCGTTGGTGGTCCGTAATTTTTCGTTGCTTTTGTTCTCAAAGAGCACAGAAGCAGAGTTAATGTAGGAAATGGAAGAATATTTCGTCAGATAGGGGAGGGTTTGATAATTGGGCATGTTATTGTTTTGGGAAGAACTACCCATAAGCAAGGTCCCAAAATTCAGTTCCTTCAATACCCCATCGGCAATCAATACAATCTTCCGGGGAAAATCATGGTCATTGGCTATCGGAGCAAAGAGCCGCTTGAAAATAGCCGTTCCCAATTTCCTGAACTCATCGTAATCCTTCAGATCTGAACTGAACTGTTTCGTCAATTGGATAAATCGCGGGATGTCCTTTTTCAGTAATTGATGGGCTTCTTCTTTGATCAGTCCCGTTTTGTTCTTTCCCAGGTAAAGTCCGTAGAGAAGACTATCGGTACAGTGAAACGCAATCAGGTGCGTATTCTTGGCTTTAAGGTATTGCTGAACTTCCGGTAGACCGGGGTTGGTATGTTCGTACCTGGCCTTGAAGTACTGGGGGTGGTTTTCTTTTAGGTACTTTCGTAATTCTTCGCGTACAAGGTGTGCCCTGTACAGGTTTTCATTGTGCACTTTGGCATTGGCACCCCCTTTGTTTTTTTCCTGAAGTTTTTTATAATAATTATAGTCCAGATCGATATCCGCTTCTCTCTCCAATAGGCTATCGGGCAGGCCCGTCTTTGCCTTCAATATCTTTTCCAAAAGTACCTGCGATTTGCTCTGTTCCATAAAGAAGAAGGCATCGGAAATAAAATCTTCATCCTTGGTCCTGCTCCATGAAGTAAAGGAAAAGTCTACAGCGTCATCATAGAGGTTTCGGTAGTTATCCGCCATGATGAACTGGGAAGTCTCATTGTTCAAGCCGCTTTTGGAGAAGTAGACTAAGGAATCGATGGTCTTGTAGCAATCGATGACCTGTTTTCGAGTGATGGCTTTGTCGTTTTGAAAGGATAGGCTCTTAAGTATCTGGGCTTTTGTGGTCAGTGTCTCTATGGCTTCCCAGTAGTGGACTATGGATTGGCAGGGAGGAGACCCTGCTTTGTTCTTGAGTTGACTTTCATTATCGATGCAGGCCCACAGGGCCTTGTGGAGATACTCTTGTGCTACAGGGTAATTCCCCATATACAGGTAAGTACGGGCTATATTCCTATAGGCATTCGCAATCTTTTCATTGGCAGCATCGTATTTCCTTTTTCTGATCTTCAGGCATTCCTGAAAATGATATAGGGCAGTAGTGTAATCATTGGACTTATTGGAAGCTAGCCCATACAGTAAATGATTGTAGGCCATCCGCAAACTGTTCTGCATGTCCAACCTCTCAAGGATTTCTTTCTGCGTACTCAAATACTTTTTGGACTTTTCAAGATAGTTCAGTTCAATAGCCACTAACGCGAGATTACCATAGTATGTGGCGTGTCTTATGGTTCTATACCCTTTTCCCTTTACATATATCTGTACAGCCTTATTATAATATTTTTCCGCATTTTCATAGTCCTGTTGATCTTGGTAGATATTTCCCAGGTTGGCATAGGACACTTGGGTATGGGTACCCACATCCCCATACATTTTTCTTGCCATGTCCATCCCTCTTTTGCCATAAATGGTGGCACTGGTGTAATCTTCCCTGTTTTTATGCGTTATGGAAAGCCAGTAATTTAAATCCCATTCATTGGATTCCTTTTTTTGGGCTGCGCGATGGTGTTCGCGCAATGCCTCTGAGAGGTATTTTTCCGCATTTTTATAATCACTACGACCAAAGCAGTAAGTCTTTCCGATATCGATCAGTATATCGCAGAGGTGTATGTGTTCTCCGTGGTAAACTTGGCGGTTTTGGGCCAAGGCTATTTGGAAAGATTGCAGGGCTTCGTTTATCCTGCGTTGGTCATACTGATTTCGGCCCCTTAAATGATACGCGTTGGCCATCAGGGGGTGAGGTTCGGGCAGGTATCTGCGGCAAAGCTGCAAGGACTCCTCCAGTAGCGTCAGGGAGGCTTCACTTTCGTCCCTGTACCAGTGGGCCTTGGCCAGGTCATTGAGCGTCCGGATATGCCCTTCCCGGTTTCCTTCTTTGATGAACCTGGCTTTGGCGCTTCGTATCAGTACTATCGCACTATCGATATCACGGTGTTCCGTCGCAAAGTAGTATTCGATTTTTTCAGCTTCGGGATAGTCAAAGGAAACTTTGAACGTGAGCGTATCCCGGAGCGGTTGATGATTTACTGCCACCGTGTCGGATACGGTATTTGAAGTTTGAGAAGACTCTTTCTGACAGGCACCACAGAATAATGCAAAGGAATACAGCCATGGTAAAGGAGAAAAAACGTATCCAATCAGTATTTTCAGAACAAATGGCCGATACTGTATTATCATAGGACAAACTAAGTTTATACCATTTAAAGATACAGTAAAATTAAATGTTTCAACATTAAGAGATTGTTTTGAAATACATCTTTTCTTTATTTCATATGATTATGTGTATCGACATTGTTATGCGAAGCATTGCAAATGAATTTGTTACTTGTATTCTCTACGACAACTTTGTGCTATTTACAAACCATAACTGCTAAACCCTCTCAAGGCTGCCTTACTATCACGAGCATAAATTGCTTCAAGATCAGTAGTTTTACGCTGTGCAGGTTCGACACCTTAGTGATACAAAAGCCTCCTCACCTAAACCGCTGATTTTATTGCACTTTATATGCTCATCACGCAATCCTATCGATCAATTTGGGTTTAATACAAACTTACATTTCAAATGTCGCCTATCTTCCTGTTCATTTTGCGCTACCCTGCGTTGAAAATCCTCACGATAGCGCTGCTATCCCTGTGGTTTTCGCCTTGTTTAGCCCAAAATGATCTGCGAAATCTTACACGACATTTAAAAAGCAAATTTGTATAAGCGACTGTTTTGAAGATATTATTTTAGAATTTGTTATCACTTATTTTGGATAGGACTGAGCGTTAAAATAATGCCCCGAGGGCATTATCAGTGAAGGGGTCGGTCTGCCGCGTGAGCCATTGACAAAGATAGCCTGTCGCGCTAGCTAGCGGAAATTTCAACGAAATCAGGCACCAAAAGAAGTACATAAGAAAGAAAAAGATACATTTTAAAACAGTCTCTAAGTAATCCCTTATTTCTTTGTAGGATAGCTTTTGATAAGATGAAGTGATCTGGATTTTTTCTTTTACCTGCGAATTTTACATTTAGCACCCTGATTTTGTCTTTTTCAACCCAGATCATGCGTTGGAACTTCGTAACGAGGGTTTAATACAAACTTAGCTTTTAAAATCGCCTATCTTCCTGTTCATTTTGCCTCACTCTGCGTTGACAATCCTCGCGATAGCGCTGCTATCCCTGCGGTTCTCGCCTTGATTGAAACCAAAATGACCCGCGGAATCTT
>CANLOE010000109.1 GCA_947492745.1 uncultured Cyclobacteriaceae bacterium | reverse complement strand
CGCAGAGTGAAGCAAAATGAACAGGAAGATATGCGATATTTGAAAGCTAAGTTTGTATTAAACCCTCGTTACGAAGTCCCAACGCATGATCTAGATTAAACTTGAGTTGATTACAGAATCATATAAGCAATGAAACAATGATTGCCATTTACCGATTGTCCCTATTTGGTATGCCTTTTTTCAGTTTACCTGTACCTCCTTTTCCTATGTTATGAGGTAGTTTACGAATGAAGTGTTTCTTATGAATTCTCAGGGTATCAATGGATTTTGAACAGGTACTTGTAATCCGAAAAAATAACACAAATAGAGCTTTCTAATGCTGCATATCTTACAGACTGTTATGTCCTGCATTGAAAACCTTTGTGATAGCGCCACGTTCCTTTCTATCAAGGTCTGCCGCTCCCTTTTGCTAAAAAACGTTATCTGAACATTTTTAACACTCAGGCCCAACCTATACTAGAGAACAAAATGACGGATATGATATGTGATATTAGAAAAGGGTAGTATTGAAAGCTTATCCTTCCAATACTACCTACTTCTATGTTGGAGGGATTATCTTGAGATGAAAAATTTCTCATCTAATTGTCCCTTCCCATCCAAAGACACGCGGATAATGTACATGCCTGTTCTAAGTCTTTTTACATCAATGGGTTCTGATTTGTTTTGCATTGAAACAACAGTACCCTTAGATACAATAGTACCCGATGGAGTAACGATAGTGTACTCACCGGAACTGTAGGGATACCCTGTTAAGTCAAGCCATAATTTGCCTTGAACTGGGTTAGGGTACACACTGATTTCTTTTTGGTCGGAAGAAGACAGTTTTGTTCTTGCTGACCCCAAACTTCCTACAGGCAGTAGTTCAAACTTTTGATTGGCACTGGTTTTTGTGTATTTCCATAGCTTTACGTTACCATTTTTACCGGAACTCTTGTCCAGTGCCCAATTTTCACAATGGGTTGGTCTAATGAAGTGAGCGTTTCCTATTTTGGTAATATACCATTTTTGATGGTCGGCGCCACCGGAAGTCCAAGTATTGATATTGGCATTATTGACACATTTCGCTCGCGATACTTCCAAAAACCTGTTCGTACCCTTGTTTTTGATACGATGTACACCATTACCCAGATGTTCGAATTCCCATATATGGTCGACAAGAATTTTATCCGATGAGTACATAAGGGCATTATGATTATCCCAGATGGGAGAGATAACGTTCTGATTACTTGATGTATTTTTTATGGTATAGGTACCGTTCAATTTAATGTTTTCCAATGAATTACTTGGAGGGGTATTTATCATAGGTACCTTGGCTATCTGAAAGCCGGTTCCTTGAGAACCGACGAAAACTACGGGTGTTTCTTCGTTGGTGACTGCCACCGAGTTTGCAAAGGGATACGCCATTCCTTGGTTCTGTTTCTTCCAACTTTGTCCTCCATCATTGGAAAACCATATTCCATTACTACCTTCGCGAAGTCCGCCTGACCCCATGGCACTAGAAGAGGTAGCATAGATGAGGTTTGAATTGCGAGGTGTGATCGCCACTTTTCTCAGGTACTTGTCCGTTAATAGTTTTTCCCATGACTCCCCTTTGTTCTTACTTCGAAAGAGACCTTGGTTCTCCCCGAAACCGTGTACGGAAACATATACCCAGTCTTTGTTATTTGGGTCTGTTTTTATGTCGAAAATCCCTTGGTAATTGACTTTTCGGATATTGATGTCATTATACTGAACGGGCAATCTCGATAACTGATTGAGTATGGACCAGTTTTTCCCACTATCTGTCGATCGCCAGAGTCCGTTTATACCCCCAGCGTATACAATATTCCCATTGAACTGGTCTACTGCTGTAAAGTTACAACCATTACCTTCTAGCACTGGAGACCAGTGCAAACCATCATCTGTACTTTTGTGAACATCACCATTCGCAGTGACATACAAAGTACGTTTGTTCACGGGGCTATTTATATCCAAAGAGAGTCCATTGACATATTTGTTCGATGTCAGTCCTGTACTGGCTTCTTTCCAGCTTGAGCTTTCACCTTTGTTGGTACTCTTGATGACATAACCTTTCTTGACAGTAGCCCATACCACACCGACTCTATCGGGGTCAGCAATAATAGAATGCCCATTACCTCCTTTTTTTGCTCCCCATCCATACTTGACATCTTCAGTATTACAGTTTTGCCAACTTTCGCCCTTATCCAAGCTCCGCCAAATCCCCATATCAGCTAATGCCAAATATATCAGATTGGGGTCCTTTGGACTTATGGACATATCTATATTGACTAGATTATCGACTCCGCTGCTCTGCCAGAAATTTTTACGTACTTGTTTTGAATGAAGCACTTTAAAATCCTCACCTCTGTTCTTTGATCCTAACACCCATTGCGAATTGATCCAATATAGATTATTAGGATTCGAAAGATCTTCACCGATAGTCCTGCCGTAACCATCTTTGGTACCCGAATAAGTATTCTGTGTATTTCCATGAAAAGTCGTCTCCCAAGTACCCACATCACTTACCTTGGCAAAAGTGGCTCCTCCATCTTTGGACAATCTTGTTCCTGATCTAGCGTTCCAAGTCGCCACGGCCCGAGTTTCGATAAGGGTTACTTCCGAGGTGTTTTCAGGATGGATAAGGATAATCCCTCCCTGCTCTTGCATCTTTCTCCAAGTTCTACCTCCGTTGATACTCTTATATAACCTTCCCTCTCGACCTTCGGCCCAGAATCTATTGCTACAATCGGCCTTTACGGTAGTTATATATAATATGTTAGGACTCTGGGGGTCAATAGCAAAATCAGTAACTTCAGTAAGGCCTTCAAAATCATTGTCCGAGGTTATATTCTTCCAATTTTCACCTCCATCTGTACTCTTGTAGACATCAGCTACCGAGCATGTAGGTCTACCACTACCCGTGAGCAGATAAACTTCGCTTGCCTTTTTAGGATTGACAATAACCTTTATTATTCTTGTAGAGGGAAGGTTTTTGTCTACCCGGGTCCATGTTTTTCCTGTATTTGTGGTCTTGTAAATCTCTGCATTTTTAGTGTTCCAATTTCCTTTATGTCTAGAGGCATAACCTATCCAAGGCTTGTCAGTGGCAAATTCGATGTCTGTCACATAGCCTTTACCATCCAGAACCTTATCCCAAGAATCCCCGCCATCAAGTGTCCTATAGATACCACTGGCCCCAAGGAACATAATATTGCCATCAGTACGGTGAAACCCCATACCGCCGATATGTGTTGTCATGAGTCCTCTATTGGCACCAAGGGGGTCCCAAGTATTCCCTCCATCTTTACTCCTATAGGCTCCACTGAGGTCACTACCGGCCAGTACTATGCCACTTTTGCCAGCTCCTACACAACTGAACCATCCGCCACCTCCAGGGTTGCTGCGTTTCCAATGATGAGTCTGAGCATTGGCCGTAGATACGTTATATACAAGCATGGCCAATAGGGACAAACAGGATAGAACATTGACCAAAAGTTTCGTAGAGGAAGGCCAAATAGTTATTCTTAGGTCGTTTTTCATGATTTCTGTTTTTTGGTTTAGGTTGTATACGATTAAAACGAAACAAAGACTAGCAGCTCAGTAAACCAAATGGTCTTAGACCAATAAACCATAAGAAGGGTTGAGTATGCTTTATGACAGATGTGATAAAAAAAATAGCTAACGACGACCCACAGTTGGTAATTATCACTATTATTAACTACTTTTTTTGTTTTAACTTGCTAATAATCAATTGGTAATGGATTTTTTTTATTTGCGCTCAATCTTATGCCGGTTCATCATAGGTCAAATAGTACATTTGAGATTGCTCGGCTTACGCGAGCTATGGCCGACTCACTATCCGGCAGTGGAAAATTATAGAAAGAATATTGCCCGTAAAACAAAAAGGAAGGTATAGGTTAAGGGACATCGTGGATGCTATCCTATGGCAGCTGCGTACCGGAGGCCAACGGTGCAGCCTGCCCGGATGTTTCCCCAAATGGGGCAGTATCTACTGTTTTTTCCGCAAGTGGACAAGGGACGGTACGCTCAATGTACTGAATGCGGCCCTGAACCGAACGGAGCGGCAGCGATAGGGCATGGGTACCACTCCGGTCTTGTTATTCATTGACAATCAATTAGTAAGATTGGTTCCGTTCAACCATTTGTCCAAAGGGGTGGACGGGAACAAGAAGGTCAAGGGCCGCAAGCGGCAAGTGCTTACCGATAGTCCGGGGCTGATATGGGGCGTAGTGGTAGGTGCTGCCAATGAGGCGGACGATACGGTGGCACGGAAAGTGGTGGAGTCCCTGTTGGGCTACATGGACCGCATGAAAAAGATACTTGCCGACTATGCCTACATATGTACTCATGAAGTCAAATGAACAGAAAGGCAATACATTGTTTGTTGAGCGATTATCGTGAACCCTACATCAATAGAATGCTTCCAGAAAGAATTGCCTCATTATTGATTAGCCAGATGATACCAAATTTCAGATACAATTTCAAAACAGTCTATCGACGGTATGCGGAAGCTCAGAAAATAATTCCACTTGGATTACAACCTTTTCATTTTATGGTGTGTCATCTATATAGGAAAACCTTAAAGATAAAGACATGTATTTAGTAAAACTCATCGGAAAAATAAAAACTTCGCGTATACCGGACAAATTAGCTATTGGATTACAGGCATTGCTCTTCACATTTCTATTGGTGTTAATGGGGCTATTACTGGAGGGATGATGGGTTATTTTGCCACCATCCCTAACTGTAAACCGCGCTCTAGTTTTCCAGTGCTTCTATTTTTAACATAATTTCTTCCCATTGCCGGGTGAGGTCCGTAATACTCTTTTGCGACTGATGGTACTCTTTGTTCAGCTTTTCCAAGGTAACGGTATCCTCGTATATCTCAGGCAGTGCCATTTGATTCTCTAAAGCCTTCTTGTTTTCTTCTTCCTTGTCTATCTCACTTTCAAGAGTGGTGAGTTCTTTACGCAATCCTTTGAGTTCTTTTTCTTCTACACTGTTATTGTCTCTTTTTTTTGTTTTGGGTTCTTTTTTAGGGCTGCTCTTGGGGGAAATCTTCTTTTCGGTCTGTTCTACGGTGGTATTTTTCTCTTTCCAGTCTAGGTATTCTTCGTAGGTTCCCGGGTACTCTTTGATTTGATGATTCTCGATATACCAGATTTTATTGGCTACTTCTGTTACGAAATGACGATTATGTGAAACAAAAATAGTACTTCCTTGGTACTGTTGCAGTGCTTGTATCAGTATATTTTCCGACTGCATGTCCAAGTGGTTGGTCGGCTCATCGAGCATCAGGAAATTGGCCTCGGATATCAAGGTTTTGGCAAGGGCCACTCTCGATTTCTCTCCTCCCGACAGTACTTTTATTTTTTTGAAAACATCATCTCCACTGAACAGGAAACAGCCCAAGATTCCGCGGAGTTCCAGTTCGGTCTTTTTGCTTCCTGCCTGTTTGAGTTCTTCTAAAATCTCATTGTCTATGTTCAGTGATTCCAACTGATGCTGTGCGTAGAAGGCCATATTGACATTATACCCCATCTTGCGCTCTCCTGTAATAGGCTCGGTTCCCGCTATGATGCGTAGTATGGTAGACTTCCCTTTACCATTGGCCCCGATGAGAGCAATCTTATCCCCCCGCTCTATAGCGATACTGGTGTCTTCCAGTATTTTTTTTTCGCCATAAGCTTTGGATACTTCCTCTAGATTGAAAAGAAAGCGACCTGATTTCTGCTCGAATTCGAATTTGAAATTGACTACTGCGTTTTCATCGACCACATCTTCGATCATATCCATTCTTTCCAAGGACTTTACTCTGGACTGTACTTGTCGGGATTTGGTGGCCTTTGCACGAAAACGCTCTATAAACCGCTCTGTTTGTTTGATTTTCTGCTGCTGATTCTCGAATGCTCCTTTCTGAATCTCCGCGCGGATAGCCTTTTCGGAAAGGTAGAAAGCATAGTTGCCCTCATAGCTGACCAGCTGTTGGTGGGTCACCTCGACGGTTCTTGTAGTCGTATTTTCCAAGAAATGCCTATCGTGGCTGACGATGATTACCGCACCTTCATAGGTACGGAGATAGTTCTCTATCCATTCTATTGAGGGCATGTCCAGGTGGTTGGTCGGCTCATCCAGCATAAGGAGAGAGGGTTTTTCCAATAATAGTTTTGCCAGCATGACCCGCATCCTCCAACCGCCCGAGAACTCCTTTAGCGGTCTTTTGAGGTCCGATGTGGAAAAACCAATACCTTCAAGTATTTCTTCTGCCTTGGCCTGCATGGTATACCCATCCAGACTTTCAAAACGCTCCTGTAGCCGAGTAAGCTTATCCACAAGTCCGTCGGTATAGTCTGTTTCCAGTTTTTTCAGTGTCAGGTCTATCTGTTTTTGAGTCTCCACGGCTTCCTTGAAAGCCTGCATCGCCACAATCAAAATAGTTTCTTCTGACTGATAGGACAGTAAGTCTTGGTTTAGAAAACCAATGGTACAATCCTTGCCTTTGGAAATAGAACCCTCGTCAGGAGGAAACCCACCATCTATCATACGGAGTAAAGTGGACTTGCCCTTGCCATTTAGACCGATAAGGCCGATTCTCTCTTTGGGTTTGATGTGTAGAGAGGCATTTTCGTACAATGCTCTTCCTCCAATAAAATAAGAAATGTTGTTAATCGATAGCATTTTGCAAATTTATAGTATCGCGAAGACTATAAAAATCAATTTCGTGGTTTAAGAGACTGTTTTGAAGATATTATTTTAGAATTTGTCATCACTTATTTTGGATAGGAACGAGCGTTAAACCCGAATCATTCGTTGGAACTTCGTAACGAGGGTTTACATATCCATAAATCAGGGGTTTTATTGGATTTAGCATAGCTCCGCTATGGTGAATTCAAAAAACGTAGTGCAACTACCGGTTTGCAGCTATTTAGATCCGCAGTAGATTTTTCAATGCATGATTCGGGTTTAAAACAGTCTCTAAGCTTTTTTAAGTGCCGTAAATCTTTTACCTTTTGCCCAATCAAAATTTAGACCTATGAAGTCGACCATGGCTGTCCATTTACTACTTTCCTATTTGTTTGTGTTGATTTCCTGTACCGCCCCTGAGCGGTCAGAAAACACCGCTGAGGATACCGTAGCTACAGCTACGACCGTAGTTACCGACCTTGAAGAAGGGCCTGTAGATAGTAAATATCCGCTGCATACCCTCCGGCTACCCGAAGGGTTTCGGATAAGTGTATATGCGGAAGTCGATAATGCGCGCTCTATGGCCATGGGAATGGATGGGACGCTATTCGTGGGTAATCGCAGAGGGGACAAGGTCTACGCACTGAGAGATGAAGACAAGGATAATTTTGCGGAGAAAAAATATATCATTGCAGAAGGACTGATCATGCCGAACGGTGTAGCAGTCAAAGATGGAGACCTGTATGTTGCAGAACTAAGTCGGATTTTAAAATTTTCATCGATAGAAAGTAGACTGGCAGACCCTCCCAAAGCAAAAGTCATTTACGACCAATTACCCGATAAAAGGCATCATGGCTGGAAATATATCGCATTTGGACCTGATGGAAAACTATACGTACCTGTCGGTGCTCCCTGTAATATCTGCGAAAGTGAGGATAAGGTATTCGCTGCTATCAATAGAATGAATGCTGACGGTACAGACTTTGAGGTTTATGCCGAAGGGGTACGGAATACCGTAGGCTTTACTTGGCATCCACAGACGAAAGAACTATGGTTCACGGACAATGGTAGAGATATGATGGGTGATAACTTCCCTCCCTGTGAGTTGAATAGAGTCCCAAAAAAAGGAATGCATTTCGGATATCCTTATTGTCATGGAAAGGATATTGGCGATCCTGAGTTCGGGACTAAGTTTCCTTGCACGGATTTTTCTCCGGCAGTGCAACCCTTGGGCCCTCACGTAGCACCCTTGGGCCTGAAATTCTACACGGGCAGTATGTTTCCGGAAGCTTATAGGGATAATGTGTTCATTGCTGAACATGGTTCATGGAACAGGTCCAAGAAGATAGGCTACAGAGTCAGTATGGTTGGCCTAAAAGGCAATACACCGACGGGCTACGAGACTTTTATCAGTGGCTGGCTCAATGAATCGAAACAGGAGGCATGGGGGCGGCCCGTAGATGTACTGATCCGGGAAGATGGTAGTATGTTGCTCTCGGACGATAAAGCAGGCCTTATCTATCGTATCAGTTATACCAACTAGGGTAGTTATATCCATACAGCTCAGTTATTATAGAAGTATGTAACAATTCGTTGAATTCGGCTTATTTTTTTGAGTAGAAAAGTGAATCCTTTAAGCTTTTCTACTATATTGTGTTGATAACCAAATCTATTTCCGATGAAATCCGTCACTCCACTGCTCATCGCATTTGTGGCTTGGTGCTTTCTTTCCACTAATTGGTACGTCTGCACCATAAAACAATTGTGCAAGGATACACAGGTAATTGCAACAACTTCGATAACCGAACCCATCGAAGTAAGTACCGAGCCTATACCCATCGACTCCCCTCAAGTACCCCTACTATCCGATAAGAAGGACATGATAGCCACAACTGATAAAAAGGTAGCGCAGCACTATGAAGTTGAAGAGCTGGGAGGTAAGGTGATCATTCATTTCCCATCCGCTTCAGCAGTTCCGGAGTTGGATGCTGAGTTGGAGGATTATCTTAACGGATTTGTCAATGATCACTTAGTAACCAACGAATTGATAACGGTAGCCGGACATACGGACAATACAGGTACTACCGAGGGAAATTACCAACTGGGATTGAGAAGAGCTCGAAAAATAGGTGCCCTACTGGTCGCTAAAGGTATCCCGGAAGAGCGTATCAATGTCATATCTAAAGGAGAAAGGGCCCCCATCGAGAGTAACGAAACGCTTAATGGACGAAATAAAAACAGAAGAGTGGAATTAATTATTCAAAAACAATAACCAATAAGCAAACATGTTTGAGAACCTGAACCCTTATGATAGACCTACGGCTATCGTAGAGATACTCATTATGCTCATAGTAGCTTTCATTATTGGCTTTTTAATAGCTTGGCTGCTAAAAAGAAACAAGAGAGGAGGTACTTCTGAAGCGGGTACTATTGATGCCGAAGTTCTTACTTTGAAAAAACAACTCAAAGACTTAGAGTCGGAAAATACTTCATTGGTCAGTGATAAGAGTAGGCTTAAAGCGGAGCTGGAAGCACGCATGGCAGTAAAGGAGGAGCAGGGTATAATCAATACACCTCCTGTCGACACGGTCCCTGTTGCTGAATACGAATCCTTGACATCGAAATTCAATACTTTACAATCAGACTTTGATGTTCTTAACAAAGAAAAATCAAGCCTGAAGATGGAGTTAGAGGATTGCTTGAACGCTAAAGAAATACTACCGTCACCCGCTCCTTCATCAACACCTGATTTTGTGACCGAAAATATCGGAATCGCCCCCCCAACGGTACCTACTATCGATGACCTGAAACGAATACGCGGCATTGGGCCTTTTATCGAAAAAAAATTGAATGCAGTAGGCATATATACCTTTGAACAAATCAGCAAATTCGATAAAAACGATATCCATACCGTTACCGAAGCGATAGCGTTTTTTCCAGGTAGAATAGAACGTGATGATTGGGTAGGGCAGGCAGGTAAGCTCAAAGACGGGATAGCCATAAAGGGCTAAGCGATCGTTTTGAGGTTATTTCATAAATTTGTCATCGGTACCTTTCAAGATAGAATCAATGGATAGTGATAGCAGCATCATCTGCGGATTTTTGATAGAAACACATATAGACTTATATACTAGCAGGGTATATAAGTCTATCGATTGATTTCAATTGATACTCATGATTTCCGCTGTATAAGCAGAAAGGTGTGAGAAATTCAAAGGCTACATTGGCGCTAAATATGCAATAGCCTTGTGTATGCACCGTGCGGACACAAGGTGCATCAATGGATAAATTCGATAGGTATGATAACCTTGGTTTTATCCCACATCATGACCATATCAGCGCTCTCATTTTTTTGCTGGAAATCGATAGTGAAAGGTTCATAGACAACTTTTTCAATAGTCGTTGTAGGGACATCAAATCGAAGTACGTCGGCTTTTTCGTTATAATTGTATGCGCCCCACAGACCGAGCCCTTTATTGATAATGACAGTCCATTTTTTTTCTTGGGGAATCGTGAAAAAAGAATAAGTACCCTTGGGTAGTTTTTTTCCTCCTATGATAATGTCTTTTGTAGTCGTTATTTCGGTGGCCTCATTGGCACCGGTGCGCCATACCTGACCATAAGGCACCAACTTTCCAAATACCTCCCTATCTCTCTTGTGTGGTTGGCAGTAAGTGACCTTCATATACGTGTCTTCATACTTCATGGTAACAATGGCTGTTGGGCTAGGACGAGGTTTTACGGATTCTTGGGCCTTCGCGGAATTAGCTTGTAGCATAATACATACCAGACCGGTCAACAGTAATGAGAGGTTTTTCATTGTAAACATAGATTTCTATTGCAAATCGCTTTAATTATATAGAACTTTCCGTGAAAAGTATTCGCTATCATCAAATTGGAATCATTCATGGATAGACCTGAATTCGACGATATTTTTATGGAATTGGCCGTGAATCTAGCCAAAAGATCGCATTGTATCAAACGACATGTAGGTGCCGTGCTGACTAAAGATACGAGGATCATCTCCATAGGTTACAACGGCCCTCCAAAGGGTACACACAATTGCGATGAGGAGTGGCCCTCAGTAGGTTGTGCCAGAGATTCCAAGGGAGGGTGTTCATTGGCCATCCATGCAGAGCAGAATGCGTTACTGTTTGCCGTCAAGAACAAATCGGCCGTAGAAGGGGCCAGGCTTTATGTCACCTTGGCACCATGCTTGGCCTGCGCCAGGATTATTTATACCATGGGTGTCAAAGAAGTGGTCTATTTGAACTCCTATGCAGAATATAAGGGCATAGGTAGTGATGAAGGCGTGGACTTCTTGCTCAAGTTCGGAGTGAAAGTGTCCCGTTATAAAGGTAATTTGAATAACGTTACTCATATGATATGACCTCTTACTGTTTTCTTTGCTTTTTTGGAGATGCTCCCTAACCTCTAATGGGCTATAATTGAAATCAAATTTTGAGGTCACCTTTTTTGAGTGCAGAACGAGGTGGGACCGAATGTTGAACCTGAAAGGTGCATTAGACCTTTTATTGCAACCTTAAAAATTTCAAATCAGCATAATGAATGTGTTTTTTTGAGTTAACCATAACAGTGCTATACTGGGTCCGGTAAAACCTACTGGTTCATTGCATTTTAAACCCTCATCACGAAACTCCAATGTATCCTCCCGATTGAAAAATGTTCAGAGAACTTTGTAGTACAGGTCCCGGCCTGTCTTGTGAGGAAGGATAGCAGGACTATCTAAAAAGATTTTAAAGGTTTAATGCATAAAAATTGCGTATAGTAATGAGCATGATGTAGAAAGTATTCCAGTGGGGATGAATTTGAACATGCGGATTCCATGAGGAAATATAAAGAGATACAATTTAAAACAGTTTCTAAGGATATGATGAAAATATACCCCTTGACTACACGCATCACTTTCATAAAAGTCCCTTTTCTAGTTCTGGCCATTGTAGTCTTTGCTTGTCATGAAAACCGGGAGGAAGGAGTGGCAAAAACGTTTTCAAAAGAAAAAGATGGTTCCCCTCAAAGCAAAGAAACGCATCGCATCCAACAATTATTGAGTGAGATGAGTCTGAAAGAGAAGATAGGGCAGTTGTCCATGAGGGGTAAATCGAGTAGGGACAAAGTGCTACCCGAAGCCCTCAAAGAAGCTGTTAAAGAAGGCCGGATTGGGGCTATGATCAATGTCATGGATAAAAAACAGCTCAACGCACTACAGCGAATAGCAGTGGAGGAGAGCCGACATGGAATCCCCCTGTTATTTTCCAGAGATGTCATCCATGGTTTCAAGACAATTTTCCCTATTCCATTGGGACAGGCGGCTACTTGGAACCCCGAACTGGTCGAAGAAGGAGCCAGAATAGCTGCTCTGGAAGCCAGTGCCGCTGGTGTGAAGTGGACTTTTGCCCCGATGATCGACATAGTCCGAGACCCACGATGGGGTAGGGTGGCCGAATCGGCCGGCGAGGACCCTTTTTTGACCACGATGATGGGAAATGCCTATATCAGAGGCTTTCAAGGCACCAAGTTGGGTGCTACGGATACACTGGCAGAAGGTAGATTACTGGCCTGTGCCAAACATTTTATAGGCTATGGGGCAGCGGAAGGAGGAAGAGACTACAATACTGCCATCATTCATAAGCCATTACTGCACAATGTCTACCTCAGACCGTTCAAAAGCGCAAAAGAGGAAGGAGTGGCCAGTTTCATGACCTCCTTCAACGAACTTAATGGGATACCGGCCTCAGCCCACAAGGGCATGCTCAAAGACCTGTTGAGAGAACAATGGGGTTTCGAAGGCATTGTGGTCAGTGACTGGAATTCTATCACAGAAATGATTCCCCATGGTTTTGCCGAAGATGGGAAGCATGCCGCTAAGCTCGCGGCCGATGCAGGTCTGGATATGGAAATGACCAGCGCCTCCTATGAACAGCACTTACCCTCACTGATTCGGGAAGGCGAAATATCTGAGCGGGAACTGGACCAAATGGTAGCACATGTACTTCGCATGAAGTTGCGGGCAGGGCTTTTCGAAAGGCCCTATTTAGGAGAGGTGAACACTACTGCTTACGCCGAACCCCATTTGACGGCAGCAAAAGAAAGTGCACTGCAAAGCATCGTCATGTTGAAAAACGATGAGCGTACACTACCCTTAACGAAGGCCATTGGGAAAATAGCCTTGATAGGTCCGATGTCCGATGCTCCTCATGAACAATTGGGCACATGGTCATTTGATGGAGAAGCATCACGGACCATTACCCCTTTAAAGGCATTTCGAGCTGACTCGGGAGCCGCAAAGATCATCCATGCACCGGGCCTGGATTATAGCAGGGACCGCTCTCAAAAAGGCTTCGGAGAGGCAGTGGCAGCGGCAAAACAAGCCGATGTCATTTTGTTTTTTGGTGGAGAAGAGGCTATTCTTTCAGGGGAGGCACACAGTCGGGCCAGTATCGATCTGCCCGGAGCTCAAGAAGAGTTGATATCGGAGCTTTATAAAACCGGAGTCCCTATTGTACTGGTCGTAATGGCGGGGCGGCCCGTAACCTTAGGTAACGTACTGGACAAGGTAGCCTCGGTATTGTTCGCGTGGCACCCCGGTACCATGGGCGGGGCGGCCATTCATGATATTGTTATGGGACAGACTTCTCCTTCGGGTAGGTTACCCATGTCCTTTCCCAAAGCAGTGGGACAGATTCCGGTGCATTATAACCATAAAAATACAGGTCGCCCCCCCAGTAAAGACTCTTTTGTGCCTATGGACAGCATTCCTATAGGTGCCTGGCAGAGTTCGTTAGGTAATACAAGTCATTACTTGGACGAAGGATACTTGCCCCAGTATCCCTTCGGTTATGGCCTGACCTACACTACTTTTTCATATCAGGATATCAAAGTAGACCGGTCACGCATATCCACTACGGATAGTCTTAGCGTACAGTGCGTTCTGACAAATGAGGGAAGGTACCCCGCTACTGAAGTGGTCCAGCTCTATGTCCAGGATGTAGTGGGTAGTATAACCCGACCCGTCAGAGAATTGAAGGCTTTTCAGCGTATCCATTTATCAGCGGGAGAAAGTCGCTCCATAACATTTAAACTAAAAGCAGAAAGCCTCGCTTTTTTCACCGCAAACGGTCAGTGGGAGGTCGAACCGGGCAAGTTCAATCTCTGGCTGGCCCCGGATGCACTTAGTGGACTGAAAACAACTTTTGAGGTATTCCGGAATTAGATGTAATCGCAAACAATACGGAAGATGAAATGAGTAGTTTACAGCCAAAGCTTGCATAGCCCTTCTGTTACAGCTTCAACCCTCATGACAAAGTTCCAAATTCGGGGGTATTCACGAAACCATTAAACCCAAAATGATCGATAGAAATCGTGATGAGCGTATAATACAAACTTAGCTTTTAAATATCGCCTATCTTCCTGTTCATTTTGCTTCACTCTGCGTTGACCATCCTCGGGATAGCGCTGCTATCCCTGCGGTTATCGCCTTGATTGAAACCAAAATGACCCGCGGAATCTTATACGACATTTAAAACCCAAATTTGTATAAATGGCAAAATACCGGCCATTTGTATTCGTTCGGCATAGCACCGCTATGGTGAATGAAGACAGGTGGGAAAAGCTTCCGGTATGAAGCTATTTATGCGCGGAATAGGTTCTCTATTGATCAATTTGGGTTAAAATAACAGATACAATGATGGGGCCAATGCATGATTCGGGTCCAAAGCGGTAAAATGTCAGTGATCGTCCTAGATTCAGGAGATACGGTTCACCTCCGGCTCGATTTGGATACCGAACTTTTCATTGACCGAATCCCTGATGTCCATGGCCAATTGCCAAATCCGGTTTCCTGTTCCGGCCCCATAATTGACCAATACCAGTGCCTGAAGCTCATGTACTCCGATATCTGCCCTTCTCTTGCCTTTCCATCCGCATTGCTCTATCAGCCAGCCGGCAGGCACCTTTACCTTGTTCTCCGAGGAAGGGTAGCCCGGTATATCAGGGTAAGTGATTTTTAATTGTTCGAAATCTTGTCGGTCGATACTTGGGTTTTTGAAAAAACTGCCTGCGTTGCCGATATCCTTTGGGTCGGGTAGTTTGCTCTGCCGTATTCGGATGACTGCATCGGATACCGATTTGAGATCTGGTTTCTCGACTCCCATCAGTTTCAGGGTTTCTTGAATGGCACCATAAGAAATATTGAACTTGGCTTTCTTGTTCAATCGGAATGTAACGGAACAGATGATATATTTTCCTTTATGCGTATTCTTAAAGATACTCTCACGGTAGCCAAAGCAGCACTGCTCCTTATCGAATACCTCAGTATGTCCACTGGCGATATGAACGGCCTCTAGTGTATCGAATACAGACTTTATCTCTACACCATAGGCACCGATGTTCTGCATAGGAGCAGCTCCTACCGTACCGGGGATAAGGGATAGGTTTTCGACACCGGACCATTGGTGTTCGATACAGTATATTACAAAGTCATGCCACAGTTCTCCAGCACCTACCTTTATCCAGACGTGATCGGCGTTCTCCCGAACGATTTCTTTTCCCGAAATTGAAATCTTGAACACGGGTATATCTATATCATCCATCAGTAACACATTACTGCCCCCACCCAGAATAAGGTTCCGGCTTCCTATGGATTCGTTTTTGGATAGCAAGTGCTCCAAGTCTTGCTTAGAGTCAATAGTGTAAAAATCCTTGGCGATAACATCTACACCAAAAGTATTGTATTTTTTTAAAGAAACGTTCCGTAGTATTTTCATGTCAAATCCTATTCAGCTATGAAATGAATTGATTAATAAAGGTAGTTTAGGCTCATTTTTACCAGCATTACTTTTTTTATCAAAAGCTAGTTGTATACATTTCATTTTGGACCTATCCATCTCGATTTTGTAAAAGTATCTTATTTTATTGCTAGAATAGTAGGGAAGGCCCTTCTTTGTTACTGTTACCATTCGTTTTTAACCTGGATTATGCGTTGGAACTTCGTGACGAGGGTATAAATAGTTAGATTTATATACTTAGAGACTGTTTTGAAGATATTATAGTTAAAATCTGTTATCACTTATTTTGGATAGGACCGAGTGTTAAATATAATGCCCCCAGGGTATTGTTACTGAAGGGGGCGGTCTGCCGCGCAAGGGTAAGCGCCCGGCCGACTTTAGGCGAAAACGGACCAAAGGGTAGATACAAAGATGTCCTCTACCATTTTGGCAATGAAAAGATGTTTTTCGGCAATAATGTATATGGATAGGGTCAAAATGAAGCAATACTGATAATTCTATAGGCAAGCATATAAGTCCGATGGATGATATATCGATAAATTGTTAAAATAGTTGGCATATCTATGTATATATACCCAAATGAAATTGTTTTGGGACACACTGAAATGATCAAGAAAACACTGTTCTGCCCGGAACGGTCCTAATGACCGATCAACTAATGACTAGCCAACAAATGTAGGATTTGTCCAAGACCTATGGAACTTCAAATTTCCCATTTCATTTTTTGTTGAGTATAAGTCTATGATTAATTGATATTTGGCAGGGGAAAACTGATGACTACCGTTGGGTTAAGAGTTTTACCGGTTCGTCTGTGACCAAAATACAAAAGCATAAGTTTATTGGAAGCGCTTAATTGGACAAAGTAGGAGCGATATTGCGGTGGCGTTGCGCCATCTGTTGTTAATTGTGCTGAGCTATCTTATCTTTCATGAAAAAAGAAAGATATATAGAACTAGAATCTTTATAAGAACACTTTTATATGTAGCCCCGTTGGGCACTTTACCATTACATGAACTGCATTGAAAAAATCAAAAAGAATATTTTTGGTACTGGCCATTTTGTTTTTGCTTGCCATGCTATTGTTAGGGATAGATATTTCCTGCAAGACCACTTTCCCAGGGGCAAAGCCTCAACTAAAAGAGAGATTGTTCAATTCCGAACCTCAAAAAGAAAACCCAAAAAGCAAGGAACGGAAAAAGACACCATAAGACTGTTATGAAGTTATCTTTGAAACTTGTTATCACTTATTCCAAGTAGGGCCGAGTGTCAAGAAATGTTCTTGGGATTTTGTCAGTGAAGGGACCCGCCTGTCGCGTGGAAGAAGATTGCTTGCCATCTACGAAGATTTTAACGAAATGATGGATCAAAAGATGGCATACAATGATAAACATCATAGAGAAAGCAAAGCTTTGAGATGGATGTCTTTCATGTAAACTCCATATATACCTTTCCATCTGGAAATCAATACGATTGATATGAAAATAATGGACACACTCCAGAACAGTTCCTATAAACAATTGGGTATATTTGACTCAACGGGTATATTGGATATTGGACGGTATATTCTACCGCTTGTCCGGAATTGGTTTTACAGCGCAATGGTTTATCCCATATTTGTAGTGATTAAAGCCAACTATAGATTTAGCATCCCCCTACAGTATTAACGTATACTTGGGGGATGTTTTCTTTTTAAATCTTATATCCTGATTTATAAAAACTTAGCTTTCAGATATCGCCTATCTTCCTGTTCATTATGCTTCACTCAGTGTTGACAATCCTCGGGATAGCGCTGCTATCCCTGCGGTTCTCGCCTTGATTGAAAAAAAATGACCCGCGGAATCTTATACGACAGTTGAAACCCAAATTTGTATTACCCTAAAGCAAAAGGTTATCGCCTATACTATCGATGTGTGACTGAAAACAGTGCTAAAACAAACCAAAGGGTTATCCGTACCATAAGAAAAGGTGTTTTTTAACTTCAAAATCATTGAAAATAATATCATTTTCCCGACATCAATCTATGAAGCAATACAGTAGCGTATATATTTCCATCTTCTTTATACTTATTTTCTTATCAAGTTGTAATGAAGATGATACGGTGGATAGCACAACTCAATGTTCTGCTTCTTTTTTTATTTCTATTGAAAATCAGGAACCCTCTCAGTGTGGCAAGACTACTGGCAGTTTACAGCTCAAAGCCAACGGTGGGGAAGGGGAGGTACTGTTCCAATTGGGAGAGAATGACTTTCAACAAAATGCGACCTTTCAAGATTTGGCAGCCGGACTGTATCAAGTCTCCGCGAAAGATGAGAAGGGATGTATTGTCAGCCGCGATATCATCATTACTGATGAGACCGATCTGGAAGTATTGGTTCAAGTAAAATCCGTTGCGGGTTGTGAAAGTGCAGAAGGTGTTCTGGAAGTAAGTGCCATTGGTGGGACCGGAACCTACGAATACGCTATAGACGAGAGTGATTTCATGACAGGGACAATGTACGAGAACCTTACAAGCGGCACCTACAAAATAGAAGTCAGAGATGAAGATGGTTGTGTTTCTACGGCCAGTACCTATTTGCCTGCGGGGATTAGTTTCACCGGTAGCATTGCGGACATTATCTCCATGAACTGCGCCATTACGGCCTGTCATGTTCCCGGAGCACAAGAACCCAATTTTATGGATAAAGATAATATTATCGCTAATGCTGAAAGAATAAAGATTCGAACTTCAGAGATGACAATGCCCCCCTCCAGTTCAGGGAGAAGCCTATCAGAAGATGCCATCCGTCAGATTGCCTGCTGGGTAGAAGATGGTGCTCCGGATAACTGATTCTTATAAAACAACCGGTTCCTATAATAACATTATCTTCAATAACACAGAACCAATGAGAAGAAAAGTAGTTGGAAGTTATTTATACTAAACGCAATTGATTCGGTACAAGATAGTTTGTTGACTTAGGTGCTATTACTTTCTGTAGGCCTTAGTGACAAGTCTACCCGTAACGATTCAACACTATCCAAATTTTTTCCCATGGCCATTGCCTATAAGGTATACCATTTCATTTTCTCTTGAGTATGCTTACTACTCTTATAGTAATTGTCAATCTTTACCACTGAAAAGCCCATTCAGTTCGACATCAATAGTACTGACGATAGCTGAGAAGTCTTCTATTCTATCAACAAAGTCTATATCATTGACATCTATCAATAATAACTTTCCCAAATGATATGAGCCTATCCACTCCTCATAATGCCGGTTCAGATTTTTGAGATAGTCCAAACGTATGGCATCCTCATAACCACGTCCTCTTTTCTGTATGTTTCTTACCAGTCTGGGAATATCAGCTTTTATATATATCAACAAGTCGGGAGGTACCACATGTTCCATCATAGAATGAAACAGGCCAAGATAATTTTGATAATCCCTTGCATCAATATGGCCCGATTTACGCAAGTTGGAAGCAAAGATATAAGCATCTTCGTAAATGGTCCTATCCTGTATCGTGGAAAATGACGAATTTTGGATTCGTTTTATCTGTTCAAATCGATTGTTGAGAAAGTATACCTGAAGATGAAAAGACCAGCGCCCCATGTCATTATAAAAATCCTCTAGATAGGGATTGTCATCCACCGACTCCAGTTCGGACTTCCAACCATAGTGTTTCGATAACTTTTGTGTAAGTGTAGTTTTTCCAGACCCTATATTGCCACAAATAGCGATGTGCATTCTTCTTTTAGATTGAAAGATTCACGCCAAAAATAATTGTAACCGGAAACTGTTCCTATAAAAACAGTCAATAATTCCTCATGCTCCTACCAAATACCTGCTGACCTGAAAACAGTCATCCGTTAAAGTCAATAGAAGACCACAGCGCATATCTTTAACAAATCAATAAAATATAATAAACCAGTTTTTTTTGGATTTTTTATTTCGACACGGCATTCTACAATCCGTTCTCATTGAAAATAAATTGAGTTACAAAATCTGATTGCACTCAATTAATGTTTTGTAATATTATGATTTTCCGAAATTTACAGTAAAAAAAGTTATATGTACACTGGAAATTATAAATATTTCAACTTGTGCATTTTTTGAGATTTAATTTCATGGCTAAGATTTTGGGGTAGAATTTCTTCTTTTAGCTTTCTTTTGACAGTGCTTGAATAGCACTTAGTAGGGATGAAATAGTTTTATAACCTTGTTTTTATGTGTTTAAGAGCAAAAAACATAAAAAAGGAAAGGTCGGTAACCAGCCGACCTTTCTACAACCTTAAACAAAAACCATTAAATGAATAACGGCTTATGTTTACAAATTTATAGATTAATCGTTTATTGGCAATAGAAAAATGTTAAAAGAATATTAATTCAATGAAGAAATTTTGCCTTCAACGAAAATATTACATTTCTACCGGCACTACTTATGCCATTACTATAGGGTCTATAGTGTCTGTCAAATATGTTTTCGATTCCTCCAGATACTTGTAACACAGGGTTGATCTGATAGGAAAATTTGGAATTTGCCGTATACCACCCAGGGCTACCATCGGAGGTATATAGGTGTGGCTTATCGATTATTTCTATACTGGGTATATCATCACTTAGCCGATTGCCGTTATAGACGAAATACATATCATATCTGAACTTTTTCAAAGTATAGGATAACGAAGTTCTGCCAAATACAGGTGTAGTATGTCGTAGCGGCTCATTATTGACCTTATCCTTGCCATAGGTGTAATTGATGCTGGATTTCAAGATAAGGTTCCGTCTGAGGTCAACAATAAGCTGTAAGTTGCCACCATAGATAAATGCCCTGCCCGTATTGACCAGTGCCTGTACCTTGTGTAAAGCTCCATCAAACACAATCGAATCTTGACCCTTAAATTGAAAATCTCTCCTGACCATTGCATTATCCACCAAAGAGTAAAACAGTACCCCCTCCATTTTCAGGGAATTGCCAAAAAAAAGAGTACCACCCGTCTCTAGGGTATAAACATATTCCGGTCGGAGGTTTTCGTTGGGTACTTGTACATTACCATCCGTAAAGTCGAACACTTTCCCGACATCATCTATATTTGGTGACCGAAACCCAGAGGATAATAACAAGCTAAAGTTATTTCTATGTTCATAGCCGTATACAGCTCCTACACTGCCATTGAAGGCGCCATTACTTAAATCGAACCCATCAAACTCGAATCCCAAAGAGCTGTTCTCGGCAACATCCGCAGTTAACTTGACAAAGTTATAGCGTAGACCGGCGCTGACAAGCCATTTTTCACTGACCTTGTACTTACGATGGGCATAGGTGGCCAGACTGAGATAATCACTTCCCCCTTCAGGATAACGAGGGGTAGTAGGCGTTTTCACATCGGTGAGTATATCTCTTCTAAACCCCGAGGAAGTCACCGTGTTATATACCGATTCTATGCCATAAGAGAGGTCACCTTTCTTGGCACTTTTATCAAATTCAAGATTTAGAGAGTAGACATCTACTTCCTCAGTGCGTGTACGCAGTTGATTATCTCCGAACTTACGGTCATTTCTACTTTCTTCTACCTCTTGATATGCAAGAATCAGTTTGGCTTCATCCCATAGTGTGTTTTTGGCGAAAAGTTCAGCCCTTAAATGATGCATCAACCACCGTTGACGACCATAGAACCACTCCGCGTTAGCAGGTGAACCATCATTTTTAATCTCAATTAACCTATCGTATCTAGGTATGTTGGAAGAGTTACTGAAATATAGCCCATACCCTAGGTCCAAGTTATCGGACACTTTATATTTGAATTTGTGGATACTGCTCCACTGCTCGAAACCCGAAGGTACCTGAAGGTCCGGGTCCGGGTTGACCAATAGTATATCCTCATCGCCAACTCGAGCTACATAAGTGTTGCGCTTACCAAACTCAGGATACTTTTCAGGCCTGTTGCTCCCAGTGCGTAAGTCATCGAAGTCACTGTAGGAAAAAGAATGAAAGTTACTGAACTTCTTTCCTGATAGCGATATATCAAAATGTCCTGTTTTCTCCTGATTGGCCGAAGAGTACCTGACCACTCCAGAACCCTTTGTCAATAGCCCGCCAGTGGCATTGTATCTTGCGCTTTTAGTATGAAAATCCATAACACCGCCCAGTGCATCACTGCCATAAGTGACCGAACCCGGTCCAAATACTACCTCTGCATTTTTGAGTGCATTCGGGTCTATGCTTATGACATTTTGCAAATTTCCACTGCGATAGATGGCATTGTTCATACGTACTCCATCAACAACAATCAGTATAGAATTAGCGGAAAAACCCCTGATTTTAGGACTTCCACCTCCCAGTTGACTTTTCTGTACGAATACTTGACCACTCTGTTCAAGCACATCGGCACTTGTTTGCGAGTTTTGAAAACTGATGGACTTACTGTCGATACTCATTATTTCATTCGGCACTTCACTTTTTTTCTGTTCCCATTTGTTGGCAGATACCACTACTTCATCCATATTGATGATTTTTTCTCTTAGACCTATCTTTAAATTATTCCTATTCAGTGTATTACGTACTATAACATGGTTATAATAGGCCGGATGTTGAAAGTTAAGGGTATCACCCTTTTGAAATATACCAATGTCGGCATAGCCCCTCAAGTCTGTCTGCACGGAAATGTTTTTTGGATTATTATAGACCAGCACATCGGGTATGCCCTGTAAGTTTTCTACATCGATAACCTGAATATTCTGACCTACGGCAAGAAAGCTTGGATAAATAAATAACAACGAGTATAGGACAAAATATAATCTCAATACCATAATTAAGTAACTAATTTGATGGGCAAATACTGGATATTTTCAAGAGCGCAAAAATAGGTAATGTGCCTTTCGGAATCAAAGAATTGAAAACAAGCTTTAAATGACTATTTTGGAATTGTATATACAATCTGTTATCGCTTGTTATGAATTCATTATGAGGCAGGGCCGAGTGTCAAAAAATGTTTGGAGAACATTTTAGCGAAAAAGCCAGCCAGCCGATTGGAAAAGGATAGCAATACTATTTAAGGAAGGTTTAACGAAATTATACCCATTAGAGTATACAACGAGTCCATATATTTTGCGGATAATCTATTCTTGGTAGAGATAGGAACGAATACCAAAAATAGTCAACTCAAAATGATCAATAGCCTTCCTATTCCGAACATAAACTACTTCAAAATCAGTAGTTTTTACGCTGCGCAGGCTTGTCATCTTAGTGATACAAAGGCCTCCTCACCTAAACCGCTGATTTTAGCGTAATTATGCTCTCATCACGAAATCCTATTGATCAATTGAGGTTCAGGAAACATTTGAGCGAAGGAACCTTCCACTACTTGGGAAGCGATAGCAGCGCTATCGTGAGTTTTGCCAGTAAAGGGTGAGGTAAAATCGAATACTGCTGATATGGAATAATATCTCTTATGGAATCAGTGAGTCTGTATTTACCGATGCTTGTATCGGTTTTACCGGAATCAATGAATACCTATGGGATGAATAGAATAGTGAACTGAAAACACATAATCTGGGATGGAAAAAAGGCCCAGCAGTTCTGCTCGGCCTTTTCACCTCTTTATCAGAAGAACACTCGTTTTCGACCGGAGAAAAGTCGTTCATAAGTCTAGCTACTTCATTACCATCCCCTCAGTACTGATAGAACTTTGGACATTCCGGGTTGCCGTGCCATACCTTGACGATGGTCCTGTAGTTGAGCA
>CANLOE010000108.1 GCA_947492745.1 uncultured Cyclobacteriaceae bacterium | reverse complement strand
TCAGTAAATGAATGCGTTTTTTGAATTAACCGTAGCGGTGCTACGCTGAATCCAAGAAAACGCACTGATGTATTGCCGTTTATACCCAAACGCAATTGTTTTGGGACAGATCAAAGATCATTGCGAAAACATTGTTCCTCCCGGAACGACCCTAATGACCAATCCACTAATGACTATCTTACCAATGCAGAATTTTTCCTCTGGTTAGCCGGACCCCGAATTTCCCATTCTACTTTTTCCTGAGTATAAGTCCTCATGACGAAGTTCCAACGAACATTCCGGGTTAAACCCTCGTCACGAAGCATCAACGCATGATCCGGGTTAAAGGCAAAAAAAAAGAGGCAGTCAAAATGACCACCTCCTTTTACATTTATCTCTAGCTTTTGAATACGATCTGTTATCTTTTGAAAAGTTTTGAAGTAGCTACGATTTCACCGTTTACCTCAACTTTTACCAAGTAAAGGTTATTAATGAGTTCATCGCCAAAGTCAACCGCTTCGTTTAGAGGGAAATTCTCTTTTTCATAAACAACCTGTCCACTCATATCTACCAAGAAAAGCCTTGCCGTGGTCACCTCTCCTGAGTTGGCAGCTACCATTAGGGAAGTACCGTTCAGAAAGGGGTTGGGCGCTGTGACGATGTCATAAGAAACTTTAGCAACTCTCTCACTAAATTCATCACAACGAGACCTTAGGGTCACTGTTACGGAATCTTTTGCCTGTTTACCATTTTCATCCGTCACTGTAACCGTGTAGGTCGTTGTTTCCAGGATATCAACAAATGGAGTCGGGCTACTTGGGTCATCCAATCCTGTTTCGGGACTCCATGAATAGGTGTATTCGGATTCGGTCCTAGAAGTACCTGCCCCTAACTTACGATTGGAGGGCCTTGAAATCTTTAAGGGTTTTATTTGGCATGAGCAATCCTGCAATGCCTCCGGTCCAAAGGTAGAATTCATGGTTTCTATTCCGTTCTCATCACAATAGAAAACCTCCCCAATCAAGCTGGCACCACCGTTGACGGTAGACTGACCGGCGACCTTGATTTGGGCGCATCCTTCTTCGAGGCCTCCTTCTACCTCACCGTTGAAGTACATATCTTTAGTCTCCAATAGGCTACCTGCCTCTGCAAAGAAAGTACTGCCTCCGTTCAGATAGGTAATCGTACCTGCACTGACCTGCCCCATATTATTAAAGAGAAAATCATTATGAAATTCTTTTTCGGCACGAATCTGACATTGGTTGAAAAAGCTTGCGTTTCCATTGTTCTTAAGGTCAACATCAATGAAAATCTTTCCTTTGTTATCAGTAATACCGTTATTGTTCATACTGGCGCCTACTTCAAGGTCGCCTACATTTAGGAAAGTGGCCGGCGCGTTGACATTCAAGTCCCTATCGATGGTCATCGTGCCATGATTCTCGACCGCTCCGTTAAAAGTAAAATTATTGAAGACCAAAGTACCGTAGTTCTTCAAACTGGAAGCTAAATTATTCATATTGATATTTCTGAATACCGCCTCTCCGAGTATAACTACATCACCACCTTCATAGTTGACATTAGAAGGGTCTATTTTACCGCATACTTTCAACAGTCCGCCATTGAGGTTCAGGCCACCACTGAAGGTCTCGCCTTCTACCACACAAACGGTGTCGCCCGTATTGATGGTCACCCATCCCATACCGGATATCGTTTCTTTGCAATCAGCACAGTCCATCTCCGGCAGTTCGGGTTTGAAACATTCCGAACTGGGGTCGGGATCAGGGTCCGGGTCCGGGTCGGGGTCGGGGTCCCCAACACAGTCCTTCGCTATGACAGTAGCACTCAGCCTGTCGAGGAAGCCCGGACAGAGTGTCACATCATCACTGGCTTCTACTTCAAAGCATGTCTCCTCTGAACTATCCTGTGCAGATAAAGAAGTGGTAGAGAAGAATAAAATGCCAGAGACCATAAGGTATTTCATATACCCCATGATGGGAACAGAATTACTCGTAACAGGAGCAGTCAGTTGTTGATTCAAAATTTTCATTGGGTTTATTCTTTAGTAATAGTATAAGACTATAGTTTAATCTTTTTGTGAACAAAATGTTATCATTCTCTTATCGTGTTGATGATTCCACATCATCGATCAAGAGCTGTTTTTAGAGTTGCAATTTACCAAAAGTCATTGCTTGTAAAACAATGAAATCTTCGAATGCATGAAAAAGAAGGATAACCTTACACTTGTGTCGATAAACATCAACTATCAGTCGATTTTTGGTTATATCCTTCTATAAATGGGATAATACCGTACCGGAATAGCGATGCTATCGGTTCAAAACCTTCATAAATCTGCTATATACAATTGTAAACCAATACCGTACAACATCATCATTATAATAGCGTCATACCATAGGCATCGCTCAGCCTATGAGCCCCCGGTCAAGATTGCTTATGAGAGACTGTTCTGAAGTGTCTCTTTTATTGTTATAGCTGAGATATTGGCTTCCAAAGGGTACATGGAACCAGTGGAAGGATGGCATTTATATCAGGTCTAGCTCTTTCTCCGTCATACTCATTACTGGCATGTAATCTCTGGGGGCATAATTTCCTTGATAGCGCTGCTAGCATGGTCAATGGCTCACACGGCAGACCGGCCCCTTCACTAATAATGCCCTAGGGGCATTATTTTAACCCGGATCATGCATTAGCCCTTCTATTGCGGCCTTGAATAGCTGCAGATCAGTAAAGTGAACGCGTTTTTCGAATTCACCGTAGCGGTGCTATGCTGAATCCGGTAAAACGCCCTGATGTATTGCTTTTTAAACCCTCATAACCAAGCTCTAATGCATGATCCGGGTTTAACGCTCGGTCCTATTTCAAAGTAAACGACAACAAATTTTAAATAGGATTCCAAAACGGTCTCCTATGCTTTCATGATACTATTACAGTCCAATAAAAAAATACCAATACAGTGATAACGTTACCTACAGGCTTTCAATTACTTAAACATAAACTCTTCTTAAAATACAATTTCAAGAAAATAATCATAAAAATTTAACAATGAACTATAGGAAATACCTATCCAAACTCCGTAAATTTACAATGGTAGTTATTGATTTTTATTATTGAAAAATCAGAGTAGTTGAATTTGGATTCCTTTTTTACATTATGCCAATCAAATTGGCCAATAGATGAATGACTACCTTGTTTCCAAAACCTTTGCTACAAATTCGTTAGTACCCATAATTGAAGTCCATTACATCCTGACAATCTACACAATTCAGGTTTGGTAATCACTGTTCTTTCACTGTACTCTCGGAACCTATTTTAGGATTATTTAAGGCAACTTACAAATCTACGGCTACCCTAAACTCCTAACTATCAGTAGCATGTAACCGTCAACCAAATCTACCAAGATGTACCTGTATACGAGACTTTACCATAAAAAAACATGAGATATACACTTCTACCCTTAATCTTTTGTGCTTTAGTGCTTACAGTAAATGCACAAGTTTTTGACCCAAATGACAAGGTCACGATATTCAACCCCAGGATACCGCCGACAAAGCCGAGTACCGGTCATTTGGCCAAGTGGGTCGTAACCCCGAACATTGCCTGGGATGCTTCCTCATGGAAACCCTATTATTACAATGGCATGCCCTTTCGCCTTCGCTTTCCCGATAACTATGATCCTAGCAGCGCCCATAAATATCCTGTATCGGTCCTATTACATGGCAGGGGTTTTTCCAAGGGCACTATTTATATGAACGACCGCCACCTTAACAATAGTGGAGCTGCTTTCTATGAAGTGGCCATTAAGGAAGGACGCTATGATGGTTTCGTTCTATCACCTCAGGGGACTTTTGGTTTTTTTGGAGCTAGGGAATTCGAGACCATCTCTGCTATACTCGGTCTGATGGAGGAGCAACTCTCTGTTGACTTGAACAGGATTTCGGTCAATGGCCGCTCCGGAGGTGCCTTTGCCATCTGGAAGTTTATTGCTTCTTACCCTAGACTCTTTGCCGCAGCAGTACCTATGAGCGGAGCCTTGCCCGAGTTCATTACAGGCGTAAATGGATATAAGTATACACCTATTTGGTTGTTTCAGGGAGGGTTGGACGATAATCCTTCTCCACAAATGGCAGAACTTCTGGTCAACCGAATACGGCAATCCGGCGGCAACATACGCTATACATTATATCCGAATGATGGCCATGGCATATTTGATAGGGGCTATCAAGAGGAGGATTTTTTTGACTACATATCCAGTGCCCACAAAGCTAATCCACATGTACTTTTTGACCGTAGGGAGTTCTGCGCTTTGGATGAAGTGGACCTTGTCCTAGGGCTCACGCCCGGTTATGAAGGATACGAATGGAGAAAAGATGGGATAGGCATTGAAAATGAGACAAGCAACGAGCTGCACGTTACCGAACCCGGGCGCTATATGGCTCGGTTCAAGCAGGCAGGAAAATGGTCGGTATGGTCCCCTGAACCAGTGGACATACAGCTCAAAATGAAGACGGTAACGCCCCTCATCCGGACCGTAGATAACATGAGTTACTTCATCCCCACCCCTTCCTCTTCCGAAGTAATACTAGAGCTCCCCGAAGGCTTCGAGACTTATACGTGGGTAAATACTGCCACTATGGATACTTTAGGAAATGAGCGGGTATTTACTACTACAAAGCCCGGTATTTATGCGGCTGCCGTTACCGAAAAGTACGGTTGTACAACTGTTTTCTCGGAGCCTTTCAGGGTATACTCCTCACGTAGCGCTAGTGCTCCCAACAAACCCGAACAGTTCTCGGCAAGTCTTTTGAACGATAGCGAAGTGCTACTACAGTGGGGGTTATCCAGCAGTGGGCGAGGGGCCACCTATCTTGAGATTTTCCGAAGCAATACCCAAGGTGGCCCTTATCAAAAAATAGCACTGATGCCTACAGGCAGTCGGTCCTATACCGATACGGAGCTGACGGCCAATACCGACTATTATTATGTGGCGAGAGCAGTGGACACCGACAGTGAAGGTGCCTCCGACATCACCAATGAAAGTCGGGCAACGACTACCATAGATACCGAAACCCCGACAGCTCCATCTCTTTTAAGGGCAATCAGCGTCGGCACCCATAGTATCGACTTCGATTGGGACCCTGCCGATGATAATGAAGGTCTCGATAGGTACGAGCTCTACAGAGGAGATGTAAAAGTAGCCGTAGTCAGGGAAGACCGCGCTACAGTCTATAACCTGAGCGCAAACCAAACGGCAGTCTACACTGTCAGAGCTGTCGATATGGCAGGAAATATCTCTTTGCCCAGTAACAGGGTTACCGTATCCACACAAAATCCGGGACTGCGCTATAAGTACTATGAAGGTTCTTGGAACCGCTTGCCTGATTTCAATCGGCTGACACCTATAGATAGTGGTACCGTAGGAGGTGTTGACCTATCCCCAAGGCTTCGAAACAATGAGTTTGCCTTTTTATGGGAGGGGCAGTTACACGTACCGGAGACAGGCGTCTATACGTTCAAGACACGATCGGTCAATGGCAGTAAGTTATACCTAGGAGGGTATGGCGACCAATACCTAGTGGTGGACAATGATGGCAAGCATGGCCTACGGACCAGGGCCGGTACCGTATATCTGGAAAAGGGACAACTGCCCATCACCATAGCCTATACAAATGGTCTTCAGGATGGATTTCTGGAAGTCTCCTGGGCCAACACCGCTCATGGAATCGTGGGAGTACAAAAAATCCCCGCTGAATACTTCTCGTTACTTCCCGAAGCCCTTTCTTTCCCACCCGCGAAACCTTCTGCACTACAGGGACATTCCAGCTCTGATGATAGTATTGCCCTACAGTGGTCCGACAATAGTGATAATGAAACAGGTTTTCGTCTGTTTCGGTCTACTTCTCCGCTAGGACCTTATGAGAAGATAGCTGACCTACCCGCCAATAGTACCGAATACATGGACACGGACATCACCACCAATAGTACCTATTACTATAAAGTATCCGCACTGAACAGTTACGGGGAGACCTTAAGCACCCTCGCCTTGTCCCCACGAAGTAATTGGCGGTTCAACGGTAGCTTCATCAATGAAAAGGGCGAAAGTACCGCAAAGTTTCTCAGTCATGCCGTACTGTCCAAGGAAGCAATAGAAGGCAGTCACAGTCTTTTTCTAAACGGTAAGTGGCCTATAGAGGCGCGCTCCCTTACGGGCCTTTTCAATACCGAATTTTCCAAGAAGACCTTAGCCCTATGGATCAAACCTAATGAGACACAGGACAGACAGGTCATATTCGAACAGGGCGGTGATGGTAATGGCATCGCCCTAAGGTTAAAAGAGGGTCGCTTAGAAGGAGCTGTCAGCACAGGAGGAAAGCGCAGGATTATATCCGCTCCCTTTACCGATACAGGATGGAACCATGTGGCCTTGGTCTTTAACAAAAGTGCCCTTATCCTCTATATCAATGGTGAAGAAGCAGCCGGTGAGTACTACTGGGCCTTCGACCTTATCAAAAGCCATACCGATAAGGCAGGACTTGGTAACGTAAACAGTACCTATGCCTTTGGCGATGAGGGAGGGCAGTACAAAGGTCATATCGATGATCTGTACCTCTTTGATGAAGCACTTCGCAGTAGAGACATCAGGGAACTGATGGAGTCCGTCACTACCATTGCCCAAGTAGAGGCCCCCAAGTCACCCCCACTGCCCAAGCTGCTGATCGATCTGTCCCTCCAAGCACTATCTCCCAAGAGTATCGCCCTTCAATGGGAAGACAACGGTACTCCTTCTACGGTTTTCGAAATTTACCGCTCCGAGGGAGACGATAGCACGTTCTCTCAGATAGCCCGACTTGCGGGCAGCACGGATAAGCTCATCGACTATGTAGATTACGGGCTAAAGGCCAACACTACCTATTTTTACAAGATAAAGGCCTCCGAAGAAGCATCGGACCGTAGTACCGACTCCAATATCGCTACCTCGACCTCTTTGAACACTCCTCCCAGCTTATCGGGTGCCACTGACATCGTACTCCGATATGACAGTACTGTAGTGATACACTATATAGGAGAGGATGTGGACGGGGGTACCCTTAGTTTCAGGACCAAGGGCCTACCCTACTGGGCGCGTTTTTCGGTCGAAGGAAAAACGGGCTTGCTCACCTTGGCTCCGGAGGAGCGTCAGCAGGGGACGTATCGCTTCGATGTAATTTCGGAAGATTCGTTTGGTGGTGCCGACACCATTACCTGTTCTTTACTTGTCAATGATAACTACCTGCCCTCATTGAGCAAGATCGATGATTTCAGCCTTATGGAAGGTGATATCATTACGCGCACTCTAAATGCTAACGATAAGGACCTGACCATGCTGAAGTGGTACTCGGAAACACTGCCCTCTTGGGCCAGCATCACTGTCCATCCCGATAATACGGCTACCCTTGAACTAAGCCCCGGCTTTACTGCTGCTGGACAATATGAAGTGGACATCGCTGTTTCGGACGATATCACGGAAGTGGTACAATCTTTTTCCATCTATGTAGAAGATAAAGATCCATATCAGCGCGTATTACTGAACCTGGGCGAGCTCAGCAATACGGTATCTCCATGGAATACCGCTGATAGTACCTATGCTGATAATCTACTGGATGAAAATAGTGAGTCATCGAGCATCGTCATGTCCATCCGAGGTACTGAGTGGTCCGCTGACAGTACCGGTGTTCCCCATAGCGATGATACAATGACCCGGTTTCCCAATAGTGTGAGGAGGAACCATTTTTACTTCGAAGGTGATCAGGCCGTTACTATAGAACTCTCGGGGCTGGACCCTTCTCAGTACTACAATCTCATACTACTGGGAAGTAGCAGGGCGGGAAATGGTACAGAACATACGGTTTACCGTATAGGTACCGTTGCTGATACAGTATTGACGACGGGTAATGTGGATGAATCGGTCCACTTCGCGGGAGTACAACCTGATGCCCTCGGAAAGATAAGGGTTGAACTCGGTACGAAGGAAATCGACCAAAAAGGATACCTCAATGCCATGATCATCGAAAAGACATTCGAGTATACTGGCCTGCCAGCAAGCCCTCTCCGTTTTCAGGCCCTATTGCAACCCGACGGCAGCGTAGGCCTTGAATGGGAAGATACCCCTTTTAATGAACTGGGCTATACCCTCTATCGGGCAAGCCATCGCCAGAATGTATTCCGACCTGTTCACCAAAGCCCTATACCCGCCAATACGGTTCGGTACAGGGACAAAAGCCCTATAGAAAATACAGAATATTACTATAAACTACTAGCTTTCAATCAGAATGGCAATTCTGCTTTTTCAATAACGGATACGGTGCATACGCCCAACAAAGCCCCTGTCTTAGAAGCGTTGAAAGAGGTCGATGCTTATTTGGGAGAAAATACCAAGGTAACTATCACTGCCAGTGATTTCCCACGGGATCAAATCGAGCTGAGCGCTTCGGGCCTGCCGGATTTTGCCAGCTTTACCGATTTGGGCGATGGCCAGGCCCTGCTCTCCATTACCCCTTCTGCCAATGAGGTCACCAGAAAGTATGAAGGCATACAGATCAGTGCCAAAGATGCTTTTGGTAGTGTCGTTACGCTCTCCTATGCCTTCGAGGTAATGGAAAAACCATCTTACACCGTTCCTATCAATTTTGGTTCGAAGGATAATGTCGGTCTTCCCTGGAACAATACCGCCAAAACCCCTCAGCCAGGCGATGTTTTCACTAACCTCACTAACGGCCTTGGGGAAGCCACCGACCTTGTACTGACCTTAGAGGGCAATGTAAGTGGCGTACAGGACCGAGGAGCTGTTACCGGTGCAAATACAGGTATCTATCCGGATAAGGTACTCCAAGAGTATTACTGGCATAGGGCAGATAGTCCAGAGGCATTTCACATGACTATCTCCGGTCTCGGACTCCGCGAAAAATACAATTTTCGTTTTGTGGGCAGTCATGCCACGGATGGTGGTACCACGTTCTATGCTATCGACGGGGATACCGTGCGACTATCGGTCCTGGACAATACGGAGAATGATGCCGTACTCAAAGACCTCTATAGTAATGAGCAAGGTGAAATAACCCTTACGATAGGTGCGGAAGGTGGAAAGGGAGCCTTTATCAATGCTCTGACGATAGAAGCATTTGAGGTAGACCCAAAGCTGCTCAGTCCTTCTTTACTGCACGTTACGGGTATATCGGACAGCACAGTTGAGCTAAACTGGAGTGATAACTCCCTTGATGAAACAGGATTTGAAATCTTTCGCTCGACCACAGGGGCAGATGGTCCTTACTCCTTATTGCACCACAATACAAAAAACACAAACACTTACACCGATAGCGGACTGACACCTGATAACCTTTATCATTATAAGGTGAGGGCAGAAACGGTATCGGGCTACTCTGATTTTTCGAATATTGCCGGAGGAAGCCCCATACGCTTTGCTGTCAAGATCAATATTAATGGCAATGTCTCCTTCGACCAAGCCACTCCTTGGAACAACCTGAGTATACTCCCTTTAAACGGTGATGTGAGCCGCACGCTTCTCAATGAACAGGGCGATGAGACGGGCTTTAAGCTCCGGTTCCTACAAGCTATGGAGGGCTCCAATGAGTGGGGTGTACAACCGGGTCAGGATAGTGGTCTGTACCCCGACAAGGTTATGGGGAGTTTCTTTTTCAATGATGCTTTTTCCTCAAGAGGGCATGTTGTTATCAAGGGGCTTCAACAAGGTCATGCCTATAACCTCACTTTCTTTGGTTCTATCCGAACCACTGAGGACATCCGCACGACCTTTACCATAGGAGATCAATCCATAACGAACAACCAAAAGAACAATAGTACGGAAACGGTCAGTATCCTCGGTGTGACACCGGATATCAATAATGAAATAGCATTTTTCGTACAGGAAGCAAGCGGGTCCAGATGGGCCATCTTCAATGCGATGGTCATAGAGGCCTACTCGGTCAACGGACCGAGTATTACCAGCTCCAAAATCAATGTACATCAGCTAACACCGCAGGCATCACATAGGGAACGATGGGAACAAGAGAAGAGTAAAATGAGCATGAAGATATTCCCGAATCCTTTTAAAGGTACTGTTCACCTACAAATGAAAGGGGTCCCTAAAGGGAAAAGCATGGTACAGGTATTTGACAGTGTGGGCAAGAGGTTGATTACCAAAGAAACCGATGAGAAATTACTATCTGAGGGTATGGTTATGGATTTTATCCCCTTACGCTCTAGTGACAGGATATTCTTTATCAAAGTGATACTGCCCGATGGAAAGGTATTTGCCCAAGGACTCCTACGAAAGTAGCTCTGATAAGATGCCGTTTTGTTTGCAGATATCGGTTTACATGATTTTGTCCCGTGCCGTACGGCCCACTTATGCTGGGGAACAAATTTTTCGAATCAGTGAAAGGGATGTTTTTATACCATTCTCCTTCCTTCGATTTTGAAGCCGGTACTAAAAATCGTAGCCATCGAAAATTATAGAAAGGGGCCACTGCTAGCAGTGGCCCCTTTCTTTTCGATATGCCCACGGGTAGCTCGGAGTTCTATCGGTTAGTGCGAATAAAGTGCGGTTCCAGATCAACTTTCGCATTTCCCGCAGCACCATAGTATCCTGTATAACTTTTTCCCTTCTCTATGGTGTAAAAAGAGTCGATATAATCATCATCATTGGTAAAAAACGAATCCGGGAGTACTTGGACAATAGCCCCCGCAATCTGCCCCAAAGCGGACACCCAAGGTTGGGCGGACAGTGAACCTGCAATCTGGGTCACACCACTGATCAAGACGCTGGTCAGTTCTTTGTAATTGTAATTATTGTCTTTTTCGAATAACTGGATGTTAGCGGCCTGGTAAGCATAATCATCCCAGAAAAGCATGATTTGGTTTGGATAATAGGCTTTCTCTGAGCTACTGAGATAGTGCATGGGTATCACTTTCAGTTCCGGTGCATTATCAGCGGTCCTTATGCCCGAAGTAACTGCAAAGATTTCCGAAGCACCCAATACCCAAGACTCTCCATTATCCTTTACTTCTATTTTATTCAACTTGGTCGTCTCTGCACCGGCATTGCGCTGCGAAAGATCATCCCTATACTTGGGAGAACTATGCTGTAATCCTGCGGAACGCAGCATGCCGTTCATCTTCTCGACCTCCATCAGCAGAGCGGCGTAGCCTTGGGTTTCTATTACCACAACAGGGCGGTCGGGAGCTTCCTGAGCATCTAAATATAGAATATTTCCCTCGCGATCGTAGGCTTTGAGGGGCTGATTCTCATTTTCCTCGATATTATCCGGAACATAAGTAACCAGTAAATCTTCCCATATGGGTTCGCCTTTGGGCAAGTGCATCCATAGCTCCAATACTTCGAGGCTTCCATCTTCAGCTTTCCTGCCTGTCCATTGTACCGCTGTTTCCCGAAGTCGGTGGGCACCATTACTCTTGCTTCCCTGACCTTTCATACGGTCCATGAGGTCTTTTAAAGCGATTCCTGTTGGGGCCTCCTTTAGAGAACCGATGAGGTATTCGGACGTCCCATCGGACCGTAGGAGTTCAACGAGCTGCTGTGCTACGGCATCCTTACCCGATGTTTCATTTGTGTTTACCCCCTCCCGAGGCAGAATCACGGTCTCTGTTTCCAATTGACAGCCGAACATCACTACAGTCATGGTGAGTATTACTGCCGACACTAAATTTTTCATGGTTTTTGTTTAAGTTAAAATGTTTACATTAGTTATCTGTTCAACGGATACATACCCAGATAGTATAACTTGAAAGACATTTTCATTCAACAGATGAGCGCATCCAATTTTTTCCATACAAAACAGGTTAGATTGACGGGTATTGTATGTATCATCATCCTCTGGATGCATCTCGGAAATGATATGAAGCTGGATATTCATCAGCTCCTCACTGTCGTTGACTTAGGCTTTCCTTGCGAATTGCCATAGCCGGTTCATCCCCTGAAATCCAAATCACCATTTTGTGGACTTTTCGCCCTCGCCCGTTCAGCTCTAATTTTCACCCAAATTGAAAAAGGCTGAAATTCTTGTCGTTCAACAAGTGTATCAGAGAGCATACGCAGTCCGCTGATAAAGCTTGACATCAAACTATGAGGAAGCCCCGCATTTTATATACAAAAGGTGATACGCCTTTGACTGACAGGATCAATGAATAAGGAATACGTAAAGCGCGTAGGTTAATGGCCAGTAATCAGCTCTTATGTTAAGGCCTTATACAAATTTGGGTTTCAACTGTCGTATAAGATTCCGCGGGTCATTTTTTTCCCATCAAGGCGAGAACCGCAGGGATAGCGCTGCTATCCCGAGGATTGTCAACGCAGAGTGAGGCAAAATGAACAGGAAGATAGGCGATTTTAAAAGCTAAGTTTGTATTACAGGACTGTAGAGCATCAAAGTCGAGGCCTTGCGTCAGCTAAAGATTACAAGCACATTTCCCTAGAAGAGGTTAACCTACCGCGTGGTCAAAGATGACAGTTCCATGAAACATGCATTTCGGGAGAAACAAGAACGGGCCAGCGCTAGCGCTGGCCCGTTCTTGTTTCTATGGCTCGATAATCAACTCAAGTACTATCAGCTACCGGGGACGAAGTGCGGTTGCAGGTCGACTTTCGCGTTTTGCGCAGCTCCAAAATACCCTATATAACTTTTTCCCTTTTCTATGGTATAAAAAGAATCTATATAGTCGTCATCATTCGTAAAGAACGAATCCGGGAGCACCCGAACGATAGCACCTGCTATCTGCCCCAAAGCAGATATCCAAGGCTGCCCGGAGAGCGAGCCCAAAATCTGGGTCACCCCATCGATGAGTATACGGGTAAGCTCTTTGTAATTATAATTGCTGTCTTTCTCGAACAACTGGATATTTGCCGCCTGATAGGCATAATCATCCCAGAAGAGGATAATCTGATTTGGATAATACGCTCTGTCATCATTTTTCAGATATTGCATGGGTATCACCTTTAGTTCCGGGGCATTGTCCGTAGTCCTTATGCCCGAGGTGACTGCATAGACTTCTGCCGCACCCGATATCCAAGGTTCCTGATCATCGTTCAATTCTATCTTATCCAACTTGGTCGTTTCCACACCGGCAGCACTACGGCTTAGACCGGTATTACCTCTATTGACCGTATTGTGCTGTAGCCCCGCAGAGCGCAGCATGGCATTCATCTTCTCTACCTCCATGAGCAGAGCGGCATAACCTTGAGTCTCCACCACGATAACGGGACTATCTGGGGCTTTGTCGGCACTTAGGTACACCACATTACCGGCTCGGTCATAGGCTTTGATGGCCTGTCCCTCATTTTCTTCGATATCACTGGGCGCATAGCTCACCAGTAGTTCTTCCCAAATGGGCTCGCCTTTGGGCAAGTGCATCCACAGCTCCAATACTTCGAGTCCTCCATTACCTGCATGCTTACCCGTCCATTGTAAAGCTGTTTTTCGCAGACGGTCAGTAGCACTGTTTTTACTCCCTGGTCCCTCCATTCGATCCATAAGATCGGTCATAGCGATTCCTCCAGGGGCTTCTTCCAATGAACCGATCAGGTACTCTGCCATACCGTCGTTCTGTAGGAGTTCTACGAGCTGAAGCGCCACGTCATCTTTACTTGACACCTCTTTTGAGTTGGCTTCTTCTTGGGGTAGAATTACGGTTTCTGTTTCCAATTGGCAGCCGAACATCACTATAACTATAGCAATCATGACTGTCGATATTAAATTTTTCATGGTTTTGTTAATGTTAAATAAGTGTTCTAAGTTATTTTGTACTGTGAGAATGATATATCCCCGAATAATTCATAAGATACTATTCTCAGGCAACAAAAGTTATACTGTTCTCCTTCCTTACCTTACATTGGTTAGATTAGTTGGCTGCATACTATCTTATTCTTTTAAAGTATTCTGAAAGAATAAAATAGCAAAAGAAGAATTACAATTTTGACCGAATAAACATTTATGATTTGGTTGTGAGCATCTGTATTGGCAACACGAAAAACATTGGATTTTACAATAACACTGATCAGTATATCATAAAACTATTTTAAAGATGTATCCTTCAATTTTCAGCGGTCACTTGAATTCGTCCGCTTGGATTTATGGTAAGTTGAATAGCCTCTCCGTTGTCTTGATTTCTCACGTACTTCTGTGCACATGTATTCCTTTTTTTTTGTGGATGGCGATGCCATTTTTGCCAATGACTCCAAACACTAAATAAATGACACGAAGTATTAATCATAATTTCAACCAATCCACAGGGGAGCAATCACAAACGCAAATCCACCCCACGACATGGCGTTCATTTAACCCAGAATGTTCGTTGGAACTTCGTCATGAGGACTTAAATGGCAATACATCAGTGCGTTTTATTGGCATCTGAACCCTCGCTACGAAGTTCCAACGCATGATTCGGGTTTAACTCAATGATTTGATTCTCAGTAAACGTTTTATTACTCGACCTTCAAAAAAAAGGGTTCACAAGGGTAATCGAGTGTACTGCTTTCGACTTCTTCGGTAAGTGCATCATCATTGATTCTTCATTTTCAGGAGTATACTTACATCCCAGTGTTGGAATCGGACTTTAGTTTCTGATTGACTTCTACTCCTTATACAAACTTAGCTTTTAAATACCGCCTATCTTCCTGTTCATTTTGCTTCACTCTGCGTTGACAATCCTCGCGATAGCGCTGCTATCCCTGCGGTTGTCGCCTTGATTGAAACCAAAATGACCCGCGGAATCTTATACGACATTTAAAACCCAAATTTGTATTATACAAACTTAGCTTTTAAATATCGCCTATCTTCCTGTTCATTTTGCTTCACTCTGCGTTGACCATCCTCGCGATAGCGCTGCTATCCCTGCGGTTGTCGCCTTGATTGAAACCAAAATGACCCGCGGAATCTTATACGACATTTAAAACCCAAATTTGTATTAAACCCTCGTTACGAAGTTCCAACGCATGATCCGGGTTTAATTTTCAGGGGTCTTGGGCCACTCTTGTACTGGTCTACCTGTCATTAGTCGATGGGGACCAGGGCCGTCCCGGAGAGAATAGAGCTTTCGTACTCATTTCAGTATGTCCTAAAACAATTTCATCCGGGTATACCGAATACTTATGTCTATTCCATTCCCGACCACGTCTGCCAGCGTAAACAACAAGAGCATCCATTTCAGGTAATCCGGACCATCGAAACTGTAGCACGATAGTCGGAAGGGAAAACATACCACTTCGGGTTCCGGCACGGGATGCTATCTCATTCTATGGGCCATATCAACGAAATCTTTCATGGACTTTCCTATGAAATTACTTTCGCCCACTTTGTAGATTTTTCCATTGGTTTCATCTCTTAGGACAATTTCGAAGAAGCTTTTCGCCACGTATACCGTTCTCGATTTACCAAATACGGTGGGGTTGGCAGCGGTTTTGTTTTGGGATTCAAGGGACCTATTGCGTTCTTTGGCTCCCTCGGAAGGGGCAAAGATTGCCTTCCCTTCCACTAGGATGAGTCGGTACTTACAGGGTACTGTCCCGCAGTACTTTCTATAATCCTCATAGGATTTATGGAATGTGTACCTGTGCGGATATTTTATCATTCTTGTTGTTATGCGTTCGTTGACGTACCAGTGCATGGGTGTGGCTCCCTTAGGTATTTTGACGATAGCCAGTTCATGGTCTTTGAGGTCATCGGGCAGCGTATTGAAGTCTGCATTGATCACATACCTGATGGTCCTTTTTTCCCTCACTTCATGGAGTTGCTGTTTCTGTTCTGCAGTCAATAGTCTGCCACTGACCAAGGTAGTGTCGTAGGAAGTGCGGTTCGAGGCAGGGTAGTGTTTCTTCCATCGCCCCAGCTTTTTCTTCAGTCGATTGATGACCAACATATAACTAGGGTCTTTTAGACGCCAAAGAAGTTCAGGAGGATTAAACTCGAAATTTCTGTCCTTACAATTTACCTTATCGTCGATAACAGTTCTGTAGACAGGGAATGTCATTTGTATACATAGGACACCTATGAGGTATTTTACCTTTTTATTGCAATGGTCGAGATTCAGCTCCTCGATATCCTCTTTGCTATTGGAAACAACATCAGCCGAAACAATATTGAAGCCCATGTGGATCAGCTCCTTATAAATATCTTCCATCGCTTCCTCCGTTGCTGTAGCAGTGATATTATTGAAGACCAGTGCCACATTTGCATCCAGTATATCGGCGGGAAAGCCTCCTTTTGAGGCATGCCCCAAAACCGGGACTATAATCATGATGAGCAGGACGATCGATCTGAGCATATCCAACAAATGTTTTGTACCGAACAGATATAACTCAAATAACAAAATACATCCGAAAACCTTTGTCATTTTTCGGCAATTTCCTTACTATATACCTTAATTATAGCAGAAAAAAGGAGAAGGTTGTCATTTCGAAGTTAGAGGTTACTTCTTTTTCTTGAAATCACCTCTTTTGATACTTTTGATCAACTGCGCCCAAGCAAAGGGATTCAAAAGTGGATTGGACCGAACGGTATAGCGGTTGTGCTGCTGATAGGCAAAATTGTTCATATAATAGGTATGGTTGGCCTCCGGACCCATAGCTGTGTTGGCCAACATATACGCTAGAAATTCGGCATCGAAATTATCCTTATTGATGCCGTTGTCTTCAGGAGTGTTCATCGCAAGAATGGCCTCTTTAAAAAGACGCTCGGTAGGAAAGGGAAGTACCTGCACCGTTTCCAAATAGGTGACATCGGAGTCCAGTTCTTCGATTATGGTTATCCTATCCCCTTCATTATCGGGAACTATGAAAAATTTCTTTTTATAGCCAATGGAACTGATCACCACACTGTCCCCGACCAGAACGGGCATAGAAAAGTACCCTACATTATTAGTGGAGGTTCCCCTCCCCGCTTTGGGGACATACACGTGTACACCGGGTACTCCTGAAATGCTATCTTCTCCGAGAATAATCCCAGATAGTTGAATAACTTTCTTCTTACCTTGAGCATATGACTTTTCGACCGGAATCATGGATACTCCAACCAAAAATAAGGCGCAAAGAAAGATTTTAAGTTTGAAATTCAAGATGCATTGGTTAAAATAAACCCGAATATAATCATTGATTATCAATTTTGATAACCTTAATACCACAAAAATAATTGTTGTAACTAATATAGTTATACGAGAGAACATTCCATGCGTTTAAAAAACTTCAGTCTACTCTTCGGTGCACAGATTTTCAAGGCCTTTTCTGAGGAATCCAGAATAAGGATACTGCACCTCATCTATAACAATAAGGAAATGTGCATTTCAGATCTGGAACACATTTTGGAATTTACCCAGACCAAGACTTCCCGTCATCTACTCTACCTCAAGAATTCGGGGATACTGAGTACCCGGAAGCAGGACCAGTGGGTGTTTTATTACATCAAGGATGAAGTCTTCGATATCATAAGTCAGATGTTTCAGTTTCTCAACAAGGACCAGACGCTCAAGAAAGATCTGGATATACACAATACCATGTATTCCAACCGTGAGCTGGCCGTCAACAAACTGGAAAAAAAAGGTTGGGGAGTGCATTGAGATAACGTTGCTTGTGATTATCTTTAGATAGTACAAATCTATCGGACCAAGCCCCGTTCCATGCCTCTGAAACTTTGGCCAGAAAGCGGTTGCTACCAATAGGTATAATCTTTAACTACCGTGAAATACAAACATTTATTTTTTGACCTTGATCATACCTTGTGGGATTATGAAAGTAATGCACAGGATAGCCTGAATGAATTGTATGCAGAGCATGCCTTGGACGGGCTTGGGGCTTTTTCAAAAGACGAGTTTCAGGGCGAATTCCACAAAATCAACCATCGGCTTTGGAAAAAATACAATAACGGTGAACTGGAGAAGGAAGGTATACGACAGCAACGCTTCCAAAAAGTACTTGAAAGCCTGGGTGTACCGGACTCAGTCCTTGCCAAAAAACTCTCGGGAGACTATCTGGAGAGGTGTCCCAGTAAAAGCAAATTACTGCCTTATGCCGTGGATACCTTGGAGTATTTGTGCCAGCGGTATACACTGAGCATCATTACCAACGGCTTTATAGAAGTACAGTACAGAAAACTCAAAGGCAGCCGCATCGACCACTATTTTCAGTCCGTGACTGCTTCTGATAGTGCGAATAGCCGCAAACCATCCAAAGCGATTTTCGACTTCGCCATAGAACAGGTCGGGGGCAAGCCCTCTGAGGCGCTAATGATCGGTGACAACCTAGAAGCCGATGTAGGAGGTGCCATCAATGCCTCCATCGATGCCGTATATTACAACCCTCAAGGTCATCCACATGGGGAAGCCACTACCTACGAAGTCACCTGCCTGAGTAAATTGACGAATCTCCTTTGAGCGTAATGCTTTTTGTTGGGGAATAACTAAATTTGGTCCATCCTATTTACATTAACCAAAATCAGTTATTTATGCCAAAAGGAATATACAATGTCCCCGAACCGGTCAATGAACCAGTTCTGTCCTATGCTCCCGGTAGTGCAGAGCGCAAAGCACTCAAGGATGCCCTGGCCGAAGCTAGAGCAACGACTATAGATGTGCCCATGTACATTGGCGGTGAACGTGTCAGTACCGAGCATAAAATATCCATGCACCCTCCCCATGACCATCAACATGTACTGGGTCACTTCCATGAAGGGGATGCCGGCCATGTAGAGCAGGCCGTCAATGCTTCCCTTGCGGCCAAACCTGCTTGGACAGGACTTGCCTGGGAGCATCGTGCCAGTATATTCCTGAAAGCTGCCGAACTGATTGCGGGTCCTTATCGCGCAAAAATCAACGCGGCCACTATGCTGGGCCAGTCCAAAAGTGTCTATCAGGCAGAAATCGATGCCGCTTGTGAGCTCATCGATTTTCTGCGCTTCAATGTGTCCTATATGACACAGATCTATAAAGAACAACCTCAGTCGGCGCCCGGCATCTGGAACAGGGTCGAACACCGCGCATTAGAGGGCTTCGTTTTTGCGATTACCCCCTTCAACTTTACCGCTATCGCTGCCAACCTACCTGCTGCGGCGGCCATGATGGGCAACACCGTCGTATGGAAGCCCGCCTACAGTCAGGTGTACTCCGCTCAGGTCATCATGGAGGTATTTCGTGAGGCCGGTCTCCCCGATGGGGTCATCAATCTTATCTTTGTGGATGGGCCCACAGCAGGTAAGGTCATCTTCGAACATCCCGACTTTGCTGGCCTTCACTTTACAGGCAGTACGGGGGTGTTCCAGAACCTATGGAAAACCATAGGAGAAAACATCCATCGCTATAAAAGCTATCCCCGTATTGTTGGTGAAACAGGTGGTAAAGATTACATAGTGGCACATAAATCTGCTGATGCCAAGGCCGTAGCTACTGCCATCACCAGAGGAGCTTTCGAATACCAAGGCCAAAAATGCTCTGCTGCCTCCCGGGTCTATATACCCGATAACCTCTGGGAATCCGTCAAAACCGATGTCCTAAAAGACCTTGAGACTATAAAAATGGGGGCAACTGAAGATTTTGGCAACTTTTTCAATGCGGTCATCGATGAGCGCGCCTTCGACAAAATCGCCGGATATATCGAAAAAGTCAAAGAAGACAAACTCAGCGAGATCATCGCCGGCGGGGGGTATGATAAGAGTAAAGGCTATTTTATCGAGCCTACCGTAGTCCTGACACAAGACCCTAAAGCACTGACCATGTGCGAGGAGATTTTCGGGCCCGTGGTAACTATATATGTCTACCATTCGGAGAATTTTGAAGATACGCTCACCTTGGTGGACAGTACTTCTCCTTATGCGCTGACGGGCGCTATCTTCTCCCAAGACCGCTATGCCATAGACCTGGCCGCTAAACGATTGGTCCATGCTTCCGGTAATTTTTATATCAATGACAAGCCCACGGGTGCGGTGGTAGGTCAGCAGCCTTTCGGTGGTGGTCGGGCATCGGGTACCAATGATAAGGCAGGATCTATGCTCAATCTGTTGCGCTGGGTATCGCCAAGGACCATCAAAGAAACCTTTGTACCCGCTAAAGATTACCGTTACCCCTTCCTAAAGGAGGAGTAAACCGATAAGAAAACGTACTTTCTATAGAGAACGATAGCCCTTTGGACATATGAGCGTGACTGATGGGCTATCGTTTTTTCTGTTACAGCCGCACCACTGACCTAGGTATCGAAAAGAGCTAGGTCAAAAACAGTCTCTGCTCCTCAACTATAAAGTTCCGGTACCTATCCCAAAGTGTAATAATCTGGAGCAAGTTTAAATTTTTCAGGAAATTTCCGTCCTGCTGAAAATCCTCGCCCCCCTTCTCATGATACCGCACATTATGTCCTGATTATCATCATCATTCATTTGGCTATTTTTTCCGTGTACTTTCGCTTGAGCATAAACCCAAAATGTCCATTAGAAAATCTATTCCGGACTTAACTGGCTTCAAATCAGTAAATAAATGCGTTTTTTGAATTAACCGTAGCGGTGCTACGCTGAATCTTATAAAAAGCCCTGATGTATTGCCGTTCTATACAAACTTAGCTTTTAACCCAAAATGATCAATAGAGAACCTATTCCGCGCATAAATAGCTTCATATCAGAAGCTTTGCCCACCTGTCTTCATTCACCATAGCGGTGCTATGCCGAACGAATCCAAATGGCTGATATTTTGCTATTTATACGCTCATCACGATTTCTATCGATCAATTTGGGTTTAAATATCGCATATCTTCTTGTTCATTTTGCTTCACTCTGCGTTGACAATCCTCGGGATAGCGCTGCTATCCCTGCGGTTCTCGCCTTGATTGAAACAAAATGACCAGCGGAATCTTATACGACATTTGAAACCCAAATTTGTATTAGTCCTCATGACGAAGTTCCAACGAACATTCTGGGATAAAATAGGTCCAATCGTTTTTTTTTCCTGGAACTATGCCTAGATTTAGAGACCGAACGGTCTTAAATCATGACAAAAGGAAATTCAACCAAAGAGTTTATTATCGAGAAGTCTTCCGAGCTTTTCAATATCTATGGCTATCATGGCTGTGCACTGAGTGATATCATGGAAGCGACCTCACTGAAAAAAGGTGGCATCTATAATCATTTTAAGAATAAGGATGAGATTGCCGTAGAGGCCTTTAATTACAATCTCAATAAGGTAAAGCAGCGTTTCAGAACTGCCACGGCCAAAGCCTCAACTTCCAAGGGGAAACTTTATGCTATTCTGGATGCCTTTAGCAGCTTTACCGAAGACCCCATCGTCAAGGGCGGGGGCTGTCCCATCTTCAATACTGCTATGGACGCGACCAATACCCATCCCGAACTCAAGAAAAAGGCCAAGGAAGGCATCCATGTACTACAACGGTATATAGAAATAAAACTGGAAGAAGGAGTGGCCCGAGGGGAGTTCAAGCCCAGTATCGATGTACATGACCTGTCTTCACTCATTATATGTACCCTAGAAGGAGCTATCATCATGTCCCGTGTCAGTCCTGAGCATGACTCTATCGACATTGCCCGGACGCACCTGAAACAGCACCTACAGACCTTTGTACTATCCCACCCTACAACACAACATAATAAAAAACCGTGATGAAAGAAAACAAGATCAGTACCAAGAAGGCCAAGGTACCTGTTGCACTCCGTGCCATAGCATGGCTTTTCCCCAAAGTGGAGAAAATCGCCCCTTTTCTGGCCAAGCGATGGGGGGTACGGCTATTTTTCACGCCACTCCGCTATCCTGTACCCCGAAAAGAGCAATCCATGGCCGATAGAGCGGAGCAGTCTACCCTTGTTTGTAATGGCCGTAAAATACAGGTCTATTCTTGGGGAACAGGGGACAGAATCATTATCGGAGTACATGGCTGGTCCGGGAGGGGCACCCAATTTTATCGTTTTGCGCCATTATTGATAGAGGCGGGTTATCGATTGGTAGTTTTTGATGGTCCGGCCCATCATCGCTCACAGGGCAAGCAGACCTCTATCCTGGAATTTGCCGATGTGCTGGTGGCGCTTGAGGAAACTTACGGGAAAGCCGAAGCTCTGCTGTCCCATTCTTTCGGAGGTATCGTCTGTCTGTATGTTCTCCGAGAACGCTTACTGAATACCAAAAAACTGATCAGTATCTGTACACCTTCCGTAGGAGACGAAATCGTGACGGATTTTTTAGATAAAATCAATGGCTCTCTCAAAATAGCCGATTACCTGTATCACCATATCAAAGAAAAGTTCGGAGTGAGTTTTGCAGAAACCAGTGCCGAACACCTGATCAAGGACATACCCGATATCGATTACCTGATCGTACATGATATAAACGACAAAGAAGTACCCTTACGTCATGGTCAAGTACTATCGGAGGCCTATCCAAAAGCAATACTCCATACCCCCAGTAGTATGGGACATACAAGAGTACTTCGTGATGAGGCGGTAGTCGCCCGTTGCACACAATTTATCACCAAAGAAAAAACAACATTTTCGACAGCAAACTAAAGGCAAATCAGTATCCATGGAAAAATACGAAAAAACTTTTGAGGTAAAATGGGCCGACCTGGACCCCAATCGACACATGCGACATACCGCATACAACGACTATTGTGCTCACTTACGAGTGGGAATACTAAAGGAAGCGGGGCTGTCCCTGTCCCGTATGGAAGAGCTGGGTATCGGACCCATATTGTTTCGGGAAGAAACCAAATACTTGAGAGAAGTAGGGATGGAAGGGGACATTACCATCAATTGCACCCTACTCTCCATGCGCCAAGACGGGTCGAGATGGTCTTTCAGTCATGAAATATTCCGAAGTGACGGTATTCAAGCAGCTATTGTCGCTGTAGATGGGGCTTGGCTGGATCTTCAAAAAAGAAAACTGACACTGCCCCCAAAAGAAATACTGGACGCTTTTCTTACCATGCCCAAATCTGCGGACTTCAAATTAATGCCCACAAAAGTCAAGGGGTAGATCGTATCCGGAAAAATAAAAATCGGTATCGGAGAGGTGCCCGTGCCCAAGGGTCAAGGAGAGGTATACAATGAACCATTGTGTATGTTGTATTACTCGAAACTTGGGATTGGTGGTAGTCACGACCGATGTACTACTATTTGATACTTCCGGCAATCTACACCGGATAATATATGATAGGCACGGACTGTACAAAGTATAAGGAATAGATACTGGCTTACCCGTTTCCAATTTAGGGCAAAAAACATCAAGGCGTAGCCCAAAGCCACACCTAGATGGGCTACGCTGAACCCAAGAAAATGCACTGATGTATTGCCATTTAAATCCTCATGACGAAGTTCCAACGAACATTTTGGGTTAAAATCTTATTGCTGTTCGATGTACATTCGAGATGGAAATGTAATCTGTGATGCTCCTCATTATTACAGTTTGAAAACAATTACTACAATGGAAAGGTCGGTAACAGGGCATTGCAAATGCCGAACACGTTCAATCCTCGATGCAATCGAGGACTAGTAGGGAACATTTTGGGTTAAAATCTTATTGCTGTTCGATGTACATTCGAGATGGAAAGGTGATCTGTGATGCTCCTCATTATTACAGTTTGAAAACAATTACTACAATGGAAAGGTCGGTAATAGGGCATTGCAAATGCCGAACACGTTCAATCCTCGATACAATCGAGGACTAGTAGGGAACATTTTGGGTTAAAATCTTATTGCTGTTCGATGTACATTCGAGATGGAAAGGTGAT